>JBNMKK010000015.1:0-58585 GCA_050874325.1 Coprococcus sp. | reverse complement strand
TACAAGCACTTAAAGGGTGAAGAAACCTCCACCAACTCTGTTGCAACTATTTTTGCATGGACAGGAGCGTTGCGTAAACGTGGAGAACTGGATGGCATAAAAGAGCTTTGTGATTTTGCGGATAAACTGGAAAAAGCGACCTTAAAAACCATCGAATCAGGGCGTATGACCAAGGATCTTGCACTGATCACATCCTTAACCGATGTTACTGTATTAAACAGTGAGAATTTCATTAAGGAAATCAGAAAAACATTTGAGGAAATGTAATTGCTATGGATTTTATTTCCGTAACCTATTTATTATTCTTATTAATTTTATTATTGATCTATTATCGGATACCCCAAAACAGGCAGTGGATTTCACTGCTTGTTTTCAGTATCCTTTTTTATAGTCTTTTTTCCCTGAAAATATGGTTCTTTTTCCTCATTACGGCAGTTACGACCTATGCCTTTGGCAGATGGTTTTGCAAAAAACGTGCCATGCTTTCTATTACGATTGCAGGAAATGTCCTGATTTTGTTTGCCTTAAAGCTTTTTACCTCAGGACTTTATATATTTGCGGACGAACGTTTTGCACGTTTGTCGGTGCTTGTACCGGTTGGTATTTCTTTTTATACGCTTCAGACCATTGCCTATATGGTGGATGTTTACAAGGGACGGGTACTTCCTGAGAAAAATTTCTTCCGATACCTGTTGTTTATGCTGTTTTTTCCGCAGATTTTACAGGGACCGATTCCTCGTTACGGAGATCTAAAGGATGAACTGTTTTCGGGTCATCGTTTTTGTGAAGAGACCTTTTTAAGCGGATTTTATCTGTTGTTGTGGGGATATTTCCAGAAAATGGTAATTGCGGACAGATGCAATCTGGTTGTAAACCAGATCTTTGATCAGTATACCTCATATGAAGGCTTTTATCTGATCCTGGGTGGAGTTCTTTACAGTATCCAGCTGTATACGGATTTTGCCGGATGCGTCAATATTGCACTTGGCAGTGCCAGGATGTTTGGTATTCAACTAAAGCCCAACTTTGACCATCCTTATTTTGCGGTCAGCATCCGGGATTTCTGGAGAAGATGGCATATTTCACTGAGCTCGTTTTTAAGAGACCATATTTATATTCCACTGGGTGGAAACCGCAAAGGAAAGCTTTTCAAATATATCAATATTATAATCACATTTTTTGTCAGTGGAATCTGGCATGGAATGGGACTGCATTATATAGTATGGGGACTGTTACATGGATTGTATCAGGTGGCAGGAGAGATCCTCATTCCGGTCAGACAGTTTCTGATGAGGCTTTTCAAAATGGAGAAAAACAGCTTTTCACACAGACTGCTGAGCCGTATTTTTACCTTTTTCCTTGTCATGATCGCATGGGTCTTTTTCCGTGCCGAATCGGTTTCCAAGGCAGTTTATATTGTCGTTCATATGTTTACCAGGTGGAATCCATGGATTTTTGTTTCCGGTGAGCTTTATACACTGGGACTAAAGGAAGAGGAATGGCTGTTATTGGCCGTTTCCTTTGTTTTGATGGCGGTGGTTGCCACTTTGCATGAAAAATCCATTTCCATCACAAAGGCTTTTTTAAAGCAGCCTTTGTTTTTCCGTTGGATCGTACTGCTTGGTCTGATTTTTATGATCCTGATCACCGGAATTTACGGTCCGGTTTATGATTCTGCTCAGTTTATATATGGGGGATTTTGATGAAAACATTTCGTTTTATAACCAAGTGCATATGTTTTTTTCTGATTTTTGCCATTCTGTTTGTTGTGATACAGGAAAATCTGCGTGATAAATGGGCGGAAGGCGAATATGATGTCTCGGTCAAGGTAGATGGTTTTTATGCCGAAGAACCGGACACTCTGGACGTTGTTTTTGTCGGATCAAGCCAGATGTATGCAGACATGGCTCCGGCGGTTTTGTTTGACCGTTTTGGAATAACCTCCTATGATTTCTGTGCCAACGAGCAGCCTTTGTGGGTATCCTATTACTACATCAAGGAGGCTATAAAAAGACAGCATCCCAAGGTGATCGTTTTGGACGTGTTTACCGTATATGGGGATGATTATGAACAGGAAGGTGTTATGCACATCAATTTAGATGATCTTCCGATGAGCTTTAACAAGCTCTGCGCTATAAGGAATGGAGTACCAAAAGATCTCAGATACTCCTTTTATTTTCCGATCGCAAAATATCACAATACCTGGACTGATCTGTATGAAAATAAGGTTGCCATGTCCTTTTATCATGAAAAGGATCCAAACAAGGGGTATTCCCCGTTTATTTTTGCGGGTGATTATGAAGAAGGTGCCAGACAAGAGGTTGTAGAGCAGACTAAAAAGGAACCACTTCCGGACAGAGCGAAGGAATGGCTCTTAAAGATCATTGAACTTTGCCATGATGAACAGGTAGAGCTTGTATTGACCAAAACGCCCAACGGCAATGCAGAACGTCAGAAGCTTTACAATTCCGTGGAAGAGTTGGCAGAGCAACAGGGAGTCCGTTTTTTCAATATGAATACCAGGCTGGACGGACAGGCACATATCAATATCATTCAGGCAGAAAAGGTTTCTGTGATGATGGGAGAGTATTTGTGTGATCAGTTTTCTTTTGAAGATAAAAGACAGGATCCGGCATATGCTTCATGGTATGATTCAATATCACTGTTTAACAGACAGAAGAGCAAGTGTGAAATCATCAGTGCCGATTCATATGAGGAATATCTGCCGTTACTGGCAAGAGAAGGCTATGATGTGTTTATTACCTACAAAAATGAAACAGATCAGGAACTGACAAAAGAAGAGATATCATTTTTCAATCAGACCCTTGGAACAACATTTGATCCAGCAGGGGATGTTGCATATTGTGCGGTAATTGAAGACGGAAAAACAATATTAGAGAGTACCGATTCTGATGAAATGTTTGAGACAGATGAAGCAGTGGGAACAAATGAAGCGGCAAAGGCAAATGGGACAGTTGAAAAAGCAGATGGAAGTGTGACGATGAAACTGACGATGTCTGACAATCAGCAAAAGACTTTGGATGTCGTGCTGCAGTCAGAAGGAAGTAAAACGGATGGCAGTGCGGCAATCTTGGTAAACGGAACGGATTTTTCCATGAATTGTGATGGCTTCAATATTGCCATTTACGATAAATATCTGGGTGAAATGGTAGAGATGTCTGCCTTTGACCTAAATGACAATATGAAGCTTTACAGAAAATAGATTTATAGATTTAGGAAAATTTTAATTTTGAGGACTATACGAATTATAGTTAGGAAACTAGTTAAACGAAGTTTAATATCGGGGGGCTTCAAGATTGTGGAGGAACAAGGTTTAAAAGAAATGTTGAGTTAGAATACGCAGTTAGGTATCTGCCGAATCGATAATAGAGTTTTGCCCACGTATCAAGACAAAAATTGCAGAGCTTTAATTAGTGTACCGCAATAGAGAGTTTGGACAGATGGGTAGGGAGTATGAGGACGAAAAAATGAGTAGTCTTATTTTTCAAAGTTCATATATTGTTATTATACCATCATATTATAAGACGGACATTCATAAACATCCATTTCTGCATTTATTTGCAGGGAAAAAGAGCTGCAGAATTACAGTGGGTAAAGAAAATATATGTGGAAATATTATTCTGCTTGATTCAAGAGTCAGGCATGCAGTTGAAGCAGGAAACAATTGTGCTTTTTTTCTGCTGATTGATCCCACAAGCATTATTGCGGAACAGATTCGGGAGCAATATATAAAAGGTGGTTCCTACTGCAATGTTTCGGATGATATTGCAGAGATATCAGAAGATATTCACAATTTGCCGGAGAATGAAATTATACGCATTGTTGAAAATTTGTTTCTTACTATGGGTATTTCAACAGGAAAAAACAGTGCACGAGATGAAAGGATTAAACTGATAATCGACAAAGTTATTTCTGGGGAATGGTTAAGTTACAGTGTTAAGCAGATTGCGGAGAAAGTTTTCCTTTCTGAAAGCAGGTTGACGCATTTATTCAAGGGAGAAGCCGGCATTGCGCTAAAAAGTTATATTTTGATGCGCAGAATGGAAAATGCATACAGATTGATAAGCATGGGTGGTAAAATTACCTGGGCAGCGCAGGAAAGCGGTTTCTCAAGTTCGGCACATCTTGCATACACTTGTAAGAAATTAACGGGTGTTTCTATTACGGATGTATTAAAATAAACAGAAAAACAGCAGATTTTTGAAAGTAAAAAGTTTTCTCTTCGGTTATAGTGGCTATTGTAATTATAAGGAGGAGAAAATTGCTATGAAGTTTATGTATTTTTTTGATGATAAAATAAAGCGCCATATTATGAAGGGGAAAAAATATTGCAATCCGGCAGAAACAGGAAATTACGAATGCGGAATAAGCTGTATCAGGCAAGGGGATGTTAATCTTTGGTTTTATACCAAAAATGGCGTGACAATAGCTGTTGATTCGGGACATTTGAATTATCGGGGGGTTGAAAATTCTTTTCAACAAATAGGTATTAATCCTGAAGAAATTAAACATGTTTTTATTACTCATGCAGATGTGGATCATTGTGGCGGAATTGACACAAACGGAACAAATATATACCCGAATGCACAAGTGTATCTTGGGAAAGCGGAAAGCGCCTACTTGACTGGAAGCATCCATCGTATGACAAAATTGGGGGTGAAAATTAAAAATTGTGTCAGAATTAAAGAAGGATATTATGCCATAGATAATAATGAAAAGTTTGATATCGGAGGAATTAAGGTACAATCTATTCCTACACCCGGACATACTCTGGGGCATACCTGTTATATTGTTGATGATAAGATTTTGTTTACCGGAGATTGTCTTGCAATAAATGAAAAAGGTGGATATAGTTTTTTTGATTTTTTCACCCAATATCCGGACATGAACAAAAAGTCTCTGGTGAAATTGAAGGCATTGATTGATAATTCCCAACACATTCAACTGGAATATGTCTGTACAGGGCATAGTGGTATCAGAAAATATTCTGACGTTATATTTGCACACATTGATGAATCAGCGCAATTTAGTAAAAGAAAGCCATTTGATGATAAAGCACCTTATGATGCTTTCATCCGGTAATTATGAAAAGATTGGAGACCATTATGAAAAGCAAAAAGTTGATAGGTATTATTCTGGCTGTATTGTTTTTATTATTGCTTTACTACACATCACCTCTGATAAATAACAACTTTGATGGTGCTTGGGGATATATGATGAAAAGCGTTCAAAGAATACTATTTTTCGCTGTCGAGCTTATTATATTTGTAAAATTGTTTAAGAAAGACAGTATGAGAAGTATTGTCAATATGAACTGCTTTAAGGATGCTGTTCCTGCTTGCTCTGCTATGTTTATTTATGTGGTGTTTGATGTCATTACATATGTGGTGATAGGGGCAAAGAGTTGGTTAAATACAACCATGCCTATAGTTGTGTCCTGCCTTATTTTTATGCAACTTGCGACAGGATTATGGGAAGAACTTACCTTTAGAGCATTTGTTTGCGAAGGGTATTATCAAGGAGCAAATGCCACGTTTAAGAGAAGGCTTTTATATGCGGGCATAAGCATGGTGATATTTGGTATAGCACATGCTGTTGAATGTGATTCTTTGGAACAAGCTATATACAGATTTATTATGACAGGAGTATGGGGATTTGCATTTGCATCTGTGTATTTATATACACATAACATACTTGTAGCCGCCTTTATCCATTTCTTTACGGACATATTTTTAAACATACATATATTTATATCTGATTGGAATGATTCGCCACTTTTTATAATTCTTGATAATTATGTGCAGTGGGTGATGTTGGCTATTATTCTGATAGTGGCGATTGTATTTCTTTATAAGAAACCGGTTAGAGAGTAAAATACTTTAAAAACCAATCGACAAATTCCAGTTTGTCAATGGATTCTATCGAACAATGTATGAATGCTGTAAGGTTAAATGGAAGTGTATGTGAAGTTTAATGGTATTCGAAGGGATAAGCAAAAAAGCATGGAACGATATAAAATTATGGTAATTGAAGATGATTCTGTGATACAAGGAGAATTGCAAACAATATTAAATGGAAATGGATATACAACTGTTGGAGTAAAGAGTTTTTCTACTGTGACAGAACAGATTAAGGATGAAAAGCCACACTTGATTTTGTTGGACATTAAGTTGCCCGGCGAGAATGGTTTTATTTTATGCTCTAAAATTCGTACTTTTTCTGATGTGCCGATTATTTTTGTAACGAGTTGTAATACAGATATGGATGAATTAAATAGTATCATGTTGGGTGGAGATGCTTTTATCACAAAGCCTTATAACACAGCGATCCTGCTTGCGAAAATAGCATCCCTGCTGAAAAAAGCCTATCCTGCACAGCGACGAGAACAAGTCGTCTATGGAGATGCAGTGCTGCATCTTGAATCCAGCAGTCTGGACTATAATGGACATAGCGTAGAGCTTACCAAAAATGAATTAAAAGTACTTTATTATCTTTTCAAGAACGGAGGAAAAATTTGTCCTCGTGGAGATATGATTGAGTATTTGTGGGACAATCAGTTATATGTGGATGACAATGCTTTGAGTGTAAATATCAATCGTATCCGGGAAAAGCTGGCGAGCATTGGTCTGACGGATTTTATTAAAACAAAGCATCGACAGGGGTACATGATATGAACAGTAGATTATATTGGAAAAACAGGCTTCCATTCCTGTTGACGAATTTGGTCTGTATGGCTGCGCTCACTGTATTCCTGCTGGTGTGCGGCAATTCGGTTTCCGCAGTAGTATTGATCCTGATTGCCTGGACGTTGATTGTGCTGATAGGACTTGTACTCACTTACTGGAAACGGAAACGACAGATGAAAAAACTTCTGGATATGTCAGAGCAGCTTTCCGAAAGATACCTTATTTCCGAAGTGATGGAGTTGCCGGAACAGGCCGAGGATCAGGTTTACTATCAGCTTTTGAAAATGGCAGGAAGATCCATGTTGGAGCAGATTGGTGTGGTCGAACGGGAACGCCTGGAGTATAAGGAATACATTGAACAATGGATTCATGAAATCAAAACACCCATTACTGCTATGAAACTCTTATGTGAAAACCACCGGACGGACTGGACAAAGGAACTTCTGCTGGAACTGGAAAAAACCAACCGCTTTACCGAACAGGCTCTTTATTACGCCCGCAGTGAGCATACAGAAAAAGATTATTCTGTTCGTGAAATGTCACTGTCCCAAGTGGTGCATCAGGCGATTGCAGATAATAAATATCTGCTGCTCCAAAGTGGTATGCGTCTGGAAGTGGAAGAAATACAGGATACAGTTTATTCAGATGAAAAGTGGGTGCGTTTTATTTTGAACCAACTGATTGTCAATGCAGTCAAGTATCGTACTGAACAGCCTGTTCTTAGCATTTCCACCCATAAACGACAAGATCAGGTTATACTTGTAGTGGAGGATAACGGAATCGGGATTGCTGCATCCAATCTGCCCCGTATTTTTGAAAAGGGATTTACCGGTCAGAATGGTCGTCTGATTCAGCAATCAACAGGAATTGGTTTGTATCTGTGCAAACGGCTTTGCGAAAAGTTGGGCATTGGAATTACGGCAGAGTCGTCGGGACATAGCACAGCCATTTCACTTTCTTTTCACATCAACTGTCTGATTCATGAAGTGCAGAACTGAAAAATGTTCTACATTTCTTTCATTTTTGTTAGAACTTTGTAAGAAAACTTGATACAAACGAAATCGTTCTTATCCTACAATAGAGATCAGAGGTGATAACAATGAAAGAAATTTTGAAACTGGATCATATCCAAAAATATTACGGAAACGGCGGAAATGTTACAAAAGCAATTCAGGACATCAGTTTTTCCGTTCAGGAGGGCGAATTCGTAGGAATCATGGGCGCATCCGGTTCCGGCAAGACTACTCTGCTCAATTGTATTTCCACCATTGATACTGTCAGTGCGGGACATATCTATCTGGATGGAACAGATGTGACGGAAATAAATGAAAAACAGATTGCCCGGTTTCGCCGGGAAAATCTTGGGTTTATATTTCAGGATTTTAACCTGCTGGACACTTTGACAATCTCGGAAAACATTGCCTTGGCACTGACGATCAACAAGATTCCAGAAGTCGAGATTGATGGGCGGGTGCGGGAAATGGCAGGCAAGCTGAATATTACGGATATTTTGGACAAATACCCCTATCAGGTGTCCGGCGGCCAGAAGCAGCGGTGTGCCTGTGCCAGAGCTATTATAAACCAGCCTAAATTGATCCTGGCGGATGAACCGACCGGCGCGTTAGATAGTCACTCGTCACAAGCCCTGCTCTCCACAATCCAGAGTATTAACGAAAGTCTTGATGCCACGATCCTGATGGTAACACACGATGCATTTTCGGCGAGCTATGCCAATCGTATTCTCTTTTTAAGAGATGGTGCGATATTCATGGAAATTCTCAGAGGCAGCGATTCGCGTAGGGGTTTCTTTGAAAAAATCCTGGATGTCCTTACTATGCTGGGAGGGGGCGTGAATGATGTACGCTAAATTAGCACTTGAAAATGTAAAGAAATCTACAAAAGACTATTTGATATATATTGTCACTCTGACGGCGTGTATATCTATGTTTTATGCTTTCCTTTCCATTTCCAGCAATTATTATGAACCAGATATAGGAGCAGAATTTAATTTAGATATATTAGGTGACGGAATAAAATATGCAATCCTGTTGATTACGATATTGCTGATGTTCCTTATGCAGTATGTAAACCATTTTATGATACAACGGCGAAAAAGAGAATTTGCAATTCAGAGTATTATTGGAATGGAACAAGCAACGATAGCTAGGCTTTTTTTTGTGGAATCATTAATAATGGGGATTTTTTCGCTTATTATGGGGATAGGATTGGGCGGTGTATTTTCTCAATTCATTACAGCTATGCTGCTTCAAATGTATCATAAACCATTTGAGTTTTCATTTATGCTTTTTCCAGATACGATCATTTTGACGATTTTATTTTTCTGTATATGTTTTGCGATAGTTGGTTTATCTCAGGTTCGCACGATACGAAAAATAAAGATAATTGATATGCTGAATGCAGATCGAAAAAATGATATATTGGGGACTCCACATAAATGGATATACAAACTTTTTCCAGTAAATTTTGTGATTTATCTACTGATAACCTTTTATAATATTAGAACATTGCCATATTACTTTAAAGGAGAATTTGAACTGGTAATCAAAGTATGGTCTGCGATCAGCATTATTGTACCAGTTCTGATGTTGATTACGCATATAAAGGATACAGTAAAGCAGCTTTTTTTGATTGAATGTATTGACCTGTTGGAACTGATTATTCTTTCCATATTGCCAGTTTTCAAAGTGTACCTTGCAATGCCGATGGATAAAGGTGCTTTTAATGTTTATATGGGATTTCTGTTTTGGTGTGTTGTATTTGGAGTGAGTGTATTTTTCGTTTTGTTTAGTAATTACTTGTTGGTTATCAAAGAACGTCAGAAGTATAAAGAAGAAAATCTGTTCTTTTTTGGACAACTGTTATCTAAATTAAAATCGAAAACGCTTACAATGACTTTGATTTGCCTTACACTTACATTGTCCATGGCATTATTTTTTGTAACACCGCTCCTTGTTGGATGGGCGCAAGGCTTTTTGGAAAAAAGAGTTCCTTTTGATATACAAATTTCTTCGGACTATATGGGGCTGCAGTCCAGCTATATCGGCATACAGCCCGAAAAAGAGTTACCTGTGTCGGATTATAGTTTTCTTGACGATTTCATTGAAAAGAATATTTCTATTCGTGATGATTGCTCTTTTAAGACATACTTTGTAAACAAAACTGATTTTTATAATCAGTTGGAGAATAGCAGGGAAAATGCCTCACCCATCACAGCGATTTCTTTGTCTGATTATAACCATCTATTAAAGATGGCAGGTTATGATGAAATTTCTTTACAGGATAATGAATTTACAACTCAGTGGCTTTCCATAACGCCCCAGGATTCAATTTCGTCGTATCTTGAAACTCACAAATCTATTAAAACGGATGGAGGCGATTTACAGCTTGCTGATATTTCTGCACACACAGCAGACTTAGGTGAAGATTTTTATAATTATCAAAGCGTGATATATATTGTGCCGGAGCACATTTGCAATAAACTGACATCGGCTAATACATTCCGATACATGATAGCAGATAAAACAATTTCTTATGATATTGCGCGGGAATTAAGATCATACTTTGAAAATTCAAGTC
The DNA here is from genome assembly GCA_050874325.1 of Coprococcus sp. Classification (GTDB taxonomy): domain Bacteria; phylum Bacillota; class Clostridia; order Lachnospirales; family Lachnospiraceae; genus Coprococcus. Next base: position 48,281 of record JBNMKK010000015.1, on the reverse strand, counting down.
TTAGTGATTCGCTTGTAACTTATAACATTACTATGAGGACAATCGAGGTTAATGATAATTCTGCTATTATTTTTGTTATGCAAACTGCATTGACATATAGCGCGATCATCTTGCTTGTAACCTGTTTTACGATCTTGGCTTTGCAGCAATTATCTGATTCCGGGAAATACAAATATCGTTTTCGGGTTCTAAGAAATATGGGTGTTGAAGAATCCCACATACGAAAGTTGATTTTGAAACAGTTAGCGGTATGGTTTGGTGTTCCGATTGTACTGGCCCTTATCTTGTCTGGCGCATTTCTTATATTTTTGATTGTCGGATTCCATATGCAGATTGCAGTATATATCGGAGCACAGCGATTAGTACAGCAGCTTTTGATTGTGTTGGCTATTTTGTGTGTACTTTTAATTAGCTACTTTATTAGTACATGGGTCTTGTTTAATAAGTCTGCACACAAAAATAAGGAACAAAACTTATAGAGATTGTTTCTGCGATAGGAGCTCCTACTAATCCAACTAAAATATCAAATACTTTTAAAAGTGAACGTGGTATCAATTACAGCAACAAGATCATATCCACCCATATAGATTATCTTGTAGAGGTATATGCGAAAAATGATGAAGGGAAAACGATTCGAAAGCAGTTTGAAGTTGATTTTGTAGTCAATCAGGGTAGTCAGAGATATTACATTCAGGTGGCTTATATAGCAGTTGATGGGATGTAGGATCGCAAAAGAAAATTTGTAAGGAGAAAAATAGATGAATAAGAAACAACTTGATGCAGCTAAAGAGAATATGGTGGAATGGTTGTCTGATCCCCATGAGCTTGGGAGAACGCCTAGCAAGATAGAATGTGCTGGGGAATTTGAACTCCATGATATGCACTATTACATATTTAAGTTCAAGACAGGTTTATTAAGTCCATGGCTTGTTGGCGTAAGTGGTGGCTATGAGGATGATATGTTAGAGCCATGTGGACATACATTCAGCGATATGAAAAAGTTTGATGCTGCTACCGCGGAAGACGACTGTTCCGAAATGGTAGAGCGGATCAGGGCCTATTGGATGGAACAGGCAAAAAAATAAAAGGTAATAACGATTCAATCATGCAAAAGTAAAAATGCTGGAGAACGGTTTAATTAAAAACGTCTCCAGCATTTCTTGCTATTATCTTCCAGTAACAGCATATGGACTGTCATACATAGCTTTAAGATTGTCATTTGAGTTGAACTTCTCACCTATGCAGAATTCCTTAGACCATGTCATGTAATAAGCCCATGGAGTGTGTGACTTCTCCAGAAGATGGATATCAGGTATATAACCAACCTCGGCAAGGGCTGCGATCTTGTTTGGAGAGGTTGCTTCTACGAGCTTGGTGTATTCTGCACTGTAATCAGTTGCTTTATACTCCGGCAGATATATGTCCATGGAGATTATATCTACGAAGTCATCTCCTGGATATGCGCCCTTTGCCGGACAGTTCCACACCCATATAAGGTTGTTGATGTTCAGTACATTTGTATAGTAGTCGAACATGAGGCAGTAGAGCTTTGCAGCAACAGCAGGACCTTTGGCGCCCCACCAGAACCAGGTTCCCTCGGATTCGTGGAAAGGTCTCCACAGAACAGGGATATCTTCGAGCTGGAATCTCCGAAGTTCCTTTGCGATGATGTCCATATCGTGGTAGAAAGCATCACGCTCTCTTGTGCCTGGAATGAGCACCTTTTCAGCGTCGAAGTCAGTGTGCTCTGTGTAGAAACTCTTGTCACGGCCTCCAACTGGAGAGAACCAGTGGAATGTGAGAGTTACTATTCCATTTGTCTCTTTTGCCCATTTGAGTGCGGCATCAATAGTATCCTGATTTTCGTATACTTCTGTGAGACATTCAACGGATGCGTCCTCATAGTTTATGTTTGGCGAGTATCCGAGCAGCTCAAAGCCTCTGAGTGCCGGGCATTTGCCAGTCTGTTTGTATATGTAGTCGATCTCCTCCATGGGATTGGTCTGTGTGTGCTGGCCTGTCACGATCTTCTTGCCAGCTATCTCTGATAAATAATCCAGCAGATTCTGTGCTGAATGCGATATGCGCTTGTTTATTGACTTCTGCATTTTATTTTTCCTCCAATAATATATTAAATATGTCGGTTGTTGTCTCTTGAATTATGCTGGCATTGAGAGTCGATTGATCATCTCTATACACATTCGACCGTTGTGATATGGACATTTCCAGGGATGTGCCAGAGCCTGGGCAGGATCTGCAGTGTTATCGGAGGAAATATTTTCAATCCATTCTCCGGACTGTTTATCAATAACATATTTGTTGATATAATCCCATATCTGTTCTGAAATCTCAAGGAAATCCATTCTTGAAGGTTCATTTTTGTAGGCATTATAAAATCCTGTTACGGATTCTGCCTGTACCCACCACACTTTCTTGTGGTCGACTACTTTGTCCTCACACTCATTGTTCATTGCCTTATATTGTGTGTCGATGCCATTTCTGAGTGCGCCGTCAGCCAGTGCCTTGATCATTGGGAGCATTTCATCATAGTATGCTTTGTCCTCGAGAACTTCACATGCTCTGTCGATCAGCCAGGAGGTCTCAATGTCATGTCCATAAGATTCTAGGTTGATCAGGGAGTGGTATGTTTTGTCGAAGAAAACCTCACACATTTCCTTGTCCGGGTTATAAACCTTAAACTTAAAAATACGCAGGATCTCTCGGATCGAATCACCGACTTCATAGAAATGATCGGCCCGGTAAAGTTCGGTATAGGCTTCCATGATGTGGAGAAGAGAGTTCATGGTCCTTTCTGCGATCACACCATTTTCAGAAAGTTTGTCATTGGAAACCGGATTAAACTCTCTGCTGAAAGCCTCGAAATAGCCATCGTTGTCACGGCATTTGTCCTCTATTACATGATACATATCATAGGCAAGGGTAAGGGCTTCGCGGCTGCCGCTTGCCTGGTAGTATTCAGATAGCGCATATATGGCAAATGCCTGGTTGTACGTATGTTTGGTTGTGTCTTTAGGCATTCCATCTGCTGTGACAGACCAGTAGACTCCGCCATAACGGCTGTCATAGAACTTGTCTGCAAGAAAATTAAATGCGTGTTCAGCCATACTCAGGAGTTCTTTACTTTTTAAAAGCCTGTATGCTGATGAGTAGAACCAAAGAATACGGCTGTTAAGTATGCATCCTTTGTCACTTTCTTTGTCTGGAACTCCGGTGGAATCTGCATAGCCGTAGAATCCGCCATTTGTGTAATCCACCATCTTATTCCAAAAAGGAATAAGGTCATTTTCGAGATGAGCCTGAAATGCATGTGCGTCCATAAGTGTAACCCTCCATAAATATAAAAAACAAACTTTTTTGTGTACTTTTGATGTGCTTTTATCATATACAAACAGATATAATAATTGTATTATATAAAGAGCAAAAAATAGTACAAATCTATCATGATATCACAATTCAATTATAGAGGGAGAAGACTATGGAAATGTTTGAGTACATCGATGTGATGAAACAGCCGTATGATATTTTTTATACAGATTGGGTGCGCTCGGAGATGCATTGGCACTATTACAGCGAGATACTTTATATAGTCAGCGGGTCTATCCGGGTGATCTGCAATGATGGTGAGACAGTTCTCAGAAAAGGGGATATGTGCTATCTCTATCCTCTGCAGCTCCACAGCATAAAAGCAGATAAGGCATGTACGGAGCCTGTTAAATATGCGGTCATAAAGTTCAATATGTATACACTGGGCATTCCCCAGACCTATATAAGAAAAATGTATGACTGTTTTGTATACAGGACGGAAGAAACAGATTTTTGTATAGTCATAAGATCGGATAAACTAATAGACAGTATGGCAAATATTGTTCAAGATATATTTGAGGAGTATACAGAGAAACAGGATATGTATATGCTTGCTGTCCAGTCGGGAATATATAAGATGCTCATTATCATGGCTAGACAAATGAAAATAAATGGAGATTTTAAGCACAAAAGGTCGGATGGTGATGTGTATTTCAATCATATACTGGAATATATAGACGCACATTCGGCAGAGCAGATAGAAGTGCAGGATCTGGCAGAAATGTGTAATATGAGTTATTCACATTTTGCCAGATCATTTAAAGCTCGTTATGGAAGATCGTGCAAGGAGTATATATTATACATAAGGCTAAATAAGTCACAGAGCATGCTGCTTTATTCGGATTATCCTGTTGAGTATATAGCGCAGGAAAATGGTTTTTCTGACAGCAGTTATTTTATCCGCGTGTACAAAAAGTGGCGTGGAATCACTCCAAAACAGGAGAGGATGCAGAACAGACTATAGTATCCAAATAGGAGTTTGACAAATGGTTATGGTTGGTTATATGATTGATTCAATAACCAACCATAACCATTTTAGTCTTGAGGAGGCGCGCATGGGGAGAATTATCACAAGTATTCCGGAGAAGAATGTAAGACGTGACGTAAAGAGAATTGACGGAAGAAGCATAGAGAAAAAGATAGATATGATCGATGAGCGCCTTGAGGAACTTCCGAAGGGAACTCTCACTTATAAGAATATCAATGGAAAAAGACAACCTTATATACAGAGAACCGTGGATGGAAAGTCTGTGAGTTATTATGTGAAAATGGCTGATCGTGAGCGGATCCTGATGGAATTTCAGGAGCGGTCAGATCTGCTTGATATGAAGAAGAGGCTGCAGACATATATGGATGGAATTAAGGATATATTGAAGAATAATCCATATATGGCAAACAGTGTGGGGTGCGGGCAGCAGAATTTTGAGAAATTCGCAGAGGATAAGCTGTTCTATGTTGACAAGACGGGATTTATCAGTGAATGGATGGCGAATGGCGATGATGTGACGCTTATCACGAGGCCTAGAAGATTTGGCAAGACCCTGCTCTTAAGCACAGTTGAGCATTTCTTTGATCCAAGATTTGCTGATCATCCTGAATATTTTGATAAACTTGCAGTGTGGAAGAATCCGCTCAGCAGACAGGCATTTGGCAGGGTGCCTGTTGTGTCTGTAAGCTTTGGGGGATGTAAAGGCAGGGATTATCGGCAGTCTATCAAGGGAATGGTGCTTAGTATGCATAATATGTATGAGGCGCATAGTTATCTTGCGGATAGTGATAAGCTAAGTGAGGTGGAACGAAGCAAATACAGCCAGGTAAAGAAATCTTTATTTATGGGTGATGATTCTGAGATCGAAACGGCTATACAGACATTATGCATGCTGCTTTACAAGCATCATGGTGTATATCCGCTTATCCTTCTTGATGAATACGACACTCCTCTTATTGAGGCATATACGGATGGATATTGGGATGAGATGATAGCCACATGCAGGCAGATCTTCCACAATTCTTTCAAAGAGAATCCATATTTCTGGCGGACTCTCATAACAGGGATCACAAGGGTATCCAAGAATTCGCTGTTCTCAGATCTGAATAATGTCAAGGTGTACACGATGACAAGTGACAAGTACACTGATTGCTGTGGTTTTACAGAGAAAGAGGTTATGGATGCGTTGAAGTGTCATGACATAGACAGGATCAGCGATGTAAAGTCGATGTATGATGGATTCATCATAGGCTCAAGGAAAGACATATACAATCCCTGGTCAATAAATAACTACATGTGTGAGGGGCGGCTTCAGTCATTCTGGGTGAATACCGGCAGCAATAAGCTGATAGGAGATATTATCAGAAGACATCCGGTGCGCAGCAAGTATGAGATCGAGCAGCTTGTGAATGGAGAAGTGATTCATAAGTGTATCAATGAGAATATAACATTCCAGTATCTTGACGGTGATGAGAACAGTCTGTGGTCGTTGCTCCTTGCTGTTGGATATATCAAGGCAGACAATGTGGTCATGCGTGGAGAACTCACAGAATGCGATGTATCAGTTACGAACCAGGAAGTAATGGAGATGTTCAGACATGAGATCAGAGGGATGATGGACGATGGAGAGGCAAGCTACAATTACTTTGTAGATGCATTGCTGGGACATAAGATAGATGATCTGAATGACATTCTGCTCGATATCACTTATACATCTGTCAGTTATTTTGATGTGGGGAAAAGGCCATCGGATAAAGGCCCTGAGAACTTCTTCCATGGGCTGGTGCTTGGACTTATAGTTTCTTTGAAAGACAGATACAGGATAGTATCGAACCGTGAAAGCGGAAGAGGACGATATGATATTGCCATGTATCCAAAGTCTGCTGATATGGATGCCTTCATCATGGAATTTAAGGTGAGGGATGACAGATGCGAGGACTGCCTTGAGCAGACTGCAGAACGGGCAGTCAGACAGATCAATGATAAGAATTATGTTGCGGATCTTCTGACCGCAGGAATCCCGGAGGACAGGATATACAAGCTGGGATTTGCGTTTGAGGGCAAGGACTCGTATGTAATCGAAGTACAGTGAAACAGCGAAGAACAGAGAGTCCGTGGAGAGCAGTGTAAACAAAAGACATATTCGTCATACTTATAGACCTGATATTGTAATGCGTGAGCATACGTCAGAGCCTCTGTATGGCAAATATGTCTTTGTATAAAATGGTAAGATTATATAACGATATTCTGTGGATATATCATGTTGTCTGTAGACTCCGTGGAGCACTCGGTTTACGCTGTTGCCGTTGCGGATTTTGTACGGCTGGTTTTATCCTCTCCGAACTTTCGCCTCAACTGTTTCATAACCCACAGGTATGCAGGTATCAGGAAGAGGTCGGCGCATACCCATGCAAGTGGACTTCCGAGCGATACGCAGATGAAACCGAAGTGTGGCACCAGTATGAAACCGGCTATAGATCGGGCTATCATCTCACATATACCTGCCAGTATTGCGAATGTGGAGTAGCCAAGTCCCTGTATCATGAATCTCACGATATTTACAAGTGCAAGACAGATGTAGAATGCAGCGTTGGCAACCACAAATTCATATATGTAGCCGATGAGTTCAGTCTGTTCCTTCTTCACAAAGAGAAGAGCAAGCTGCTTTCCGAAGATAATGGAGAAAGCCAAAGCCACGAGGGCATATATGATTCCCATTTTGATACAGGCTTTAAGTCCCTGATCCACACGGTCAAGACGCTTGGCACCTACATTTTGACCTCCGTAGGTTGCCATAGTCGATCCCATTGCATCGAAAGGACAGCACATGAACATGGAGATCTTGGTTCCTGCGGATACGGCAGCAACATATGTTGAACCCATATCGTTGACAGCAGTCTGAAGGATGACACTGCCGATGGCAGTTATGCTGTACTGGAGTCCCATAGGAAGTCCCATACCACAGAGTTTCAGGCAGTGACGCATGCTGAATGTCCAGTCCTCTTTACGGAATTCAAGATATTTAAGTTTCTTTGTCATGTATATCGTACATATGATTCCCGATACCGCCTGTGAAGTTACAGTTGCAACTGCAGCTCCGGCTACACCCATAGGAACCACAAGTATAAGGTCAAGTATGATGTTGACAAGTGATGATCCCACAAGGAATATGACAGGAGTGATACTGTCTCCAAGAGATCTAAGTATTCCGGCAGTCAGGTTGTAGAGAAATGTTGCCGGTATTCCGAGGAATATTATAAATATGTATATATATGCATCATCAACGATATTCGAAGGTGTTCGGAGCAACTTAAGTATCTGCATGGTGAATATACTTACAGCCACAGTGATAACGGCTGCCAGTGCAACAGATGACCATATACTGTTGATTATATAAGCCTTGAGACTCTTGAAATCCTTTGCACCGTAAGCCTGTGCAACAGGGATCGCAAATCCGTTGCAGATTCCTATACAGAATCCGAGGATCATGAAGTTGATGCTTCCGGTGGAACCCACCGCCGCCAGTGCATCTGTTCCGAGTTTCTGTCCGACTATGACAGAATCTACCATATTATAAAATTGCTGAAAGATCAGACCAAAGAGAAGGGGCAGACCAAAGTTCAATATAAGCTTTGAAGGCTTTCCTTCAGTGAGGTCTTTTGTACCACTGATGCGTGCGATAAAATTCTTCATGTAATTCACCTCTCAAAATTCTAGTTGCAAGTGTATAAATTGGTTGTCTTCACGATATCGTGTATTTGCTAGTTAATCACCTTTTAATGATTTTAGATATGGAAAAAAGGTGATTAAACGTGGTAAAATGTAAACACTTTTGTAGTGCTGAAAGCTTGATATATATTAGTTGCTGAACTAAGATAAGTACAGCCGTAAAAGTGATGAAAAAAGAGAAAATAATTGTGCATAAAGCGCATGGATACGAACTGGGATCATGTCGGTAAAGATCATGACCTGACAGGGGATATGGAATGAGCAGAGATAGCGATAGAAAAAAGAACAATAAAAATATTAGTAAGAATAATAAAAAGGGCAGAGAAGAAATTAGAAATATAAATAGTATGGACAGTGGCACGACGAGATCCTACAGACAGAAAGTCCTTGTAAAGCAGGCAGGAAAGCTTGTGGATGAGCTTGAGCGGGCGAGACGTGAGGAGCAGGAGTCACAGACAGATGGAATAATCCGGCAGAAAGTCATCAAGAGGAAGAACACAAGGATAGCATATCGTATCGTGGGATTGGTGTTCATCTTGCTTGGAATAGCGTGCATGTGGTGGGCTATGGGAGGTCACTACAGGTTTTTGAAAGCGGCGGTTTCTATAGCAGCCATGGCATATGGTTTTTATATTATGAGAGCATCATTTAGAAGTTCGGCATATGATGCCACATATCTCTTTGGACAGGACAGGATCACAATACTTCAAAAGGGGGGCAGCAAAGTCATCCCATATGAGTCAGTGACGGCTTATACGATGATAGAACCTGATCCGGAGATGAAATATTATATTCTAAAGTTTGACCGAGGTAAGGAGAGTTACATAGTGCCATTTGCTGGTGCAAAGGCAAAATGTGAAGCGGTGTACAATATTTTCAGAGAGAAGGTAAAGACAGATGAAGAAGAAAATACTTGAAAAGCTTCAGGATACGGACGGATATGTATCCGGACAGGAGCTCTGTGAACTGCTTGGCGTGTCGAGAACCGCAGTGTGGAAGAATATACAGGCATTAAAAAATGACGGGTATGTTATAGAAGGTGTTAACAATAAGGGATACAGGCTGGTAAGTGCTCCGGATGTCATGTCCGAGGACAATATATCCAGACATCTCACTACAAAAACATTTGCAAGAAAACTCTACTATTATGATGAAACGGATTCGACAAATACCCGTGCCAAGATAGTGGGGGAGACAGAGCCGGTACATGGCGCCCTGTTCGTGGCAAATGAGCAGACAGCTGGAAAAGGCAGGAGAGGACATAGCTGGAATTCAGACAAGGGAACAACGATATCTATGTCGTATCTGTTAAAACCGGATATAGATATCTCGTGTGTATCAAGAATAACACTGGTGTCGGCGGTTGCGCTGGCGAGAGCATTTGGCAAAGTGGATGGGATCAAACCTCAGATAAAGTGGCCGAATGATGTACTTTCTAATGGAAAGAAACTGGTCGGGATACTCACGGAGATGAGTTCCGAGGGAACTGATATAAGCTATGTTGTTGTGGGAATCGGCATAAATGTATATAACCAGAGTTTCCCGGAGGACATTGCTGACAAAGCCACATCAATTCTTCTGGAAAATGGCAGGGGGTGTGACAGATCGTGGTTCATAGCTCAGGTATCGAATGAATTTGAAAAGCTGTACGATGAATTTGTAAAAAATAAAGATTTGGGATTTCTTGTTGATGAGTACAACAGTTATCTTGTGAATAAGGATAAGCAGGTATATGTCATAGAGGGGGATCGAAAGACAGAATATACTGCGCTTGGACTCTCTCCAGATGGAGGACTGCTGGTAAGAGATGCCGATGGAGAAGTACGTGATATAATATCAGGGGAAGTATCCGTCAGGGGTATATATGGATATGTATAATGAAAGTGCAAATGCCATATAGAGATGAAGAACGCGGATTATGTGGCAATAAGCTATATAGAATGTAAAGATAAGAATTATGGATGGGTGGACGTATCAGTATTGCTGGTTGTTCATTGGACTTAATTAAATTAATAAATGCAAGGCTCAACTCAAAAAAACTAGAAATATAGCCCCTTATGGTTTATAATCGGCAGTGGGTATATAACAAAACTTAGAAAATTCAAAGATGGAGGACATAAAACATGGAAAAGATTCAGATGACCACACCACTTGTAGAGATGGATGGAGATGAGATGACCAGAATTCTCTGGCAGTATATCAAGGATGAGCTTATCTATCCATTTATCGATCTCAAGTCAGAGTACTATGACCTTGGACTTGTACATAGAAATGAGACAGACGATAAGGTAACATTTGACTCAGCATATGCAACACAGAAGTATGGTGTAGCTGTAAAGTGTGCAACTATCACACCTAATGCCGCAAGAGTTAAGGAGTACAACCTCAAGGAGATGTGGAAGAGTCCTAACGGAACTATCAGAGCAATTCTTGATGGTACAGTGTTCAGAGCACCTATCGTTGTAAAGGGAATCGAGCCATGTGTTAAGAACTGGAAGAAACCTATCACTATCGCAAGACATGCATATGGTGATGTATATAAGAGCGTTGAGATAGATGTTCCAGGACCTGGAACTGCAGAGCTTGTATTTACAGGTGATGACGGACAGGTTATAAAGGAGACTATCCATAAGTTTGATGGACCTGGTGTTCTCCAGGGACAGCATAACGTGGATAAGTCGATTGAAAGCTTTGCAAGAAGCTGTTTCAAGTACGCGCTTGATACCAAGCAGACACTGTGGTTTGCAACAAAAGATACCATATCAAAGAAGTATGACCACACATTCAAGGATATCTTCCAGGAGATATTTGATGCAGAGTACAAGGAGCAGTTCGATGCAGCAGGTATCGAGTACTTCTACACACTTATAGATGATGCAGTTGCCCGTGTTATGAAGAGTGAAGGCGGTTACATCTGGGCATGTAAGAACTATGATGGAGATGTAATGAGTGACATGATCTCATCAGCATTTGGTTCACTTGCCATGATGACATCAGTTCTCGTATCACCTGATGGAAAGTATGAGTACGAGGCTGCTCATGGAACAGTTATGAGACACTACTACAAGCACCTTGCAGGCGAGGAGACATCAACAAACTCAGTTGCAACTATCTTCGCATGGTCAGGAGCCCTCAGAAAGCGTGGAGAGCTTGACGGAATCCAGGCACTTCAGGACTTCGCAGACAAGCTTGAGGCAGCTACTATCAAGACTATCGAGGATGGCAAGATGACAAAGGATCTGGCTCTCATCACAACACTTGAGAACCCAACAGTCCTCAACAGCGAAAACTTCATCAAGGCTATCAGAGAAACACTTGAGGGAATGCTTTAAGATATAGAATAATAAAAACAGGATATCACCTTTATTCATAAAAGTGGATAAAGGTGATATTTTTATATACCATTGTGCAAATCTCGGCGTTAGGTTAAAATAACTTATGTAGTAATGTTGCTTGAAGTGAAGTATGTGAGATTATGAGGAGTGTTATTTATGAAGATTGAACATGTTGCCATGTATGTGAATGACCTTGAAGGGGCGAAACATTTCTTTGAAAGATATCTGGGAGCAGATGCAAACGATGGATATCACAATGTGAAGACCGGCTTTCGTTCATATTTCCTTGCATTTGATGATGGGGCAAGGCTTGAGATAATGAACAGACCCGAGATGGACGATCCGGAAAAGACGCTTAACAGAACAGGATTTATACATATAGCGTTCAGCGTAGGCAGCAGAGAGAATGTGGATGAACTTACCAGACAGCTTGAGGCTGATGGCTACGAGGTGATAAGCGGACCAAGGACGACAGGTGATGGCTACTATGAGAGTTGTGTGGTCTGCATAGAGGGAAATCAGATAGAGATCACGGTATAGGAGGTATAAGACAATGGATAATCAGGTATTAGAGGTAATAAGAAAGAGAAGTTCAGCTAGGGCATACAGTGATGAAGAGGTTACGAAGGAGCAGCTAGAGAAGGTCATCGAGGCTGGTCTACAGGGACCTACAGGTATGAATAAGAAGGAGATACATTTTACAGTTGTCAAGGGGGATGCTCCGATTCTGGAAGAACTCGATGCGGAAAAGAGAGCACTTCGCGGACAGGATAAGCAGCCACATAATTTCTATTATGAGGCGCCTGTTCTGATATTCCTGAGCGCTGAGGATGATTTCAAATGGAGCAAAGTGGATGCAGGAATCGCAGTACAGAATATGGCTATAGCGGCAGAGAGTATGGGACTTGGCAACCTGATAATAGGTTGTGTGTATGACGCTCTTCATGGGGAAAAGAAAGCATATTTTGACAAAGCGCTTGCAATACCAGAAGGGTACTCATTCCAGATAGCACTTGCAGTTGGACATAAGACCGACAATAAGACACCGCATGATTATGATGAGTCTGTTCAGGTAAGTTATCTGTAGTTTATCACTAAAGATTCGTTAGGTGGCATTGATAATGAAACGGTTATCATGCTTATGCGTGGTGACATATTATATTATGTATTGTAGGAGATGAGATAAGGAAAATATACAGGGAGGATATAGTATATGGGGAAACTTGTAATGGGGTATTGGGATTGCCCTTATTGTAGTACGAAACATATAGAGGGAACGAGGCGTGAGTGTCCGTCCTGCGGAAAGCCGAGGGGGCAGGAAGTTAAGTTCTATATGGATGGAGTGAGGTATCTGTCTGCGGAGGAGAGCCAGACAAAGGGAAAAGGTGCCGACTGGCTATGTGACCATTGTGGCAATTACAATTCTGCTCTCAATACAAGGTGCAGTAGCTGTGGTGCTGAGCGAGGTTCGAAGGATAAGGCATATTTTGATGTCAGAAGGGAGCAGGACGCAAAGAATGCCAGAAGTGCATCCGGGACAGGAACAAACGGCGGGCAGGGCAATCGCAAACGAGGCCATTCATTTGGAGCATGGAAGATATTACTGATAGGTATGCTGGTGATAGCGGCGATAATCAGCCTTGCGGCGTTCATCACAATGCCGAAGAAGAGAACTGTCACAGTCAAGGATATGTCATGGAAGACCAGCGTAGATGTGGAGAAGTATCTTCTGTGTGATGAAGATGATTGGGAACTCCCCGAGGGTGCCACGCTAAAGACCACGAAACAAGAGGTGCACCATACTGAGCAGGAATATGTGGGCGAGCGCGAGGAGACATATGATTCATATGAAGTTATAGGTTCTCATGTGGAGTACAGCTACGAGGACAATGGAGATGGAACATTTTCTGAGGTGGCAAATGATGTTGATGATTACGGATATGTGACGAGAACGAGATCAGTTCCGGTGTACAGAGATAAGCCGATATACAAGACGAAGTATTATTATACGATATGGCGCTGGAAGTATGACAGGACGGAGACCGCGGAGGGCGGTGGAAAGACGCCGGAATACCCGGAGCCTCAGCTTGCAGATAAGGAGAGGCTGGGAAAGAAGTCGGTTGAGTATGAAGTCACATGTGATGTGAAGAAGAAGGAAAAGACATATAAGGTGAAAAAGTCCATATATGATAAACTTGACATTGGCAAGACATACAATGTCAAGGCTGACTCTGAGGAGATAGTGAGTATAATAGAGTAGAGACTTGAGAATACGGAGGCGGACGAAAGTGACTGGGCAGCAGACAGAAATTACAAATAATGATAAAAATTGTAATATTGAAAATACATCAGATATTAAAGAGACATCAAATGTGTGGAGAAGTTCGAGCGTTACTGTGAGGCCGGCAGTACCTGATGATGCCGAAAGTCTGATAGAAATATATGCTCCTTATGTGGAAAATACAGCCATCACATTTGAGTATGAAGTGCCGTCTGTCCAGGAGTTTGCACATAGAATAAGCAATACACTTGAGAGATATCCGTATCTTGTGGCGGAGCTGTCAGGGCAGATCGTGGGATATGCCTATGTGGGACCATTTCATGACAGACCAGCATACGACTGGTCGGTGGAGACTTCGATATACGTGGATAGGAATATAAGGCATATGGGTGTCGGCGGCATACTGCATAAGGCTCTTGAAGATGAACTTAAGAGAAGAGGATTCCTCAACATGAATGCATGTATAGCGTATATAGAACGAGCAGACGAACATCTGGATGACAACAGTGTGCGTTTCCACGAACACCTTGGATACCGCATGGTGGGGCAGTTCCATAAGTGCGGATACAAGTTTGGCAGATGGTATGACATGGTGTGGATGGAGAAGATCATAGGAGAGCATGTGGCTGATCCGGAAAGACCTTTTTGATATAGCAGTCATGCTATAGTGTAAGCAGTAGATAATAAGAAATATAAATGAATAATATCCCTGGATAGATAGGACATAGTGAAACACGATGATGTGAGTTTATGTCAGATCTGTCTGGGGATTTTTTTATTATAATGAATACGATAGATGTCTGTTGAATACTATGTATTTGAGACGAAATAGTTAAGGCGGACATTGTATGAGATGTAACCTTGAAAGAGGAATGGGCTGGAAAACGATTCAGCTCATAGCCGTGGCGATAGCAATGATTTTGGTGCTGAGTGTCACGGCGGGATCTATAGGAGCACTGGCGAAGGCGAGTGATGGCAGTTATGTTTTGCAGGACAGATCCACCGCGGAACTTATGGGCGATTTCGGGGTGATATGTTTTGATACCCTGAATGCGCAGACACATTTGCACAGCAATTTCATAACGAAGACGTTAAATGCAAATTCCAACTCGGGGCTCAGGAATTCTTACGGTGTATATGAGGAGTTTTATTTTGAGAGTGCAGAGAAGATGAGCGGCTGCGTGTCGGATGTGGATACTGATACACTGTATACAGGCGCGGACATTAGAAGAGCAGAGGATGGCAGCGTTTATATAATTATGAACAGTGGAGCCGAGGTAAAGCTTGACAGACCTGCAAATGTTAAGCTTGACGTGGAGCTTGCTGAGGAGGGCGAATACTCGAAGTTTGCCGACATGCCGGACATACAGAGAAGATTTATTGAATACAGTCAGGAACTTAGAACACATGCTGATACAGAGGGGACTGTGGATATAGATCTGGATGGAGATATAAATAACAGACGAATTGCAGTAAACGACAATGGCATGCACGTTGTGTCTATGGATTATGATCAGCTGTCAGCAAATACCAATCCGATATATTTTGAGTTCCCGGATTATGATGGCGACACAGTACTGCTCATGAATATTGATCTGAGTGGTGCGCAGGATGTTGTATTCGGCGATATGATACTAGGCAGCAAAAATGATGCGAAGGCAAATGATAATGGCAATTATTTTAATGCCTACAATAGAATGTATTTTAATTTTTATGACAGCTCGGCGGCAGATGGACAGTTCAGCGGCAGTATTACATTTGCAGGTCGAGGATTTGGAACTGTGCTGGCACCAAAGGCATCAGTAAATCTCGGGCATAACTGGGATGGATGCGTGGTGAGTGAGGTATTCTCAAACGGCGGAGAGTTCCACAGAGTGCCAGGAATTGATTTCCCAAAAGAAGAACCGACAACTGAGGGGACTACGACCGAGGACACAACAACGGAGGATACGACCACGGAAGACACGACAACCGAAGATACGACAACAGAGGATACAACCACTGAGGACACAACAACGGAGGATACGACCACGGAAGACACGACAACCGAAGATACAACGACAGAAGATACGACAACAGAAGACACGACGACAGAAGATACTACCACAGAGGATACGACGACAGAAGATACGACAACAGAGGACACGACGACAGAAGATACGACAACAGAGGACACAACCACAGAGGACACAACAACGGAGGATACAACCACGGAAGACACGACAACCGAGGATACAACCACTGAGGACACAACAACGGAGGATACGACCACGGAAGACACGACAACCGAAGATACAACGACAGAGGACACAACGACAGAGGATACTACAACAGAAGATACCACGGGTACAACTACAGAGGCGACAACGACGGAACATACCACATGGAGCACAACTGGAACAACAGTAACAATGACAACGACGCGCAGTACTCCGCCGAGCAGACACCCGGATACCGGTGACAGGCTTCCTACAAAGGGAATAGCTGGTGTGATAATATTTGCACTTATGGGAAGTGCAGTGATAGTGATATATAAAAAAATAAGAAAATAAGTATATATCATTGAAATTGGCATATAGCTTTGCTAAAATGTGATCAAAGCATATATTCTTGTATTCAATCAGCAAAGGCTGTATCTGAGATTCTTTAGTCAAGTCAATGAATTCTATGCTTTTAAATATCACATTTTATTTAGCGTAGTACATTGGAGAGATTGAAGGATATTTGCCGCTGTTTCTGGATAATGTTCTTTGGTGTGCTGTAGGAAGGAGAACTTATGAAGAAACTTGAAGACATGAATTTAGTGGATGATTTTCTGATGACGAGTCTCATATGTCATCAGGAGTATGGAGATCGTTCGGTGAGATATATGCTTGAGTGTATATTGAATCGTCGTTTTGGTAAGCTGACTGTAGTGCCGCAACGTGTTATGTGTGGTACGGATCCGGAAAAGCATGGCATTAGGATGGATGTGTATATTGATGAGAATGATGGAGAGATAATTGATATTGAGCCAGATCAGAATGATAGCAGGGCTGATGTAGAGGCAGTGCCAAGGCGAAACAGATTTTATCATGCAAAGATTGACTCAGTCAATTTGGCTGTTGGGGACGATTATAGTAATTTAAGGAATGTTGTTGTTATATTTATAACGACATATGATCCATTTGGACTTGACAGGATGGTTTACACGGTGAAAAATAAGTGTATAGAGGAACTTGATATGCCGTATGATGATGGTGCTGTATCGTTATTCCTGTATACAAAAGGGAAAAAAGGAAATCCACCTGAGGAACTTCAGAGTCTACTGCATTATATGGAGAATTCAGTAGAAGAAAATGCTGGTACAGATTCACTTAAAGTATTTCATCATATGGTGACTTCTGTGAAGAATGATGGAGAGGTAGGTCTTGCGTATATGAAGAGTGTTGAGATAGAGAAACGGATACGGGAAGAAGGAAGAAAAGAAGGACATATGGATGGGATTCGTATTGGACGTATCCAAGAGATAGTAAGGCTAAGTAGACGATTCAATAAAAGCGATGAAGAGATAATACAGATTCTTTTGGAGGAAACAGAACTTGGAGAGAAACAGGCAAGAGATGCACTAAGAAAGTACAGCTAGCGTATGAGTGAAATAAATGAATATCAGATCTATAGCACCGCCATGTATACAGTATGTTACATGGCGGTGTTTTTGTACAGACGGCTAAAACAGCTCTCAGTATTGCATAATATGCTCGGATGTGATATATTTTAAAGGAATTTTGTGGTACAAAATACCATGGTAGGAGAATGTGTTTACATTATTTGACACAGAATAATAAAAAGGCACATTCTTTATTTTTGCTCATAAAAGATAGGAGAACAAGAACATGACGATAACTGATGAAACAATTGATTATGTTGGAATCCTTGCAAAGCTTGAGCTTTCACCGGAGGAGAAGGAGCAGGCAAAGAAGGATATGTCAGACATGCTTGATTATGTCAGCAAACTGAATGAATTGGATACAGAAGGTGTAGAGGCTATGAGCCATACATTCCCATACAATAATGTGTTCCGTGAGGATGTGGTCACAAATGGTGACGATAGAGAGAACATGCTGAAGAACGCACCGGAGCAGAAGGATGGCTGCTACAAGGTGCCAAAGACATTTGACTAGGAGGTAGGCTGAAGTGAATTTAATGGGTATGACAGCTGTAGAGCTGGGAAAAGCTATTAAAGACGGACAGGTAAGTGTTGTTCAGGCGACACAGGCTTGTCTTGACAGCATAGAGGCGTGTGAGAAAGACTACAACAGTTTTGTCACTGTTGATCGTGAGGGAGCACTTGCCCAGGCAGAGAAAGTGCAGAAGAAAATAGATGCAGGGGAGCTTGATGGCCCTCTTGCAGGAGTCCCAATTGCAATAAAGGACAATATGTGTCAGACAGGTGTGCAGACAAGCTGTTCATCAAAGATACTTTCAAACTTTGTTCCAACATATACAGCCGAGGCTGTGGTAAAGCTTCAGGAGGCAGGCGCGGTCATCGTTGGACATACCAACATGGATGAGTTTGCCATGGGAAGTACAACAGAGACATCTTATTTTGGAGAGACAAGAAATCCATGGGATACAAATAGAGTTCCGGGTGGTTCATCAGGTGGTTCAGCGGCAGCAGTTGCCGGTGAGGAGGTTCCATGTGCTCTCGGTTCAGACACGGGTGGATCCATCAGACAACCTGCATCATTTTGCGGTGTAACCGGAATCAAGCCGACCTACGGAAGAGTTTCAAGATATGGACTTATAGCATACGGTTCATCACTTGACCAGATAGGACCTCTCGCAAAGAATGTTGAGGACTGTGCAACTATCCTTGAGATCATATCACAGTATGACAAGAAGGATTCAACATCAGTGAACAGAGATGACAATGATTTTACAAGCGCTCTGGTGGACGATGTGAAAGGCCTTAAGATCGGACTCCCAAGAGACTATTTTACAGAAGGTCTTGAGCCTGAGATCAAGGATGCCGTATACGGTGTGGCTGAGGCACTTAAGGCAAAGGGTGCAATAGTTGAGGAGTTTGACCTTGGTATGGTTGAGTATGCGATTCCAGCTTACTACATCATAGCATCTGCGGAGGCAAGTTCAAACCTTGAGAGATTTGATGGTGTAAAGTATGGCTATAGAACTTCAGAGTACACAGATCTTCACAACATGTACAAGAAGAGCCGTTCAGAGGGATTTGGTCCTGAGGTAAAGAGAAGAATCATGCTCGGTTCATTTGTATTGAGCTCAGGATATTATGATGCATATTATGTTAAGGCACTTAAGGCAAAGGCACTCATCAAGCAGGCATATGACAAGGCATTTGAGAAGTATGATATCATACTCGGACCTGTTGCACCTACAACAGCTCTTAAGATGGGCGAGTCACTCTCAGATCCGATCAAGATGTATCTGGGTGATGTATACACTGTTCCGGTAAACCTTGCGGGACTTCCAGGAATATCACTTCCATGTGGAACAGACAAGGAAGGAATGCCTATCGGAGTACAGATGGTTGGAAATGCATTTGAAGAGAAGACTATCATAAGAGCTGCTTACGCATTTGAGAAGACTAGAGAATACAAGAGACCTGCACAGGTTTCAGAAAGGGGGCTGTAAGAGATGGCAAAGACATATGAGACAGTCATCGGACTTGAGGTCCATGTAGAGCTTGCGACCAAGACCAAGATATTCTGTGGCTGCAGCACAGCATTTGGAGGAGCTCCTAATACACATACGTGTCCGGTATGTACCGGAATGCCGGGTTCACTTCCAGTACTCAATAAGGAAGTTGTAAATAAGGCAATCGCAGTTGGCCTTGCGACAAACTGTAAGATCACACAGAACTGTAAGTTTGACAGAAAGAATTATTTCTATCCTGACAACCCACAGAACTACCAGATATCACAGCTCTACTATCCAATATGCAGGGATGGTAAGGTCGAGATAGAGGTAGATGGTGTCAAGAAATATGTGAGGATCCATGAGATACATATGGAGGAGGATGCCGGAAAGCTTGTCCATGATCCATATACAGACAGCTCACTTGTTGATTTCAACCGTTCAGGTGTGCCTCTTATAGAGATTGTATCTGAGCCGGACATGAGATCTGCTGAGGATGTAATAGCTTACCTTGAGAAACTGAGACTGATCATTCAGTATCTCGGAGCATCAGACTGCAAGCTCAACGAGGGCTCAATGCGTGCGGACGTCAACCTGTCAGTCAGAGAGGTGGGCGCTGAGGAGTTCGGTACACGTACAGAGACAAAGAACTTGAATTCCTTCAAGGCGATCGCAAGAGCTATAGAGAATGAGAGAGAGAGACAGATAGATCTCATAGAGTCAGGTGAGAAGGTCGTACAGGAGACAAGAAGATGGGATGACACAAAGGAATACTCATATCCTATGAGATCCAAGGAGGATGCACAGGATTACAGATATTTCCCAGATCCAGATCTTGTACCTATCCACATCAGCGATGAGTGGCTGCAGCAGGTAAGGGATGCACAGCCTGAGTTCAGAGATGAGAAGAAGATAAGATACAAAGAGGAATATGCAATTCCTGATTATGATATAGATATCATCACTGCATCAAAGAAGATGGCAGATCTGTTTGAGGATGCTATTGCACTGGGAGCACCAGCTAAGAAGGTGTCCAACTGGCTCATGGGAGAGACCATGCGTCTTATGAAGGATAACAGTGTGGATGCAGATGACCTTAAGTTCTCAGCTGAGAATCTTGCAAAACTCATAAAGCTTGTGGATGACAGAGTTATCAACGGCGGTGTGGCAAAGGAAGTGTTTGAGAAGGTATTTGCTGAGAATATTGATCCTGAGAAGTATGTGAAGGATAACGGACTGGCAACAGTTCAGGATGACAATGCATTAAAGGATGCATGCCAGGCTGCAATAGATAACAATCCAAAGGCTGTGGAGGATTACAGAGGCGGCAAGGAGAAGGCTCTCGGAGCACTTGTCGGACAGGTTATGAAAGCTATGAAGGGTAAAGCAGATCCAGGATCTGTCAACAAGATGCTTAGGGAGATGCTGTAATTATGGAAGAAAACAGAAGAGTGAGAAAGAGGGATCGTTATAAGAGACTCATAACAGTTGGCGAGGCTTGTGTGCTCATAGTTGTTGAACTTGTGCTGTTTGGACTTATGTGGTACAGAGATTATGAGGTAACGCTTACCCTGCCTTTCTGGAGAAGAGGAAACTGGGCAGTTATCGGTATGTATGGAATTATCATTATACTGTTTACTAAGCTGTATGGTGGTTATAGGGTTGGATTTTTCAGACTTCTCGATATAGTTTATTCGCAGCTGCTGGCTCTTGTGTGTGCCAACGTGGTTGGATATCTACAGCTTTGTATAATCTGTCGTGATTATGTGAATCCGGGACCGTTGCTGAAAGTTACAGGACTTGAGGCGATAGTGATCCTGATATGGATCTTTGCATGCAGATTTCTATATGCAAAAATGTATCCGCCTAGACATCTGCTTCTGGTATATGGATACAAGACCCCGATGGAGTTCATTGACAAGATCAATGCTCGTAAGGACAAGTATATAATCGAAGATAGGATACATGTCAGCGAGGGTGAACAGGCGATCAAGGAGAAGATACTTCAGTATGATGGAGTAATCATCTGTGAGACAAAGGCCTACATCAGAAATGAGCTTGTGAAGTATTGTTTTGAGCACTCCATAAGATCATATGTAGTTCCAAAGCTCTCAGATATAATCATACTCGGTGCAGAGCCTATTCATTTGTTTGATACACCTATCCTGTTGTCAAGAAATCAGGGACTTACAGGAGATGACATGATCATCAAGAGGATCATGGATATTGTATGTGGATTTATATTGCTTGTAATAGCGTCACCGTTTATGCTCATATCAGCGCTTGCGATATGGCTTTACGATAGAGGACCGGTGTTCTATAAACAGGACAGACTCACGCTCAATGGCAAGGTATTCAAGATAATCAAGTTCAGAAGTATGAAGATGGATTCAGAGGCTGGCGGTGCACAGCTTGCGAAGAAGGATGATGACAGAATAACGCCTGTCGGAAAGGTACTTAGAAAACTTCATCTTGACGAGTTGCCACAGCTTTTCAATGTCCTCAAGGGAGATATGTCACTTGTGGGACCAAGACCTGAGAGACCTGAGATAGCAGAACTTTATAAGAAGACATTCCCAGAGTTTGATTACAGACTGAAGATGAAGGCAGGCCTCACAGGTTATGCTCAGGTGTATGGAAAATATAACACAACTCCGAGAGATAAGGTAAAGCTTGATCTGACATATTATGAGAAGTATTCGATATGGCTTGATCTTAAACTTATGCTTCTCACGGTAAAGATCATGTTCCAGAAGGAGACATCAGAAGGTGTTGGAGCCAATATGACTACTGCACTCAGAGACGGAGAAAAGATCCAGATACCTTCTCCTGTAAATGTAAAACCGGAGGGCCTTGATGAGTCGGAGGATGCGTTTTACGACTTGAAGAAAGTTGGAAAAAAGATTAATAAGGGCAAAAAAGATTAAAGATCATATATTTGGTATGCAGGTGATAGTATGACAAATGCTAAAGTTTCGGTGGTTATACCTTCTTATAACAGCAGTGATA
Organism: Coprococcus sp.; assembly: GCA_050874325.1. Taxonomy (GTDB): domain Bacteria; phylum Bacillota; class Clostridia; order Lachnospirales; family Lachnospiraceae; genus Coprococcus. Next base: position 25,903 of record JBNMKK010000015.1, on the reverse strand, counting down.
CGATAGAGGCAGCTATTGATTCAGCTCTTTCACAGAGTGTGCCTGTGGAAGTCATAGTGGTGGACGATGGGTCACGGGATGACACGGAACAGGTATTAATGAAATACAAGACAGATCCTCGTGTCAAAGTATTATTGAATGACAGAAATTCAGGAGTTGCCGAGTCAAGAAATCGTGGAGTGAGAGCGGCGGCTTGTGACAGGATAGCGTTTCTTGATTCTGATGATATGTGGGCTGACGGTAAACTGGAAAAACAACTTGCTCTAATGGAAAAAACAGGTGCGGTGATCTGTTCAACTGCGAGGGAGCTCATGAGTGAGGATGGACATCGCACAGGAAAGATCATAGAGGTGCCAGAAACAGTTACCTACAGACAGTTGCTTAAGGGTAATGTGATAAATTGCTCATCGGTTGTTGCAGATAGAAACATACTGTTAAAGTATCCAATGGGAAATGATGAGATCCATGAGGATTACATTTGCTGGCTGCAGATATTGAAGGATGGCGGACGGGTGGTTCTCATAAATGAACCATTGCTGTTGTACCGAGTGGTGAAAAACAGCAAATCAGGATCAAAACTCTCGTCTGCTAAAAAGACATTTGCCGTGTATAGGAAACTTGGATATGGTTTCCTAAAGAGCTGTCTGTACTTTGTGAATTATGCTGTAAATGGTGTTAAAAAATATTTCCTGTAAGAGGGATAGTCGGAGAACAATATGGCTGAAGATGTAAAAAAAAGAGGTCCGGGAAGACCCACAGACAAGAGAAAAGATACGATCCTGAGACTGAGGATCGATGCAGAGACGCACAAAAAACTCAACAAATGTGCTGATACAAGACATGTGTCTATGTCAGAGCTTGTCCGTGAGGCGATAAATGAGATAGTTCGGGAGTCGGAGAGTGGAACGCAGATTTCCGGAACACTTGACAAGCCGGATGGAAAATAAAATGAAATAGATTGATATAAAAAGAGATCAGGGAGATCATCATGATATATAATGATGATCTCCCTGATCTTTGCTGTTCTTATGATGCTATAATGTGTATCCGTTTTTCTTTAAAAGTTCCCTTGCGGAATCAATAGAATCATTTCCTGTTGCATTCTTTATAGGCGCAAACTCTTTTTCGCGCTCTACTTCAAATGGAAGACAGGTTCCCATAAATGCGATCATGTCTAATGCAAGAGTTTCAAACTTATAGCCGTTTGGCTCGGCAGGCTTTACGATCTCTCCATTTTCATCCACAAATGGAATTGCCTTTTTTACAATGTGAAGAGGCATGCTTTCATTCATTATCTTCATGAGTCTGTCAACAGGGAAGATGTAGTTAAGGGTAACTCCGTAATTGTAAGCGTAATCCCCATTTTCATCGCGCTGATCGCGCATTTCATCTGTGAGTTCGTAGTACTCAACGATGTAAGGTTTTCCATGGTTTGTACAGAGAACCCCGACTTTCTCATCAGGATAAGCCTTCCTGACAACCTTTCCTCCTGAGAGATATCCTTCCTTTATGACAGCCCCGAGGAAAACAGGATCAGCAATTCGCTGGAGTACATTGTCAACAGAAAATACATTTATGTATTTGATGTTGTGCTCTGTGAGCTTGCTGAGGTGACCGGCTTTGCAAAGAGAAGAGAACCAGCCTCCGTTTCCATTAGGAGACATAGCGATTCGACCCTTCTCCTCAAGGTATATCTTGCCGTTAAAATCTACAGAAGGAACCATCTCCTGTTTAAAGAAATGTACATATTCAGGATTATATCCGAAATAATCATGCTCCTTAAAGAAAGATGTTGTATCTTCATGGTTCTTTTCGTTTGTCATGATGAAGAAATGTATCCATGTATCAGCAAGTTTTACGATGTCCAGAGTGTGTTCGATCAGCAGCTGGAAAATAAACATGTCTTTTGTGATGCCGACATTGAATGTACCCTTTGGACCAGAAAAACCAAGGCGGGTTCCCTGACCGCCTGCAAGAAGAACAAGGGCGAGATCTCCGTTCTTGATGGCGTCGAGACCAACGCTCATATATTCGTCGTGGTTGGCGCGGATGGCATCAAGCTGAAGCGCTGCAACAGGTGCGATATCTGAATCCTTTCCAGAATTGTTTTTTCCTATCATATCTATCAGTGAAAAATCAATCTCATCAATCTGATTCAAAAGAGTTTCCTTTTCTTCGTTGCTTATTGAGTCATAGTATCTGAGAAGATGCAGCTGACCTTTTTCTTCTAAAAGTTTATATGCGCTTTCGTAGTTCATAAAATTCTCCTTATAAATAATGTAGGTTATTAATAAATTCTCTCTCCATGATATATTACTTGTATTTCTTCTTTATAGCTACGGTGTCTGTAAATACTTTCCATATGTCCCGGATCTTTATCCTTCGTCCATTTGCCGAATCATCTCGACTGTAGTTCAGGACTATTGGAGCCTCGGATATAGAATAACCTTGTTTGTGTGCTGCTACGAGGATCTCAATGTCAAATGCATAACCAGAAATCGACAGATCTGCAGCTATGGGTTTTATGACCTCGGCTTTAAATAGCTTGATACCTGTCTGGGTATCATGGATCCCAAGGTGAAAGAGCATTTTGAGCATTACATAGTATGTGTAACTCATAATTCTCCTGATCATTGGGTAGTCAAGCTTTGACTCCGGGTGGAGTTTGGATCCGATGACGATATCAGAATCATCAGATTTCATCTGTTTCATGAATTTTTTCAGCAGGGAAGGGCTGAGCTCCAGATCAGAATCAAGGAATGCAATGTACCTGCCATTGGCTGCCGCGATCCCGGTGGTTATTGCAAATCCCTTGCCGTGGTTATCTTCATATCCGGCGGCTGTTATGTGCGGGTCAACAGCGGCTGCGTCCTCGATCAATTTACCTGTGGAGTCCGTGCTGCCGTCATTGACAGCGATTATCTCATAGCGATGAACGAAACTGCTCAGTATCCTGCTGGTCTCCAACAGGTTTTCTTTTATATGTGTTTCTTCATTGTAAGCGGGCATGACCACCGACAAAGTAATATTTGATGTAATATTCTTTTCAGTTTCCATTTTACTATCTCCCTTGCTATATCCTGTAACACCCTGTGTAACTATAATTTGAACACAATTATTAATAGTATACTTGTAAAAAAGAGGGGTGTCAAATGAAATACATTTAAGATGGGTGTAGTGGACATATTGCTTTTTAATAAGCGACTATGCCATAGATTATATGTTGTAAAAGACAAAAATATAATGTATTATATAGCGAGGTAACGACATTTTTAGATATAGAGATAAAAGAGGAGTTCCAATGGATAAGAAGAACAGATTATCAACAGATTATGATGATGAAGATATGGATTGGCTGGATGACGATGATGACTATCTCGACGATGGTGGTCTTTTGAGTTCGTTGTTGTTTGGCGATAAAAAGAAAAAGAAGAAAAACAGAAGAGATACTTCAGATAGAGATGACAGGCAGAGGAAAGAGACAACGGAAGAATCCTCAAGGGAATCATCCAGGCGTGAAGACAGACAGGCTAGACCGGAGGCGGGACGCACAAAATCTCAGAGACCCGGAACTGGCAGAGTAGAGAGAACTGCACCAGAGCGTGCAGGAAGACCAGTCAGGCAGGCGATATCTGATGCAGCAAGACCCGTCAGATCATCGGCAGGACATGCGGGCGTGGCTGCAGGAGCAACAGCCAAAAGATCAGCAAATACACAGAGATCAGTGGCGGAATCTGGCAGGGCAGTAAGACCAGCCACGGAACAGACAAGACCTAGACCATCGCGTCGTCCGGCAGAGACATCTGTGCAGTCAGATGCCATTGAAAATAATGTTTACAGAGATGAGACTGCTGCAAGTGAAAACAGGCCGGTAAGGAGAAGAAAAGTATCGTCTGATAGGACACCGGTAAGACTTGAGGGCGAAAAGAAAAAAAGTCCTGTAAGGCCGCAAGCGGCATCTGCTGGAACAGTTGGTGAGTATGATGAATACTATCACGAGAACAGTCGTTCAAGGAAAATGAGAGATGAACGTGCGGAATCCAGACAGAATAGTGCTGGTATGCAGACCAGAAGAACACGAAATAATTTGAAAGATGCAGACCGCACCGGAACATCAGTTGATAATCTTCTCAGAGAGGTTAGCAATCTGGAGGAGGACAGCAGGCAAAGACATGAGGATCTTCGCAGAGAGGCGTGGGAGAGAACTCAGCGGAATGTGGCGAAGGCAAAGGCTGAGGTTGAACGTTTGGAGTTTGAGCGCGAGCAGAACGAGAAGGAAGAGGCTAGAAAGCGCAGAGTTCAGGAGGAAATGCAGAAAAGACAGGCTGAGGCGGAAAAAAAGAGACTGGAGCAGGAGGCAGAAAAACCTGAAGATGAACAGAATGTTCCGGATGAGATGAGTGTTGATATGCCACAGCAGACAGATGGTGCGCAACATCCTGACGCGCCTATTGATGAGGATGCTGAGGTTAAAGATACTGATACTGTATCAGAAGATATCCAAAATGACAGCGGTGAAGAAAATGCTCCAGAAGAAAGCGATTCGGAAGAATCTGCTAAGGAAGATGAAGACGATCTTGTCGAAGACGATAAGGCGGCCGGCAATCGTTCAGAAAAAGATATGCTGGATATGGATGCTCTTGAGCGTATAGAGCGCGATATAGATGAGGATAAGCTAAAATATTCGGAATCTGACACTGAGGATCTGGCTCTTGGAGATATAGGAAGAGCACTGGGATTTGATGCTGTAGAGTTGGAGGACGACGAGGAAGAATCGGAGGATGATGAGGAGTCTGACAGTGAGAAATTCTTCAGGGAAAATCTGCTGGATGAGGCAGATCCAAAGGTTGTGAATCCGGAGAGAAAGAAACTCAATATAAGTACGAAGGTCTGGGCAATCGCATTTTTTGTACTTCTTGCACTGTTCATACTTATATGTGTGATATACGTCAAGAATTATGCCAGAATGAAGTATAATGAGATGAATATAAATGAGATAAGCGCAGATCAGCTACTTGTAAATGATGGAGTGAAGGATGCGACAAGTGGTTACAGGACAATAGCCCTGTACGGTGTTGATTCAAGAGACCAGAACATGGATGCTGGAACCAACAGTGACAGTATCATGCTGGTCAGCATAAATGAGTCAACAAATGAGATCAAGCTTGTATCAGTTTACAGAGATACACTGATGGATATAGCAAGCGGAGCCATGAACGAATCCCAGAAGGTAAATTATGCATATCAGCTGGGCGGCGCAGTTACAGCTATAAATACGTTGAATACCAACCTTGATCTCAATATAACAGATTATGTAGCAGTCGATTTCAGTGCCATGGCAAGTATCATTGATGCTGTGGGTGGAGTTGATGTAAATGTTGTAGATGATGAGATCAATAACTTTAACAAGAATCTCGCAGAGCAGATAAGCATATCAGGCAAGTACTCATCAGGTATAACTCAGGCTGGACAGTATACTCTGGATGGACAGCAGGCGGTCGCATACTCAAGGATCCGCTCCACAGGCAGTGGAGATATAACAAGGACAGAGAGGCAGAGAATCGTTCTTATGAAGGTGATCGATAAGCTCATCAACGCAGATACCGGATCATTGAGTACATTTGTTGACGTTTCGTTCAACAATATATCAACAAGTCTTAACAAGGATGATATACTGAATCTTGTCAAGGATGTTGCAAAATATAAGGTTACAGACACAGCAGGGTTCCCATTCTCGTATGAAGCTGTAAATATGGCAGATAAAGGCAGCTGTCTTGTAGCGGCAGATATGGAGACAAATGTTCAGGCGCTTCATGAATACCTGTATGGCACTACACATTACAAGGTTTCAAACACTTCAAAGCAGATAAGTGCAAATCTTGAGAAGGAGACAGGTGTAAGTGCCCAGAAGGTAAAGATTGAAACTGAAAAACCTGGAGACGGAATATCTGATGGAAAAGAAGAGGGAGATCTCAGAACTATAACAGAACCGCCAAAGGGTATGATCCTTGACGAGTGATGAGGATCGATAAAGGATGTTGAAGATTTTATAGTGAAAAATAAATAATTATAATTCCCATACAAGTGCAAGTTAGCATGAGTATGGGAATTTTTTTTGTGTGGAGATACAGAAAAAGTGGCATGCATAACACTAAAACCGTTAGAAAATAATGTATTGAAACAACAACAAAGATAATTGTATACACAACAATATAAAATGAACATAAAACAAAAACTGTCAGACAATTTCATGAAAAAAGTTGTTTACAAACAGTGTAAATGGTAGTAATATATCAAAAACGATAAAACACTTGAGAAAAATACAAAAATAGTGATATTTACTTGAGAAACAAAAGTTAAAAACAAAATATCGTTGTGAATGGCAAAAAACATGGAAAGGACGGAACAGGACATGATTGAGAATAAGAGAGCAGAGAATACCGGATTATACGACCCAAGCTTTGAGCACGATAACTGTGGTATCGGTGCCGTTGTCAATATCAAGGGTATCAAAACGCACGACACAGTGAACAATGCTCTCAAGATAGTAGAAAATCTTGAGCACAGAGCAGGAAAGGATGCAGAGGGTAAGACCGGAGACGGTGTAGGTATACTTCTTCAGATATCACATAAGTTCTTTACTAAGGCTGTGGCAGAGCTTGGATATGATCTTGGAAAGGAAGGCGATTATGGAATAGGAATGTTCTTCTTTCCACAGAAGGAGCTGCCTCGCAAGCAGGCTATGAAGATGTTTGAGGTCATAGTAGAAAAGGAAGGACTGGAGTTCATATGCTGGAGAGAAGTTCCTACAACACCTGGAATACTTGGCAAGAAGGCAATAGATGTAATGCCATGTATCATGCAGGCATTTATCAGAAGACCTGAGACAGTGAAGGCTGGAATGGATTTTGACAGAAAGCTCTACTTTGTCAGAAGGATATTCGAGGAGAGCAATGATGACACATATGTTCCATCACTTTCAAGCAAGACCATAGTATATAAAGGAATGTTCCTCGTCGGTGAGCTCAGAATGTTCTACAACGACCTTCAGGATCCTGACTATGAGTCAGCAATAGGACTTGTTCATTCAAGATTCTCAACAAATACGACACCATCATGGCTCAGAGCTCATCCATACAGATATCTGTGTCACAACGGTGAGATCAATACCATAAGAGGAAATGAGGACAAGATGATCGCCCGAGAGGAGACCATGGAGTCGACCATCATGCAGGATGAGATGTATAAGGTTATGCCTGTTCTTGATCCGGATGGATCGGATTCAGCAAGACTTGACAACTGTCTTGAGTTCCTCGTACTGAACGGAATCCCACTTCCTATGGCAGTCATGATAACGATCCCTGAACCATGGGAGAACGACAGGGCCATGAGTCAGGAGAAGAAGGACTTCTATCAGTACTATGCAACCATGATGGAGCCTTGGGACGGTCCTGCTTCTATATTATTTACAGACGGTGAGCTCATGGGAGCAGTCCTTGACAGAAATGGACTGAGACCATCGAGATACTATATAACAGATGATGATTACCTTGTGCTTTCATCGGAGGTCGGAGTTCTGGACGTAGATCCATCTAAGATCGTGAAGAAAGATCGACTCAGACCTGGTAAGATGCTCCTGGTTGATACAGTGAACGGACGTCTTATCTCAGATGAGGAGATCAAGGAAAAATACGCGTTGGCAAAGCCTTACGGTGAGTGGGTAGACAGCAACCTTGTTCATCTTGCTGATCTGAAGATCCCTAACATCAGAGTTCAGGAGTACACAGATGAGGAGAGAGCAAGACTTCAGAAGGCATTTGGATATACCTACGAGGATTTCAAGAACACTATATATCCTATGGCGGAGAAAGGTGCAGAGGCTATCAGCGCAATGGGTACTGACACACCGCTTGCAGTTCTCTCAAACAGCCACAAGCCGCTGTTCAACTTCTTCAAGCAGTTATTTGCACAGGTTACAAACCCACCTATCGATGCGATCAGAGAGGAAGTTGTCACATCCACATCGGTATACCTTGGAAAGGACGGTAACATCCTTGAGGAGAAACCGGAGAACTGTCATGTGCTGAAGATCAATCATCCAATACTGACAAATACAGATCTTTTGAAGATCAAGAATATGAATGTTCCAGGCCTTAAGGTCGCAACACTTCCTATTCTTTATTATAAGAATACTTCCATGGAGAAGGCTCTGGACAGATTGTTCATCGAGGCCGACAAGCTCTACAGGGATGGTGTAAATATACTCATCCTCTCAGACAGAGGCGTGGATGAGAACCATGTGGCAATACCATCACTCCTTGCAGTATCCGCAATGCAGAAACATTTGGTAAGGACAAAGAAGAGAACAGCAGTTGCGATCATACTTGAGAGTGCTGATCCAAGAAATGTTCACCACTTTGCAACACTTCTCGGATATGGTGCATGTGCGGTAAACCCATATCTTGCAATAGAGACGATCAAGCAGATGGTAGATTCACATTTGCTGAACAAGGATTTCAATGCGGCTGTAGATGATTACAACAGTGCAATATGCCATGGAATAGTAAAGATCGCATCCAAGATGGGTGTCTCAACGATCCAGTCATATATGGGTTCACAGATATTTGAGTGTATAGGACTTTCAAAGGATGTCGTGGACAGATACTTTACAAATACAGTAAGCCGCGTCGGCGGTTCTGGTATAAAGGAGCTTGAGAAGACAGTTGATGATCTTCATTCATCAGCATTTGATCCTCTTGGTCTCAACACAAATCTTGCCCTCACAAGCATTGGTGCCCACAAGTTCAGGAGTGGAAAGGAGGAACACCTGTACAATCCAGTTACTATACATCTGCTTCAGGAGGCTACAAGGCGAGGAGATTACAAGCTGTTCAAGCAGTATACAGCAGCGCTCCATGACGAGCAGAAACCATTCCATCTGAGAGGACTCATGGATTTCAAGTTTGCTGACAAGCCGGTCCCACTCGATGAGGTTGAGCCTGCAAGTGAGATCGTGAAGAGATTCAAGACAGGTGCAATGAGTTACGGAAGTATATCACAGGAGGCACATGAGTGCATGGCTATCGCCATGAATGAACTGGGCGGCAAGTCCAATTCAGGAGAGGGCGGTGAGTCGATAGAGAGACTTACGATCGGTAAGGATGGCAAGAACAGATGTTCAGCTATCAAGCAGGTTGCCTCTGGAAGATTTGGTGTCACATCAAGATATCTTGTGAGTGCCAAGGAGATACAGATCAAGATGGCACAGGGAGCAAAGCCTGGTGAGGGCGGACATCTTCCTGGCGGAAAGGTATATCCATGGATCGCAAAGACAAGACTTTCAACACCAGGTGTAAGCCTTATCTCCCCACCACCACATCACGATATCTATTCGATAGAGGATCTTGCACAGCTCATCTACGACTGCAAGAATGCAAATCGTGATGCGAGAATATCTGTAAAGCTTGTGTCCGAGGCTGGTGTAGGTACAGTAGCTGCCGGTGTTGCAAAGGCCGGAGCACAGGTCATCCTGATCTCCGGTTACGACGGAGGAACAGGTGCAGCGCCTAATAACTCCATCCACTATGCAGGACTTCCTTGGGAGCTTGGACTTGCAGAGACACATCAGACACTTATAATGAACGACCTCAGAAATAAGGTTATCCTTGAGGCGGACGGTAAGCTGATGACAGGCCGTGACGTTGCTATAGCTGCAATGCTCGGCGCTGAGGAGTTTGGATTCGCTACGGCACCGCTTGTAACAATGGGATGTGTCATGATGAGGGTTTGTAACCTTGATACATGTCCTGTCGGTATAGCAACACAGAACCCTGAGCTCAGAAAGAGATTCAGAGGAAAGCCTGAGTACGTGAAGAACTTCATGCTGTTCATAGCAGAGGAGCTTCGTGAGTACATGAGCAAGCTCGGCGTCAGAACAGTCGATGAGCTGGTAGGACGTTCAGATCTCCTCATGAGCAGTGACAGAGCGGATGAGAGAAATGTCATCCTTGATAAGATAATCAACAATCCTTATATAGATATGCCACAGAACAAGGTAAAGTATCATGAGAAGAATGTCTATGACTTCCAGCTTGAGAAGACAGTAGATATGAGAATACTCATGAAGAAACTTGGATCAGCACTTGAGAAGGGACAGAAGAAGAGTGTTGAGCTTGATGTTGTCAACACAGACAGATCGGTTGGAACGATATTTGGTTCAGAGATCACCAAGAAGTATGGTGAGTCCCTTGAGGAGGACACATACATCGTCAAATGTAATGGTGCCGGCGGTCAGAGCTTTGGAGCATTTATTCCAAAGGGACTTACACTTGAGTTGGTTGGAGACAGCAACGATTACTTTGGAAAGGGCCTGTCAGGTGGTAAGCTGATCGTTTATCCACCTCGTTCAGTAAAGTATAAGCATGAGGATAACATCATCATAGGAAACGTTGCGCTGTACGGAGCCACAAGTGGTAAGGCATTTATCAACGGTGTTGCCGGTGAGAGATTTGCAGTTCGTAACTCCGGAGCCACAGCGGTCGTTGAGGGTGTTGGTGATCACGGATGTGAGTATATGACAGGCGGTAAGGTTGTAGTCCTTGGAACAACAGGCAAGAACTTTGCAGCCGGAATGAGCGGCGGTATCGCATATGTACTTGATATGGGCAATGACCTGTACAAGAGACTTAATAAAGAGATGATATCCATAGAGGCTGTGACGGACAAATACGAGGTGAGTGAACTTAAGCAGCTCATCATGGATCACGTAAACTACACAAATTCAGAGATAGGCAAGAGGATCCTTGAGGACTTTGAGGGATATCTTCCAAAGTTCAAGAAGATCATACCAAAGGATTACAAGAAGATGATGAATATGATAGTTGCATTTGAGGAGAAGGGCCTGAGCCGCGAGAAGGCAGCTATCGAAGCATTCTACAAGGTTAAGAACGGAGGTAAGTAGGAATGGGAAAACCAACTGGATTTTTAGAATATGAGAGAAAGACAAGCGCAGAGCTTGCTCCTAAGGACAGAATCAAGAATTTCAATGAATTCCACACTCCGCTTAGCCGTGATGAGCAGAGAAAGCAGGCTGCAAGATGTATGGATTGTGGCGTTCCATTCTGCCAGGCTGGTATGAATATATGCGGAATGACATCAGGCTGTCCGCTGAACAACCTTATCCCTGAGTGGAATGACATGCTCTACAACGACAATCTTGAGCAGGCATTTGCAAGACTCAGCAAGACCAACTGTTTCCCTGAGTTTACAAGCCGTGTTTGCCCGGCTCTCTGCGAGAAGGCATGTACCTGTAACTTAAACGGTGATCCTGTGTCGGTCCGCGAGAATGAGAGAGCTATCATAGAGTATGCATTTGCAAATGATCTTGTAAATGACAAACAGCCAAAGGTTCACTCAGGCAAGAAGGTGGCAGTCATAGGTTCAGGTCCTTCGGGACTTGCAGTGGCAGATCAGCTGATCGGCAGAGGCCATGACGTGACTGTGTATGAGAGAAGTGACAGACCGGGCGGACTTCTCATGTATGGTATTCCAAACATGAAACTTGAGAAACAGATCATAGACAGAAGAATAGCTGTCATGAAGAAGAGAGGAATAAAGTTCGTACTGAATACAGAGGTTGCAACAGGAAAGGCATCGGCAAAGGCTGTGTGTCCGAAGGATGACCAGATGACAGGATACCTTAAGAACAAGAATCTCAAGTATGTGAAGGCAGAGGAATTGCTCAAAGAGTATGACGCAGTTGTGCTTGCCTGTGGTGCAGCAAATCCTAGAGACATCAAAGCACCTGGAAGGGACGCAAAGGGAATCTATTTCGCAGTTGATTTTCTCAAGACAACTACAATGAGCCTTGTAAATTCAGGTTTTGCAGATAAGCAGTTCGTGAACTGCAAGGGCAAGAATGTCCTCGTCATCGGCGGCGGTGATACAGGAAACGATTGTGTGGGAACAGCGGTCCGTGAGGGCGCTGTCAGCGTGACACAGCTTGAGATGATGCCAAAGGCACCTGATACAAGAACACCTGACAACCCATGGCCGGAGTGGCCGAAGATCTGCAAGACAGATTACGGTCAGCAGGAGGCTATAGCAGTATACGGACATGATCCTAGAATATATGAGACTACAGTCAAGGAATTCATCAAGGACAAGGACGGAAATGTCAAGGCAGCCAAGTGCGTGAAACTCGACTGGAAGAAGAATCCTGAAACAGGAAGAATGACAATGACAGAGATAGAGGGCAGTGAGTACATCGTCGACTGTGAAGTGGTACTCATCGCAGCAGGATTCCTCGGATGTCAGACATATGTGGCAGAGAGCTTTGGCGTAGAACTAAACGAGAGGACAAATGTCAAGACTCCATGTCCGAACTCATATACGACAAATGTGCCAAAGGTGTTCGTAGCCGGAGACATGCACAGAGGTCAGTCACTTGTCGTATGGGCCATCAGAGAAGGCCGTGAGGCAGCCATGGCAGTAGAGGAATTACTGCTCGGATATACGAACCTGCAGTAGGATACACGAAATAAAAATATCCCTACTACCACTGATATTGAGGTATTAGGGATATTTTTTTATCTTTTCATTCGATAATTGGGTTGTATGATACAAAAACTCAGGATATTATCCTGAAGTGCGGATTTAATATCAAATTAGGATAAATTCATAACAAATAAGTTTAAAAGCCAGGTAATATGGAAAAACAAATTGTTATAGAATCATTTTGTACATGCAGATTGATCCCACAGCCAGCCCATGAAAACAAAAAAGATGTATATATACATCTTTCTGTTTCAATGGGCGTCCGTTTTTCTTAAAGCAGATGGTTCACCGGCAGGTACATAGGAAGACCGTCCTTGTACTGCAGGGAAACCTCACCGATTATGAGTGGTCTGAGATATGCCTCCATCTCAGGAGTGACATCATTCTTCTCAGGTGTGATCCACTCAAGAGGAATTGTCTTTGCCTGGTTGGCAATGAGAGCTACATTCTCAGGTTCGATGATCCACTGGTAAGGATCGTTGGAAACTCTCTTTATAGTAGACATAACGGCAGTCATACCATCTGCTGCATATTTTACAGCAGCCTGTCCAAGGGCAAATGACTCATTTATATCAGTTCTTGAGGAAATGTGGGCGGCACATCTCTGGAGAACATTCAATTCTATTGAACGAACTTTTATGTCCATTCTGTCTTTTACAAGGCTTTCGAGTGCCTTTCCGGTTCCGCTGAGCTGAGCATGACCAAATTTGTCAGCGACAGCAGATGTGGCACTGATATAATTTCCGTCTTTGTCGTGTATACCCTCAGATACAGCAACTATGACGCATCTCGAAGTCTTGAGTACATTTTTTATATCATCAATAAATTGGTCTTCATCGAAATCAACCTCAGGGAGGTAGATGAGATGAGGGGCTGGGCTGTAGTCGTTTCTTGCAAGACAGGCAGCGGCGGTGAGCCATCCGGCATCGCGCCCCATGATCTCAACGATAACCACGCTTGGTATCTGATAGATGTACGTGTCATGTGCGATCTCTAACATGGTAGATGCCACATATTTGGCTGCTGATCCAAATCCTGGGGTATGGTCGGTATGACACAGATCGTTGTCTATAGTCTTAGGTATGCCGACGATCTTTACATCTGAACTGATCTTTTTCGCGTATTTGCTGAGCTTATCAACTGTATCCATGGAATCATTGCCGCCGATGTAGAAGAAAGCGGCAACTTTATATTCTTCAAATCTGTCAAATATGATCTCGTATGGTTTTGAATCAACCTCATAATCAGGAAGTTTGTATCTGCATGATCCGAGATACATAGCTGGTGAAAGTTCCAGTGTATTCACAAGTGGAAATTTGGAGAGTGCCATGAGTGATAGATCTATGAAGTTGTTGTCCAGCACTCCCTGAATTCCGTGAATAGCACCGTATACTCTTGTAAATTTGTTACTTTTTTTCACTCCGTCTATAACACCTGCCAGCGATGCGTTTATCGCAACGGTAGGACCTCCTGACTGAGCAACTATACAATTGTCTTTCATAATAAATACTCCTTTGAATTAAAATGCAAAATGATCATTCAGGGCTGCGCAGAAGAATACCGATCTTCTTGCGACCATATACCATGAGTGCATCTTTTATGATATCCTGGTTTGCCTGTGTTGTATGGATCTCTACTCTATCAAGAAGTTCCTCAACATACGATACCCAGAGATCATATATTATCTTCTGGTCCTTTTCGCTTACAGGTGGAAGAGCAGCCTTTGCCTTCTCAAAATCGGGATCATCGTCAGTCATGTAGATAAATGAATCAGGCTTTAATGCGTCCTCTCCGTATGCGGCTACAAAAATATCTTCTGTTCTTACAAAACCGCAGTCGTACATCTCGACGATAAGATCGTGGATACATTCATCTATGTTGTCAAAATAGTGGTAGTATCTTAGACGATATGTCTGGTCAGTCTCATCCATGTCATCTTTGTTTAGCCAGTAGCCTTTGCTCTCGCTTTGTTCTTCCTGGATCACTTCCTCAGACCATTTGTCTATATCGTGGTCAGTTGCCTCGCGGCGTACAGCGAGCCGTTTTCTTATATATAAAATAGTCATGATCACAAGTGCAAGAAAAAATATTATCAACAGTATTCCATATCCCATCTGTAGTGTGGTTCTATCCATGTGTATACACCTGCCTTTCATATACGGATATTAGCGATAGCCATAAGTATTTATATTCTACCATATGAGAGAAGAACAAATCAAGGCACGACTGACAGTTACAGAGCCAAATAGCAGGTATTTTATGTCAGTTAAACTTCATGTGAAAAAATCTTGCATGTGATGTAAAGGTAATGTATAATGAGTTCACAAGCTGAGATGTATTAAGTCTCTTGTGATTTTGAACCTACATTTGAATAAAAGGGATTCCTACATCATTGCATTGAAGTCAAGCCTCGTTATATAAGTTCTAGTGGAAGACTGATGTGTAGTTGCGGTTGCCCACCTAGCTCTGCTAGGACTCAAAAGCAAGGGCGCATTTCAGTTTATTACAAAAGACAAAAAAGCAGCATGTATATGCTGCTTTTTCTCTGTAATTTGGACATTTTATCGGAGCTGGAAGTGGAGAGCGGGATATGCGTATAGATCAGAGGAAAAAGTGGTATCAGAAAATAAAATATAATAAGAATTTTAAGGTGGTCAGTTTCATAACAGTCATACTGGTATTTGTGGCTGGATATATGATAATAACGGGAAAAAACAAAGTGGGGGATGACACCTCAGATACGGATGGGAGCAACATAGCGGAGACCATAGTAATACAGGCTCCGGATGATCCCACGGAGGATCTGGTCATGTATGCTGCATCGGACAGCGATGACGGCAGCGATATAGAGGAATTTGACTACACGATACAGGGAGCGGGAACAGTGGCTGCGGCAAAAAAGAAAAGGTCAGACACATACACCAGCAGTGGATCAGACAGGACAAGTGGCGGTTCGGGGGACGGAGGCGCATCTGTTCTCATAACAGGAATGGAGAACAGCGTCAGAGTCATACTGACCAATGGTGGAGATTACTACCAGAGTTATGTTGAATTCTCTTGCAGCACAGGTGTTAAGGTCACAAGTGATGGAAAGGCAAAGAGCTATAAGGCTGGAGATATAGTATCTCTTGGAAGTGATGTGAAAGCATCCAGAATAACAGTTGAGCCGGACAGTTCGGATGGTGTTATCACTGTGTCTAGTCTCAGTAAATCCGGTGGTGCGCCAAGATATCATGGTGCACTTGATATTACGAAGGATTCATCTGGGTATATGGTTGTAAATCAGGTGGATATAGAACAGTACTTGTACGGCGTTGTCTCAAGTGAGGTCTCTTCAAGCTATAGTATGGAGGCACTGAAAGCACAGGCGATATGCGCAAGAGGGTTTACATACAGAAAGCTTGGATGCAATTACAGAGGATACGATGCGGATCTTGATGATACTACAGCATGCCAGGTATACAATAACTTCCCTGAGACAGACAGTTCGATCACAGCGGTGGAGGAGACGACGGGAATAGTTCCAACGTACGATGGAGAGATAATAAATGCTGTGTATTTCTCCACATCATGTGGAACAACGACCACAAGTGATCAGGTTTGGGGAGGCAGTATGCCGTATACATGTACAAGGATACAGAATACAGCTCTTGATATACCTTATTTCAGTGACGAGTCCGCATTCATGGATTTCATGGACGGCAAGACTGACACGGACGTTGTGGAGAGAAATCTTCCTATGTACAGATGGACAGTGAGCTATACTGATTCAGAGATGAGGCAGGCGATAGAGACTGGACTTTCGAGATGTTCAGATGTATCTGCAACATCAGTGGGAAATATCACATCAGTAGCAGTTACTAGCAGGGATGACAGTGGGCTTGTCAAGGAAGTGACCATAACTGGTGATGCCGGTTCTGTTACGGTGAGCGGACAGAGCAATATAAGAGTGCTGTTCGCCACAGACGGAAAGGCGATCACTGAGCAGGATGGCTCAGAACTTACAGGATGGACTGGAGTTCCAAGCAATTTTTATTATGTGAAGAAAGATACAAGTTCAGGACTTTATATTCTTAAAGGCGGCGGATACGGACACGGTGTCGGTATGAGCCAGAATGGGGCAAATGAGCTGGCAAAGCTCGGATACACGGCAGCTCAGATAATAAGCCACTACTACAATGGGGCAGTTCTCAGTTCGGTTGAAAGGTAATGGAGAGTTTGTTTGTATGAAGATAAAAAAGCGAGCAGTGCTCATATATCATAAGGTGAGACTGTTTATGGCGGAGATGAATAAGGATCAGGTGTCTGCGTTTGCGGCGCAGTCTGCATTCTTCCTGCTGTTGTCCTTGTTTCCGCTTGCCATGACTCTTCTCACATTTGTGAAATATCTGCCATTTACCGAGGCACAGGTGATGGAGATAGTGAGGCAGATGTTTCCTGAAGAAATAAATTCCAATTTTGAGTTTATGTTTGCGGAGATATTCAATAGCAAGAGCTCTTTTGTTGCAACGGCTGCATCGATAGTACTTACAGTGTGGTCTGCATCAAAGGGAACCATGGCTATAGGCAGGGGATTGACTTTCATGGCAGGTAAGGAGGACAGTGTCAATTATTTCCTGAGGAGGGCTATACACACACTGTACACGCTGATATTCTGTGTGATGCTTGTAGCTGTGATGGTTATATATATTCTCGGTGATGTTGTGGTGTCAAAGATATTGGTCCGTCTTGATTCGGTAGAGGGATTTCAGCTGGTTGACACGGTTGCCAATATACTTTCTATCATAAAGATCGCATTTGCACCTACTGTACTATTTGGCGTTATGCTAGTCGCCTATTGGGCACTGCCAGTTGGAAAGGTCAGGATAAAAACAGCAATGCCCGGAGCTGCATTTACGACAATATTATGGATGCTCCTGTCATTTGGTGTTTCGAGTTATATTAATCTTGTAGGTATAAATACATATATGTATGGCAGCCTTGCAAGTGTGATACTTATGGCGTTGTGGCTGTATATGTGTATGTATGTGATGCTTATCGGTGCGGAGATAAATAAATTTATGGACAATGGAATCCGAGGTATAAGGCGACGTGCACGGAAGGCGAGCAGAAATAAACGACGCAGAGAGAGAAAAAAGCGCAGGGAAGATAAGAGGCGTATGAGAGAAAAACGACACGCTGAGTCCAGTGAGAATCCGGAAGAGGAAGATCATGACGAGGAAATATGATACCAATCGGGGTGACATGAAAAAAAGATGTTGACGAACTGCCGACTGTAGGTATATTATCTCTACAGGCAGTGACGATGCAAAAGGTGCGCATGTCACCATCAGAGAGACTGGGTCAGCGGCTGAAAGCCCGGTTTGGTAAAGCAGCGTATTTAATTTCACATCTGAGTCACCACGGTTGAAGGAATAGGGTATACATGATATTCTGAGTAGGCTGCGGCGTGTGACGTGCGATAAACGTCTAATGAGAGTCAGGCATATACGATCAGCAATATAGAGAATGTCTGGAATCAGGGTGGTAACGCGGATATAATTCGTCCCTAGTATGTAAAACATGCTAGGGACTTTTTTAGTGTATAAGTCGTTTTCAAAGCATGAGCAGTTTCCATGCTTGCATGAAAAACTGCTCATGCTTTGGAAAACACAACAGAAATGAGCGAGCAGCCCGATAGGGCAGAGCGCGAATTTCTATAGGAATTGCGGGAGCCGAAGGCGGAGCAATTCCGTGACTTATACACGAAGTAGAAATGTACAAAAATCCCTAGAAATAGAAAAGGAGAAACACGATGAGAGACAAGTTGGAAGCCATCAAGGCAGAGGCTCTTGCGAAGATCGAGAGCGCAGAGGTTGTATCATCACTGAACGATGTGAAGGTGGCGATACTCGGTAAAAAAGGAGAACTTACACAGGTTCTCAAATCAATGAAGGATGTAGCACCGGAGGACAGACCAAAGGTTGGTCAGATGGTAAATGAGGCACGTCAGGCGATAGAGACTGCCCTTGACGAGAAGACAAAGTCCATCAACAGAGCACTCCGTGCTGAAAAGATGAAGAGAGAGACAATAGACGTAACACTTCCTGGTGTGAAGAAACTCACCGGACACAGACATCCAAACCAGATTGCTCTTGAGGATCTGGAGAGAGTATTTATCGGTATGGGTTATGAGATCGTCGAGGGACCAGAAGTAGAGTACGACAAGTACAACTTTGAGCTGCTTAACATTCCTGCAAACCACCCTGCAAAGGATGAGCAGGATACATTCTATGTGACAAAGGATATACTTCTTCGTACCCAGACATCACCTGTTCAGGCGAGAATAATGGAGAAGGGTAATCTTCCAATAAGAATCCTTTCACCTGGACGAGTATTCAGAGCTGATGAGGTTGATGCGACACATTCACCATCATTCCATCAGGTAGAGGGACTTGTAATAGACAAGGGAATCACCATGGCTGACCTCAAGGGAACCCTTCAGCAGTGGGCAAAGGAGTTCTTCGGTGAGAACACAAAGGTTAAGTTCAGACCTCACCACTTCCCATTCACAGAGCCTTCAGCAGAGTGTGATATCACATGTTTCAAGTGTGGTGGCAAGGGCTGCCGTGTATGTAAGGGCAGCGGTTGGATAGAGATCCTTGGATGCGGTATGGTTCATCCAAAGGTTCTCCGTGACTGTGGAATAGATCCTGAGGTATATTCAGGATTTGCATTTGGAATCGGACTTGAGAGAGTAACACTTCTTAAATATGAGATAGATGACATGAGACTTCTCTATGAGAACGACATGAGGTTCTTAGACCAGTTTTAGAGATGACAGCTGCTTGGTATGAAGACCATGCTCAGCGTATGCTCGATGAAGTAATGACATTTGAATATATTTATAAAGGAGATTTGTAAGATGAATACACCTATATCATGGATAAAGGCATATGTTCCTGATCTGGACGTGACAGCTCAGGAGTTTGTAGATGCCATGACTCTCTCAGGATCACATGTAGAGGGCTACGAACAGAAAGATAAGAATCTTGACAAGATCGTTGTCGGCAAGATTCTCACTATGGATAAGCATCCGGATGCTGACAAACTTGTAGTATGTAAGGTCGATGTGGGACAGGCAGAGCCACTTCAGATCGTTACCGGAGCAAAGAATGTAAAGGTTGATGACCTCATCCCGATCGTACTTGACGGTGGTAAGGTTGCAGCAGCACACGGCGACAACAATGAGTACCCTGACGGTATCAAGATCAAGAAGGGTAAGCTCAGAGGCGTTGAGTCAAATGGTATGATGTGCGGCATAGAGGAGCTTGGTTCATCAAGAGACTTCTATCCAGAAGCACCAGAGGATGGCGTGTATGTATTTCCAGTGGAGTCAGGTGTTAAGCCTGGAGATGATGCTGTGAAGGCACTTGGACTTGACGATGTTGTTGTTGAGTACGAGATCACATCCAACAGAGTTGACTGTTTCTCAATGATCGGTATGGCAAGAGAGGCAGCTGCTACATTTGACAAGCCATTTTACCCACCAGTGGTGACAAAGACAGGAAATGACGAGGATGTCAATGACTATATATCAGTAGAGGTAAAGGATCCTGATCTCTGCCCTAGATACACAGCAAGGGTTGTCAAGAACCTGAAGATCGGACCTTCTCCAAAGTGGATGCAGCAGAGACTGGCTTCACAGGGAATCCGTTCGATCAACAACCTGGTCGATATAACAAACTATGTTATGGAAGAGTACGGACAGCCGATGCATGCATATGATCTCAGCACTATAGCTGGCAACAAGATCGTAGTCCGTCGTGCAAATGATGGAGATACATTTGTCACACTTGATGGACAGGAGAGAAAGCTTGACCATGACGTTCTGATGATCTGTGACGGCGAGAAGGAGATCGGTATCGCCGGAATCATGGGTGGCGAGAACTCCATGGTAACAGACAGCATCGAGACACTGCTCTTTGAGGCAGCCTGCTTTGATGGTACAAATATCAGACTCTCATCCAGAAGAATCGGCCTTGCAACTGATGCGGCAGCCAAGTTCACAAAGGGACTTGATCCAAATCTTGCAATGGAGGCTATAGACAGAGCATGTCAGCTCATCGAGGAGATGGGTGCAGGTGAGGTAGTCGGCGGAGCTGTTGACGTATATCCAAATCCTGTACAGGATAAGAAACTTCCATTTGAGCCAGACAAGATGAATGCACTTCTCGGAACAGATGTTGAGCCAGAGAAGATGCTGTACTACTTCGGCAGACTTGGACTCACATATGATGCAGAGACAAATACTCTGGATGTGCCAAGTTTCAGACAGGATCTGAACTGCATGGCAGATCTCGCAGAGGAAGTTGCAAGATTCTATGGATACGACAACATCCCTGTATCACTTCCAAGAGGTGAGGCAACAGTTGGTAAGCTCCCATACGACCAGATGATCAATGCCATCGCAAGGGATGTCCTTGAGGCAAATGGTTTCTCTGGCGGTATGTGCTACTCTTTCGAGAGTCCTAAGGTATTTGATAAACTGCTCCTGCCTGCTGACAGTGAGTTCAGAAAGACAGTGACAATAGCAAATCCTCTTGGAGAGGACTTCAGTATCATGAGAACCGTATCACTGAACGGTATTCTCACATCACTGGCTACCAATTACAATAGAAAGAACAAGATCGCAAGACTTTACGAGTTCGGAAATGTATACCTTCCAAAGGCACTTCCACTCACAGAGCTTCCAGAGGAGAGAATGAAACTGACTATCGGTATGTATGGTCAGGGAGATTTCTTCGATCTCAAGGGTGTTCTCGAGGAACTGACAGACAAGGTTGGACTTAAGGGTCAGGTGACATATGAGCCGGAGTCAGAGTACACATTCCTTCATCCGGGCCGTCAGGCAAAGCTCAAGAAGGGCAATCTGACAATCGGATTTATCGGACAGGTACATCCTGAGGTATGTGACAACTACAATCTTAAGGGTGAGGTATATGTTGCAGTTATAGATATGCCTACACTGGTTATGCTTTCAAGTTTCGATATAAAGTATGAAGGAATAGCAAAGTTCCCTGGAAGTACAAGAGATCTGAGTCTTGTTGTGGACAAGGGAATATTTGTCGGACAGATAGAGGAAGTTATCAAGAAGTGCGGCGGCAAGCTGCTTGAGAGCTATAAACTCTTCGATGTATACGAGGGTGAGCAGATCGCAAAGGGCAAGAAGTCAGTGGCTTACACAATGACATTCCGTGCAAAGGACAGAACACTTGAGACATCAGAGGTCGATGGAATCATCGCCAAGATCCTCAAGGAGCTCGGCAAGCTTGGAATCGAGATCAGAGCGTAATAGGCTCTGTCCTTGAAAAATTTGCAATAGTAGTATAATATGTAACTGTTTGGCGGCGGAGATATAGTATCCGTTGCCAGACAGTTATTTTTTATGTGAGGAATTACGTTATGATGAAATTAACAGATTTTTACTATGATCTGCCACAGGAGCTTATAGCGCAGGATCCACTCCTCAAGAGAAGTGAATCGCGTCTCATGGTTCTGGACAGAAAAGACAATACGATAGAGCACAAGCATTTTTATGATGTGATAGATTACCTGGATCCAGGTGACTGTCTGGTCATCAACGACACGAGGGTTCTCCCTGCGAGACTTATGGGAGTCAAGGAGGACACGGGAGCATCCATAGAGGTTCTTCTTCTGAAACGAAAGGATGACTGTACATGGGAGACTCTGGTAAAGCCGGGGAAAAAGTGCAAGGTAGGAGCACGTATAGTATTTGGATCAGAGTCAAATGAACCTGATCCTGAAACAGGACTTATAAAGGGCAAGCTTGTAGGTGAGGTTGTAGATATAGTTGAGGAGGGCAACAGACTCATCAGATTTGAGTTTGATGGGATATTTGAAGAGATTCTGGACGAGCTTGGACAGATGCCGCTCCCTCCATATATCACACATAAGCTTGAGGACAAGAACAGATATCAGACTGTGTACGCAGAGCATGACGGATCAGCAGCAGCGCCGACAGCAGGACTTCACTTTACAACAGAGCTGCTTGACCAGATCAAGGCGAAGGGAATCAAGATAGCGCATGTGACACTCCATGTTGGCCTTGGAACATTCAGACCTGTGAAGGAGGAGAATATTCTGGATCACCACATGCATTCTGAGTTCTGTATCATTGAGCAGGATGCTGCGGATATGATCAACGAGACAAAGGTCGCAGGTGGAAGAGTTGTGTCCGTAGGAACCACAAGTACCAGAACTCTTGAGTCCATGTCGGACGATGATGGAACAGTTCATGCAGGCAGTAAATGGACAGATATATTTATTTACCCGGGATACAAGTTCAAGGTTATTGATGCGCTCATCACAAATTTCCATCTGCCAGAGTCAACACTTCTTATGCTTGTTTCTGCGCTGTACGACAGAGAGCATATACTTGAGGCATACAAGGTGGCAGTGGATGAGAAGTACAGATTCTTCTCATTTGGCGATGCTATGCTGATAAAATAGCAGAGGAATCAGGACGATTAGAATAAAGGCATGATGTAATAGGTGTGCTGATAATTTATATACTCTGGATGGAACTTATATCCGGAGAGGAGACAGATACATGGGAAAGAAGATATGTGTGGTATTCCCGGGGATCGGGTATCACACCGATAAACCGTTACTTTACTATAGTAAAAAATATATGATGGCACATGGTTATGACATAATTGATGTGACATATGGCAAGCTTTCGGGACATCTTCCAGAGGAGATACAGAAAGTATTTGATGATGGCTGGAATAAAGCAGTAGATTGTCTGAAAAATGTGGATTTCTCGGATGCTGAGGATATAGTATTTATATCAAAGAGTATAGGTACGGCTATATCTGCAAGATATGTGGCGGAGAAGGGGCTGAAGGTAAGAAATATATATTTCACGCCACTTGAGATCACCATGCAGTTTGCTGATTCAGATGGGATAGCATTTCATGGAACGGCAGACCCTCTTGTGAATACGGAGAGGCTTACAGAACTTTGCAAGAAAAAACATATACCACTCTACAGATATGAGGGTGGCAATCATTCAATAGAGACAAAGGATATTCTATGGAACATAAAAACGCAGGAAGACATAGCGGAAAAGTATATAGATTATTTGAACTTCTAGGACATACGGAGGGGCAGTTATATATTGCGGAGATAGCAGTGCTCATAACACTGCTTATCGGCACGGCGGTATATATACTGCTCCTTCGTGTCCTTCAAGATACATCATGGCTTGAGGGGTGTCAGATACGCCGGTTTACAGGAGTGATATGTCCAGCATGCGGTACGACAAGGGCTGTACTTGCCATGCTCCACGGACATCTGTTGATGGCGTTGTATTATCATGTGGCGACTGTGTATCTGGCGTGCATCTGCATCATATTTTTGGTGGGCAATACGATCAGACTTGTCACGAAGGGGAAAGCGCCGCTTGTGAGATTCCATCTGTGGTATGTGTATGTGTGGCTTGGGATATTTGTGGTATCTTATGTGGTGAAATTGGTGGTGCCGGGGTACGTGATATAGTGAGCGCAAGTGAGTAGGCGTGCTTGTATGATTGGCGAGTGACGAGTCATGATATAAGGAGTGGATTTTATGAGACTTATGATAAAACAACGGGTATTTGCCTGGACAGATACCTATGATATATACGATGAATGGGGAAATAAAAAATATTTTGTGAAGTCGGAGGCATTTCGGCTGACGCATCAGGTTCACGTATATGATCTTGCTGGGAATGAGATAGGACTGGTCAGTCAGAGATTATTTACATTCCTGCCTATATTTGACATCAGTGTGGGTGGCAGACCGTGTGGAAGTATCAAGAAAGAATTTACATTCTTCAAGCCATCTTACAGTATTGATTATGGAGGATGGCAGTGTGATGGAGATTTCCTTTCGTGGAATTACAGTGTCACAGCCGGAAACAGGTTGGTGGCAAATATAGCAAAGCAATTTCTCAGCTGGGGCGATACATATACACTGGATATTGCAGATCCGGGTGATGAGATCATGGCACTTATGCTGGTGATAGCAATTGATGCGGCAAATTGTTCGCAGAATAATAATTAATTTTTTAGAATTTTATATAAATTTGATGACTATACTATCTATGAAAATACATCACAGGATGGTATAATATGCATAGAGGTAACATTATTACAAAAGAAAAGGAGGATGATGATATGAGCGCTTATGTTAAGCCTATTCAGGCAACACCTACTCTTTCTGGTAAGGATGCAATAGATATTGTTAAACAGGTATTAAGAACTCCTTCACCAGAATCCATTGATAAAAAGAAAAAGATGCTTGAGGCAAGAAAGCGGATTGAAAATAAATGAGTTATTTGACAACAGAAGAATTTGAAAGTATTTTGGATACTGTGACGATATTTCCAGTTACCTCAGTAGAATTAGGAGATATTTCACAGTATTCTTTTAATTGTGGAGATGCAGAAGAGTATGTCACATTTCTGAGAAATAAAGCAGTTGTTCTGGATAAACTGGCAGTAACAAAAACATTCGTTATAATACATAATGAAACAAAAGAGCTTATAGGTTACTATTCATTGGCTGCAGATACAGTAAAATTGACTTTGGATGAAAAAGTTGAAGGTGATCTGGAAAAGGTTGATTTTATGTCGCTGCCAGCACTTAAATTAGGAAAGCTGGCAATTAACAAAGCGTTGAGTGATGGTGTCAGAAAAAAGGGATATGGCTCTTTTGTGTTGGATATTGTAGATACATATGCATATGAAATGCTTGAAAAAGGTGTTGCATGTAGATTTGTAACCGTGGACGCGGATATTGAATACAATCCAGATACTCCGGAATTTTATAAAAAGAATGGTTTTGTCGTAAATCAGTCAAGAAAGAGAAGAGCAAGCGATAAGACAGTAAGTATGAGAAGAGATATTTTTGATTAATAAGATTGTTTAGAAAGCATTTAGAAATTATCCCCTTGGTGTTTAGTCGGATGTATGATAGCAGTGCTCTGGATCATTCTTGGAATCTGTAATTGAATATGTTTACAAAAAGGCTTTTCGGTTTGAGGTGACCCCTCAAAGTTAGACTTTTACGAGACGACTTAAGTCGTCTCGTTTTCTTTATGCAGCAGGAAGATGGAGCCTGTATTGAACAGGACTCATCCATCCTAACCTTTCTTTTATTCGTTTTTCATTATAGTATTTTATAAAACGTTCTATCTCTGATTTTAATTCGTCGTAGCTGTAATAAACAACACCATAATAAATTTCTTGCTTGAGCAGTCCAAAGAAGTTTTCCATTACAGAATTATCCAGGCAGTTTCCTTT
>JBNMKK010000014.1:0-66060 GCA_050874325.1 Coprococcus sp. | reverse complement strand
TCGGTAACGACCTCTCAGCAGTTCTTGTTGTGCTGTCAAGGGTGGCGTAAGTCTACCATTGACTAAAATATCTACAGTTTTCAAGGTTCATCTGAGCCTTTTTTATTTGGCTTCATTTTTCATAACTCATTTGACACTATCAAACCCCAAATATAACTTTATTTTACTACATTCAAGGGGGACGGGCAATGCAAGATTTCTCATCGTCAACTCTCTTTTACACATAAATTGCCACCATTCAAATATTGAATCCGCCAATATTTGATGATAAAATTTTATTATATTTATCAATTTGGAGAACTAAGATGCAGAAAAAAATCGCTTTAATAAATGACGTTACAGGATTTGGAAGATGTTCCATCGCTGTCATGGCGCCGATAGTGTCCGCCATGAAGATCCAGGCTGTCACTGTACCGACAGCCATACTGTCGACACATACACAGTTTCCTATATTTTACTTTGATGACTACACGCCGAAGATGCGTGATTATATCCAGACCTACAAGGACCTGGATCTGCAGTTTGATGCCATATCCACAGGATTTCTCGGTTCTGAGGAGCAGGTTGATATAGTTATCGATTTTATACAGCACTTTAAAAATGAAAAGAATTTCGTCATAGTTGACCCGGTCATGGGGGACTACGGAAAACTGTACCAGACTTATACTGCACCTATGTGCAGCAAGATGAAGGAGCTTGTAAAGTATGCCGACATAATCACTCCTAATCTGACGGAGCTTTGCACGCTCCTCGATATTCCGTACCCGGATCACACCGTGACCGTGGACGAGCTCAAGCATATGTGTATGGCACTAGCGGAGCAGGGCCCAAAGCACATCGTTGTGACGGGAATACATTTCAATCAGACGCAGATAGCCAACTTCATCTACAACAAGGGTGAGGATTTCCAGATGGTCATGGTTGACAGGATCGGCGGCGACAGAAGCGGAACCGGAGACGTGATCGCAGCAGTCATAGCTGGTATGTATATGAACGGACACAGTTTCTATGAATCGGTGAAAAAGGCTGCTGCCTATGTATCTAAATGCATAAGCTACTGTGTAGAGAACAATGTTCCGGAGAACTGGGGACTGTGCTTTGAGATGTATATGAGAGACCTGACAGAAGAGTAAACATATGGAGATGCTAACTATGATTTTATACACTGTAACCGGAAAAGTAGGTGAGGAGGGCTATCTCGACATAGCAAAGAGCGGAGACCTCACCGGCAAAAATATATATGTGAACATGACAAACAAATGTCCTTGCAGCTGCGTGTTCTGTCTGAGACAGACGAAAAAGCAGCAGGAGAGCAACTCGCTCTGGCTTAAGGACGGTGAACCGACTGTAGACGAAGTACTTGAACTTTTCTCAGCATACGATCTGAATGTCATAGGCGAACTTGTATTTTGCGGATTTGGCGAACCCCTTGAGAGACTTGATGATGTGTGCAAGGTCATCGACTCACTGAAAAAGACGTACCCTAATCTGAAAGTACGTCTCAACACCATCGGACTTGCGAATCTTATCTATGGAAGAGATGTCACACCTGAGCTCTATGGCAGATTCGACACCGTATCTATATCTCTGAATGCCCCTGATGAGCGCGAATTTCTTGAACTTACCAGATCACGCTATGGAATCCAGTCATATGCGGCCATCAAAGAATTTGCTGTCCTAGCCAAAAGATATGTGCCAAATGTCGTCATGACCGTTGTCGAGAAGGTCATGCCTGAGGACAAGATCGAGAAATGTCGCCAGATATGCAATGACTTAGGCGTAACTTTGAGAGTTCGCCCATTTGAAAATTAAGGAACTAAAGCTTACAAAGGAGGTAACGCTATGTTTCAATCTCTCGAGTTAAAACACCCAAGATTTTATCAGGCATTTCGCCTGTTCATCGTCGTATTTGCATCTATCCTGTACGCATGGAATCTCAGATGCTTTGCCAAGTCTGCAGGACTGTTCCCAAGCGGATTCTCCGGTGCATCGCTGTTACTTCAGAACATCGGAATAAAATTTCTGCACATCAGTGTACCATTTGCAGTATTCAACATAGGACTTAACCTGTTTCCTACATACATCGCATATAAATATATCGGCAAAAGATTCACTCTCTATTCGATCATAGTCATACTTCTGTCGAGTATATTTGTGGATATACTGCCCCCATATGTGTTCACGGACGACATCATGCTGATAAGTCTGTTCGGCGGGCTCATCAACGGTCTTGCCATAAGTCTGTGCCTGAACGTTGGGACCAGCACCGGAGGAACTGATTTCATAAGCATATTCCTGTCCCACCAGAAGGGAATCGATGCATGGAACTACATATTGCTTGGAAATATCGTGATGCTGATCGCAGCGGGTGCGCTGTTTGGATGGTCAAAGGCTCTGTATTCTATCATTTATCAGTTCTGCAGCACCCAGGTGATCCAGCTACTATACAAAAGATATAAGAAGGAGACTCTGTTCATCATCTCCGACAAATCAAACGATATCTACCACGCAATCAGTGACCTGACTCACCATGATGCTACACTGTTCAAGGGTGTCGGATGTTACGAAGAGAAGGAGAAAACCCTTATCTATTCTGTCATCAACTCTGAGGCAAAGCGCGAGCTCATACCTATGATCCGCGGAATTGATGAACATGCATTTATCAACGTGGTAAAGACTGAGGAACTGGACGGAAGATTCCATGATATTCCTCACGACTGATGGACGGCACACTTACGCCTGTATCCGAATGATCACAGACAGACTACAATAAAGACAGACCAGCATATTTATGATCAAATATACTGGTCTGTCTTTATTATATCATCTGCATCTTTACAAATTCATCAAACCTTGGAAGTGCAAGTGTTATCCTGCCATATTCTCTGGTATCAACAACTCCTTTTCTTTTTAACCGCTCTCTATATACCGAGAATAACTCAGATTTCATTCCCAGATTCTCCCGCAGGTTCTTGACACGGCTCTCTCCACTCACTGAGATTTCCAGGAGTATCTTTTTATCAAGCTCTGACAGTTCAGACCAGATCTTGCTATATACATACTCCTCCAGATACTGGTCATATTCTGGCAATATCTGATCAAGAGTTTTCGTATCACGCTCTTCCCAATACAGATATCCCAACACCTGAAATGCAAATGGATAGCCTTTTGTAAGCGCCGTCATTCTTTCCGCCGCCTGAACATCTATGCCAAATATATCCATATAATGTCTGCGCACCGCAACATAATTCAGCGGCTCCAGCATTATCTTCGGCGCCCTGTACAGGAATGTGAGTGATTTGTCATTCTGCAACTCATATATATTGTCATATAATCCAGTCATCAACATATATATCGGGTAATCGTGCCTTACAAATATCTGAAAAGAGCTTGCAAATATTCTCATATATTCAGAATTCGTAACCTCATCTATCGTTATGAGCAGCCTTTTACCAGCTTTTTTTATATGCTCCAACATACACTCAAGGACATTTTCTATATCCGTGACCGGGGCTGAATTCTCTATAGAAACTCCAAGTCCAAATGCAGAGAAGTCCAGTTTTGCACTTATGAATCTGGCATGCATCTCCGGTATACTGTATATTTTGGAGGCAAGGCTCTGCAACAGATCTCTCTTGGGGGTGAGTTCCACAGTTATCCAGTCCAAATCTTTTCCAATCTCCGAAGATATATTGGTCATCATGACAGTCTTACCCGAGCCTCGAACCCCGGTTATCATAAATATCTGATTTGACGAGATATCAGCCTTGAAATCATCTATTATCCTGTCTGTCTGCGCTATTCTCGAAATATATTGCACTGGTTTCTTTCCAAATGACAATGTAAATGGATTTCCCATAATACCTCCTTATATAGGTATAAATTATAATGTGGCCTTATATTTTATATAAGTTTTTATAAGTTTATATAACTTTTATCATCTTATATAACTTTATATAACTTTATATAACTTTTTACAAGTCGCAGCTTTACATTTCCGCCGTATCCCCTACAGGAATCCGTATCTCCGTGACAAACTTACTCGTATCACTCGTGAGTCCGTTGTCTATGAGCGTTATCTCTCTGGAAAAATCTGCCACCTCCAGGTGATTATTTTCAATATACTCCATGAGTTTTCCATAGTATTCCGGAGCCTCGTTGTGGCTACCCCGAAATCGCACAGTAACACACCTCTTCGCCGGTATCAATGCCACTTCTCCGCGGTACTCATCCTCATCGTCCAGTATAAGAAATGCCCGATCGTATTCATATTTACCGCGTTTCAGGTTATCCTCCGATATCCCAACACCTACTTTACCCAGGAACACCAGTATCTTATCCTGATTTTCCTGAAATCTCCGAATTGAACCTTCCAGCCCCAGATATGTTCCCAGTTCGAGTTTCTCCCGCACCATTACTATCCTCTCAGCTGGAATCATCTTCTCAGATATAACTTCCAGCTCCGATTCAGCTGCATCCCGAAGGAATTCCAGTCTGTGATCCAGCTTTCTGGATATCAGCTCCAGCTCTCGAATCTTTGCTGACACGATCCGTTTCTGATTTTGCAGTTTTTCCTCTATAAGCTCCACATCCCTGTTCTGTATGAAATCTCTGATCTCAGAAAGCGGCATGTCAAGCACCCTCAGATAACCTATAGTGTTCAGCACCTCAAGCTGGCGGACTCCATAATATCTGTAACCCGTCGTCTCATCTACATATTCAGGCGTGAGAAGTCCCTCTTTCTCATAATGGCGCAGCGTACCCATGCTGACATGATACATCTTCGCCACCTCTCCTATCTTGAATAATCTGTTCTCATCCATATAAATCTATCCTCACGACAATAATACCTCTACGAAAGGGTCGCACAGTAAACATTGCTATCTCCAATAAACATACCTCTTACAAGTTCGCCTTATACAGCGTGCCGCGCCTCTTCATCCACACAAATGCGCCCACACATATAACTATCGAGATAAGTGATCCTGCCGGAGCAGCAAATCCCATCGGGAACAAGGTGTCAGGGTATTTGATCGATGCCAGATATGATCCCGGTATTCTTGCACATACTATGGCTATCATATTGTGGATAAACCCTATATAGGATTTGCCGTACGCACAGAAATATCCGGTAAAGCTGAAGTGTATTCCAGCAAATATACAATCCACGATATAACTGCTGATATACTGAACTCCCATCTCTACAACCACTTTGTTCTTACTGAAGAGTCCCACAAGTTCCGGTGCAAATATTTCAACTATCGCGATAGCTATAGCACCATATGCCACTATGATTCCCAATGCATACTTTAGTATCTGTTCTGCCCTGTCATGTCTGCCTGCGCCAATATTCTGTGCAGCCAATGCCGACACTGTTGCCAGCATGGATGATGGAACTATGAATATAAAGCTTATCATCTTCTCCACGACTCCCACTGCCGCCGCGTCATTTACACCACGTTTATTCGCAATAACGGTTATGACAATAAATGCAATCTGTATACAACCGTCCTGAACCGCCACCGGGAGACCTATCTTTACTATCTCTCCGAGCACAGATCTTCTCGGAACAAAGTCATTTTTCGTAAGTCTCAGCCCTGTGTTCATTCTCTTTATCGCCACAAATGATATTATAACGCTAAATGTCTGCGCCAACGTCGTTCCAAGTGCAGCGCCAAGAGGTCCCAAGCCACAGGCTCCTATAAATATGTAATCAAGTGCAATATTAAGCCCGCACGCGATTGCAATAAAATACATGGGACTCTTGGAATCTCCAAGGCCTCTGAATATTGAACTTATCACATTGTATGCTGTTATAAATGGAATTCCTATAAAACAGACTATCAGATAATCAGTGATCCCTTTTACAGCCTCCTCCGGCGTATCCATAACCGTAACTATCGGATCTATGAAAATGAGAAGTATTACTGTAAGTACCACTGATATTATCATGAAGATGGTGACTGTATTTCCGATAGCAGCCTGGGCATCCTGAAGTTTTTTTGCACCCACTGCTTTTCCTATGACGACAGTTGTTCCCATTGCAAGCCCCACCAGAATAACCGTAAGCATGTGCATGACCTGTGAGCCATTTGCAACTGCTGTGGTAGCTCCGGCATCATTTCCACAAAACTGTCCTATGATAAACAGATCCGCCATTCCATATAACGTCTGAAGAAAATAAGATAATAGATAAGGCAGTGCAAAATATGCCATTGTCTTCGGCACACTGCCTGTCGTAAGGTTTTTTTCCATAATTACACATATCCTCGTCTTTCATGTTGATGGGGACGGAGGGGTCAGGAACCCCCGTCCCCACATGATATTAAACCTTACAACGATTGTAATGTCAACACTACCAAGGATACTGACCTTTCTTTGCATATGGCAGGAGTTTTCCGTCAAACTTTATGATTACTCTGTGGTTGTCCTCAGCATCCTCAGTCACGTCCACATCAAGTCCAAAATCAATTGCACTCATGATGGCATTTCCTCCCTGCTCATGGATTATATCCTTGATGGCAGGACCATATGTATCAATAACCTCGTGAAGTCTGTAGAGTATCGGATCCGTGTTGCCTTTATATGGGTGCTCAGCAAGGAATGCCGTTGCTGACTTATCTATTCCCAGAGCCTCCGCAAGTTTGTCGCAGTATTCTTCTGGCACATACTGCTGTCCCTCAAATGCTGATGCAAGCCAAACTTTATTTACTCCTACCTTCTCTGCCAGTGCCTCATATGTGAGTCCACTTGCTTTCTTTGCTGCCTTCAGCGCGTCAAGTTCATCTGCATGCTGTAATCTGATAAGATAATCTGCATTGTTCATTGGTGTCATAATGTTCATCCTCCTTTGACTATTACGATATTAAAACCGTAATATAAAAAAATAGAGGTACTGCAAGATTATGCAGTACCTCTTTGTACATCTGAGATAATCATAATACCATATCTCAGATTATGCAATATAAAACACTATGTATTATTAGTTTAATTTTATATCCCTGTTCTTTTCACTTATTCTTTTTCTCTGAAAACTATGCTACCCTAATACTTTAGCACTTTCCCAAATCCGGACTTATCAGGCAACTATTACCGCCATAAGGTAGAATGGCGTAGTGCCCGCGCACTCATCATCAACTACCGTTATCTCAAGCGTATGTTTCTTATTCTCTCCATGATGAAGAATCGGCTGTATAAAGAGACAATCGCCCCAATCCTGATCAAAGTTGCCATCCAGCATGATTGGATTATCTGTATCTCCATCAATAACTGCATTTGCTCTGACAGCAGGTCTTGATATTGTCTTTCTGTACTGTATTCCTATGCAGCTGCCCTCAAGCTCAAATGTTATTTTGTCGCCTGCATTTGTTCCTGTCCAGCCATTCTTAAAATGATCAAGATGCCCCATCTTCTCATTTGTATCTGCTCTAAATCCTGAGAGTTCCGGACATATCTCGCGTATTGTGAGTCTCTTTGCATCCTCATAAGCATTTGCTGTCACTGGGGACGGCATCGCACAAGAACATGCCGTTTCTTCCTGGCTGCATTCTTTATTCACCACTGTTGCCTCTATAACTTCTTCGAGGAACTTCGTTATCTCAGCAGCCACCAGACCATGACCCTTGTCATTTGGGTGAAGTCCATCTGGAGTTATGTCGATCCTGCTATATTCGCCGGCTTTCATTCGCCTGTATATAGTGTCGTGCACACTCACATGAGGTACTCCATAATGATCCGCAAGTTTATTGTGAACATCCTGAGTACTTTCACCGCTGTCATAGAATACGTTATTGAGTATGAGAACCGCAGGTCTTGAGGACCAGCAAAGCAGTTTTCTCAGCACGCCTTCAAAGGTCTCTTCACAGTATATGTTATCCACATCATTTACGCTAAAATCCACCACAACAAGATCCGGCTGATACATGAGCACATCAGTGACCGCTCTTGACACCCCGTAATAGGAATCTGTACCGCCTATTCCGCCATTCACATAATTGAACTTTGCCTGTGGAAAGGTATCACACCACCACTTATACACTCTGTATGCATATGTATTCTCATGCACTGTAGCCAGACTTCCCTGAGTTATTGAACCTCCCAGAAAAGCTATTGTCAGCTCCTGTCCCATATGCGCACGTCGTATAACCGATTCTATTCTTTCAAGATCATAATCTCCCATGGTTTATCCTCCCCATATCACTCTGCACATTTATCCTGGTCCTATATTACCCCTAAGTTATGATGGCCTTTAATTCCATCCCTCAATTTCAAGACCTTCTATATACTCTGCAAGCTCTGTCGCCATCTCACACGCCTCCGGTATCCTCAAATGTCCCGGTGTTCCGAATCCGTTTCTTCCATATATATAATGAGTTATCATTTTATCATTCATATTGTCAACCACTTCATCTATAGCCTTATCCCATGAACAGTCATGACATAAAAGAGTGGTGCAACATATTATTCTCGCTTTTGGGTAGATCCTTCTGAGCTTGCCTAGAAACTCTGTATATCTGGCACGCCATCTCTCAGCCTGTCCGCCCGTATATGCATTCTTCATAAAGTCGTATGGATGGCTGTCATTCTGTCCTATAGCAACTATCACGACCTGTGGAGTGTACTGTGAAAAATCCCACGTTGTACTCTCACCGAACACCGGATTGTAATGGATCTTATCCCACGCACTCTCCATTCCTACCTGCTGTGGCTCCTGAAACCAGCCGGTTCCATCCATAAGTGCAATTCCACCCTGTGCTATATCATGTATCTGCGCCTTCAGCTTTCTCGCTGTTATCCATGCGTACGAATACCAGCTATTTGAATAACCACCGTTGTGTACCGGGTCTTCCATTCCCACACAGTCGACAGCCTCTGACACCTCTCCTGCTGACACCGAGTCTCCATACACCTCTATGCGCCTGCCTGACAGTGGTTTCAATGGGAGAAGTCTCTCCCCATCTCCGATCTCATACTCAAGTATCGTTACCTCATGGCATGCATCCTGTCTCTTGAAGAACAGCACACGATGTTCATTTGTATCGTTATCCGGAACAGCTATATCAAGTTCCGTAATTCCCTCTTTATTTAAAAAATAGCTTCTCTGCGACTGATCTATTATACATCCAAGATAATTGTCCCAGTAGTTATTCCTGTTGGACACCTTTATCTTAAGAGTATTACCCGTAAATTTCATCTCCGCAGACGTACACGGATATACCCACACCGGCTTTTCCTCATCCGTCCAGTCAATACGTCCTGTGTACCTGATCATAACATCATTTGGCTTGATTTTCATATCTTTGTCCCCTGTCATTATAATAATTTTTTCTCATGATTTGTTATGCAAATGTATAATCCCTATGATGTCGTTGGTCATTCCTGTATTGCAATTGTTCAATATACATTTTCTTTTATATTTTAGCTAAATTTTACTCAACAGTCAAACTTTATTTAGCTAAATATTAATTATTTTTAATTACCGCATAAACAAAAGGCAATAAATGCATATACTCCACATTTATTGCCTCTCCTACAGCTATATTTTATATCTGACTTCTCTATTGTTTGTCAGACTCTCTCTTTTTTCCAACAATCATGATCACTCCTGCTAGAGAAAGACCCATGATGATTATGTACAGTGCTATATTTTCCGAATCTCCGGTATTTGGAACTTTCTTCTCTTCCGTTGTCACCTCCGTGGTGGCATCTGAGGTTGTCTCTGTACTTCCAGCAGTGGTAACCTCAGTGGTAGTGTCACTGTGATCCTTAAGTGCCGGTATCACCTCTGAAACCTTATATCCACACTCTGAACATATTCTCTCCCGACTTCCCTCTTTGGTGTGCGTCGCCTTTGCTGTGACCGTCCAGCCACCCCATTCATGTGCAGCCTTATTTGCAACATTGCCACATATCGTGCATTCTTCCCAATGATTTTCGTCATCATACGACAAGTCTGCGCCATACACATGTCCCGCTGCTGCAATCTCTATATCCTCATCTGTGATCTCCTCTGTCGCCTCCTCGTCAGAAAACTTTGCACCGCAACGTGTACATGTCCAGTACTCAATGCTGCCGTCCGTCTCACATGTAGCAGCAACAGCTGGAACATCTACTATCTGATGAGTCAGTTTAGACAATACATAATGAGGACTTTCATATTCAACTTCACCTATCACAGTCTTATAATAGCCTTCACCAGACTCGGTACATGTTGGTTCACTATATACCACCTTATCAGTTATGTCCGCTGCCTCTGTCACATTTCCACATACACAGGCTCCTTTCGGCACTATTGTGTTAGTATTTTCTATAAACTCATCCAGTGACATCTCATAAATTTCCGGCCACCATACTGTCTTATACACACATGTATGATTTGCAAGGTCAAGATTTGAATCATTGTCAGGCACAACTCCGTTTATAGTCAGCGACATAGAACCACGATATACTTTTTCAGTAGTACTGCTTTTCTCACTACCCATGTACAGATTATTTCCCTTTGGAGATGATATGCTCACATATGCATTTGCACTGCTGTTTGACACTATTGCAGCATGATTATATCCTTTTATCACACTGTTTCCAACGTTCGTGATATTTAAAGCTATCTCGCTATTTCCGCTGATCCTAACGGCTGTACACCATGTAGCACCTATTATACTGGCGTTATCCAAAGTTATATTACATGTAAATAAAGATCCTGAATTATTCTCAATATCCAGTGGGCTGTCCGCAGTCAAAGATCCTGTTATCACGTATGAACCTGTAAAAGCTACCTCCTCACTATTACCCTGTCTATAACCAGTCGGTGTTATATCTATTGCTCCATTTCCGAGATTCAGTGTCACTGATCCATCTTCTGCCCATGTCACTGATGGAAACATCAGGCTCATAACTCCTATCATACATAGCGCCATAACAATTTTTCTGATTTTATTCATATATTCACTCCTCCTCTTTTACATAATATATCAATATTATATATTTCAGGAAAAGGCATGTACACTAACCAAACGGCTAGTAATACACCATATATCCGCATTTTTCGCAATATTATCAACATATTGTATATGTGCCCTCTTGATTCATTTCCAACACAGTTCTATTATATGGAAGTAAATTAATCAGTATTTTTTGTAAGGAATGATAAGCTATGAAAAGAATAAACTTTGAAGATGGCAAAATAACCCAGAACATACTCGGTGTGGCAATGCCTATGCTCGTTGCACAGCTCATAAGTCTATTGTACAACGTGATCGACAGGATATATATTGCAAGGATCCCAGATGTTGGAACCTCTGCCCTGGGCGGTGTGGGTCTCTGCTTTCCTATCATCATCATCATAACTGCATTCAGCAATCTGTTCGGCAGCGGCGGTTCCCCACTATTCTCCATCAGAAGGGGAATGGGCGATGATGAAACCGCAGACACCATCATGAACACCGCCTTCACCATGCTGTGCTATGCCGCCGTTATCCTCATGACGATAGGCTTGATTTTCTCCAAACCACTGCTTGTTCTCTTTGGAGCATCTGACAGCGCACTCACCTATGCATACCCTTATATGATGATCTATATGATTGGGACATTGCCATCCATGATTGCAACCGGCATGAACCCTTTCATCAATGCACAGGGCTACTCAGTTACCGGAATGCTGACCGTCGCCGTTGGAGCTGTTGCCAACTGTATCCTTGATCCCTTATTTATATTTTTACTGCACTTAGGCGTTAAGGGAGCAGCCATAGCAACTGTGATATCCCAGTTACTGTCCGCTACATTTGTTCTGTATTTTTTGAAGAACAGAGCTGAATTGCAGATCAGGTTACTCCGTCCCGGTCAACTTAGGGAATGTGCATCACACGCAAAAGATATCGTCAGCCTTGGAACTGCAGGATTTGTGATGCAGCTTACCAACAGTCTCGTGTCAATCTGCTGTAACAGCGTGTTGTCCCGAACCGGCGGAGATGTATATGTATCCGTTATGACCATAGTGTCTAGCGTCAGGCAGATAGTTGAGACTCCTATCTGGTCCATCGCCGAGGGAGCATCTCCGGTCATAAGTTACAACTATGGAGCTAGGAAACCCGATCATGTGAAGAAATCAATTGCTGTCATGTCATTACTTGCTGTAATATACATGGTCATAGCATGGGGGATCATTCTGATAGCACCCGGAATGCTCATCTCCATTTTCAGCTCTGACAGTGATCTTATAAATGACTCCATCCCTGCCCTCAAAATATATTTTGCTGCATTTGCATTCATGCTGCTGCAGTATATTGGACAGACCACATTCAAATCTCTGAACAAGAAGAAACAGGCGATCTTTTTCTCTCTTCTCAGAAAGGCGATCATCGTGGTTCCTCTGACATATCTGCTGCCTTATGCCTTCCACCTTGGAACAAATGGCGTATTTATGGCTGAACCGGTGTCAAATATTATCGGCGGAAGTGCCTGCTTTATCACGATGCTGGCAACGATAATTCCAGAACTAAACAAAATGAAACAACCATTATAATTATATACATAAACAACAAATCCCACAGATACATCAAATCGTTCGATATATCTGTGGGATCTTTATTGTATATTTTTGCGTTTTATTTGTCTTTTACATAGCCTATGCTATCTTTTTATCCTGTGTCATATCCTGTACATCCTCTGAATCCTCTGATTCCCTGTGCATCTTCTCACCCCAGTTCTCGTCAACAAAACATTTGATCCCTGCTGCAAGCGCTATGATTCCGAATGTATAAGCCAAAATATCCATTGCCATAATTATCTCTCCTTCACTGGTGAACGCATTTCGCGTTAATTCTCAACAACATCGTCTCAACCCGCCAATGAAGACTCAGATGACATATGCAAATTTCTCATCTGAGATATCCTTCACCGGCATATCCCAGACGCTTTTTCCCATCTTGTTTGTGTATATATTCGAGGAGCAGCCACCTACGGCTGTACACCAGCTCTCCCCATCTGCCTATACGTGTATAAATCCAAAATATAATACTCAGCTGCAATACGGCAAGAACCGCTGCAAGAGCCCATGTATCCTCCATGGATTCTCCGGTATTTCCCGTCCTGATACTTCTTGTCTGAACGGTAAGTCCTGCTGCATTGTCCACCATCAGCATGTCATTATTACCAGATTCTATCCCTCTGCTTTCACCGAGGGATGCTGCTGAATGTGTGGAATAATTTCTGACATTTGGATTGTAGAGTCCGTACACGCCCAGGTACGAAACACAAATAGCCAGAGCAACGATCCATACAATTATGTTGTATTTTTCTATGCGAACCAGCATCTGCGCCACCTCCTGAAAATAATAAATATATCGTCTACGATCTGTAAAATATTATATTATATCAGGAATGTTTTTTCTTCCTTTGTTCCGTTTCTTTAACTGTCTCTTTACCAGTGCTAGACTACCTCTATCCTGAACACATTTATCGTATCTACATCCGGGCAGCAGAACACCGCTGTTCCAGGCTCATTTCCCGGAATACTGCCGCCATATCTGAGGATATCAACATATGGGAAAGCCACATGCATTGCCATCGGACAGAGCTGTCCCCTCTCCGTGTCAAAATCATAAGAATCACCTATCTTATGTCCTCTATGACAGCCGTGTGGACCTTTTTGATCTATGAGTGTAATCTTTATCTTTGGTCTGCTCATTTGGTTATCACCTCTATATACTGCTCAAGCGGTATTCCCTTATACTTATCTACATTGTCCTTGTTCAGGGCAATAAGTTTCTCAACAACTTTCATAGCCGACTGCACGCTGTCCTCTATGCTGTGTCCGCCCCTGTACTTTCCTATGAGTACCGCTGAGAATATGTCTCCAGTTCCCGGAAATCTCACCGGGATCTCTGTATACGGGAACACATTCAGCTTGTCCGTCTCTCCATCAAGCATAAGTGTGCTTGTCTGACCATCTATGTTTACGCTGGTTATAACCACCGTCTTTGCACCATATCCGTGAAGTGTATGCGCAAGATCCTCTGCCTCTGCCATAGTCAATATCTTCTTGTCTGTGTATTTGCCCGCAAGGAATGCTGCCTCGGTACAGTTTGGAACTATCAGATCTGCAACCTTACACATCTGTCTCATATATCCCACCGTATTCTCTGTGACGCCATTGTACAGTACACCATCGTCACCCATGATCGGATCTACAAATATAAATGCGCCCTGTGCTTTCTTCTTCTCGCAATACTCAGCGACCAGTTTTGTCTGTTCCTCAGATACAAGAAATCCGGTGGCTATAGTATCAAATGTAAACCCAAGTTCATCCCACACTCTCATGCTGTTCTTCATATAACCGGTGGTCTCAAGAATATCGAATCTGCCATAGTCCAGTGTGTTTGACACAAGGGCTGTTGGCAGATTGTACACCTGAAACTTCATGTTGGACATGATAGGTATCATGGCTGACAGTGCCACCTTGCCATAGCCTGCCATGTCATTTATAAGAAGTATATTGTTCATAGACTCTTCCTCTTTTCCATTTATTATCGTAAGGGGGACCCGCCATTAAGGCGGCGTCTGCTCCATTATTGTAATACTTATAGCATATATTTGCAGCCTGATAAAGCGTTCTTTATGAACTCATATTCGCCATCCGTGACGGAATACAACCGTCTCACAATATCATCTATCTCATCATACAACCGAAACTTTTCTGCAAAGTCTTCTTCGCCTGCCTGACCTCTCAGCACAATAAGTTCTTCCACCTTTGCTATTATGTCATTCTGTGTCATCTCATCCGCAATCGGAATGGGAATGGACTCTATATGGGATCTAAGCACCTTCACCGCGTTGAAATGCTTTTCATATATATACTGCGCAACCCGTGAATTGAGTACCGCCATTATATATTTCATGTCAAGTCCCGGAATTCGGGGGATCACCACATTGCAGCTGTTCAGGGTAAGTCTGCACCTGTCATCATAGGCAAATACCAGCTGACGGTTTATGAACCTGTACACGAGTTTCTCCGGCGCACGATATAATTTTTCGGGTGCTGCCTGCTGATAGAGTGTAAGATCAGGATCTATGAATTTACCTGACTCCCCGCATCTGTATCTGAACACTGCCGCCCCCGACACAATACTCTCCAGTCCCTCTGCGCCCTCTTCTGACAGGTATTTATTGTTATCCCCTGTCACTATGCCAAGCGCAAAATCTGCCTGTCCATGCAGATAAGTACAATTGTCTGATCTTTCCAGCTTAACTAACAGACCGTACTCTTCATCACTTAGCCTTAATATGAATTTCTCACCGTCAAGAGGTCTGTCCGCATATATTACAAATGTATCGCCGCCCTTATCGACCCTGGCGCCAATGCAATGCCCCGGATCACTACTCTTTACAAGTTGCAGCACCACCGCAGGGCACTGGACACCATGAAACGCATCTCCGATAAACCTCACCCTGCTTACATTTGCAGCATCTGCTATGATACTCCTTGCGATCATATGATTCTTCACATCCAGCAGTGCCTCAGGCAGAATAAATTCGAGTATCCCTCCATCTGAAAGCAGTTCAAGTGCCCTCTCCACGAACACGTCATATGACTCAGCACCCCTGCCGGCTGCGGTTCTGTAAGCTTTTCGCAGGTATTTCTGTGCGTGACTTCCAAATCTATATCCCCATGGTGGATTGCCAATGATGACATCATAGGTCTTAATGTCAGCCATTCCGGTCTCACATTTTTCCAGAAAATCTCTGCATTTTATGTGGTCACATATCGTCCATATGGCATCCGATGCCCCCACACTTCCTCTGCCAGCCAGCCTTGCAAGTGCCAGATTGAACCGTGCAAGCTGTACGCTTAGCATATCTATGTCAAACGCGTATATATTACCTATGTCTATATTCTCCGAAAGCTGTATCAGGAAATTGCCTGTTCCGCAGCATGGGTCAAGAAAAGTCGTTCCATCCAATCCACTGTCCAAACCAATAGTCACATCACTTACCATATTCCTCACAACATCCGTTGGCGTGTAATATGATCCCGCTGCCTTTCGGCTGCCGACATCCCTTATGGATATATATAGCAGACCAAGCACATCCTCGCCCCGCTGATAACTGTAATGTGTACCAAGGAATTCCCTGTTCGTCCGTATCCAGTCCGCTGCTTTTTCTTTGTCCTGAATTATATCGTCCAGCAGATCTTCCCATATATCAGCTTGAATTTTTCTGTCTATGTATGCCAGGAGAACTTCTTCATCCTCCGTGAGATCCCCGTTTTCGTAATAAACTTTCTCACAACTGTTTGAGTCTATCTCTAACATACCGCTGCTTACCAGCAGCTTGACGGCACAGTCTGCAAGCAAGACTCTCATGATCGTATCCGTGACACTGACACACCGTTCTTCCAACATATCAGCAAGTCCTTTAACTGTACTCACGCACTCGCAGTCATCTGATACATACCTGTCGTAAAAACCTTTGCCGGACACATAGCCCTTATTCCGCCGGCTGCGAAGTTCCTTTCGCTCACCATTCTTAAGTGACTGCCTTAGTTTACTGACATATTCCTCTGTGAAATACACCTGTCCATCAGACCTTTTGCCCTGTGATTCAATTTTCCCAAGCCTGATCCAGTTGCGCCCTGTCGCCTTCGATATTGAAAGCATTTGGCACAGCTCGTCCAAAGTTATGTATTTCTCACCCATACGCAGCCTCTCTATCTATGCTTTGAACGGATTTTAACATCTCGCCCAGGACTTGTCTACACTTTGAGCAAAACTTGCCAAATGGGATTGTCACACCTCAGGCTGAGTCTCATTTGGCAGATCGTCATCGCCAGAACTTACCAGCTGTTTCCTAAATATAGTCCTGAATATCAGCCTTACTAGCGGTCCGCAGTAACAGAGCTGCCATAGCAATGCAACAGGGAGATTAAGTCCCCATGTCTGGATAAATGTTCCAAAGTCTTTCGTATCGTTGAACAATATTGTGGCAATAAGGCTCATGATCGGGCACATCATAATGCAGATATAGAATGATATCATGAATGTGATCACCTGCGGTCTGTCTGTAGGTCTTACTATCTTAAATGCAAACATAGGTGCAAGCTTTCCAACCACGAAAAGTTCAAGAACAACGGCAATCGGCCACATTATCGGCATCTCATGCAGAGCTATGACAAATGTCTGATTGGTGAAACCTCCTGTGTTAAGCGCTACATTGTAGCAGATCATTCCATAAACCATGAGCATGGCCATGATAGTTGTGAATACGAATTCCTGTAATTTGTTTTGTGGCATAATAAATTTCCTCCTTAAAAATAAAATTGAACAGACGCATTCAAATGCGCTTCGCGCGGCACATAAAAAAAGCCCAACGAAACTTTCATCTCGTTGAGCTTAACTGCGACTACCATTAATTGTCCCTATGGTAGTACATACATTTTATAATTGCAAGTAATTTTCTGTTTTTTGTATACAATTACTCAGTTACTGCCTTCTTACCTGTGTACAGCTGATAATACCTTCCCTTCATATCAATGAGCTGATCGTGGGTGCCTCGCTCTATGATACGTCCCTGCTCCATGACCATGATGCAGTCCGCATCCTTGACCGTGGAAAGTCTGTGGGCTATGACAAATGAAGTCCTTCCCTCCATAAGGGCGTCCATTCCCTTTGATACCATAGCCTCAGTTCTCGTATCGATGGATGATGTAGCCTCATCGAGGATCAGGGCTGGTGGATCTGCGACCGCCGCCCTCGCAATTGCCAGCAGCTGTCTCTGTCCCTGACTGAGATTTGAACCGTCCCCGGTGAGCACTGTGTTATAACCATCTGGAAGACGCTTTATAAAGTCATGGGCATTTGCAAGCTTTGCAGCCTTGATGCACTCCTCATCCGTGGCATCCAGTTTACCATATCTTATATTGTCCATGACTGTTCCCGTGAACAAATGTGTATCCTGAAGAACTATGCCAAGACTTCGTCTGAGGTCCGGTTTCTTGATCTTGCCAATATTGATATTGTCGTATCTTATCTTACCGTCCTGTATGTCGTAGAATCTGTTTATCAGATTGGTTATAGTCGTCTTGCCCGCACCTGTACTTCCGACAAACGCAATCTTTTGTCCAGGCTTTGCATACATATTGATGTCGTGCAGAACTATCTTATCAGGGTTATATCCGAAGTCAACATTTTCAAATTCAACCTCACCCGTGAGTTCCCTGTATGTGACCTCACCTGTCTCATGCTTGTGTCTCCAAGCCCAGAGACCTGTTCTCTCCTCTGTCTCCGTGAGATTGCCGTCCTCGTCTTTCTTTGCATTTACCAGCTCAACATAGCCCTCATCCTCTTCCGGTTTCTCATCTATCATGGTGAATACTCTGTCTGCTCCGGCAGCCGCCATAACTATAGCATTGATCTGCTGGCTTATCTGTGTCACCGGCATCGTAAAACTCTTGTTGAGTGTCAGGA
Organism: Coprococcus sp.; assembly: GCA_050874325.1. Classification (GTDB taxonomy): domain Bacteria; phylum Bacillota; class Clostridia; order Lachnospirales; family Lachnospiraceae; genus Coprococcus. The sequence continues at coordinate 47,602 of JBNMKK010000014.1, read as the reverse complement.
ATGCCACAAGTGTTCCTATTGTAAGCCCTGACCAGCCATTTACCGCAAGGACACCTCCGAGCACAGCGCAGAGAACGTAGCTTATGTTTCCAAGGTTCGCATTCACCGGCATGGTTATGTTGGCTATCATATTTGCCTTGTAGGCACTGTCCTGAAGAGATCTGTTCAATTTGCAGAAATCGTCATACGCCTTTTCTTCATGACAAAACACCTTGACGACCTTCTGCCCGCTCATCATTTCCTCTATATAACCATTTACCTTTCCAAGCTCCTTCTGCTGTTCCATAAAGTATCTTCCTGACTTTGCTCCCAGGCTTGACGTCGCCTTTATCATGATAAATACCATGACGACCGACAGCACTGTGAGGGGGATGTCAAGAACTATCATCGCGATAAGCGTTGATATAAATGTAATACTTGAATTGATAAGCTGTGGCATACTCTGACTTATCACCTGACGGAGCGTATCCACATCATTTGTATACACAGACATAATATCTCCGTGTGCATGTGTGTCAAAGAAAGATATCGGAAGGGATTCCATTCTCTCAAAGAGCTGAACCCTGAGTCTCTTCATAGTTCCCTGGGTCACATTTACCATGATCCTGTTATATGCATAGGCGCAAATGATTCCCAGCGCCAATATGAGACCAAGTCCAAGCATCCTGTGAGCCAGAGGACCATAATCAGGCGAACTCTGTTTCATCATCGGCTCAATATATGAATCGATAAGTTTCTGCATGAACATTGACACACTCAGTATTGCAAGTGCCGATATAAGTATGCTGACCACAACCGTAACACATGCCAGCTTGTATTCCTTGAGGACATATCTGATCAGTCTGCCAAGTGCCTTCATGGGATTCTTATCGGATTTATTTCCGTTATGTTTCTGTGAATTTCCAGCCATTTCACTGCCTCCTTTCATCTATATTAATTCATCTTCTCATCGAAATCTCCGCCGCCGGACATCTGGACGTCGTAGATTTCCTTGTATATTGTGTTGTTATTTAATAAGTTCTCATGTGTATCGAATCCGCTCACCGTTCCATTATCCAGAACTATTATCCTGTCGGCATCCTGCACACTTGATATTCTCTGGGATATGATGATCTTGGTGGTATTCGGTATCTTTGTTGCAAATGCCTGTCTGATCTTCGCATCGGTTGCAGTGTCAACTGCGCTTGTGGAATCATCGAGAATGAGCACCTTCGGACTCTTGAGCAGCGCCCTGGCAATACAGAGTCTCTGTTTCTGACCACCGGACACGTTACTTCCGCCCTGCTCTATCCAGGTGTTATACCCATCCGGCATCCTGTCTATGAACTCATCCGCGCAGGCAAGCTCGCACACCTCACGGCACTCTTCCTCTGTGGCATCCTCCTTGCCCCATCTCAGGTTGTCAAGTATCGTGCCGGAAAACAGCACATTCTTCTGAAGCACAACCGCCACCTGATTTCTGATGACCTCCATATCATAATCACGCACATCGTGACCTCCGACACAGACTGAACCACTGTCCGGTTTCACATCGTAAAGTCTGCTTATCAGGTTGACAAATGTAGACTTACCACATCCGGTTCCACCGATCACACCAACCGTCTCTCCGGATTTTATGTGTATATCAATATCATTCAGCGTATCCTCGGCACTTCCTGCTTTATATACAAAGTCCACATGGTTGAAATCTATTCTTCCGTCAGGAACCTCCATGATCGGTTCATCAGGATTGGTCATGGTAGGTGTCTCCTCAAGGACTTCCGATATACGTCTCATACTTGCCATACTCATAGAGATCATGACAAATACCATAGACAGCATCATCAGCGACATCATCATGCTCATGACATAGCTGAAAAGCGATGTGAGATTACCGGTCGTCATGCTGCCGCCGACTATGAAATGCGCTCCGACCCATGAGAGGAGCATCATACATGTGAATATGACGAACATCATGATAGGGTTGTTGAATGCAAGCAGGCTCTCCGCCTTTATGGACAGTTCCGCCAGCACCTCTGCTGCCTTTCCAAACTTCTTATCCTCGTATTCTTCTCTGACAAATGCCTTTACAACTCTTATCGCTGATACATTTTCCTGAACACTGGCATTCAGGTTATCGTAGTTTCTGAACACCTCATCAAATATAGGTGTTACCTTGAATATTATGAAAAACAATCCAAATGCGAGAACCACGAGTGCCGCCACAAATATAAATGACAGCTCCACGTTGATGGTAAAGCACATTATCATACTACATATGAGCATGAGCGGCGCACGGACCGCTATTCGTATGAGCATCTGATATGCATTCTGTACATTTGTCACATCGGTTGTCATTCGTGTTATAAGACTGGCTGTGCTGAATTTATCAATGTTGGTAAATGAAAATTCCTGCACATTCCTGTACATGCCTTCCCTCAGGTTACACGCAAATCCGGTTGATGCGCTGGCAGCGAACTTGCCCGCCATCACTCCAAAGAAAAGACTCAGGAAAGCCAGCACGAGCATAAGTCCGCCATACATATACACCTTGCTCATATCCTGTCCATTGATTCCCTCGTCGATTATCTTGGCGGTCACAAATGGAATGAGGATCTCCATGAAGACCTCAGCCGCCGTAAATACAGGTGTGAGTATAGAATCCTTCTTGTACTCGCCAACCTGCCCAAGCAATGTTTTGACCATTCTATTTCCTCCTTATGATATATATCAGGTGTTTATGCTCTGCCAACTATAACTGTCTTTTCATCCATATAGTTACATTCACAGTCACCTTTTTTTCATTTTGAAATGCTGACAGAATCCTCAGATGCACAAAATCAGGAACTTGATTTATGATATGCGAATTTTGATCGTCAGCTATATATGATTTGACGCAAGTTGCATAAATAGTAATACTTCTAATTTTTAATGTCAATAGTGTATGGGGGCGTTTGATTTGTGAATTTTCTGTGTATTTAATTATGCCTTCACGATGATTGCAGTAAACGCTGATATAAAAATAAGACATATGAACACCTTCCTGGTCCATATGCCTCATTTTATTTAATTCCAACATTTAATTTTTGCTGTAACAGCCCTTTCATTTAAAGCCATTATCAACGGGACTTGAACTTACTCCTAACAACAATTCCTGCAACACCCCCTATTGAAACAAGCATAAGAATCACATACAACTGCAAGTCTGTACTGTCACCAGTTTTTGGAGATGATTGTGTTGTTTTATCCGTTGTACTTGTCTCCTGTGTCGTACTGGTTGTGTCTTCCGAAGGCTCCTGTGTCCCCGTTGTCTTCTCGCTTACTGTAAAATGAGCTGTCGCTGTTCCGCTTTCAGAGACAATGCCAAGTGTATGCTCACCCTTCGAAAAACCGGCAACATAATCCTCTTTCAATGTTACGATTATACTTCCAGATTTTACTGTATAATTACTCTCATCTATGGTCTTTCCGTCAATCTCAACGCGAATAAAATCTTCATATGCTGCATCGGATGTAAAGGATAGCTCACTCTTCGCACCTGCTGTCACTGTTGCTCCGTCGCCCTTGATAATAACAGGAGCAAGTTTCGCAAGCACTGTGTCTTCCTTTTTTATTTCATTTTCTGCTTTTTCATCACTAAAATACTTATTGCATTTATCACAAAACCAATATGTTCTGTTTCCTTCTTTTGCAGCAGTAGCAGCTTGCTCTTCAACCTTTTCCATATCATGACCGGTGTTTTCTGCTGTCTGTACATTTTCCTTTGTTTGAGTTCCAAAAACAGAATTTTCAAATGTCACACTGTATGTTGTTAATTCTGGCAATACGCAGTTCTTTTCCTGTATTACTGTTGCTGTTGTATCTGCTGTCTCGCTTTCTACACCATCACATGCTGTACATTTTCTTTCTGCTGTACAATGCTGATTGTCAGTGCTCCATGTGTATGTTACTTCTCCATAACTATGACCTGTTGCCGGAATCTCCGTATAGGTGGTGTAATCACAGTTATTGCAGGTATAGTAAGCTTCCCAACCGTTTGCGGTACAAGTCGCCGCCTGTGCGTTGTGATGCACGAAATCGTGACCCATAGCAGAGATTGTCTCTGTTTTTATTCTGCCGCATTTAATGCAAGTGTATTTTCTCTCCCCCTCTGTTGTGCAGGTCGAGGAAATAGTTATCACGCCGTTATTCCAAGTATGTTCTCCAATACTATCCTTTTCTGAGCAGACATTACACTCATGCCAATGATTATCTTCATCCGAAACCCAGTTTGAGTTCCAATCATGTCCGGGTGGGGTGGATGTTCCGCCGCAAATCGTGCAAGTCTGTCCGCTTGTGCAAGTTGCCGTTCCACTCCACACATGCGTGGAGCGTGGATTGCTGATATTCGTACCACATTCTGTGCAATAAACGTGACACCAATGATATCCAGCGTCTTTATACTCATAAGTTCCGGTTGTACTTACCCATTTACCACAGATGTCGCAATAGGCTCTACCAGCATATGCTGGTGCCGGTATTCGTAACAGCATCAGCACCATGCACATAGTAAACAGGGTTGTCAAAATTCTTTTCTTCATATAGTTTCCCCCTTATAAATAAACATTAAATTTGGGTAATGATTTCTGTATATAAAGATTTTATCATTTTGACTTCTTCCATGTAATCTCCGTTTCGATACGAAAATGTATATTTTCCCTATTTCAGCATATAATTTTTCAGTTCATCCCTTTTATTTATATTCAGCTTTACATAAATCCTGCTCAGATAAGTTTTAACCGTATTCGGTGAAAATCCCAGATAATCTGCAATTTCCTGATTATTCCAATCACGGCTTGCCAGCATTGCAATTGAGAATTCCACTGTGGATAATGCATCCGTTACTGAGTTCTCTGACATAGGATTGTGGATCGACATCCATCCTCTGCTAAAAGCAATGACTTTATCAGATAATTTGTTATATAGTTTTGAATCTTCCTTGCGGATACACGTCTCCAAAAGTCCCTGCAGCAAACCATGATGTTCAATAAAGGGTTCCAGAAATTCATCTCCTTTCGCCACATTCCACGCCAGCATCAGTGCGTCTTTTGCTTTCTGCTGATGTTTCAAATTCATCTGACACATTGCAATCATACAATACAGATAAATCATACTAATAGGATATGTACCATCCCTGAACATCAATGCTGCCTCACAAATTCCAAGTGCCCTGCCATACTCCCCTTTCAAATATGCCATGTGAGCTATCACATAGGCAGAAAACATCTTAATTCCAGATGGCAATGTTACTGCATAAAGTCCCACATCCGGAAGTTCATCTACAGGAAGATGCAAAAGCACAGAGGACATATATCCCGCAAATACACTGACAGCCCTGTCCTCAGCGGATGAAGAATTTTTCATTTCTTTTTCAAGGCATTCCTGAATCTCCCTTAGTCCTTTTCTTGATGCAATTTCTCTGCCAAGTGTAAGATTAGAATATACATATAACAGGCATGAAGACATCTTTAGTTTTACATTATGACTCATCAGGAAACGTTCTGCTATATGGCTGCACTCCTCCGCCTGCCCGGTAAAATAATAGTATTCCGCACGTGCAATCTCCTGAAAATCTTTATCTTCAAAACTGTCTACCGTCTTTTTCGCTTCGCCCGGCTGAAATGATGCATTGATCAACGGCAGTATGGTATATTCACTCATGATTGTGTCCCTCCAGACCAGTGATCCGCATTATCGTGTTGTTCTTGGAAGTCTTTGTCTTCACGATATTGTTTTTACTGATTTTCTATATCTGGCCTACCGTTTTAGCTGCCAGTTTCTTATCAATCGCCTTGAGTATAAGTCCTGCTGCCACTCCGGCGACCACGCCTACCACTATTCCGCCAATGATATCTGTCGGAAAATGCACATACAGATACATCCTCGAGAACGCTATAAGGACCGCTATCACACATGATATTGCGCCCAACACCTTCTTCCTGCTCATAAACAGTGCCGTAACAGCCGCAAATGACGCCGCCGTGTGTCCCGATGGGAATGAATAATCCGTCGGTTTCTTCACTATCAGATCTGTAAAATTCGCCACATCATACGGTCTTGTCCTTGCAACCAGATTTTTGAGCAGGCAGTTGGTTATCAGCAGATCCAATACCAATGCTATTGCCATGCAGATTCCCACTTTTCTGGTCTTTGGGATGATAAGCAGCACCGCCGCCATTACTATCCACAGTATTCCCGCATTTCCAAGGGATGTGATAGCCACCATGATCTTGTCAAGCCATGGGGTATGTATATTCTGGAGAGCGTCAAGGACTTCTATCTCCCAGCCCATCAGAAATTACCGCCGTTCCAGCCCCAGTCATGTACGCCGTGGTAGGTCACGTACACCGCATTTCCCGGGATTCCAAGTACATCCTCAAATATATCGCAGATCTTTCCTGTCATGGCATCACATGCTTTTGGAGTCACATCGCCAAATACGCTGACTTCCACATATGCACCCTTTTCAAGTTTCTTTCCGCCCATGAACAGATCGTATCCATCGTTGATACCAACCATAAGGTAGCTCTCTGTTTTGTTCATCGTTGTTATCGCCTGACCGAGACTGCTCTTAAGAGTCTCCTTCTGGTCATCTCTCATCTTCACTGTAACCTTTGAATCTATAAATGGCATTTCCTAGTCCTCCTAAATTATATTATTCCTTATAAAATATATACACGACTTTTGTAGACATTTGTCTTTGTATGCTATATTGCGGCAGGATCGATATAGCATTACCAAATCAGGGGAATACGATGCCGCCAGTCCTTAGGTGGCGCAGCAGGCGGCACCTTAGTACCGTTGCAGGCTGAGTTAAGTGGGAACGCCCCCTGATTGGTATGCTATTCTGATTCTGCCACATTAATAACTAGCCCAGGCAAATGTCTACAAAAAATCCTCAAACTCTATCTCAGACGGAAGTCTCAGATCCCCTCTCGGGCTGACTGACACGGTTCCTACCTTAACGCCATCCGGCATACAGTTTCTCTTGAACTGCTGGCGGAAGAACCTTGTGTAGAATACCTTCTGCCATTTGTCGATCTCGCTGTCTGAGAAATTGTACTCTTCGCTCTGTCTGACAGCCTCCTTGCAAAGCTCATTTACCTCCTCTGGAGACATTCCATATCGCAGTGTATAATATAAGAAGAAATCGTGCAGGATGTACGATCCCACTGTGTCCTCTGTCTTCTGCGCTATCGTTCCGTCCGGGTTCGGCGGAAGAAGCTCCGGGCTGACCGGCGTATCTATGATATCATCTATGATCGGTGCGATACCCTCAAATCCATCAACCTCCATGAAGTGTCCGACTTCGTTCACAAGAGAGCGTACCAGCGTCTTTGGTATACTTGTGTTCACCGCATACATGCTCATGTGATCTCCGTTGTAGGTACACCAGCCGAGTGCAAGCTCCGAGAGATCTCCCGTTCCAACCACGAATCCGCCCTCCTTGTTGGCGACATCCATGAGTATCTGTGTCCTCTCCCTCGCCTGACAGTTCTCGTAAGTGACATCATGCACGCTCTCATCCTGTCCGATATCGGCAAAATGCTGTCTCACCGATGCGGCTATGCTTATCTCTCTGCTGTCACAGCCTAGAAGCCTCATGAGTTCCGTGGAGTTGTTCTTCGTCCTGTTTGTCGTTCCAAAACCAGGCATGGTGATTCCCACTACAGTTGTGGATGGAAGTCCCGCATTCTTGACCGCCTGGGCTGAAACCAACAGGGCAAGTGTGGAGTCGAGTCCTCCTGACACTCCCACGACAACACATTTGCAGTGTGTCGCCTCTATCCTTCTCTGAAGTCCGGCAACCTGCATCTTGAATATGGCCATGCATCTCTCAAGCTTATTGCCAGATGGGACAAATGGTGTCATCTTCACCTTCATGAGAACATTGCCCTTGTCCATCAGCGGGGTGTCACACACCACTGTCTCATACTTTCTGAATGCGAAATCACGCTTACAGTCGGCAAATGATTTATTGGCAATCCTGTCGTGTCTTATCTTGGTGAGACTTATATCCCTTATCAGCACTCCGTCCTCAAATGGCTTTACCTCACCTAAAAGTTTGCCGTTCTCGTACATCAGATTGTGACCGGAAAATACCAGATCCGATGTGGACTCGTACATTCCAGCCGACACATACACATATCCACACAGGCAGTCTGATGACACACTTCCTATCAGCTTATGCCTGTATGCAGCCTTTCCAATGACCTCATTTGACGCGGAAAGGTTGAGTATTACCTCGGCTCCCGCCATGGCGAGAAGTCTTCCCGGCGAAACCGGAGTCCATGCATCCTCACATATCTCTATGCCAAGCTTAACTCTCTGGTCTCCACAGCCCATCTCTATCAACACATTGTTGCCAAACAACACTTCGCTGCCCCTTGCGGTCTTTGGATCAGCATTGTATTCAAGCTCATCACCGTCATCTTCCGGATCCATGAGATTGACCATCACCGCATCATACTTTCTGGCTGAGAACCACCTCTTCTCGTAGAACTCTCCATAGTTTGGAAGATAGGTCTTTGGCACGATCGCCATGACTCTTCCCCCCTGCAGGAATGCCGCACAGTTGAACAGCTCTCCATCCACCTCAAATGGCAGACCGACCACCAGCGCCGACTGTCCAGTACAAGTCGCCATGGCAAGCTGGAGAAGTCCTCTCCTTGCACCATCTATGAGTTTTCTGTTCTCAAACAGATCCGCACAGGTATATCCCGTGATGGAAAGCTCCGGCGTCACTATGACATCCGCCGCATCCTTATACTCTTCATATATATCCATTATCTCTCTGACATTTCCGCTGACACTTCCGATGTGAACCTTCGGTGTAACGGCTGCCACACGCAGCATATTTTTCATTGTTACCTCCTTGTAAAATCTCATTTGATTTTGCCTGTTCATAACATTTACACTTTACCACCCACAGCCATTTATTTCAACGAAGTTCACAAAACAAAAACAGTATCCATATAGTAGTGTTCCCGGACATCTATCCGAACATAACATCTATTATATAGATACTGTCTTAATTACTTAGTAGTTCTCCTCACGGACCTCGAAGTAGCTCTGTGGATGGGTACATACAGGGCATACATCCGGAGCCTTGGTTCCAACCACAACATGTCCGCAGTTACGGCACTCCCACACCTTGACCTCGCTCTTCTCAAACACCTGAGCAGTCTCGATATTCTTCAGAAGTGCTCTGTATCTCTCCTCGTGCATCTTCTCGATGGCGCCAACAGCTCTGAACTTGGCTGCAAGCTCCGGGAATCCCTCTTCCTCTGCCGTCTTGGCAAATCCTTCGTACATGTCTGTCCACTCATAGTTCTCACCCTCAGCTGCGGCTGCAAGGTTCGCCTTGGTATCTCCGATTCCGGCAAGCTCCTTGAACCACATCTTCGCATGCTCCTTCTCATTGTCTGCGGTCTTTAAAAACAGTGCTGACATCTGCTCATAGCCTTCCTTCTTGGCAACAGACGCGAAGTATGTGTACTTGTTTCTCGCCTGTGACTCCCCTGCAAATGCCTCCTGTAGATTCTTCTCTGTCTGTGTTCCTGCGTATTTATTTGTTGACATAATATTGTCCTCCTTAATTATAGTTATTTTTCTTATTGGGATTAGTTCTTAATAAAGATTATATATTATTGATCAGAAAATATCAACAGTTTTTTTACACATACCGATAAAAAAGGAGCCGTCGCACCAGTCAGGGTGCGACGGCTCCTTCTCCGGTCATATATAACCGCTAATTGCCATACACAATTATATTAATTACTTTCCAAGTGGCTTGCCTGTAAGTTTCTCATAACCCTCAAGGTAAATGTCGATAGTCTTCTGTGCGACATCGTCTGGAAGTTTCCAGCCCTTGTCTGGGTTTGCCTTCAGCCAGTCACGGGCGAACTGCTTGTCAAATGATGGCTGACCATGACCTGGCTCATATACATCTGCTGGCCAGAATCTTGAGCTGTCCGGTGTGAGCATCTCATCGCCAAGAACGATATTTCCGTTCTCATCAAGACCAAACTCAAACTTTGTATCTGCGATGATGATTCCTCTTGTAAGTGCATACTCTGCACACTTCTTATAGAGTGTGATCGTGTACTCCTTGAGCTTTGCAGCGTACTCCTCACCCTTTCCTGGGAAGTACTTCTCAAGGTGAGCAATGCTCTGCTCATATGATATATTCTCATCGTGATCGCCAATCTCCGCCTTTGTTGATGGTGTGTAGATAGGCTCAGGAAGTTTATCTGACTCCTTAAGTCCCTCTGGGAGCTTGATTCCGCATACTGTGCCATTCTCTTTGTAGCTTGCCCAGCCACTGCCTGTGATATATCCACGTACGATACACTCGATTGGGAGCATCTCAAGCTTTCTGCACATCATGCTGTTGCCATCAAACTTCTCCTGCTGGAAGAACTCTGGCATATCCTTTACATCAACTGAGATCATGTGGTTAGGAAGAATGTCCTGTGTCATGTCAAACCAGAACTTTGACATCTGTGTCAGAACTGTTCCTTTCTTAGAAATTACATTGTCGAGGATGACATCAAAACAGCTTATACGGTCTGTAGCTACCATGATCAGGCTGTCTCCATTGTCATAAATCTCACGTACCTTACCTTCTTTGATTGGCTTTAATTCCTGCATTTTTTTATCTCCTTGATATTTGTATTAATACCTATTAGAAATGTATTCATATAAGTGTGTATCACTTTTTATGGTTGCTTGTCAAGGCTTTGACTGCCCACAAAATTTTTTTATCAAAATTTGTCAAGGTTTATGCGCCGCTCGGGGATTTTATTGTGTAAAAGCACTTTTTTCATCTTTACATTACGAATATTGGTGGCTATAATAACAGAGCACAATATCTAGTGGGTGTTTCACATTATCCCTACCAAATATATTGTGTTTACATTATTTGTCACAGGCGTAAGCCTGATGACCTACGCGCACATCAGTGCGCTACATATTATTTTCTTTATAAAGATTTCCATGCGGAATGGGCAACCGCATCTAGTATATTTGGAAGAGGGAGGCATTGTTGTGTCAGAAGAAGTCAAAACACATGTACATGTAATCAAGAGAAATGGAGAAGAAGTGACATTCGACCTGTCAAAGATAGAGAATGCTATTCTTGCAGCCAACAACGAGGTTGACAAACTCCATCAGTTAAATGAATATCAGGTTCACGCCATAGCGGACAATCTGGAAAAGCAGATAGAGTCCATGTCCCACGCGGTTCACGTAGAGGATATACAGGATATGGTTGAGACCGGCATCATGGAGATGAGGGGATACGAGGTCGCACAGAAATATGTGCGTTACCGCTATAAGAGAGAGCTTGCCCGTAAGTCCAACACCACGGACAACGGAATCCTTGCACTCATCGACCATATGAACGAGGAGGTCAATCAGGAGAACTCCAACAAGAACCCTGTCATCAACTCAACTCAGCGTGACTACATGGCAGGTGAAGTATCCAAGGATCTCACCAAGAGAATGTTGCTGCCGGAAGATATCGTTGAGGCTCACGAAGCAGGGATCATACATTTCCACGACTCAGATTACTATGCTCAGAAGGAACACAACTGCGACCTCATCAACCTTGAGGATATGCTGCAGAACGGCACAGTCATAAGTGAGACCATGATCGAGAAACCACACAGTTTCTTCACAGCATGCAACGTCACAACCCAGATCGTAGCCCAGGTTGCCAGCAATCAGTACGGTGGACAGACATTTACCCTGTCACATCTCGCACCATTTGTGGATGTCAGCAGGAAAAAACTCCGCGCACAGGTCATTGAGGAGCGCACGGAATGCGGTGAATCACTTGACGAGGCTATCATCGATAAGATAACAGAAAAAAGGCTTCTGAACGAAGTCAAAAGCGGAATACAGACGATACAGTACCAGCTCATCACACTGATGACATGTAACGGTCAGGCTCCATTTGTCACAATGTTCATGTACCTGGATGAGGTTCCGGATGGTCAGACAAGAGAAGATCTTGCACTCATCATAGAGGAAGTCCTGAATCAGAGGATCAAGGGCGTCAAGAACGAAAAGGGAATCTGGATCACACCGGCATTTCCAAAACTCATATATGTGCTTGACGAGGACAACATCACACCAGACTCCAAATACTGGTATCTCACTGAACTTGCCGCCAAATGTACCGCAAAGCGCATGGTTCCGGATTATATATCAGCAAAGGTCATGAAAGAGATGAAGGACGGAGATGTATACCCTTGCATGGGCTGCAGATCATTCCCTACCAAGGAAGACGGCATAAGGAATCCAGACGGAACACGCAAGTATTACGGTCGATTCAACCAGGGCGTTGTCACTATCAATCTCGTGGATGTAGCATGTTCGGCTGGCGGTGATATGGATAAATTCTGGGAGATCCTGGAGGAGCGTCTGGAACTTTGCCACAAGGCACTCAGATGCAGACACGAACGTCTGCTCGGCACAATATCCGATGTTGCCCCTATACTGTGGCAGCACGGCGCGCTGGCAAGACTGAAAAAGGGTGAGAAGATAGACAAGCTGCTCTTTGGCGGCTACTCAACCATATCCCTCGGCTATGCAGGACTCTGTGAGATGTGTGTCCGCATGATCGGCAAGACCCACACTTCCGAGGAGGGCAAGAAGTTCGCACTCGCCGTCATGCAGAAACTCAACGACAAATGTGCTGAGTGGAAGGCAGCGGAGAATATAAGCTACTCAGTATACGGAACACCTATGGAATCAACTACATACAAGTTTGCCAAGAACCTGCAGAAACGTTTCGGCATAATTCCAGGTGTAACCGACAAGAATTATATAACCAACAGCTATCACGTACATGTAACCGAACATATTGACGCTTTCAGCAAACTGAAATTTGAATCCGAATTCCAGAAACTTTCACCGGGCGGCGCCATAAGCTATGTTGAGGTGCCTAACCTCCAGAACAATATCGATGCGGTTCTGGAAGTTATGAAATTCATTTACGACAATATACTCTACGCAGAACTGAACACCAAGAGCGACTACTGTGAAAAGTGCGGCTACGACGGAGAGATCAAGATAGTTACAGACAACTACGGCAAATTGGTCTGGGAATGTCCTAACTGTGGCAACCGCGACCAGAACACTCTCTTTGTTGCAAGACGTACCTGCGGATATATCGGAACACAGTTCTGGAACCAGGGACGTACCCAGGAGATAAAGGACAGAGTACTTCACCTGTAAAATCGGTGATATCATAAAAACAGCCATGATAACTATGACAAATTCATGTCAGTTATCATGGCTGTTTTTAGCTCTTAGAGAGAACCAAGTTAGCTGTCCACTGTTTTCTGTTTCTCCCTAGTTTCCGTGTTTCTTAGTTATAATCATCCCACAATTTCATCTGCTTGGCGTCTTCTATAAGGTCTATATAACTTCCATCTATCGCATTGATACAGACGATCTGTGAAATCTCTCCCGATGTGTCTCCGCCGCGTAGTTCCTCACTCTCGGTAAATACCCATGCCGGAATGTAGCACATCTTGCCTGAATCGTCCACGGATGACACATACCTTAATGCAACATTATTAAACTCTATCTTGCCATACCTAGTCTGGTATTTCTCATAATATGCTGCAATACTCTCATTTGCCTTTGATATCATATCGTCCCAGCTCAGTATATCCACATCCTCATCCTTGAATGATGATGAATCCGAATAAAGTGTTGAGTACATATATATGACCCCATCATCAGTAACACTTACATTCGCAACATCATTTATATCATACATATAACCATTCTGATTCTGCAAATTGTCAACATTGTAAAGTTCTCCGTTCCTGATCGGAACTCCGTTTATCGTACGGGTCAGGGTCACATAATATCCATTTACCTCTGTCTTCTTTACATCGCCGTTATCACTTGACCATACTCTCACAAGAGGCTCCACATTTGAATATTCCATTCCATCTATTCCTACGCTTGAAAGGAAATTCATAGCCTGGGATATGGCATCGCTCTCCGTAATACGACACTCGTTTTCAGTGTTCGTGACATCCACATCCGTGACGTTGCTGGCTCCTGTAACATATGTATATGTTGCTCCGGTCACGCCCTCCAGGAGTGCATTCTCCTCAGTCTCAGCCAAACTGAATGCCATATACATTCCGGAGTCTACCTTCTCATTGCTGCTGTAGCCTGAAAGAGCTACAGTATAATCCTTGTCTCCATGCTTTCCTGTGTATGCAGCATACGGATCATCATAATTTTCAAGCAACGGCAGACTTTCAGGCGCCTCCGCCATCTGGCTCTTGTACGTCTCGATCTGTGCGTCATACCATGAATCTGATGTGTCATCGCCCTGACTGGCAGATTCCTCCTTGAACTTCTTTGTCATCTCTATCATGTTCTTCAGTTCATCCTTGGTTGACACGCCATCCTTTCGAACATATATCCCCTGGGATCTGTCCAGAAGTCCTTCCACTATGGTCTGTCTCTGCTTGGCATCAAGCTTTGTCGTGGTGTAATACACCTTTTTCAGCTTGTCCGTATCCGGCACATCCACCTTGTCAGCCGTACACCTTATCTCTGAAAGTCCTGATTTTCCCACATCAAATGTCTCATCACATTTGTCAGGTATGCCTAGTGACTTTGCAAGGCCGCTCCGTCCTCCGTCATCGCTCTCACTGTATCCGCCGGATGTCCCGTCACCGTCCAATGTATAATCCACCTTTTTACTTCCACAGCCTGCAAGCTGAACAGCCATAACTCCAGCCAGCACACATGCCGCTAACCTTGTAACTCTCTTTCTCATAATATATTCCTCCTGTATTCCTTATTTTTCCTTCCAAATATGATCATTCATATATATGACACTCTAACGTCCCTAATTAACACAAATAAATTACACTTTTATGGAGCTATCTCTTTTTCCCGTCCATAGCTGTCCCACGTTCCAAGAACCTTTGCAGTCTCCAATATGTCAATATATTTTCCATCTATGGCATTTATATATACCATCTGAGATATGTGTTCAAAATATGTGCTCTCATTGTTCAAAATATTCTTTTTGTTTATCTGAGTGAACACCCATGCCGGAACATAATGTACACTGCCATCATTCTCTGCCTCCGGAACATATAGCAGTTCCACCTTATTAAATTCCACCTTTGAATACGCGGTGGGATATTTTCTATAATACTCAGCTATGCTTTTGTCCGCTGCCGCGATCATATCGTCCCATCCCATGAGAGACACTTCTTTTCTGTCAAATGAATCCGTATCTGTGCAAAGCCTGGCACTCATATAAAATACGCCGCCATCGTCTATGTACACCGCTATCCGATCTCCCTCCTGCATAATGTATCCCTTATCATTTGCAAGATTATCAACACCTGTCGGATCCTTATACAGGACATCTATACCTCCTATCTGACACTGAAAATCAAAGACGTATCCATTTTTCTCCATCTCTATCGTGTCAAATGATCCATTCTGCCACCTTCTGATCACCGGCTCAGCATCTACACATGCAACCCCTGATATTCCAAGCTTTGCCAGAAAAGCCAACGCCTCACTCGCCGCAGAATTCTCAGTCATCGTACATAGATTCTGCATTTCAACTGTGCTTGCCTCAGCAGCACTTTCAGGAACAGTCTCCACATACACCGCATCATCTACCCTGGCAAGTTCTTTTATCTCCTGGTCCCCCGCCTCGCTATACATGATGCTTATTCCTAATAACCTGTCCGTATCCTGCCCTGATATCCACAAACTGTACTTTTCTCCATCACTTTCACCCACATAGATCTTGTTCATGGTGTACTCAGATACCGTATCATACGTGTCGGGCGCCCCTTTTTGCCTCGACTTCATGTCCTCTATATCACTCTCATACATTTCCGCCACATCAGCCTGACCATCCTTTAGTGCCTGCTGCCTGTATATCTCCGCAAGATCTATATCCCGTTGTATCTCCTCCTTCGTCATGTGATCATCACCGTCATCCCTGCAATATATACCTGATGATCTGTCAAATACACTCTCAACCATATTTTTGATATTTTCCGTATCAATTTTTATCCTGTCATAATCCACTACATATGCTCTATCGGTGTCTGGTATCACTATGTTGTCATCCACCAGTCTTATCTCCGTGAGCTTTGACTTTCCGGTGTCAAATGTTATATCACATTCTGTCGGAACTTTGAGTTTTGCAGCCAATGTCATCCCAGCATCTTCCTGTATCATATCCCCATATATATATGTTGTCCTGTCATCTCCTGCTGATCCGTCTATCTCCTTATTCTCGCATCCACACAGGCAGATCCCCACAATTCCTATCAGCGATAACAGGGCAGCCCTATGTCTTCCTGTCGTATCCATCATATACATCGTCCCCTTCGCTCTCACAAAAATCCTATTTTTCCTCTGATAATCCCATTTTAGTTGGAGCATGCTTTAAGAAACAACCATACAGATCTTTAAGACTTTCTTAATTTTATGCAAAAAAAGCTCTGCACAGCCAAATCTGCTGCACAGAGCCATTTTCACAACTTCATGTATAGTCTATAGTCATCACGCCACATTATATCTTCATAAACATGAGCATGAGTATTATTCCCACCAAAGCAAGAACTGCACCCACAAGGAACGCTATTTTAAACCACTTCTCATCACCTGTTACCCTGTCAAATGTATCATCCTCAACCTCAACAAAGCTGAGTGCCGTCATAACCAAAAGTCCCAGTCCTGTAAACACTGCCGCCGATGCCGGGATCTGTATAGCCGGAATAACCCACAAAATGAAATAAACTACATCACAACCCAGAAATATAAACAATTTCTTTCCATACTTATCTATCATATCCCCGTCTCCTTTATCCGGAATTTATATCAACCTGTATAATAACACCATAAACCTGCAGACTCAAGCCCGGCTGCGCCTTCCCTTTAATTTCTTTATTATATCGTCACATCCACATACGGCACTTATCCCCACTGCGATCCCGAGAACAAACAGTATCGTATCATTGCCGCGTGCGCCAGCCGTCACCCAGTCCGAGTCAAATGCCGCACTCAAGGTATAGTAGAGTGGTGCTCCGGGAAGAAGTGGTATAAGCCCTACTATCAAATACTGATTTGCCGGGGCTTTCATTATCCTAGCTGCAACCTCAGCAAAAATTGCCGCCCACAAACTGGCGACAAGCGAAGGAACAAACACATCGTCTATGACCTTTCCCATCAAAATATACACTATCCATGTACACATTCCATTTATCGCCGCCGGTATCACATTTCGCTTTCCAAGATTGAACATCAGAGCAAATCCCAGCGAACCGAGTAGAGCTGTGACAACCTGTATGATCGTCTGTTGCACTTGTCTGCACCTCCTAAATCGTGATAAACACCGCCAGGGCAAATCCACACGCTATAGCCGCCGCCCAGAGCAGTGACTCAACCAGCCTCAGACTTCCCGTTATAGTATCTCCTACAAACATATCTTTCACTGCATTTGTCAGAGCAAGCCCCGGTATCAGCAACATAATATCACCTATCATTACCTTGTCTCCGTGTATCGGGACCACATGTCCGATCACCCCGATGAGGACTCCTGTCACGAACGAGCACAGGAAGTTAAAGAGTATGTTGTTTGTACATATCGGTGCAAAATAAACCTGCATCAGCCATATTACGACGGCAAATACCGCTGCCGCCACTCCGTCCAACATATTCCCGCCAAAGAATACCGCAAGTGCCGCCGCAGCAAGTACACTTCCCACACACACTCGAAGTCTCGGTGCATTTGCCCCTTCGATCTTCGCTATATCGTCACTGAGTCTTTTCAAACCAAATGGCTGGGCGCAGTACTTTCTGCTCAGAGCATTTATCCGCTCCAACTTTCGGAAATCTGTCTTTGTCCCATCCCTGGTTCCCCGGGTCATGGAACACACCGATCCGTCCGGCATGTTCATAGTACACACTAGGGTTGACGTGATCGCAAATACATCCATGCGCTCTGCGCCGTATGCCGCGCCCATTCGTCTGAGTGTGTCCTCCACTCGCTTTACCTCCGAGCCATTTCGTATCATCATGGCTCCTATGTCCATAAACAGGCTGAGCGTCTTTACATCCTCCGGCTTTCCCGCCGTCATATTCATTTGCTGTAACTTCACCTTTTCACCATCTCTGTCCGATATACCCATGTTCCGTCATCCTTTTATGTTCAGATTAATTCATCGGTACCTGCTGAAAATACTGATGTCGTCTCTCATCCACGATCCTCTCAAGTTCCTTTGGATTATGATTATACATTTTATTAATTTCATCATTATATCCAAGTATTATGTATGGAACCAGACTTTCTATGTATGCCATGACCTCATCACTCTTTTTATCATTCTTCATCGGGAGAGCCATGGCACTTCCATCATTCAGCTTGACTTCTATCTGATATGATTTTCCTGCCCTTATACCATACACCCTGTTCTGCGTAACGATCTTGAACACCCACATGAGTTCTCTGGTCTCGGCAAAATTCACTGTGTCGCCCTTTATGTACATGAAAAACTCATTGTTCATTCTGAGACCATTCACGGATTCCCCTGCTTTGTAAAACTGCTCTATCCTCTCCATCTCATATTCAGGATTAGACTTTCTCTTACAGTAGTCCAACACGTCCCTTATATTGCTCTGTCTTACTGCAAGGGAGATGAACCACACTGCAAATCCGCCAAAGAGCACTGTTCCCAGAGCAATCATCGGACCGCCACTATCCACATTGAGTGCTGCCCACATGATTACCCCTGCTATTATTCCAAATATCACCGCACCTATTATGCAGTGTACCCTGTATTTAGTTCCAATCTTCTTTATCATCTGTTTGACCCCTTTTCCTTTTATTTAAGTATTTTTTATTCCTCCCTGCTGTATTTTACAGCCAAACTGTCCGTCTCAATCGTACTCCACCTTGAGCAGACACAATCCATGTGGCGGAGCCGTAGGTCCGGCAAGCTGCCTATCCATGCCCGCTATGATCTCCGGCATATGCTCCGCATCCATATGCCCATATCCGATCTCCACCAAAGTTCCTGTGAGTATCCTCACCATGTTCTGCAAAAATCCATTTCCATGAAATCTCATGCGTACATAGTCTCCCTCCTTGACTATATCCACATCATATATGGTTCTCACAGTGGACTTCTTCATTTTATTGTTGCCACAAAATGATCTGAAATCCTGCTTTCCGACAAGATATGACGCAGCTCTCTTCATTGCATCCACATCAAGTTCACTTCCCTGAGGCACACACCACACATAACTCCTGTCAAATACAGGTTTCTCAGCACCAACATACAGTGTATATTCGTAGATTTTTCCAGTGGCGTTCAGCCTTGCATGGAACCTGTCACCTACCACTGCCACATCAAGCGCGCAAATGTCCGCCGGCAGATACCTGTTCAGATATACCTTAATGTCCTCCGGCATCATATCAGTACTTAATCTTCCGCTTGCCACCATAGCCCTGGCATGAACCCCCGCATCGGTCCTGCCTGCACCATGTATATCTACCTTCGCATCCACCATCCTGGACAACACAGCCTCTATACGCCCTTCAACCGTATCCGCATTTGTCTTGCTCTCCCAGCCGTGATAGCGGGTGCCATCATAGCTGAATGTAAATCTGTAGTTTGTCAAATGTACATCCTCCGAAATACCGTAAAATCTCTACTCATTCTCCAGCTTTACCTGCTCGCCTGTGTCTTCCTCAAATTCTTTTAATTGTTCAAGCCAGTATTCCCTGTCTTTATCTGTTATCGGCCTTATGACTTTGCATGGATTTCCAGCAGCTATCACACCATCAGGAATATCCTTTGTGATAACCGAACCTGATCCGATGACAACATTTGAACCTATGATCACACCCGGATTTATGACAGTGTTGCCTCCGATCCATACGTTATCACCTATTGTAACTGGCTTGCCAAGCTCCACACCAGAATTTCTGACCATCGCATCTATCGGATGACATGCACAGTAGATATTGATCCTTGGTCCCAGAAACGCATGATCTCCAATGATTACATCGCACTGATCCAGGACGATCAGTCCTGTATTTGCATAAAAATAATCTCCCACATGTATATTTGTTCCATAGTCGCAGTAAAATGGCGGCTCTATGTAACACTCTTTTCCCATGTGAGCAAATAATTTTCCAAGATACTCGCCGGTTCTTGTCATTGTCTCAGACCTGGGCGCGCTGTTGAACTTGTCAACCAGATCCTTCGACTTCCCCTCCGGATCCCAGTCCACACACCTGTATAACTTACCAGCTTTCATTCTACTAAGCATTTTCTCTACTCTGTCCATAGAATTTTCTCCTTGTACATCATGTTTATAACTGACTAAAAGATACCATTCTTTAAAGTTTCAATCAACCGCAAATAAAGCTATTCGTAAAGATCTTCTCATTTTTAACTTACACTAATTTAATAGCGAACTGCCCTCTAATCTTGAATACAAAAACTCGGCGCGAAAGCTCCTGACACAGCTGTTTGGAAGTACGGGTGATAACATATCAGTCGGGATTCCATTCATATGCGACAATGTGCTGATCGCCTCAAATGTGCAGATATACACAGCCACCCTGTGGAACTTTCCGACAGGCTCACTCCAAACTGGAATCCAGAGAGCGGCGCGCACATACGCTCTTATCGTGCGCAGAGCGAAGTGCAAATAAAAGCAAACAAACTAAAATAGCTTTTCTGTCTAAATATAAAAACTCCATACTATATGCTCAATCGGTAATGCCAACGACTGAGCTTTGACGTTTCTTGCTGAGGCGGCGACCGCACATGTCCTTATCGCGGTCAGAGCCGAATGCATATAGAAACAAGTCAAAGTGAAGGTAGTCAAATGTGATTGAGCATAGAAAAACTGCTACCATGTTCTTATATGCCACTAAGCATGTATCCCAATCGGTAGCGTAATCGACTGAGTTTCAGTGCTTTTTGCCGGAGTGGCGCGCACATACGCTCTTATCGTGCGCAGAGCGAAGTGCAAATAAAAGCAAGCTGAAACGATGGTAGATTAGCATGATTGGTATACATGCTCAGTGGCTATCAAATCATGATAGCAGTTTTTCGTCCGTCCTCAATACACAAAAAGGTACATCCCAAACCAATGCAGCGCCGCCCCCAGCATCACAAATATATGCCAGATAAAATGCGCCCCCTTGGTGTCCTTCACAAATGGGATCATGCCGAGAGTATACACAACTCCCCCGCCCACGATCATTCCCAGAAGAGGCTTGTCATTTCTGAACCAGCCCGGGATAAACATGATAGCACTCCATCCGATCACGAAGTAAAGCGTATAGTGTATCGGTCTGAACCTTCCCGGTCCGAACACACATATGATGGTGATTCCCGCTATGATAAGTGCCCACTGTACGCAGAACAGTACTATTCCAAGTACATTTCCCCAGTACACAAGGTACAGCGGAGCAAATGTTCCGCCTATCAGCAAGTATATCGAAGAATAATCAAATCTTCTCCAAAGCCGCTTGACTGCAAGCCCTGATTTGTATGAGTGATACAGACAGCTCATGAGGAACATCAGTATCAGTGATATTCCATAAAAGCATGATGCCATCACCTTTAGCCCCGTATCTGATTTCAGGAGAAGAAGGACAAAACCGGCTATGGCAAGCCCTGCCCCTATGCCATGGGTGACAGCATTTCCCACCTCCTCAAGCACGGTAAGCTTTGGCGGCTCATTGAGTTCTCTGTAATGGAGCTTTTTTTCTCTTTTTGCTGCTTGTTTCTCTTCCTTTTTATTCTGCCTGTTTATCATTTCTGAATTATCTATATTGTCTGTTTCTAATTTCTTTATTTCTGTCATATTTTAATTCTGAACTTCCTTCTATATATAATCTTTACTGTCACTATAACCGTGAGCTCCAGTCCTCGCGCAGTGTATAGCCTGGATCTATCATCACATCCCACTAGAGTGCCTCAAACACCTGCACTCCACGCTTTTTCAGCCAAATCCTGAAAAACGCTGCAAGTGCAAATGTCATCACCACACTTATTATAAGATATAATGTCAATCCGGTTAGACTTCCGAGAACTACATATCCCACTACAAGTACTATAATATACACAAAGTTAGATAAAAGAGCAACCAAAACTCCCATGCTCTGTTTTACCACCGCAGCCTCCGATGTCCAGTCAAGTTTAGGCATCTTGAGATTGACAGCAAGCCCGATATATGCTGTCAGGCACACATACAGACACGGTATGATCAGCATTATCACTCCATTTGCAATTGAGGGTTTCACCAGAACCATCATAGCCACATCGAGTACCACCGCAGGGATCATCGTGAGTATAACGTGCATCCTTATTTTTGCTCTGAGAATCTGCCACGATGTGACAGGAAGTGATCTCACGATCCATAATGTCTTTCCCTCCAGAGATATGGACGGCGCGGTCAGATCATTCATAGACGCAGCTGTACACACAGCTATACACGCTCCGAATATAAGTATCCCATCCGGAAGGTCGTGTATTTTCGAGATCATATCCGTTACATACTGTCCCTTCACAAGACAAATCACCGCCAGAACGAGCATCAGCAAAGTTCCAAGTGAACAGTTCAGCATATAGATCGCCGACGATGCAAGTCTTCTAAATTCCCTTATGAGCAGTGCCTTTTCCTGATTTCTTGCCCTGCTGCGCCTTACTACAAGTTTC
The DNA here is from genome assembly GCA_050874325.1 of Coprococcus sp. Taxonomy (GTDB): domain Bacteria; phylum Bacillota; class Clostridia; order Lachnospirales; family Lachnospiraceae; genus Coprococcus. Next base: position 24,824 of record JBNMKK010000014.1, on the reverse strand, counting down.
TTTGTCGCATGGCCAGTCTTTGTGGTTACTATTCCTATAAAACTCCGCTCCAGAACAACCCACACAGCCAATGACACCGCCAGAGTTCCCGCTGCCACCAGCGTAAGCTGCCAACCATCACCTGTGGCTGCACAGCCTATCGAGTAGAGAGGATATGCAGCCCCCTTTATCTTTGTGCTGTACATCTCAGTATTTGCCAGAATCTTTGAGAGCATCTTATTTGCGTTCATGTACACTGCGTAATATCCCACTATAAATGCCAATGACAATATAACAGTGACATAGCTCTTATTCTTCGTCTTATTGCCTATCTTGCCCACTACCCAGCCAAGTATGCACGAAAGTACCAGGATGATAAATGTCAGGAGGATCATCACTATGACCGCTGAAATCACAGCCCATATCCCCGGGTGTGCCACCATCCCATACACTATTATTCCCGGAACCATGACCGTTGCCGCAAACATCGTACCCATGACATACACACCTGATAATCTGGAAAACAGTATGGCTCTGACCGGTATGGGGAGTGACAGCATAAGGTCATTGTCCTTTGCCTGGTAAAGACTTGCATATGTATTGAACACACTTCCAAATATTCCGATAGCCAGTGTCATCATCGCGATCATAGTCATGTACATCCAGTCAAGTTCCGCAGAGCACAGCGGCGCACACATTGAATATGCTACACTCCCAAACACACCACCCATGCATCCTAATATCAGCACAATATATGTGACTATTCCCCCAATTGCAGCTTTCCTCGACTTGGATTTTCCGGTCTTTCGATCAACGAAAAATCCACTGAAAAGCATCCTTAGCTGTTTTCTCATCAATATCTTGATCATGATTCGCCCTCCAGCTCAAGAAATACAGTTTCCAGAGATTCATCACCCTTCACCTGCTCCATTATACCCGCTTTGATCAACTGACCGCCCTTGATGATCGCCACCTTGTCACACAATTTTTCCGCGACCTCAAGAACATGTGTGGAGAAAAATATCGCCCCTCCATCATCACACATTTTCCTCATCATCTGCTTTAATATATGGGATGCCTTCGGATCCAACCCCACAAATGGCTCATCCATGATTATAAGTTTCGGCTCATGTATCCACGCAGATATGATCGCCAGTTTCTGTTTCATACCGTGTGAATACTCGGATATCAACTGTCCAAGATTATCCTTTATCTCAAATGTATCCGCATATTTGTCTATAAGTTCGCCTCGTACCTCCACCGGCACGCCGAATATATCTGCTATAAAATTCAGATATCCGATTCCTGTCATGAAATCATAGAGATCCGGATTGTCCGGTATATACGCAATCTGTTTCTTACACTCCAATGGATCCGCCTTTATGGAGACTCCATCTATGAGTATGTCCCCTTCCTCAAAATTCAGTATCCCTGTACATGCCTTTATGGTGGTAGTCTTTCCCGCACCGTTATGTCCAATGAAACCGTATATCTCTCCTGGCATTATATGCAGACTCAAATTGTCCACTGCCAGTTTATCTCCATATCTCTTTGTGAGATTCTTTATTTCCAGCATTATATTTACTCCTTTTTGATATTTATGTTCTCTTTTATAAACATAACATATACCACTGCCTTAACGGAGTTAAATTTCCTGAATTTTTCTTTATACATTCTATCTGTGTTTCTTACGTTTCATCCTGCCCCTGAAATCGTCAAGTGCTGCTCTGCCCGGTCCCGTCATAGGCTTTATCCATCTTCCTTTTAACAGATATGGTGTGAGTATGACAAATCTGAGCAGCTCATCAGTATACACAAATGAAAACACTGCGAGGAATGGAAGTTTCAACACCATACCAGCTATCCATGTAGCAGGTACGGAAAACAGCATAAGTCCTCCTATCTCCATGACAGTTCCAACGATAGCCTCACCGCCTGCCCTGAAACACTCATTCTGTATATAGCAGCATGTTCTGACCGCTCCGAAGAACAGATATATGATAAGCATGTACTTAGTGTACATCATAGCCTCCGCGCCAAGTCCGAACAAGCCGAACAGCGGATCATGCAGCAGCGTCATGATGAGCACTATGGTAAATGTTATGGCAGGACACACAAGTGCAGCTCTCTTGGCATATGAAAGCCCTCTGTCGAGATTGCCCGCGCCTACTTCATTTCCCACGGCAACACTTGAGGCATTTGCCAGTCCTCCAAAGAACGCGTATACAAAGCCCTCACACACACGGAATGCTGCCATGGCTGCTATAGCAGAATCACTCTGGTGTCCCATTACTACATTGATTATCATCTGTCCCACACCGTAGAGGATCTCATTGCACACGATAGGAAATGCCTTTGATGCATACGACTTCACGAATCCCTTATCTATCTCAAATGCCTTGCGTGCGCTGAACTTTATCTCGTGACTGCTCTTTGCAAGGTAAAGCACAAGCAGGACAATATTTACTATTCCTGACACAAGTGTACCTATAGCCGCACCTGCAACACCCATCTTTGGCGCGCCAAAGCGTCCATATATAAGAACAAAATTGATGCAGAAGTTGAGTAAAAGTGAGATGATGGAACAAACAAGCGGCACCTTCACCCTCTCTGTCGACTTGAGAAGCGCCGTGATGATCGCAGCAAATACCTGCAGCGGATACGACCAACCCACGATCCTCATATACGGTTTTGCCAGATCTATTATCGCCTGCTTGTCAGTATATATTCCAAGTATCCATCCCGGAGCGGCGATCGTGACCACCGCAAATGCTATACCAAATATTCCAGCGCAGATGATAGCCAGACCAAATGCCTTGTTCATTCCCTCCGGATCCTTTGCGCCCCAGTACTGGGACATGAACAGAAGTGAACAGCTGACAAATCCCCAATACGTCGAGAACAGAAGTGAACTTATCTGGGCACACACGCCTACGGCTGCCACCGCTATCTCTCCCTCACTTCCGATCATGATGGTATCTACCATACTCGCAGTGGTTGCAAGGAGATTCTGCAACGCAATAGGCATGGCAAGAACAGCCAACATTCTGGCAAATTCCTTCCATGTCACCTTATTATTATTCTTTACAAAGCCCGTAGTAGCACTTCCCATTTTATTTACCTCTTCTTATCTCACATGTATTTATTTTAGATGCGTCCGACTATTGTACTCCTGTACTTTTATAATTGCAATGGTTTTATACCTTTAGTATAGGGTGTTTTTCCAACTATTATCCATCCTCTGATATTTACACATAAAAAGGCGCGCGGCAAATGCCGCACGCCTTGACAAGCCATCCTGACAAACCCCATTGCTCGTCATTACAGCTCATATATTTCACAGGGCATTTCTGTATATCTGCACTATGTCATCCCTTGTAAGCGGAACATAGCATCCATTACAGAACCCATATGCACTGTCTGCCATATCTTCAAAATGTGAATCATCTATTCCTAGCTCCGACAGTGTTCCAGGCATTTTCAAACTGTCAAAGAAATCCCTGGTCCGCTTAATCGAAAGTTTGGCAGCCTCCATATCACTGCAGCCCTCCGAAATGTTCCACACTGCCCTGCCATACTCTGCAAGCTTTGGAGCCGTATTCTCACTCAATATATATTCCATCCATACCGGCGTGAGTATTGCCAGACCGACACCGTGAGTAATGTCATAATATGCAGAGAGTTCATGCTCTATAGGATGTACACACCATTTAACCTTTGCACCTAGAGTGAGCAGACCGTTCAGAGCCAGACTGCTGCACCACATGAGATTTGCCCGTGCATCATAATTATCTGGCTTAGCGATAGCGATCGGCACATTCTTTACCACAGTATCCAGTATTGCAAGACACATCCTGCCCTGTATGTCTGCTCCCGGTGTGTTGGTAAAATAACTCTCAAACACATGACTCATTATGTCCACCGCCCCCGCCGCTGTCTGATATGCAGATACACTGTAGGTATACTCCGGATCCAGGACTGCCATGCGCGGTTTTAACAGATTGTTTGCAATATCGAGTTTCTGATTGGTTTCAGGATTAGACACAACGGTTGAATTGTCCATCTCTGAACCTGTTGCTGCCAAAGTGAGAACAACGTATACGGGAAGCGCAGCCTTGATACGTGAGCTGTCCACCATAAGATCCCATGGATCTCCATTATAGCAGGCTCCTGCTGCCACCAGTTTTGCACAGTCTATGGAACTTCCGCCTCCTATTGCAAGCACTATGTCGATCCCCTGTGTCTTGCACACCGAAACACCCTTTCGCACTATATCGATCCTTGGATTTGGTGTGACACCTGGGAGCTCATATATCTCCAGTCCTGCATCTCCAAGTATCTTGACCGCAGCGGCATAGATCCCATTCTTCTTTATACTTCCGCCGCCATAGATCAGCATCACTGATTTACCTGAATCTGCAAGCTCCGCGAGATGCGATATCTGACCATGACCGAAATGTATCACAGTCGGTACATCAAATGTAAAGTTGTTCACACTCTTAAGCCCCCTTTCTAAGAAGTTCATTTAACTGTTACATAAGACCATCTACTGCACTTGTTCTGCATATGTTTTGAAAAACATCATCGGTGCCATACCAAAATGTTTCTCAAAATCATGTATCATATGTGCCTGATCTGTATAATCAAGACTGCACGCTACACCTGAATAATCAGGTGCCGCGCCTCTCTTTTTACACATACACAGGTAGCCGCCTACTCTCTGCGCCCGCATTATATTTGCAAATTTTGATATGGTATACCCGGTGTACATGCGGAACACCTTATTCAGATACCTTGAGGAATATCCACTTGCCTGCTCAAGCTCCGCCAGGCTGTGTTTTCTTTTGTCACTTATTATCACATCCATAAGCCAGCGGGCAAGTTCCCACTGACTGTTCTGTATCTGATCGGCGTCCTTCTCATAAATACTGTCCATACAACGAATGACCGCCCTGCACTGATCCTCAAATGTATTCTGTCCACACACAGCGTCTATGAGATTTTCATAGATTTCCCCTGAATTTAATTCCATTATATGTCCCTGTATATCTGTGATATTTTCTCTCACCGCCAGGGGAGAATATCCAGGAAGAAAACGAATACCGAAATACCTATACCCGTCACACAGCTTTAATCTGTCCAGATTGTCATGAGGTCCCACAAGATCTATGCCAAGGTTCGACCTGTTCTCATCATAATGTATCATTATATCCGCACAGGCATCCCTCGCCACTGTATATCCGTCCCTGTCATTTGAAAACGTATACAGAGATGAGATTCCAAGTTCCAGACATTTGCCACTTCTCATCACCTGCATGGAATCTGCAAAGTTATATGTCTGTATCGTATTGACCGTTCTGCGCGTATCAAGTCTTGTCATCATCCCTGTCACCTCCCTGAAGAATACTGGTGAGCATACGCATAAGCTCCATGAACTGGTATACTTCCTGTCTCACAGGCATTATCACCTGCATCACCGGCGGCATGAGGATCCAGGTCGATGATCCCACCATGCTGCGCACACTTATCAGCCATCTTCCATATTCCAACTGATACCTTAGGCTCACCCCCAGAAGTCCCAGCTGCTGTATTTTGCCAAGAACTATCGGTTCGTTTAGCAGTCCAAGCAGCTGTCTCTCCCTGTGATCAGGCCGTCTGTCATCATTTGTTTTCTCAAATCTCATGGACTTAGTCCTTATTGTTCCATCCAGTTTGAGCTCGAAGCTGTAATACCGTTCTTCCCTTGCTCTGACAACAGACTGCACAAGCAGGTTGTACGATATTGCAGCAAATCTGTTCTCCACATCATACACAAGCATCACGTCATAAAGCGGTGCCAGATCACTTACACGTAATCTCCTGTAAAGCATATCACTGTCTATCACCTCACAGTTATCAGGCAGCACCTGACAGAACATATCAGCCACGGCTCCAAGTTTCTTGTCTGCTTTTTTATTCATTTTTATGCTCGTCGCCTCTACTCTTCTGCCTTCAATGTCCAAAAGCTGAAACTCTCTCTCCGTACTCTTAAGTGCCATGCCCATAACTCATCATCCTTTCCATGTTAGCCAAATGATATGACGCCGTCACATTTAACTTTGCTACAGATCTTATATTCTATGATACAGAGGCTGCTGCCCTGGTATTCAGCCACTCCTCGACCTCCTCGTCCCAGCCCTCAAGGTACTCTGAGCGCTCTCTGATATCCTTTGCCAGATCCTCAAGCGGCTCAGGCTTGAACATCGGTATCTTCTTGATCTTCATCCATACGAAACAGTAAACTGCAACCGCAACCATACAGATGACTGCTGCCACCAGATAATCCTTGAGTGTGTAGATAGCATATATTACGCCAAGTATTCCAATCGGGAATACAACCTTTGCAAATGGTGCCTTCCAAAGTCTTGGATAGTCTGGATACTTCTTTCTGAGTATAAGCACATCGATCATTGCTATGGCATATGATATGGTCCATGTGATACATGCAACGCTTATCAGAGATGACACCACATCAGCATTTGCACCATTTACCGCTATATATATGATCGTTACCATCATCATGATCCCTGTGAATATTACACCAAATACAGGAGTTCTTGTCTTTGGATTGATATATCCGAAGAACTTAGGAACCTGATTTGATCTTGACATTCCGTAAAGCATTCTTGGAAGTGCCGCACAGTAGGAATTTGCTGTAGTGAAGGATGCCAGTATCGTGAGCAGTGTCATGATGATAAATCCTGCATTTCCAAGCATTCCCTTGGCAGCCTCGACATGAGGTATCGCCGATGATGTGAGCACATCAAGCGATGTATATCTGACTGATGCCGCAGAGAATATGACATCGATCACATAGATGGATATAAGTCCAAGTATGAGTGCGTAAGGGATATTCTTGTACGGTTTCTTGTTCTCCTCAGCCATGGGACAGGCAAATTCAAATCCTATGAAGAACCAGATGGCTGTACCTACGGAGCCAAGCACTGTTCCCCAACCGCCCTCCGGCAGGAATCCCAGATCGGTATTTACCGGCTGTGCGCCAAATGCCTCACCTACATGAAAGAAACCAAGCAGAGACAGCAGTGCGAACATAGCCATCATCGCCACTGTGATGAATGCCTCCGACTTTCCATAGAAATCAACACCAAATATATTTATGAATACGACCAGAACGGCAAGTCCAACTGTAACTACCATGGACGGCACTCCGCATAGCTGATTCATGGACTCTCCGCCCATTACAAGCTGTGTTCCACCATCACAGGTGATGAGTACCAGATATCCGCTTAGCAGTGCAAATGCACCCATAAATCTTCCCATGGCAGGAACCGTGTAGTCTGATATCATTCCACCGCCCGGCAGCATGGATGTGAGTTCTCCGTATGCAAATGCCGCCGCCATCATAGGTATGAGTGCTATAAGTGCCGTTATGCAGGTGGCATACCCCGTAGTTCCACCCACGTTGCCAACTGAAAACATGGCGCTGCCTGAAACTACCAGACCTACCGCTGCGCCATATGCTGCGGCAAAACCTAAAGTTCTTTTAAGTTTCTTTCCATTTTCCATATTGACCTCCTTTTCCGGGTTATGCCATATAAGGTACATCCCACAGATTGAGACTCACTCCAAGTCCCATCATCTTCGCATTTTCATATATTACTTTGCCCCAGGCAACATCCTCGACCGGCATGCCTCCCACCGAGTAAACTACGATCTCGTCATCGCTGGTCCTCTTCGGTTTCTTGCCCATCAGGATGTCTCCCATGTCACTTATCTGATCTTCTGTGATCAGTCCGTCATGTATCATGTCTGTGAATTTGCATCCAACTATATCTATAGGGCCAAATGTCGGATACGGATATTCCTCTGCCCATGCGTGGTAAAGTCCCATGCTGTCCACCACAAGTCTGGCTCTCTTTGCCAAAAATTCATCCTCAAAATCAACTGCTGAAGGAGCGACTATGAACGCGCCCTTCTTTATCCACTCTTCCTTTACCAGTGCATATTTTGTCGGATCCTGACCCGTTGATGCACCAAATGACATGACATCCGTATCTCTCACCATCTCCTCAAGGGTATCGCACACCTTGATGGTCGTGAACTGTGGATATTTCTCCTTCACATATGCCACAAAACTGTCTATGGATTTCTGTCCACGTCCCTTTATCTTCACCGTGTCAAGCTCAGGACATGTTGCCACAAATGCATCCAGGGCTGTCTTGCCCATGACACCGGGACCAAATATTCCGCAGACCTTTGAGTCCTTTCTTGCAAGATATCTCATTCCGACACCCGGTATGGCTCCCGTTCTATATGCACTTATCAGGTTTCCTGACATGAGTGCCAGCGGAGCACCTGTATCTTTGTCATTGAGCATTACCATGAGTATGGATCTTGGAAGACCGACCTTTTTGTTTGCCATATTTGATCCGTACCACTTCATTCCTGCCATATCAAACGGACCGCCTATATAAGCCGGCATAGCCATGAACCTTCTTGCCTCACCCACATCCTTTGGCATGTTTGGGAAAGGTGACTCCTTTGGAAACGTAACCATGGTTCCATGAGAACTGTGATTCTCGCCACCCATAACAAAGTCTCCGATACTTAGACATTTCAATACCTCTTCCATCGCATCAATACATTTTGACATGTCCGTAACTCCGGCTTTTATCATGTCCTTCTCACTCAAATAAAGAAAATCTACTTCTGGATATGCCATATCTTTGCCCTCCTTATCATATGTTTCAATCATTCTCTGCTATATAAAAGAGAGCAGACACAGAAACCTAACGTCTTAGACTTCTTTGTCTGCTCTCTTTTCTTGTAGCATATAATAATCTCTGTAATGATGTTGTTATTGCAAAAAATGGAACTCATCGCTGTTACTATTTTTACATTATTAACATCCGGTGTCAATAAACAACCGGACGCTGCGGCTCTTATGATCATTTATTAAGTTATGACCGTACCATCCTTTAATAATTTAAGTCATATCCCGCATACGATTAATGTATGAATACATCCAGTTCCTTATCCAACGCCCCCAGCTCATCCGCACTCCAGTCTTCACCCAGTGCAAATACCGCTTTGCACAGAATGAATCTCACATTATTGTCAGCATCCACTTCCCCGGAAACTATTCTATGAGCGATCTGCTGCAGTTTTGACAGCAGACCGATCCGCATATGACTTTCTCTGTATACAGTCTCCCAGTCATAGTCCGCAGTCCTGCCGCATGGTGATCCGCACACACTGCAGTCCGGGACTATAACCTGTTTGTCTGCATGCGCTCTCTCCGTGATCGCCTCAATCTCGTCATCAGCGCGATGAAGTGCTATATCTGAGGCATGCAGACCTTCTATTATTATGTTGTAAGTGTCATCCGTCACATGAATCGTTCCATCTGTGGCCCTCACCAGTCCTATGAGTGCTCCCACCAGCCGGCTGCCCGCCTCCGTTGTAATTCGTGTCATATTATCCATCAATCCACTATTCTTCCATCTATAGATATTGTTGCCACCTGCCATGGTATAAACTTGCCACTGTCTTGAAGGGCTTTCTTCGCAGCCATCTCCAAACCTCCGCAGCAAGGAACCTCCATACGCACTATTGTAACACTTTGTATGTCATTTCGCCTTATTATCTCTGTAAGTTTCTCTGAATAATCCACGCTGTCCAGTTTTGGACAGCCGATCAGTGTCACATGATCCTTTATAAATTTGTCATGAAATGATGCATAAGCATATGCTGTACAGTCCGCCGCTATCAATAATTTTGCCCCATCAAAATAAGGTGCGGTTATCGGCGCCAGCTTGATCTGCACAGGCCAGTTTGTGAGCTGGCTTGGGTACTCGCAGTTATATATATTCTGTGAAACCCTGTCGTCTGCCGTTTTGACCCCCGGAGCTGCTGCCGGTCTCCTGAATATACTTCTCGCCATAGAACCAGGGCAACCGGAGTGTACAGGATTCTCACGACTATCTTTTGCGGATTTTTTTGCATCGAGTTTTGCTTTTTTATTCGCTATGACCGCCGCCTCATCGTAAGCTGCCGCCTCCCTCTCCACAAATGTTATGGCTCCTGTAGGGCATGATGGCAGGCAGTCTCCAAGTCCGTCACAGTAATCGTCCCTGAGCAGCTTTGCCTTGCCATTTACCATACCTATCGCGCCTTCGTGACATGCATTTGCACAGGCTCCACACCCATTACATTTGTCCTCATCTATCTGTATAACTCTTCTTACCATATATAATTCCTCCAATCGTTTAGCATCTTTGAACATTGTCATTATATCCAGCCATCTGGTTTGTGTATGTTGAATTTTCAACATACATAATGGTATACTGATAAGGAACAGATATATAATGAACCAGACTATATTTTGAGGGATTAAAATGAACGAATATATGGACATATTATCAAACACAAGCCTTTTTTCCGAAATCTCTGCTGAAGATATCAACTCCATGCTAGATTGCCTTGGAGCAGTCGTGAAAAAATATAAAAAAGGGGAATGTATCCTCATGGCTGGAAATACAACCGAATTTATGGGACTGCTGCTCACCGGCAAAGCCATAGTGGTCCGTGAGGATTACTGGGGCGGTCAAAGCGTCATGTCAGCCATAATGCCGGGACACACATTTGCAGAATCATACGCCTGCACCCCAGGCTCTGTTTTGAATGTGAGCGTATATGCGGAAGCACCGTGTACTGTCATGTTCCTCAATGTGCAGAAAATGCTCACCACCTGTCCTGTGACCTGTGGCAGACACAGCCGGATGATACGCAATCTTCTCACGGATCTGGCTGGGAAAAATCTGAGATTAAATGAAAAATCGACACACATGAGTCAAAAAACGACCCGTGACAAACTCCTGTCATACCTGTCCGCTGAGATGCACCGACACGGCTGCAGCGAATTTGACATTCCATTTTCCAGACAGCAGCTTGCAGACTTCCTGTCTGTTGACCGCAGTGGTCTGTCCACTGAACTTGGGAAAATGAAGGATGAAGGTATGATTGACTTCCACAAATCTCATTTTATCCTTAAGTCTCCTGCCCAGGGATGGACTGATATGTAACAATATTGTATTATATATTTATATTTCATTAAGGAGGGATTTACTATGAAACCTATAAAGACTATCAAAGATGGATGGAACAAATTTACTGTTGTTGTGAAAGATAAAGATTACTCAACAAGAGAGGCTGTACTTTTTGCGATCTGTACCTTTCTCACAGGACTTGTAGTCGGAATGATCTGCTCACCTAGAAAGAACCAGACTTTCGGTTCTTACAATGGTAACTTTGGCGACAGTGATGGCAGCTGCGGCTGCGGTTGTGACTACGACGAAGATTTCGAGTAAACTGTGATCCGTCATACAAATCCATAATGTCAACGCAAAAGACAGGTGCCTATCATGACACCTGTCTTTGTCTTACATGGGATACATGTTCTTTATATCTTCCAGCTTACCGCAAGCTCTCTTGAATCCACAAATCTTCTGTAGATTCCATCCTGTTTCATAAGCTCCTCGTGGGTACCCTGCTGAGCGATCTTTCCCTGATCCACCACAACTATCTGATCCGCATGTCTGACCGTCTTAAGCCTGTGTGCGATCATTATGATCGTTTTCTCCTTTGTCAGCGCATCCACAGCGAGGGTAAGCTCCCTCTCATTTTCAGGATCAACATTTGCCGTTGCCTCATCCAGAATAATGATAGGGGAATCCTTCATGATGGCTCTGGCTATGGATATCCTCTGCTTTTCACCACCTGAGAGCGTTGCACCCCCCTCACCGATCACTGTGTTGTAGCCATCTGGAAGATTACTGATGAAATCATGGCAGCATGCCTTCTTCGCAGCCTCCACAACCTCCTCGTGTGTTGCATCCGGCCTTCCAAACTTGATATTATTCTCTATCGTATCCGCAAAGAGATATACATTCTGGAATACAAATGAAAAGTTATTCATGAGACTATTCATACTGTAATCCTTCACATTTGTTCCGCCAAGTGTGATCTCACCGGAATCCACATCCCAAAATCTTGCTATAAGATTACAGAGAGTAGTCTTTCCTCCGCCGGATGGTCCGACGATCGCTGTTGTTGTCTTCTCTGGTATGGAGAGTGTGATCCCATCTATTATCTTTCTCTTATCATAGGAGAACTGTATATTCTTAACTTCAATATCGTGATTTGCCGGAGTTACCTCCCTGCCGTCAATATCCATGGTCTCAAGACCAAGCACTGCATTTGCCTTGTCTACACACACACTCACAGAATGCATAAGCGATGAAAATGTTCCCATGGTCTCAAGGCTGGAGTATAGCATGAACGCCGCTATTGACATACCGATGGCATACAGAACACTCATGCTGCCATTTATATAGAAGTAAGCTGAAAGCCCTATTATCACAGCACCTGTGATCTTTGTCACAACGCTCTGCAGGAAATGATACGGAACATAGACGAGCTCCATCTCCACATTTGCCTTGACGCAGGCATCATTTGCGGCGTTGAGTCTCCTGGTCTGTTTGCCTATGAGATTGTAGGACTTCACCTCCGATATTCCCTGTATATACTCCATGATCTGGCTCACAAGCTCAGTATCACATTCCACCTTGTCGGATGATGCCTGTTTTCCTGCATTCTGCATTACCGTGTTTACAACAAGGAACAATGCCACACCCACAAGTGATACAATGGCCAGTCTCCAATCACAAAGCAATATCATGAGTATTATCATGGATGTATCGAGCAGTCCCTGTGTGGTTGACATTACTACCCTCGTTGCCACATCACCGAGGCTTTCCATTGTATTTGTTGTTATGGATGCTATCTCACCAATGCTGTTGGAATTGAAATATCCCATCGGCACATATCTGAGATGCTCTGCTATCTCGATCCTCTTGAAGGCAGATGTTGTATATCCCCCCTCCGTCTGCAGCATTGTCGATTTCATCCTGCAGAGTATTCCCACCGTTATAGACACCGCCATGATGGCTATTGAACCCAGGATATATCTGCCCAGATCCTTTCCCTCTATAATTCCCATGAGGACACACATTATGGCAGGTATCCTCAGTGCAGATGCCAGCGCATCTATCAGGCTTATCACTATCGACCGCTTGAACTTACGACTGTTCTCCTCACCTGAGAACAGGAAGAACTTTTTTAGTACTCCGAACATATCACTCACCCTCCTTTGCCATATCATCTGCTGTATCCTTGACCGAGATATGTGCCTGCCACATATCCCTGTACAGTGTACATTTGCTCAGCAGCTCCTCGTGTGTTCCGTGAGCCTCTACATTTCCGTCTTTTACCACAAATATCTGATCAGCATCCTTGATGGTGGACAATCTGTGTGCTATCACTATCAGCGTCTTGCCCGCAACAAGTTTTGCGATGGAACTTTGAAGTATAGCCTCATTCTCAGGGTCTGTGTATGCCGTTGCCTCGTCCAGTATGACTATCGGTGCGTCCTTCAGCATTGCTCTCGCTATTGATATTCTCTGTCTCTCGCCGCCTGACAGATGTCCTCCGGCACCGCCGACTACAGTGTCAAAACCATTCTCGAGATTCATGATGAAGTCGTAACAGCCGCTCTTTCTGGCAACCTCCTCCACCTCAGCATCTGTGGCATCCGGTCTTCCCTGTCTTATGTTGTCCCTGACCGTCTCGTTGAACAGGTAATTATCCTGCGACACATAGGCAAGCCTGTCGTTGAAATCCGTGAGTGCAATATCCTTTATGTCCACACCGCCGATCTCTATACTTCCGGACTTTACATCCCAGAGTGACGCTATCAGCTTGGCTATGGTGGACTTTCCACTTCCTGACGGACCTACTATCGCATTTACCGTTCCTGCCTTTATATCCATACTCACACCGTGGAGTATCTCCTTGTCATGATATCCAAATGTCACATTGCAAACCCTGATACCATTGTCCTTTGGCTGAGCCTTTGTATGCTCAGGTCTTATCAGTTCCGGCTGCTCCAAAATTCCTGTCACCTCACCAATTACTGTTGACAACTTTCCGAGGTCGTCCGTATATGAACCTACGGTGAGCAGCGGTCCAACGATTCCAAGTGAAAGAATTATACATACCACAAAATCAGCTGTGGTAAGTGAACCATTTGACACATAGTGAGCACCTATAGGAAGAACTGTTGCGAGTGTGTACGGTGTGATCACAAACATAGCAGCCTGGAAAAAAGAGCATTTTCTCATCCATTCTATATATGAATCTGCATTCTCTTTAGCGGCCTTTGTAAACTTTGCATATGAGCTCTCCGTCTTGCCAAATGCTTTAATAACCTCTATTCCGTCTATGTACTCAACCGCAGCGTCATTCAGTGCCTTGGTCTTCACCACTGTCCTGTTGTAATTCTCCTGAAAATCTATCATCATACCCATATATGTTCCAAATCCAACGATGATCGGAACAAATGAGAACAATGCCAGTCTCCAGTCGACCGTGAAGAAATAAACGATGACGATGATCGGCGCCAGCAGATTTGATGTGAACTCCGGCACAATGTGTGCAAGTGTTGTCTCTATACTGTCTATTCTCTCCACCATGATATTCTTGAATGAACCCGACGATGTATCCTTTACATACCCCAGCGGCACCCTTGCCAGTTTGTCACAGCAAGACTTTCTGATGTTGGCAAGTACGGTAAATGTCGCCTTATGTGAGCAGGCTGTCGATACACTGTGGCAAAGTTCCGCCAATATAAATGCACCTGCTATGATCACTGCCCTAACCAGATAAGCCTTAAGATCTTTCTCCCCGTCAATGAACATCCTGACCACATCCGCAATGATGAAGTACGGCGCTATCTTAAACACTACGTTGATAACCGCCAGAATTACACTCCACACATAGGATGCCTTCTTCTGCCCTGCCCATGTGAGGACCCAGCTTACCGCTGATTTCTTTTTTTCTTCCACTTTTCTTTCCTCCTGTTTGTCACTGCTTATTATTATTAGTTTCTCCTAACCAACATCTTTAAAATTATGCGGTCCGGGTTTTTTACCCATTCCGCATAAACATTTTGCTCTCTATTTCTCAGGGAACTGCACCTTCCATATTCGTTCCCAGCCTCCGGTATAGAATTTCTTTAGATTTCTGACATTTTCTATCGCCGTCTCACGATCCATATCATGCTCTATGATCTGGAATATTGCAGAAAAGAATCCACTATATATCATATGACAGAGACTGTCACTTATATCGGGAACATTTATCCCCGCCCTGTGCATCTCCTCAACATACTGTCTCGATGATCTCATCTCCCTGTCCACCAGGTTGTGAATCATCTGTCCGTACTTCTCGTTGTCATTGCATCGCAGCAGAAGCCGAAAATTGTCATAGTGGTCATACACATAATTGACCATCTGATCCATTCCATTTCCCGAGGCGCTTGCCATATTCTCCGTCTGTTTTTCCGGTGGCAGACTTTGAAATTCCTCCAGCACGCTGTCATATATCTTGTATAGATCATCCACGTATGGATCGATCAGCGCATCAAACAAAGCCTCCTTGGTCGGATAATACTTATAAAAGGCACCCGTTGTAAGCCCGGCATCCTTAACGATACTTCTGAGTGATGCACCCGCAAATCCATACTCAAGAAAATGTTTCATCGCTGTATTAAGAATATTATGCCTTGTATTCTCTGCTTTTTCTGTCATAGATACCCCTTCCTTAATATAACAGTGTTATATTACACTGTTATATTTTATACATAATCTTTATGTTGTCAAGTAGTGTTTCATAAAATAGCAAAAAACCATATGGCATACATTGTATGTCATATGGTCATCTAATCATTTTTTTCTTTCTGAATCTAAATTACGGTTTACAATTCCCGCAAGGCTCATATCCCTCTGATATAA
Organism: Coprococcus sp.; assembly: GCA_050874325.1. Taxonomy (GTDB): domain Bacteria; phylum Bacillota; class Clostridia; order Lachnospirales; family Lachnospiraceae; genus Coprococcus. Next base: position 8,934 of record JBNMKK010000014.1, on the reverse strand, counting down.
GCTCATCCCTTGTGGTCGTTCTCTCCAATCTGTTGGATTCCTTCATCTGCTTTACACTAGTACACGATGGCTTATGAAACCTGCCTGTGTTTGTATTGACTATATATGTATCCTCGTCCGTATGCTCTGTCTTGATCTCCGGTGTCTCATTTTCTGTCACCACATAGTCCGGATCCGCCTCGCTGTCCCCGTTTTCATAATCGATGATCACACCCGGCTGAACATTGTACACATACACATTGAAACTTACCCCGGCACCTCTATCCTCCACGGATTCAGCCTCCATCTGTACACCTGAGGCCACCAGATCATCACCATCAAATATCGGAGTCACCCTGTACAGTACATGGTTGCCAGTACGCTTCACGTAATCAGCCACCTCATTTTCAAATGGCAGCATCCCCTCTACGTTCATGTACCTGGTTCCCGTTATGAGATTTTTTTCGTTTGCATTTTCCCCGGCAAGCTGATAACCGATCAGATGGCAGCGATTATACAGATAATTGCCGTCTATCAGATCATTGTACTTCACTGTGTGCCAACCCGATGGCTTAACCGTACCTATCTCACCGCGTTCCTCTGTAGGCATGATGTCCTTGCATATATTGGCATAAGCAGTTCCGCATCTTCCAAGTGAATCCAGATCACTGTAATCTTCGAATGCCTCCGTCACCAGCTCGTCATCGTCAAACCCTGGTACATTGCCATTTACCTCACAGTATGCTCTCCCAGAATATGCCGGGATACCCGTCTCAAAACTTCCACTTACCGCCGTTTTGCTGCCATCCGCAATTCCTGACAGACTGCAGCCCGACATCACCAGCGCAAATATCACCGCATATAATACGCTGCCAATTTTTCTTTTATGCCACATTGTGAACATGACCTCCACACAAATTCGTCCAAATCTTATTTGATCATAATGATACCCTGGATATTCCCAGTATACCACTAAATTCTTTTGACCTAAACGACTTGTCACCTTTTGTGATAAAAAGATAAAACTCTGTCTGCTGCCTGTTGCAGACGAACAAGGCTTTCACCATATCCATAGTGATAACCTCGTCCGTGTCAACACGCTAAAAACATCCATAAAACAATCTACCCGATTTTCACAGGTTATGTTGACTGCAATCGGAAAGCTTATTACACCATTCCATTTGCAACCTTATACTTGTAAAGCATCTCAGCGTGATTCTGCTCCTCGATCTGTATGTCCGCCAGCAACTTTCTCACCGCACTCTCACCAAATGCAAATATCTCTCCATTGTATTCGCCTGACACAAGTTTTTCCGTGCCGATACAATCAGTTGCAAGGAACTCATCGTTCTTCTTATCCTCAGAATCGTCCATCATCTTGTATGTCTGTTTTGGCTCATAATCCTTGCCATCGCTGTCATTACAATCACACTGTGGGACATTTCCATCAAGCACCTGAGTGAGTGAGTCGTAGTGTCTCTGCTCATCCTTCTGGATTGTCTGGAATAGATTCTTGAGTTCAGGATCCTTCGCCTGCTCAGCATATCTTCCATACTTTTCCACGCATGATTTCTCCTGTGTCTGAAGATCCTTAATCACTGTCTTTTCTTTTTCCTTTAATATCATAGCAATACTCCTTTCGGATGAAATTCTGTAGTTTTGCTGTACTACATCTTCATCGCATAGATATTATTGTCCAAATAAACCCAGTGCTATTCCTATATCTGTATTTATTTATATTTAATCTGTCTTCTGATCATTTATTGTAGTCACGATCGCTCCCCCCAGTATCAAAACCGCACCAATTATCTCCGGCAGGGACAGTGTCTCATGGAGTAGCATAACCGCAAATATAACAGCAGACAGAGGTTCCAGGTATCCGAGTATAGACACATTTGCAACCGGGAGCTTTGACACATCAGAGAAATACAGATAGCATCCTATACCTGTATTAACAATGCTCAGAAACAATATCCAAAACCACTGCTCCGGGCTGTCTGGGAGAGAAACCGTCTTGCCGCCGATCAGGAACAATGCAACAGTCACCCAGCTCACCGCCAACTGTATCATGGAATTTTTCACGCCTGTGATATGCGGTGCCTTCATCGTGAATATGACCATCAGGGCATGGAATGCCGCGGATGCAAATCCGCACAGCAGACCTATCACATCCACTGAGCCCTGGCCCAGTACCCCCGGCAGCGACACCAGCATGATCCCAGCAAATACCACAACAAAACACAGGTACTGGCTGATCGTCAGTTTTTTGCGAAACACCAACGGCGCAGACAGCATCACGATAACCGGACCACAGTAATAGGTTATAGATGAAAGCCCAACTCCTATTCTCACATATGCCTCATATAAAAATATCCAGCTAAGTCCCATGACGATTCCGGATAACACAACGAATAATATCTCTTTTTTCATGGACGGAGCAAATATTGTTTTTCTGCCATCTTTCCGATCTGAAACAGTATAAGATGTCTCTTCTCCTGTACTTCTCAGGCTGTGCGATACCCAATATACCGCAGCAAGAAATATACTTCCGATCAGCGTCCTGAAAAACACGATCTCATAGCTCGACATGAATATTTTGCTCGAAACTATGCCATTTAGCCCAAATAAGATAAGTCCCGCTATATATTTTGTGTAAGCCCTCTTCATAGCCTATGTTTCCTCCTTACATCTCACTTCGATTCTCACGTTGTTTTACGATAACATATCTGTTACAATCATAAAAGCGAATATATCTCATGTATTATATCTGTTTTTATCATGCAAAAATGATAACTGCATGATTTGATGACTTAAATGGAGGGAATTACTATGACAGACTCAAATATCCAAAAATATATGTCCTTCGTAAAAACTGTAGAACTCGGCAGTTTTTCCAGGGCTGCCGAGGCACTCAACTACTCACAGTCCGGTATCAGCCGTATGATCGCTGATCTTGAAAAGGAGTGGAATATCGTATTGCTTGAGAGAGACAGAAATGGTGTCAGGCTCACCTCTGATGGTCTTCGCCTGCTGCCATTTGCACAAAACCTGTGTGTGGAGTATGACAGACTTCAGGACGAAGTAGACGAACTAAACGGGATACAGTCGGGACTCATCAGAATAGGAACTTTCTCCAGCGTGGCGACACACTGGCTGCCAAAGATCATCAAAGAATTTCAAAAAGACTATCCAAATTTAGAATATGAAATGCTCCTCGGAGACTATACAGAGATAGAAGATTGGATAGCCACAGGTCGTGTGGACTGTGGATTCCTTAGACTTCCCACAAATCCAAACTTTGACACGATCGAGCTGGCACAGGACGAGCTTATGGCTATCATTCCTGTAGATCATCCATTTGCCCAGACTGATGTATTTCCTGTGGAGGAGCTGGGCAAAGAACCTTTTATGCTGCTCGAAAAGGGTGGCAAGGCAGAAATTTCTGCTATATTTCAAAAGAACCACATCTCTCCCGATGTGAAATTTACCACATGGGACGACTATGCCATCATGTCCATGGTTGAACAGGGACTTGGTATCAGCATACTGCCAAATCTTATCCTGAAACGTATTCCATACAACATTCTTGCAAAGCCACTTTCTGTTCCTGCACACAGAACTATCGGTATCGCCATGAAAAGCCGCAGAACCTTGTCTGCTGCCACAAGAAAATTTATGGAATACCTCAAATATATATCATAATCTTTCTATTTCTGCAGTCTGGAATACTCTCTGCCATATGCCACATACATTACAAGCAGGATAACACCAACTGCCACTATCGGCATAACACCTGTGTCAAATGCAAACATACATATAAACATGACCACCCACACGGTCAATCCTGCCCTGATCCCTGCCATAAAGCCTTTCTTTGACGATTTTGCAACGGTTATAAGCTCAGCCTCATCAGAGGATTTCTCCCAGTCACGTTTGAAATGAATGTCAAATATATTCCCCTTTTTCTCCGGATTCAGTTTCTTCTCCTCATCGATCACAAGTTTTTCAATAACGCAATACAGTACAAGTGATATCAGAAATACCAATTCTGTCACTATGGTCATATGCATTCCTTTACTGCCTCCGTATGCCTTTTCTATGGCATATATACACACTGGGAACAGCACCATTCCCACAAATATAACAACACATGGAAGAAATGATACTCTTGTTATCCTGCGCTCTATGTCCACTATCTCATCCTCATTATCTCCATCCCAATTTCCTATTACATACTTTAACTTTCCATACATGACAAATATTGCCACAAATACCGCCAGCACAAGAACTCCATATACTATAGGGAGCGTGTCTGCCGTGAATGCCCATATATTGTTCCAGTCAATCTCATTCAGGCTGCTCTTGCTTGCCCCAACTAACTTTCCAGCAAAAAAACCACCAACCAGACTTGCCACAATTATGACCGCAAACACCAGATATATCCTTGTGTTGCTTTTATTTTTTTTATTACTTTCAGTAACCTTCATTCCATATCCTCTTTTCAATCTATGAACTACTTTCTCACATATTTATTCTTCTATGTTTCCATTATTTATCTTCCTCATACTGAAAGATATCCTCGACACTGACACCACACACCTTTGCGATCTTGATCGCCAGCGTCACCGATGGACTGTAATCGCCCCTCTCAATCTGGCTTATCGTCTGCCTTGATGTCTGCACCAATGCTCCCATCTCCTGCTGGTTCACCCCCAGCTTTGCCCTGTATTCCTTTAGCCTGTTGTACAGCGGCATCTATATCACCTCCAGCCTATTCATCTGTATTTTCCCCGGACTCTGCTCCGTCTGCTATTCCATGCTCCACATAACTGTGGGTTGATGTTCCCCATATCATGCCAAAGCTCATTCCGAAACAAACTCCCAGAGAGATTCCAAGTGCCAGATTGTCAAATAACACTCCATACGCAACACCAAGTGCTATTCCGATCGCAAATCCATACGGTATACCTGTCGATTTATCTCTCTTACACACATATACCCTGTCTTTCCACATAAACCCATCAGTTTTTCCATCACCAAAGGCGTCCAGCACCGTCTGATACACATTCCTGTGAGCCACTTCCATCATGTCTTCATATACACTCTCAGCGTCAGGATGTACATACGACTTTCGGATTTTATATATAGACAATGTATCTTTTACGCCTTCAGGTTCAGGAATCAACTCATTTCTAGGAATATCTGCCTTATCAAATAAAAAACAACTCCACATCTGCTTACCCCGAAAGAATCCGTACACCGGAAGTCCATTTTTCAGATTCTCTCGAATCTCTTCCTCAAGTTCTTCCCTGTTGCACACCGCAGTCATGGCGTCTCCAAGCTTGTTCTTTTTTAACATTCTCTCTGTGATCGCAGTCACTGAATACCCTTTAACCTGAGTTTTTAATTTATTTGCAGAATTTCCATCGTCTTTGATCACAAACATAGCTTTTATCGTTTCACTGACAGATTTCTTATCATTTTTATCAACATCATTTTCTCTATCCATATCATTTCTTTTGCCCATAACCTCATCACTCCATTTTAATTTTCACATATCTAAATTTCCTATTTAATACAATATATATTTAAAATTATATATGCGTAATGACAACTATAGTTGTCATTTTCTGTATAATGGAGTATAACAAATGACAAGGAAAGTTGTCAATACATTTTGACAACTTTCCTTGTCATGATTTTTGATTCGCTCACAGCTCTATATTATATTTCTCTATATCTATCACTGAGTCTCCATCGCATGAAAATTCTATGCCATCAGCCAAAATCGGTGTATATATAGCTGTACTCATCGTCATGATCCCGTCATTCACAAACAACTCTATGGAATTTCTGTCCAGTATAAATCTCAGTTTTATCTGTTCATTGAGAGTATCCTCACCTTTCAGACATCCTACTTGACTCTCCGTTGAATATGCCGACTTAACTTCCGCTCTCCTGACACATACCACATCCCTCTCAAATCCAGCAAATGTTCTGTCAAGTTCTATGATATTCTTACGTCTGTCATATATAAATCTCGTATAATATCTGTCATTCTTCGCAAGATCGATCACAAACTCATTGTATCCCAAACCTTTGATCGTTATCTCCATATCAATGAATCTGCCACTGATTCCATCAAATTTGCATGTTCCACTGACCGGTTCATTTCTCAATACCACCTTGTCTGATCTATACCTCTCTATCTCTCTGACCGGTCTCTGGATCAACATGCCATCCTTCAGTTTTATCTCTCTCGGCAATGTCATCATTCCCTGCCACCTCTGTTCCTGCGGGATCCAGAGATTATGCCAGGACTGCATCCATGCGATCATAACCCTTCTGCCATCCGGCAATACTGTGGTCTGTGGTGCATAAAAATCAGTTCCATAGTCTAGTGAAAATGGTTCATCTCCCTCAAATTTCTTTTCAGTGTCATCATAATCACCGATGAAATATATTGAGTTGTTGCCATTATGGAATTCATACCCCTTCGCTGTCATTTCTATCGGTGATACAAGCAGTACATATCGTCCATCGATCTCAAAGAAATCTGGACATTCCCACACGCCGCCATAATCTTTGTCATTTTTAGCAAGCACACTCTCATATTTCCACGACCTCATATCTGTACTTGAAAACAACACGACCTGACCCTTTCTTTTCTCATCAACGGATCCCGCCACCATGTAGTATTTTCCATTGGAGTTCCATACTTTTGGATCCCTGAAATCTTCTCTGCTGAGTTCTCCCGGCAACATATCCCCCGTAACAACCGGATTTACATCTATCTTTCTATATTCTCTTCCATCACCTACAGCTATACACTGATTCTGTAAAACACCTTTTCCATCCGGGTTTGCCATTACTCCTGTATATATGAGTACATGCTTACCTCCATCCTCTATTGCTGTTCCAGAAAAACATCCCTCACCATCATATTCAGTGTCTGGTGCCATCGCAGCAGGCAATTGTTCCCATTTTATCATATCCTCAGTCACCTGATGCCCCCAGTGCATAGGTCCCCACACCGTACTGAATGGATGATACTGGTAAAACAAGTGTACCTTTCCTTCATATACAGAAAATCCATTTGGATCATTCATCCAGCCCACAGCCGGAGTCACATGAAACAGAGGTCTATCATTATCCGCAATTTTATTCTTCATTTCGTATTCCCTGGCAGCGGCAAGTTTTTCACTGACAACAACTTCATCCATAGCATCGTTTATTCTGTCCATCCAATATATCTCCTTCTCACAATCATCCTTTATATTAAGTCCAATAACTTGTCTTTATAATACCCTAAACTAAAATAGAGACACTTCCAATGTACCATACACAGCACTTCTTGAAAATGTCTCTTTTTAATTTAAATACAATTTTTATCTCTATAACCAGACATCTATAACAGACCTACACTAAAGTATCTCTCAGCCCTGTCCGCCATAACTGTGGCTATAACCTTATCCTTTCCATACTTCTCCGCCATCTGCATTGCTGCCCATACATTTGCACCCGATGAAGTTCCAACAAGAAGTCCCTGTTTCCTGGCAAGATTTCTCGCAGTCTGTATTGCATCCTCATCTGCGACCTCCACAACATCAGTTATCATATCCGTATCAAGCACATCCGGTATAAATCCATCACCGATTCCCTGTATCTGATGAATTCCCGGTCCATCTCCATGAAGTGCTGACACACCCTTAGGCTCAACGGCAACAATCTTCGTATCTGGATTTTTCTCCAACAGATACTTCGCAATGCCCTGAAGAGTTCCCCCACTTCCTACACCAGACACATATATGTCAATCTTCTGTCCAAGCTGTTCACACATCTCAACTGCTGTTGTTCGATAATGCGCATCTGGATTTGCCTGATTAACAAACTGCTGTGGCATAAAATACTTCTCTGGATCAGATTCTGCTATCTCATTTGCCTTATCTACAGCTCCACCAATGCTTAGAACAGGATCCGTAAGTACCAGATCCGCACCAAATGCCCTGATAACCTTCTTGCGCTCCTCACTCATATTTTCCGGCATCACAATTATCACTTTATAGCCCTTCTGAACACCACAGAGTGCAAGTCCTATTCCTGTATTGCCGCTCGTAGGCTCTATAATAGTCATTCCCGGCTTGAGTTTTCCCTCAGCCTCAGCTACCTCCAACATATTTTTCGCGATCCTGTCCTTAATACTTCCGCCAGGATTAAGGAATTCCGCCTTTGCAAATATATTGTACCCTGTAGATTTTCTAAGGCACATAAGCGGAGTATTTCCTATCAGATCAAGCACATCATTGTAATACATATTAACCCCTTCTTCTCCTTACTTTATATTATACTATTTTACAGATTTTTTTACTAAAGTCACTATAAAATATATAGGGCAAAACTACATATATAAAAAGACCCAGAAAGCCTGGTTTTACAAGTTTTCTGAGTCCTAATCAGCAGGGGATGAGAGAATCGAACTCCCACCAAAGGTTTTGGAGACCCCTATCATACCATTTGACCAATCCCCTATTTTCTGCATATTTCTCTATATACAGAAAAAATTTAACACCTTTCGCAGCGTTAAATTTTCTCGGTACATTTTTCTTTTGTACCTTCAGAATTTCACACAGAAAGTCAGTAACCTAACCCCATTATTCAGTCAACGACTGTCTCCAGGTAAACTTTATTCTTTACTTTGTATGCTTTCAATTTCTGCACCTTGCAGATAATCCTGCATACTCGCGTATCTCCAAAGCCTATCCTTTAGAAACCTCTAAGGATAAGTCCTCGACCTATTAGTACTTCTCAGCTTAATGCGTTGCCGCACTTACACTCAAAGCCTATCTACCTTGTAGTCTTCAAGGGGTCTTACTCCGAAGATGGGATATCTTATCTTGAGGGGGGCTTCACGCTTAGATGCCTTCAGCGTTTATCCCTGCCAAACTTGGCTACTCT
>JBNMKK010000013.1:0-67088 GCA_050874325.1 Coprococcus sp. | reverse complement strand
GTTTCGAACCAATGCCCCGGTAAGAAATGTGCTGAATATACATTAGTAAAGAAGATTATAAAAGAATAATTTAGGAGGTACCACGATGAAGAGCTTTATGGCAAGCCCATCAACAATAGAGAGAAAGTGGTATGTAGTTGACGCTACAGGACATACTTTAGGTCGTCTTGCATCAGAGATCGCAAGCATTTTAAGAGGAAAGAACAAGCCAACATATACACCACACATTGACACAGGTGATTATGTAATAGTAGTAAACGCTGACAAGATCCAGGTAACTGGTAAGAAGTTAGATCAGAAGGTATACTACAACCACTCAGATTATGTAGGTGGTATGAAAGAGACAACTCTTCGTGAGAAGATGGCTAAGAAGCCAGAGGATGTTATCTACCTTGCAGTTAAGGGAATGCTTCCAAAGGGACCACTTGGCAGAGAGATGATCACAAAGCTTCACGTATACGCTGGTGCAGATCACAAGCATCAGGCACAGAAGCCAGAAGTATTAGAGATTAAGTACTAAGAAGGAGGAGATAACAGATGGCTAAGACAACAAAGTTCTATGGAACAGGAAGAAGAAAAAGCAGTATCGCCAGAGTTTACATCACTCCAGGTACTGGTAAGATCGTTATAAACAAGAAGGATATGGATGAGTACTTTGGTCTTGATACACTCAAGGTTATCGTAAAGCAGCCACTCGTTGCTACAGGCACAGAGGGTAAGTACGATGTACTCGTTAACGTATGTGGTGGTGGTTTCACAGGTCAGGCTGGAGCTATCAGACATGGTATTTCAAGAGCACTCCTTGAGGTTGATGCTGAGTACAGACCAATCCTTAAGAAGGCTGGATACCTTACAAGAGATCCAAGAATGAAGGAGAGAAAGAAGTACGGTCTCAAAGCCGCTCGTCGTGCTCCACAGTTCTCAAAGAGATAAGGAACGATCAAATTCAGATTTTCAAGAACCCGCAGAAATCAAGTGTTTCTGCGGGTTTTCTTTATTTTGCGCCGGCGCAAAAACCACCCAAGAATACCCTATTTTTTCGCTACTAGTAACACACTAGAAACACACTAGTAACACTCTACAAGGTGTCATGTGCATGACACTTCTTTATATTCTTTCGTAGTTCTGGCTTAGATTTTGACCAAAACTGTGTGCTATTATCTTCATACAAAAAGCCATCTTTAAGTGTGACTGTGTAGCCTTCCTTAGTGCTGCCGGTAAGCGTTCTGATCATTCTTCTGTACTTATCAGCAATCTGCATTCTGTAAAAAATCTCCACCTGATTACCAGCTACCAGTCTGCAGATATATTCATTCAAACTCAGCCCATTATCAGCGGCCAGAGCTTTCCATTCCTCTTTTGTGCCCTTAGGGACCTGAAGGGTTATCCTGTCGTAGTTCGCTTTTGCGTAGTTGTTTTTATATATTGATCTACTCATATCTTATTTATCGCCTCCAGCTTAAGTGGCAGTTCAATGTGTGTATATACAGTTTCCGTGACTCCCTGGCCTTTATGTCCGACTATCGACCTTATGATTCGTTGATCGACTCCGGCGGCGGTCAGAAGGGATACACATGTGTGTCTTGCATCATGCGGCCTATGGCCCTCATATACTAGATCCTTTTTTCCTTCAACAACAATAAATTTTCCGAAACCGAGCTGAATCATGAGTGGGATCCAGTAGGAGTCATAATAGTTCTGATAGGTGAAGGGTTCCTCATCTGGTGTACAGATAAGGTTGTCGCAGTCCTTTGCCATCCAGTATTCAAATAAAGGATATATTTTGTCAGCAATGGGAACTTCTCTGATTCCGGCATCGGTCTTGGACTTACCAACGTAGAACCATCGTTCATCCATGTGTATATCTTCTTTCTTGAGCTCCAGAAGCTCGCTTATGCGCACTCCTGTGTAAATGAGTATCAATACAACAGATAAGTAGTAATTGGACTTGTATAGGCTCCAGAGCGTGCTTATTTCAGCCCTGGTGAATGGTGAGCGTTTAATAGAGTTCGGGTTCCCTGCCTTGGATATATCGACATATCTAACCATATCCCTTTTATCTTGTGCCACAATCTCATGGATCACAGCATAGTCATACACGAGACCGAACAATCCCTTGAGCTTCTTTAGTGTTGGTGTATTTTTACCACTCTTATCAACAACCTTCTGCAGGTGATCGAGCTTAATCTGACGTATTGGCATATCCTTGATATCATCACACAATGCATAAGCTGCCTTATATCCGTTGATGTTTGACTTGCTTACGTTCTCAAAGTGTATATCAGACCACTTATCATAGACCTCGGCAAAGGTGATAGTATCGTGGTGTAGATCATAGGGATCCTTATTATATTCGACCAGAGCAGTCAGAGCCTGTGCCCTGGTTTCGTAGTATCCAATAAAGCTGTAGATAGGATATGATTTTCCACGATCTTCATCAAATGTCCAGCCGACAGTTTTGCGGGCTGCCCACGGCTTGCGTCGCTTGCCAGATAGCTTATACACGGATCCGAAACCATTCGCATTCCTCATACTTTATCATCCTTCCTAAAAAAGGGCATAAAAAATAAGCCCTGTTAAAATCCGAAGGCTTATGATATAATCATATTGCGATTTGTGACTATTCATAAGCCTATGTTTATGGGTAGCAGTCCTCCGGGTGTTGGTAGCACCTGGAGGATTTTTATTTTTTACTATCATCTAGCAAGTTGGGTGTATCTGAGTTGAGAGGCGATAGCACACTGCGGCCGATTCGCTTTTCAAGCTCCTCACGGGCATTCTTTGCAATGGTGCCACCTTGAATGGTTGCGTCCTTTGCCCCAGACACTCCCTGAGGATTCGTTGCCTTGGAGATTTCCGTTGTGGAAATTTCAGCGAGAGCATTCAATACAAGTTCGGTGTTAGTCATGTTATCTCTGAGGTTTTCTTTCTTCAATCCCTTAAATCTCTTATACTCTTTAACAGTCTTGCCAGACCAGGCAGCAGTCAGAATGTTTGTAAGCATAGCATATTGTCTGGAGTCTGTAATGCCTGCACGTCGCCATTCATTGGTCATATCCTTGCGAATTTCAATCCCACGCATACGCTGAGATATCCATTCCTCTGTATATCCCTTATTTCGGTATGATTCTATGGCACGATCAATCGCAAGCTGAGGGTCAACCTCTTCATCGAGACGCTCCTTGCCAACAATGGCAAGCCATTGCTTGAAAGGCTCAGCCTTTGGGGATGGAATGGACTGTATAATGCGGAGCAGTTGCTCTGTATTTGCACAGTCTGTAAAACGCATTTTACCATCGGACGCCTTCATTTTGAACTGGTGACAATTTGTCACCGGTTCAAATCCTTCTGTGAGAAGTCGTTGTTTTAATTTATTCCAATACTTACGCCCGTCAACACTATCTGTTAATACCTGGCATACATCTACAATTGAAAAATACCATTCTTCATGGCCGGCGTGCCATACTTTACGCACCTGGTCATCAAAGAAGAATTCGAGTTCCTGTTCACTGAGAGATGACTCATCTGATACTTCAACCGGAACAGTAGTTTGTGTATCGTCATCATATACATAGAAAAAGAAAACAATCACCTTCCTTCAGATCATATATTGTATTGACCATGCTTAAGGATTCTCAGACACCTTAGAGCTCTGACGCAAGGTACAAGAGCCACAATAAAGTAGATCAGGAAGAATTCTGGCATATCAAAGGCAATAAGAGATATCAATGCTGCCATAAAAAGTATGCTGCCAGCACACTCACATATGGTTTTAATTGTTTTCACTTTACGTCTTGTATACAGTTTGTCGTTGTATGTGATAGTAATCATAAAATCAACTCCTTAATTGCGCCGGCGCAATCTAGTTAGATGCCTGTTTTAACAGGGCGTCTGTAAGCACTTTAGAAAAGTTTACATTATTTTTTTCGCCATAGGTATTGAGCCATGCCGGAATAGTTATATTCTTGCGAATGGACTTACTTCCATATCTTTCTGAATAGGCATCAATATCTAATACAAGAAAATTAGCGAATGATCCTTCAGGAATGGTGATAGATGATGGATCACTTGGATGTGGGAAACTATGACCATCTTCAAGTTCTCCGAGGATCCAGCCAGATGCGGCATCCTGTCCCATTTCAATAGCCTCAGCAAGACTATCTCCCTCGGTAACACATCCTGGAAGATCTGGCACCTCAACGGTATAACCCTCACCATCTTCAAATGGTGTAAATATTGCTTTATATACTAACTTCATAATAAAACCCCTTTCTATGTGTAACCAGCAGGGCTTATTTAAGCCCCGCCTGTTTCAATATTGAATTTGCTGTTCCTTTGCTTACATCACCTTTATGTATTGGAACTGTAACCTTACCAGGTTTGTTAGGGTGTTTGTACTGCCTGTGTGAGCCAACCTGCTTGACTGCAATCCAACCATCTTGGAGAAGAAGTTTTTCAAGTTCTCTGACTGTCATTTCTTACCTCCTTATGATTATATTATACGCATAATACGCATAAAAGTCAAGAAAAATATACGTATAATACGCATTTTTAGAACTTTCCTCTCAGCTCCACAACCTTCCAAATGATCCTCACTGGGTTAGTTGCTACCTCTTCCTCAGTGAACATCATTGGCTCGTGGCATATTATTTATTCCCTATTCTTTATGTACAAAGTAACCTGAACACCAAAATCATGATCTTTTTTTGATATAGTATATTTACCGTCATCATTCTCACGTATGATCTTAAATGGACCTCCGTATATTTTGGCAAAGGAATATACAACAGTGCCAGAATCCAAAAGACGTTTTACTTTTGCACACTTCTTGGATGGAACATATCCAACATGTGTGTCATCCACATAAACAGCGATGGCATTTGGGTCGTATTGATTATCTGGCTCGGAAATTAATTTAGCCTCGCCGCCGCCGTTTTCATATTTGTAGATAGGCTCATCTATCATACCTAACTCAACGAGTTCCCCTTTGGTCATATCCCAAAAATAATCTTCGCTAAGAATATCGTAAAAATTCTCTTTTCTAAAACTGGTTCCAGAAACTTTAAAATCGTAGTCATCATCATAGTCAGGCATTACAAAGCCGGTTTTCTCGGGCTCATTCACAGAATCGGTTGCATCGGCTTGAACTTGAGGCTCAACAACTTGAGGCTCAACAACTTGAGGCTCCGCAACTTTAGACACTTGAACCTGAGGTTCTGATATCTTGTGTTCAGTAGATGGCAGCGGTTGAGTGGTTTGAGGCTCTGGAATCACAGGAGTTTGAACTCTCTGAGGTTCCTGCATGATCTGCGATGGTGCAGGAGCTGGCATTTGCGGCTGCGCATATGTCATTGCTGCAGGCATGGCGGAGGGTGCCATAAATGGCGGAACGGGATTCGATGATGGCAGTATCGGGGTTCCGTGCTTTAGCACCCACTTGCCGTGAAGATACATGCACGTGAATACGATGGCAAGGATGAAAAACAGCAACAACCATAACGAAACATTCCAAAATGCTACAAAAAATGCTATAAAAGATGCGAAAGCCAATGCGCCAAATAAAGTGGTTTTACCTTTCAAGGCTTTTTTTAAATAACTTTTCTTTTTGTACATAAAATCATACATAATAATCCCCTCCTATAATTTTCCTCTTAATTCCACAACTTTCCCAATGATCCTCACCGGCTTGGTTGCTACCTCTTCCTCTGTGAACATCATCGGCTCGTACTTACTATTTAAAGATACAAGAGCCAGGCTCGTGGCATATTTGACAAGTCTCTTACATGTGGCATCATAGCCATTGACCATTGCAATGACAATATCACCTGAGTCTGCATCCTCCTGTTGTCTTACAATGACAACATCACCGTCACATATTCGTGGCTCCATGCTGTCGCCCTTGATCTGCAGAGCGAAGAAGTCACCAGTCTTTGCCATATCCTCCGGAATCTCTTCGGTGTCTATGATTTCAGTTACTGCATTGATCGGGATACCAGCGGCAACACGACCGAGAACCGGGATTTTCCGAGCCTGTATTGCTTGCGATTGTTGGGGAGTATTAACTTCAACCTTTCCATCTAATAGAGCAAACAAATCATCAAAATCCATATTCATACCTTGGGCAGCTTGCCGAATACATTGAATGGATGGGGATATCTCTTTCCCTGTTTTTGGATGTCTGTTTTTCTCTAATAAAGAGATATAGGCCTTACTTATTCCACTACGCTCAGAGAATGCATCCATACTGAGAGCATGGTCGTTTCTGTATCTTTTTATAATGTCACCAAGTGTCATTCGATCACCTCCGTTGTTTAGTATATTGTACAACGACAGTAAAATAATGTCAAACATTTTGAACAAAAGTTATTGACTTTGAATGTTCAACATGTTAAACTACACAATGTCAAACAAATTAGACAAAAAAAGAAAGGAGGCTGAAAAGTGGAATATAGAGTCAAGGAGATCCGAGAAAGTGCTGGAATAACACAGGAAGACTTAGCTATGAAGTCAGGGGTATCCAGAACGATCATATCGGGTCTTGAGAGCGGAACAATAAAGGAAACATCGACACGAACACTTAGAAAAATAGCGGATGCACTTGGCAAAAGTGTAAGCGAGTTATTTTTTTAATTACAGCGTCTAACATGTTAAACACGTGGGCTAGAACAACGGAGGTGAGAAGTAATTGGAATACAAAGAGTGGGAAACACAGAGAAATGCAGCTCTCGATGAGTTCAGAAAATTCATAAAGACGCTGCCATCAAAGGGATTCACAGTGAAACAGCTTGAGATGATCGGCAACAACGCACAGGACGAAGTCCAGCGCGTCATTGCCGATATAGAGAATCGGTTAGTGCTTACTGAAGATCTGAGCGACCTTCTTAAATAGTGGAAAGGAGAATGAGAATGTTCAACATGGAGAAGTTAGACGAAACAATTGAATACATAGAGGACTCGATAATGGACAACGGAGCATCGGCGGAGACTATAGCCGCCCTGGCGAGCTTGGTGCAGGCCAGGACGGTAGCTGAATCACATGTTCACTACAACAAAGATGTGGCCATAGACCCGGAGGAAATTGGTCGGACTATTAAACAGATCACTCAGTAGAGGAGAGAGTTCAATGACACCAACTATAGCATTGGCGACAGCAATAGTATATATCACATCTGCGATTGCAATAGCCGTTATGAGAAAGCTGGATAGAAGTCAACAGGGGTACAATCTGTACCCCAGAAGGAGTGTAGATATGGAATATGTAGTAATGGCTGCCGGTGCGTTTGCAGGAGTGTTGGTATATCACATCTTGGCCGACATATACAAAAGATGCAAGAGGCGCAAAGCGGAGAAAGAGTGGCGCAGAGAAGCACGGAAATTCCGTGAGCGTGCCATAGGAGCAGAGGAGGATGAGTGATGTTCATACTTAATAAAGACTGCAACGATGTGTACAACACGGATCACATTGTGAACATATATCGGGATGAGTGCACAATAAAGGTTTGTGCTGGCACAGCTACACGAGGAGGAGTTCTTGGCAAATACAATAACTATGATGATACACAGCTCGCATATAGCATGCTGATAAATGGTCTTAGACAGAATAATGGAGTGTTTGTTATGCCGAGTGACAAGGATCTTCTTATAAAAGCTACGGTATACCACCATCCTACAGGCAAGAAAACGAAAGGACATGGTGGTTCATGAAACAGAAGAGTATCAAAAGCATAAGACAAGAATTCCGTAAGGGCGGCGTATTCTACACGCCCCCAGAGCTCGCCCAAAAGCTTAAGGAGTATGTTGACATAAGCGTAAAAACTGTATACGACCCAACCTGTGGTGCTGGAAATTTACTGCGGGTATTTGACGATGACGTAGAAAAATACGGACAGGAGATTGATGCGGAGCAGCTACACGGAATAGATATTCCGAAATTCCACGGGGCAGCAGGTAACACACTAATGTGCGATGCGTTCCCAGACATGAAGTTTGACTGCATCGTGGCAAATCCGCCGTTCTCGGTCAAGTGGGAACCGGACAAGCTGGATGATGATCCAAGATTCAGCGCTGCGCCGGTGATGGCACCGCCGTCGAAAGCGGATTGGGCATTTATGCAGCACATACTATATCATCTCTCAGATGAGGGAGTGGCTGTTGTCCTGGAGTTCCCTGGAATACTGTACAGAGGGCAGAGAGAAGGCAAGATCCGGCAGTGGTTCATAGAGAACAACTACATAGATAGAGTTGTCAACGTCCCCGGAAATACATTTGAGGACACAGCAATAGCCACATGCCTGATAGTGCTGAGAAAGAACCGCACGACTACAGACATAGTGATAGAGAACGATGAAATGAGCCGCCCTGTTCCCCTAGAAGAGATAGTGCAGAATTCATACACATTGTCGCCAAGTACATATGTGTACAAAGAACCTGAAAGTATAGATCTGGATCCAGACGAAATAAAAGCGGATACACGAAAGTCGTTTCTTAGGACACTTAAGGCGACTTTGGATATGGAAATGCTTACCTGCAGTCTTGATGGAGGAAGCATACAACCGTTTATTGACGACATTAGACATGTATTAGTGGAATACGACATGCAACAGGAAGGAGAATAACCATGGAAGAAAGAACAGACGGCAACCGAATCACAGTAAACGAGGCAGCCAGATTGATGCAGGTGTCCCCACAGTTCATCCGAACGGGACTCCAGCGCGGACAGCTCCCAATTGGATATGCGGTTAAGAACAAGAGTAAATGGTGGTACTACATCTCGAAAGCAAAGCTTGAGGAGGCTATTGGCTTGAGAGTGTAGTTCAGGACTTTTTCATCCGGGAGGCAGCAGTTGCTGTAGGCGGTTCGACTCCGCAAAGGTTCTCTATTGTCAGCGCAGACAAAAATACAAGGAGGTGACGGCATTGCAAAGAGCGCCACCAGAAGGAGAAAGAAAATGAAGAACAAAGAAATCAAAAAAAGAAGAGCAATAAAAAATGCAATACTCTACACCGTGGTTGGAGCAGCGCTGCTGTCGGCAATCATGTCACTGTACAGCCTGCTCCGCATGGCGTGGAGTTGGAAAGAATTTGCTGTGCTCATGCCGGTGCTCCTGATCAGCGTAACAATACTTATTCTGTTCTTCTATGCAAATGATGGATTCGTAGACGACTATGAGCTGTGGAAGTGCGAAGACGAAGTGGAGGAGCTGGAAGATGAAGATGAGTGAAGCTTTAGCCTACAGGGCAGGATCCGACCATCTCATCATCATAAGAGATGGGAAGACAGTATTCACAGGCTTTAAGGCGTCCCTGGAATTTATCAGGGGCGGCGCAAGGCTTGCAGAACTTGGCATATCGGGAGAGGAAGAAGTGAAAGCATACGACTGCCACCTCGAGATAAAACACAAGGACTGGGAAAGCAGAGGCTTGATGAAACCAATCAGACCGGACATAGACATGCCGTATAGATTCCAGGATCTCATGATATGCATGTGGTACCAGATTCAGATATAAAAAAACCGACGTTCACAGCGCCGGTTTTAGGGTGAAAAAAGAAAAATATATCCTGTATTTATTCTATCACCCAAGGCAGAAAAAAGCAAGGAAAACAGGGACTTGAGCGCCCTGTTTGATACTTGATTAAGTTATTAATCTTATGACAAAAGAGGGTGATTACATAGTAAGGAGAAAGACTTACACCTTCCGGAAGAGACGGATCATAGAGGTGGAGGAGTTCCACGATGGCAGGTATGGGCACCCGGGAGGAAAGAGAAAGCCGAGAGGCAAGCCCACACCCGAGCAGGCGGCAATCATCAACCATCAGAACAAGGTGAAGAGATGCAGGCACAAGCTCCTTGAATACTTCAGTCCGGGTGATACCTTCATCACCCTCACCTACGAGAAGAGGAACAGACCACCCACCATGAAGGAGGCGATAGCCCACTTCGGGAAGTTTATCCGGAAGGTGAAAGCAGAATACAGAAAGAGAGGGCAAGAGCTCCGATGGATCCGCAACATAGAACAGGGAACAAAAGGAGCATGGCACATACACCTCGTGGTGAACGAGATAGGAGACACAGCATCGATCATCAAAAGGGTGTGGGAGAAAGGCGGTATATATGCCGAGCAGATCAGACTATCGGACAAGATATATGATGACGATTTCTCAAAGCTGGCCGCTTACATGACCAAGGATGAGAACACCACAGAGGAGAAGGCAGATGGCACCATGTCAAAGCCGAGGATAAGACAGTCCTCATATTCCACATCACGGAATATGCCACTGCCGGAGCCGAAGGTGGACAAGCTCCTACACTGGAAGAGAGAACCAAAGCCGAAGAAAGGGTATGAGATAGTCAGGATATACGAGGGTATCAACCCGGTTACAAGTTACTCATACCGAAGATACACGATGAGAAGGAGGGAGTAAATGGAGCGCATATATGTAAGCGTGGACAGCGCATCAACCAAGGAGACGCACAAGACATACAGTTACATCCTGGAACACTCCCAGGGCGGCAGAGTCACAAGAGTAGAAGGCTCTGGAATGATATACGGTACATATCACGCAGCTACAATATCAGCCATCACGGTGGCATTATCCAGATTCACAAGACCTTGTGATATAGAGATCATCTCAGCGGATGACTTTGTGCTCTCTATGATGACAAAGAACCTGGCACGCTGGGCGCTGGATGGTTACATGACGACAAAAGGAAAAGAAGTGGCGAACAAGGATCTATGGGAACAGCTCTGGCCACTGTATATGAAACACACAATAATAGTGAGAAAGGAATAGAGATATGTTTGAGAGATTTGGCGAATTTAACAGTTATAAAGAGATCAATACACTTGCGGAGAACATGTTCAACGAAGGGGACGAGCTGAGCCTTCATGCGCTGGCGAAAGAAAATGGAATCCCAAAGGACTTCGTAGATATGTACCTGCAGGGAGATATCCCGGAGCTTGTGGATGCACAGACCGCAGCCGTGGGAAAGCTTGATATCGAGATACAGGAACTTAAGCCACAGACGATCATGAAGGACTGGACCGAGTACATCAAAGTTCAGGCGATGGAGCACGAGGACATAGCCATCAAGGTGAGAGAGAAAGGAATGAGTCTGAAAGGGTGCATAGCAGCACTGCTCAAGTGGTCTTTTGGGCATCAGAGAGAGATAGACAAGGACATCCTTAAGGCAGCAGGCGTAACAGCAAGCCGAGTAACACTTGGCATTCCGGGCATGGCCGAGGCAAAGAAGATAATCAACGACTATTACAGAAAGTAGGTGGGAGCATGAAGAAAAGAGCAATCGAAAGCATACCATACATTCCTGCTATAAAGGCAAGAAAGAATAACGCCTACACGGTATCTGTACAGATCACCGACATAAAAGGAACAGAACACCTGCTTGTTGACGTATACGAAAACACCAAGAAGGGCAGAGAGACACCTAAACTGAGACTTGCTTACACAAAAACTGATTGGGGCGTATGGTATCCGGAAACAGGTGTGTGGAGCAGAAGAAGCATACGTGATTCAGATTACAACAAAGAGATTTGGCTGGAACCATTTGAAGACAGGAACACATTGACATTCATACGGCCAGATGATGCACACCTTATCAGAGAGTGGACAGAACAAAAGCACGAAAGCTGGGATACTGCATTACGCGCATTGGAAAACTCTATCACATTCGATAGACAACGGAAGAGATATGAGAACAGACAGGCAAGACTTGCCGACAGACAGGCACACACACCGCCGCTCCCAGATGATCTTAAAGCTTGGGCTGAGCACAGATTGTTTCCGGACACACACTATCTGTACTACAAGAGGCATGGCAGATATGCAGACATATGCTGCTCAGCATGTGGACAGGTATCAACCGTATGCACAAAGCGGTCGGAATCATACGAAGGACAGTTTGAACGAATAGTATATCCCAAAAGCGGCACCGCGGGAATATGCCCTCATTGCCACATAAGCGGGGAATGGAAAGCACAAGGCAAGACTAAAGGCGTGTATGGCATAACAAAGTATGTGTATATAGGACAGCGGTACAAAGACGATGGCGCAGTTATAAGGCTGGTTGAGATAGAAAAGATGATAACACTTGACACTATGTTGGAGGGTGACAAAGAACTTATGACAGGAGCACATGAGAGTTTAAGGCTTGACGAGATGGTCAGGGAATACATAGAACCCGGAAAGAAACCACAGAGAGACTTTCACAAGTACAACTGCTGGGCACAGGAAGACTTTTGGGATGACTGCAACCTGTCTGGAATAGCAAACATAACACTGCATGATGGCCTTGTATACGATAAGACATGGAACGAACTGGCAGACACCTGCCTTAGATATTCCGCGGCAAAGGAATATATGCAGGGCAAGGTCGGCAATCTCATAAACTACGCAGAGCGGTATATGCAGTATAAGCAGCTCGAATTCCTCACTAAAGCAGGTTTCACACACATAGTTGATGAACTGGTAAGCTGCCGTCTCGTACACATAGCGAATGCGAACGCCACAGACCCGGCAGACTTCTTCGGGATCAACCCGGAGCGGGTGAAACTGCTGCAGAGTGAACATGGCAACATAACACTACTCAAAGCACTACAGATGGAGAAGATAAAAGGTGAGCACTGGAATAGCGAAGAGCTGGAACTGTACAGGCTGTTCATATACTTCCCGGATCTTGAGACTACACTCAGGCGGATGTCGATAATCAAGCTCAAACACTATCTGGAGAAACAGACAGGCGTTGAAGTAGGCGCAGGAATGTGTGGACGTGCGAGCATTCTGGTGTCACAGACATACAGGACATACACCGACTATCTCGGTATGCGGCAGCAGATGAAATATGATCTCACGGATTCAATCATCCTGTTCCCGAAGAACTTGAAACAGGAGCACGACAAGCTGGTGCTTGAGGTAAACAAGGCTAAGGCAGACAAGCGGAAACAGGAGGTCAATGACAGATTCCCGGACATCAAGAAACATTACAGAAGGATCAGAAATAGATATTACTTCGAGAATGACGAGTATATCATCAGGCCGGCAAGATCAGCCGCTGAAATCGTGGACGAAGGCAGAATACTTCACCACTGTGTTGGTGGCGATAGTTATCTCACAAAACACAATACAGGCAAGAGCTACATTCTGTTTCTGAGATTCAAGAAAGACCAGGATGCACCATATATCACGATTGAAATAGACGATACGAAAATACTGCAGTGGTATGGCGAATATGACAAGAAACCTGATAAGGAGAACATAGACAACTTACTCAAGGAGTATGTCGCATGCCTTAAGGGTAACAACGCGATAGCGATCACGGCATAGGAGGAAACAGATGGAATATATACAGATGACACTTGATATGTGGATGGAGACGAAGAGAAAGCTCAATGCTGAGCTCCTTGGAGTCCGCCGGAGCTTTGTCAAGATCGGATACTTGCTCAGACAGATAGACGAGTCTAAAGGCTATGAGAATGACGGCTATAAATCAATAGCAGACTTCGCCAAAGGTGAATATGGCATGGAGGGCTCAACAGTATCAAGGTTTATAGCGATTAACAGGGAGTATTCAATCGATGGGTACTCACAGGAACTTAAACCGGAATATGAAGACTTCAAGCGCTCACAGCTTGAAGAGATGCTTAAGCTTTCGGAGCCGGACAGAAAGATGATCACAGCAGACACGGCAAGAGCCGATATCAGAGAGCTCAAGGCATTCAACAAGGAAACACCGGCAGCAGGTGAGGCAGATGATATAGACGAACTCATAGAGCAGTTCTTCAAAGATAACAAGGATGAGCTTATCAGGATATATAGCAGCAATAATATACTTGATGATACTAAGCAGATCATAGAGATAGTGAACCCTGCCGGAACCAGGTCATACAGGAAAGGGATGTATTTCCTGATGATGCACGAGAATGCGCTTAAGATCAAGAAGTTCGGCGGTGCTCCGGTTGATATGACATGGGAAGAGTTTGTCACCCGAATGATAAATATATTCGGTGAAGACTTCGACCCGAACATATACGGCACACACTTTGGCGAGGAGGCAGCAGATGAGCAGGATAATGCAGATGTGGCAGCAGATCAGAGAGAAGAGAGCAAGAAGACAGAGGATACGCCGCTGGCACAGGAAGAAGAGATACATCACGATGTAGAGGAGGCAGTAGATGGACATAGTGAAACAGCTGGAAATACTGTATGCGGAGAAGCAGGACATAAAAGCAATGATAGTGCGGATGAAACAGCAGAGACGGGATACATCAGCACTGGAGAATCAGCTTCAGTATCTGAACGAGCAGATTCAGAAAGCGGAGAGAGACCTGAAGAAGAGCATGGAACATCTGAAAACGATACTGAGGGAGCGGAAGAAGTAATTGCGCCGGCGCAAAATCACAAGGAAATCCTAGAGGTTACAGACTTTGAAAGCAGAAAAAAAGATGCCTTGAAGGCGGCCAGACAGTTTGAACGTGAGATATCTAATGGCCATTACAGTGATGCACTCCGCATGATGGCCGGAATCCGGGAGAAACTGAAAGAACTCAAGGATATATCACAGTCTATAAATGGCTGGAGTTAGAAAGGAGAGCACATGACAGGATTCGAGATTACAGCAAAACACAATATCCTCTGTCAGCCAGGGCGCAAGATAAAGATGCTTGTGGTTAAAGCAAAAGCAGATACCCACGGTACCTGTACAGAGTGGAAGAGATTAACGGTCATTAAGCCATACAAGCATCACGTCCTCATGCTCCATGAGAAGGGATACAAGGAGAGCTTCACACACTTTGACATAGAACAGATGATCAGGAAGGGAGAGATCAAGTGACCAACGAGGACATTCTTAAGTACCTGATGGACATCAAGGACAAACAGTTATCCGCCTGTGAGCTGGCAGCAGTTGAGGGCGCTATTGATATTATAAGCGACTACGACAAAGCGGCACAGCTTTCAGGCAGGCTGACATCAGAGTACGAGACAGCAATCAAAGCCGTGAGGATGGGTGAGAACTACTTCGCCTGTCCAAGATGCGGCAAGAGGGTAGCATACAGGCACACGCACTGTCACTGGTGCGGACAGCTAATGACATGGAGGTAGAGTATGGGAATAATAGATCAGTTTACGGCTGAGGAGCGAGTTGAGCTTAAGGTCAGTCAGCTCATGGATATTATGAGATATGCAGCTAAAGCAGATGTTATATACAACGGAGTCAAAGCAAACGTGCCACATGAATACTTGAGAGCCTGCATATCAGGCACAGAAGAAAAGGAGGAAGAGAACAATGTTTCTGAATGAAAAGGTACTGAACAACTTAATGAAACAGGCATACAAGACAGACGGACTGGTTATAGCGCAGAATGAAGATAACTGGGTATACATAGCAGGAAGATTTTGGGAGGTAGAAATCAAACGAGAATACATCCCGAAACAGACGCTTGCAAACATAATAGCACTTGCCGGTGAGCTCCCAGAGCCGGGAGAGAGATTCCGATCAGACAAGCAGGGCAATCAGTATGAAATGGAAATGCTTATGAGCATAGATGTTAAACCTTACACAATGGGACCGCTCACCATCACAAATACGCTCCAGATAGGCACAGCCGGTACAGTTCAGAGATACCTTCAGGACACAGACACAGGAATGATTTACTTGCTCAACGAGGCATTTATCAACCTGAGAGAAGGCAGCATTGACGGGGAGCATGGTGAATATGCACCATCCAATCCGTTCTACAGCAAGTCAGGTGTAATCTGGCAGAATAACATATGCCGCATGACAGCAACATTCCGTCACGATGAGAAGAACAATAAGACGCTGGAAGCCCTGAAAGGTGTAGACCTTACACCTTCGACACCGGAGGATATGGAATGATGTACCCTAAGCCGGTATACAAGAAAAAAAGAAAACAGCATAAGCCGTCAATCCTGCAGAGGAAAGACGGTACCTGCTATCTGTGCACAAGGCTTGACGGGTTCTACGGAAGAAAGCCCTTGCAAGAGCATCACATATTCGGAGGGCCAAACAGAATACACTCTGAGGCATACGGCCTCAAGGTGTATTTGTGCATAGAACATCATACTGCCGGACCGGCAGCAGTTCACAACAACGCAGACAATATGAGAATACTTCAGAGAGACGCTCAGCGTGCATTTGAGAGAGAGCACACAAGAACAGAATTTATGAAGATATTCGGGAAGAACTACTTGGAGGAATGATGAGAATATACTTAAGTGGACCAATTACAGAAGTAAATGATTACATGTACAAGTTCGGTGATGCCGAGGAGTATCTTGAAGAGAAATACACGGATGCGGCGGTGGTGAATCCAGCACGCATCCTGTCACAGCTGCCTAAAGAATGGTCATATGAGGAGTGTATGGACATATGTCTGAGACTCCTGGATAGATGCGACACGATATATATGCTTGACGGCTGGCAGCAGTCTAAGGGGGCGAACCGTGAATATGGTTATGCGCTGGCAAAAGGCATGATGTTCATAAAGGAGGATTAATGACAGGAAAGAACAGTGAAGGATATTCAGATCCAACAGCGAGCATTGCGATATCAAGAGCGACAAGGGAGGAGAACAAAATGGACACAGCAAGACCGGGAGAGATATGGATAATACAGAACGCACAGGGAGAGAGCCCTGCGCTCATCCTTGCAGACAATGGAAGGACAGCGACATGCATCAAACTCAGAATAGGACAGATGAGCGACAAGGATATAAAGGTTGTATACCAGGGGATGATGTACGTATCACCGGCAATGATACAGTACACCATGAGCGACAATTGCGTAGGCTATGAGAAAACGATAACAGACGCTGAATACGATGCGGTGCGTAAAGCTATAGCGAATGTGCTGGGCATCGTGCTTGCAGACGAAACAGACATGCCCGTGGCGGAGCTCTTGGAGATTGACACATCGGAGTCTGAGGAGCTTAGAGACAAGATACACAGCCTTGAGGTATCACTTGCCAGATGCGAAGGTGAGCGGGATGTGTACAAGGAACTATTCACAGGAAGGAGTAAGGAATGAGACAACCAAAGGACATATACATAAACAGCATGACAGCCGAGTGTGAGGACACCATGAGCGTACACAGGATAGTCATATATGCCGACTTTGTTCAGCCGGTGACATACAGAGAGGCAGAGCAGTACATAACAGAGATCATGCGCAGAGGATGCGACAGCCTCGATGAGGAGCGGGCAGAGCCGAGAAGATCAAGAGGATAGAGAGAAGGTGAGTCACATGAGGGACAATCTGAAAAGGGCAAGAAAAGAAAAGAATCTGACACAGCAGCAGATGGCGGAAAAGCTGGGAATAGGGATAAGACAATACCAAAGGATAGAAGCAGGGTCGTCTAATGGTTCTTTTGAGATTTGGGACGCCTTGGAGGACACTTTAGGGATACATCAACGGAGACTCCGAGAGAACGAAGATAATCATCACGCTCTAAAAGAAAATCGATAGGAACATCCAGAAAGTCAGCAAGAGCGACTAAGGATGCGTATGGAGGTTCAATAGCACCGCCTTCATATCGCTGGTATGAGCGCAATGTAACACCTACAGCATCAGCAATTTGTTGCTGAGTTACCTTTCTGAAAATGCGGGTTGCTCTGAGCCTATCACTAAACATTAAATATTCCTCCTAAAAAGTTATTGACATTACGACATATTATAGCGTAATATACAGGCATATTAAACGACATGATATGTCGTAGAAACGGTGAACAGAATTAGGAGGAATAGAATAATGTCAAATGCAATGTCGAGAACAAAGATATTTAGCAACAATATGTTCGGAGAGATTCGAACGATGATTATCAACGGAGAACCTTACTTTGCTGGAAAAGATATAGCACTGGCTTTAGGATATCGCAATGTGAGAGATGCATTATCTAAACATGTAGACACCGAAGATAAGGGCGTCGCAAAATGCGACACCCTCGGTGGAATGCAGAATTTGACGATCATCAACGAAAGCGGATTATACAGCCTCATCCTATCCAGCAAGCTCCCATCAGCGAAAGCATTTAAGCGCTGGGTGACAAGCGAGGTTCTTCCGGAGATAAGAAAGACAGGCGGTTACAACAAGGGCGAATATGTGATAGATAACAATGAGCTTATGGCCAGAGCGTTGATAGAGGCTCAGCGCATAATAGCAGACTTACAGCCGAAGGCATTGTATGCCGATGTAATGCAGCAGAGCAGACTGACCATAAGCGACTTCGCCGAGATACTGAAGAGAAATGGAGTGAACACCGGCAGTATAAGGTTCAGGACATTCCTGAGACAGAACGGCTACCTGGTGGCAGCAGGAGAACGGTATAACACACCTACGGACTGGGCTATGGATATGGGACTGTTCGAGGTGAAAGAGTTTTCATACGGACCGACAAAGAGCTGCCTGAGCAAGATGGTATACATAACCGGAAAAGGGCAGCAGTATTTTATAGAGCTATTCACAAGCATAAAAGCCGGGGAAGATGCCGAAAAAACAAGATACAAAAGGCTTATAGACTGCAAGCGAAATGCGGCAGATCCTAGAAGATTAAATTAACAGAGGAGTAAGGGAGGAGATACACATGCCGAACGTAAGGCCACTCAACACGAAGAAATACGGAATATCAAAGCATGCCTTTGCCACGGCATATTCATACTGTCTGCAGTATAGGGAATGGCAGACAGAGATGGCGGACATGACAACCACATACAGGAGCCCACAGGTTACAGGGATGCCGACAGGGTCAGGTGGCAGCTCAGACGCCACAGCAGACGCAGGCATGAGGATAGCGGAGCTTGCAGGCAAGGTAGCATTGATAGAAGACACAGCAAGACTGGCCACGTCAGGATATGATGCAGTATATCCGTATCTGCTCCGCTACGTAACAACCGAAGGCTGTACCTTTGCCATGATCAGGCAGCAGGGCGTGCCATGCGGCCGCACATTGTTCTATGAACTCCGCAGGAAGTTTTATTATCTAATGGCAAAAAAAATATAACTGCGGCACTCGAAGGACAAGAAACCTGATATATTTATATCATCGCCAAATAGAGGAAAGCCCTCAAACATATTACAAGCTCCGGGAGACCGGGGCTTTTGTTGTGGAGAAAGAGTATGAAAGCTGATGAACTCAAGAAGTGGATAGAGGAACTGATAGACAAGGATGAGCTGTGGAGGTTCTACAAGTCTAAGGAGTGGCGCACACTCAAGGAGCAGATCCTAAAAGAGAATCACTATGAGTGTGCCGAGTGCAAGAGACACGGCATCATCACACGCTACGATGTGGATGAGGAAGGCAACAAGAGACTGCTCAGCACTGTGCACCATGTACAGTTCGTGCGTAAGCATCCAGCCCTGGCACTCAGCAGGACATACACATACGAGGGCAAGACATACCAGAACCTGATCCCGGTGTGCAAGGCCTGCCACAACAAGCTGCACCCGGAGAAGAGGAGATACAGGCAGCAGGCGAAGAACGATGACCATTTCATGAACGAAGAACGCTGGTAAACTACCCCCCACCCCCCCATAACCCCAAATTTGGGAAAGGACAAGCAACGGGGGAATGGACGCGACAAAAGACCTTCGCGCGCACGCACGAGGAAAAAGTGAGGTGAAAGAGCATGGCACAGCAGTCACAGGCAAAGATAAGAGAGTCACTTATGGCTCAGCTCCGGGCAAAAGGAGCTGACGTCTCACACTTCGAGGCGCTTGTGGATGACTATATGGAATACTGCAAATTGATCAAAAAAATGAAAGCTGATATCAAAAAGCGGGGAATGACCTATACCGCCATGTCGGCAGCAGGCAAGGAGTACGAGAAGGATAACCCAAACGTCAAGCTATTGCCGCAGTATACCAGAAGCCAGCTTGCAATCCTCAAGGAGCTGGGGCTCACAACCGACAAGATAGCGGAGGAAGACGGAGATCTTTAGGATTGACAACATACCAGAGATTCAGGAGTGGATAGACATCGTTGAACAGGGCACCTATAAATGCTGCAAAGACCAGGAAAGTCTAGTAGCACACGTTAAATGGTGCTTTGAGAATGAGCCAATTCACGTTGACACGGAACAGTTACAAAAGTATATGCACTTGTGCGAGCAGTATGTGCCATTTGAACTGTTCCCGTGGCAGCGTTTTGTTATAGCGTTACATGATTGTACATACTGGGATGATACAGGAATGCCAAGATGGCCGGATCTCTTTACCATGATTGGAAGAGGAGCCGGCAAGGATGGAATGATAGCGATTGAGAGTTTTCTGCTTTCGTCACCGTATAACGGCATTCGTGAATATGATGTTGACATTTGTGCAAATAATGAGGACCAGGCAACAAGGCCGGTTAAGGATTTAACCGGATTCTTCGAAATGCCAGGAATCATCAAAAAAATGCGCAGGTTTTATGATTGGACTAAGGAAAAGATAGTAAGTCTTAAGACGAAGAGCACTATCATCGGCAGGACAAACAGTCCCAAGGGCAAGGATGGACTCCGATCAGGAATAGTCATATTCAACGAGATCCATCAGTACGAGAACTATGCAAACATAGATGTATTTACAACAGGCCTTGGCAAGAAGGAACATCCCCGCCGATCATATTACACAACAAACGGAGATGTAAGGGAAGGACCTCTCGATGACCTTATAGCGGATTCAGAGGGTATTCTCTATAACGGAGAGGATGATAATGGCTTATTGCCATTTATTTGCCGCCTGGATGATGTGAAAGAGGTTGACCATGAGGATAACTGGACAAAGGCAAACCCATCACTGCCGTATTTGCCAAACCTTTTGGCCGAGATCAGAAAAGAGTACAGGGACTGGAAGAAGAACCCGGATCGACTCCCAGCCTTTATGGCAAAGCGAATGAACCGCCCAAGTGGACACAAGGAATGCGGCGTTACAGACTGGGAGAATATCAAGGCTACCAATCAGGAGTTACCGGATCTTAAGGGATGGAACTGTACCGTTGGGATAGATTACATGAAGACATCAGACTTTGCAGCTGTGAATATCCATTTTAAGCAGGGCGACCAGCGTTATGATATCAATCATGCCTGGTTATGTTCAGCATCAAAGGATATACCGAGAATACAGGCACCATGGAAAGAATGGGTAAAGTCGGGGAAACTGGGTTATGTGGACGATGTGGAAATACACCCATCCGTTATAACCAGTTACATACAGGATATGGGAAGACTTTACAACATCACCAAGGTGGCTATAGATAACTACAGATATGCACTGATGTCTGATGCACTTGACAAGATAGGCTTCTCAAAAGAGAGAGGTAACCTCATATTGATCAAACAGATAGACATCATGAAGATAGTTCCGGTGATAGATCATTGTTTCATCAACCATTACTTTCATTGGGGCGATGATGTTGTCCTCAGATGGGCGACAAACAACACTAAAGTAATCAGATATGGAAGAGACCAGGGGGCCGACAAGGGCTCCTTTGTTTATGCCAAGATCGAGGCAAGGTCACGAAAGACCGATCCATTCATGGCGCTTGTAGCGTCTATGATACCGGAAAGCCAGATCAAGGAGCGCAAGGAATACCAGCGAATCGGAGTAATCACCCTGTAAGGAGGTAGAACATGGGAGTATGGCAGAACTTTGTCGAAAAGATATTCCCGACAAGCAGAACAAAAGACAGCGTGGTCATTGTAGACATACCGGCATCACTCTACTATAAAGAGCTGGCCATACACACAGCGGCGTCGCTCATAAGCAATGCCATATCCAGGGCAGAGATCAAGTGCTTTGTCGGCGGTAAGCCTGAGCGGAACAATGATTATTATCTGCTCAATGTATCACCGAACCGGAACGAAGGCAGTTCAGTGTTCTGGCATAAGGTGATCAACAAGGTAATCAGAGCCGGAGAGGCCTTGGTGGTTGATGCGGGCGGATATCTGTACTGTGCGGATTCGTACACCAAGCAGAAGGAGCAGCCAATCCTTGGCGACATATACGCTCAGGTAACGACAGGCAACTTCACATTTGGCCGCACGTTCACACACAACGACTATTACAGGTTCACGCTTGACAACATCAACGTCAAACAGCTTATAGACGGCATGTACGATGAATATGGCAAGGTGTTGACCGCCGCATCCAAGGCGTTCCGCCAGTCAAACGGTCAGAAATATAAGATACACATCGAGGGCGTACGAGCTGGAGACAAGGAGTTCCAAAAGGATTTTGACGAATTCATCAAGGAGCAGATCAAGCAGTATGTGCAGAGTGAGAATGCCATATATCCGGAATTTGACGGCTATACATTAGAGCCTGACAAGAACTCAGGGTCCAAGAACGCAGATGATTACATCAAGCTCAAGAACGACCTGTTTCAGACAGTTGCCGGAGCGTTTCATATCCCAGAGTCTATGATGACAGGCAACATAACATCTATGAAGGAGATAGTCGGAGCATTCCTCACATTTGGTGTTGATCCATACGCAGACATGATAAGCGAGACGCTCAACAAGCGAGGCGGTGTTGATAACTATGCCGCCGGGAACTACTACGTTGTTGATACAAGCAGGATTCAGCACAGAGATATATTCGACATTGCCGCCGGAGTGTCAGCTCTGATCGGCAGTGGCGTGTACTGCATAGACGAGACCAGGGAAGAGATGGGCAAGGAACCACTTGGAACAGACTGGTCACAGAAGCATTTTATTACCAAGAATTTTGAAGAGATAGACAGGTTTTTGAAGATGGGAGGTGAGACGAATGAAAAGAAAGACGTACTACCAGGTAGCTGAGAATGCGGAGACAAGAACAGCTGACATCAACATTTATGGAGACATTACGAGTAATGCACAGGTTATCAGAGCTTTTTGGGGCGATGATGGCAGCAGATCAGCGATGGACATCAAGCAGGCTATAGACGGCCTCGATGTCGACACTATCAACGTATATATCAACAGCTATGGCGGAGAGGTGGCTGAGGCTCTTGCGATATATTCATCACTGCAGAGACATAAGGCACAGATACACACATACTGTGACGGATTCGCCTGCTCTGCGGCTACGATCATATTCTGTGCCGGTGATGTCAGAACCATGGGCTCTATAGCTCTTATAATGATCCACAACTGCATGAGCTACCTCGGCTATGCTAACAGTGAGGAGATGCGCAAGGCGGCAGAGGACAACGACAAGATCAACCAGTCCAGTATCGAGGCTTACAAGAAGGTCAGCAGCCTTTCAGAGGATGAGATCAAGGACATGATGAACGCTGAGACCTGGCTCACTGCACAGGAATGCCTTGACTATGGATTTGCTACAGAGATAGCAGATAATGAGGAAGAGGACGATGAGACGCAGCAGACAGCATTTGCAAGCATCAGATCAGCCATTCTTGCGGAAGACAAGGAGGCGGGGATCATGTCAAAGCTTGATGCTATACAGCAGGAGCTGAAGGAACTTAAGACAAAGGAACAGACACTACCTCAGAAGGCAGAGAAGACACCTCAGCCGACTGAGAAGAACAACTACCTGAAGACATTCTTCGGGGCACTATAAAGGAGGAATCATATGTTTAAAGCAACAACAAACCCAGCGGTCAAGCAGGCTGTAGCAGCAATGCAGGCAGCAATCGCAACCGGCGAAGACGCACAGATCCAGACAGCCTTTGAGGGCTTTGGCGAGTCGATCGCCGCAGCAGTCAAGGAAGATTTTGAGAGCGCTCACGGTGACGAGAACATCCTCATTCAGAGAGGATTCAGAGTTCTCACCGCAGAGGAGAAGAACTACTACCAGAAGGTCATTGACGCCGGTAAGCAGCCGACGGTACAGACCATGAACGGACTTTTGACGCCTGAGGTAATGCCTCAGACTATCATTGAGGACGTATATAAGAATCTTACAGAGGAGTACCCACTCCTTGACAAGATCAACTTCGTATCGGTTCAGTACCTTACACGCTGGATCCTGAATGACCACACAGCAGACGTAGCCGTATGGGGTGAGGTAAACTCAGAGATCACAAAGGAGATCACATCAGCATTCAGAACTGTAGACATCACACAGTACAAGCTTTCAGCCTTCGCCCTTATCGAGAAGGATATGCTTGAGCTGGGTCCTGTATTCCTTGATGGATACATCCGTGCATTCCTTGCTGAGGCCCTTGCAAAGGCACTCGAGCAGGCTATCATTGGTGGCAACGGACACAACAAGCCTGTGGGAATGGATAGAGATATCCACCAGGGTGTCAGCGTGTCAACAGCTGACGGATACCCACGTAAGACTGCGATCAAGCTTAAGTCTTTCAGCCCTAAGGACTATGGCTCTGTACTTGCTAATCTTGCGGAGACAGAGACATACTACACCAACAACACAACCGGAGCAGTGACCGACAAGGCAACAGCCGCGGAGAAGAACGGCAACGCAAAGAGCGGCTATACAAAGCATGGTGGACGCTCGAGAGTGTTCGACCAGGTAACTCTGATCTGTAACATGAAGGATTACCTGTCTAAGATCATGCCGGCAGTGACAGCGATCACGGCAGCAGGCACATATGCTACTAACCTGTTCCCATTCCCTACAGATGTTGTTAAATCTGCAGAGATGGCAGATGGAGAGGCTCTTCTTGTTCTTCCTGAAGAGTACTTCATGGGACTTGGAACATCTAAGGAGGGTACACTTGAGTACTCAGACGAGTTCAAGTTCTTTGAGGATAAGAGAGCATTCAAGATAAAGCTCCATGGCAATGGTAAGGCATACGACAACACGGTGACTGTACTGCTCGACATTTCGGAGCTTGAGGAAGCTTATATCATGGTCAAGGGTACTGACACCAACGTGACAGTAAATCAGACTAAGGCAGAGTAAGGAGTGATACAGCATGCTTGATAAGAACAATATGCCAGCCGCCTATCTGGAGGACGTCAAAAGACACCTCCAGATAACCTGGAATGATACGGATACAACCGAAAGACTTATCGGGATGATGCTGGACGCTGAGGTAGAGCTTAATCACTTGTTCGGGGCGGAGCTTGATTACTTTGCCCCCGGGCTTGCACACAGGCTCTACCTCTCATACTTAATGTATGCATACAACAACTGCCTGGATGAGTGGGAGACAGCCTATCTCAAGGACATATTGAGATTGCAGCACATACAGCGCATCAAGGAGGTCAAGGCCGATGATGAAGAGCAGGTTTAGCACGTACAACGACGGTGTTGTGCATATCTGCGAGGCTAAGGAGCGCAAGACCAATTTCGGGGCAGTAAAGAATGCTACTGCCCGGGATGATCTGACGGATGTAATTAAGCTAAATTACAGCGAATGCAGCAAGCGGGATGAAGATATAGAATTCGCATCCAGTCAAGGTCGCACTCTCTCAGTTAAGCTGAAGACAAGGTCCTACAAGATCGTTCCGACACAGAAGGCTGTGATAGAAGATATGCTCTACAGCATCATCAAGATAGACCACGACAGAGCCAAGCAGGAAATGTACATATATCTGGAGGAGGAGCGAAAGCTATGACAGTACTAGAGGCAGTGGAAGACACTCTGAATGAATTGGCGATGGATCCTGATGTACCGATGAATGCGGTGTATTACGGAGTATGTACAGCCAAGGAGATGACCAAGTGGAACTATATGGTGTTCAACAGGGCTGACAGATCAAAGTCAACCAACAAGGTAGATTATCAGACCACATATGAGCTGCACATTATCCACGAGGACTATATACCGGAAGGGTATATAGACAAAGCGATAAGCGCCTTGGAGAATTGCGCCGGCGCAAAACTTAAAGTCACATCAGACAAGATACCGTATGAATACACAACTAAGGGCAGTTCGGACGTGGTTATAGAGATAGCAACCATCACGTTCTATCACCCGGAGAAGAGGCAATAAATGAAATCGGAATGGTTCAAGCTGGATGGAGAGGTAGTGTTTGATGACCTCATCAGTCAGTACAAAGATGATGGAATCAAGGTTATCAACGACGTTCTGCACAACGAGGGTGCTGAGGTAATCCAGAACAAGATAGAGGGCATCCTCCCTGTTTCAGGAAGGAGCTGGAAAAAGAAGAAGAAACCGGCAAGTGCGGCAAAGCCATTCACCCATATTGACGAACTTCTTGCAGTCACAGTAAAGACAAGAACCGCATATGGATATCTGTATTTCCCGGATGATGGAGGAAATACAAAGAGGCATGTCGGTAACCAGCAGTTCATGATGCGAGGCGCAGAAAACTCAGAGGACAGAATCATAGAAATATGCCTGGGAAAACTCCTGGGCGACTAGGGAATCCTAGAAAGGAGAGAAAAATGACAAGCAATGTTTTTTCGGAATTCGAGATCATTGAACAGCACATCAAGATAGCTGGAAATGAATCGTTTGAAAATATGAACTGTGTTGGCTCAAGCGAGGAAGAGCTTGGAGTCAAAACCATAACGAAGAAGTGTAGAGGCAAAGTAGCCAAGAAAAGAACTCGTGGTACAGGAGACGGCACATTAAAGCAGTCGCTGCATGTACCACGCAGCGTTTACAATGAGATATACAACATGGTGAGAAAGGAACTCGCCAAAGGTGTATATGCCTATGGCGAGAACAGTAAGCATCCCGAGTTCTCATTGACACAGAAAGTGTTAGATGAGGACGGCAACATAAAGTTTAAGGCATACCCTAGATGTATTTTATCGTCGGGACCATCAAGGAAGATCGAAAACGGAGCGGAAGAAGTGGCCGAGTTGGAGATGACCATTGATCTGATGCCGGATGAGAATGGTGAATGCATGTACGAGGCGCTTGAGAGTGAGCTTGAAAGCGAAGAAATCAAGCAGCAGTGGCTTACTAACTTCTCACTAGAACTTGTAAAGGCAGTATAAGAGATAAGAGCACCCGCAAGGGTGTTCTTTTTTGTAGGAGGAAATAAATGGTATACCACAAATTACTGATGGCGGATGGAAGATTTGAAAACGTGACGCTCAATCTTGGCGCTATAGCAGAGCTCAACAAGAGAAACAAGCCGCTGGCAGATCTATATTTTGCCAAGTACAAGGAAATGCAGAAGAAGGGCGAAGACTTCAACGAGCTTGACATGGCGACGTTCATCTACATTGCCTACGCATGCGCACATCTTGATGAAGATATCCCATCGTTTGAAGAATTCCTAGCCGAAGTAACAGACGACAGGGAGGAGCTTGGAACGACGTTTGAGAATCTGTTCAATTCCGCGAAAAAAAAACGGGATTCCGTGATGCATTCCGGAAAGCCACGAAGGAGAAAGAACGGTCGATAAAATTACCCGGGTTTGAGCTGGAGGACATAGAGGACTACTACACGTATTATGTGTTGATCCTCGGAATCCCAGAAAAAACATTTTACGACAGCGACTTAAACTTTCTGTCGGCGGTTGCAGCAAATAAGGCAGCCTATGACGGATGGATGAACTACGCAGTGAAGAAGGCAGGTGAGAGACGTGGCTAAAAAGAAGAGCGAGGCAAGCGTTAAGTTTACAGCAGACACTAAAGAATATACATCTAACCTTGATTCTGCAAGAAATACAACGAAGAATCTGAATGCCGAGCTTAAACTTGTCGAGGCGCAATTCAAAAATACTGGTGATGAGGGCGAGTATTATACCCAAAAACAATCAATACTTGAGAGACAGCTTGAGGCTAACCAGCAGGAGCAGGAAGCCCTTACAAAGAAGCTTGAGGCTGCAAAGGCCATATATGGCGAAAATAGCGTTGAAGTTGACAAGTGGGCAAGGGCAATACTGAACTCACAGGCACGGGCTGAGAGGCTCAAAGGTCAGCTCTCAAACCTTATACCGGAAGTAGATGAGAATGCACAGGCTATGACAGAGCTCGACAGCGCCATGGCGGAGTCGGACAGCACAACATCACAACTCGCCGCCAAAATGAAACTTGCAGAGGCTCAGTATAAAGCTACCGGCGACGAGGCGGAATACCTCAGCCAGAAACAGAAGCTCCTTGAACAGGAGATAGAGGCGAGTAAGCGAAAGCAGGAGACCCTCACGCAAAAGCTGGATCTTGCTAAAAAGGCATATGGTGAGAACAGCGACGAGGCAAGAAAGCTAGCGACACAGCTCACTAACATACAGACCGACACAGTGAAGCTGCAGACTGAGGCTAAGAACCTGAGCAATGCTCTTGAAGAGAATGTGAAGGATCTTGAGGCAGCAGGCGAAAGTGCGAAAGAGGCAGGCGAAGGCTATACTGTTGCGAAAGGAGCGATGGCAAACCTTGTGAGCGATGGCATCAAGGGGCTTGGTTCTGCATTGTCAGAGATCGGAACGGACTCAGATGCGGCAAGTGCGAGATTTGCGGCTGCCACAGGCACAGCGGCTGACTCCATGGATGAATACAACCAGGTCATGCAGGATATATACAAGGATAACTTCGGAGAAAGCCTCACGGACATAGCAGAGAAGATGATGAAGGTTAAAGAGGTAACCAAGGAAGTAGATCCTACGCAGCTGAAGAAACTGACAGAGAATGCAATCACTCTCGAAGATACGTTTGGCATGGATATGACCGAGACGTTAAGAGGCGTCAACTCACTCATGAGTCACTTCGGATTGTCAGCTGACGAGGCGTTTGACCTTATGGCAAGTGGCGCACAGCAGGGGCTTAATTATACTGATGAGCTTGGTGACAATGTATCGGAATATGCTGGAAAGTTTGCGGAAGCTGGATATACGGCGGATGAATATTTTCAATTACTCAAAAATGGTTCAGAGGGCGGCGCATACAATCTTGACAAGGTAAATGATGCTATCAATGAGGTAACAACCAGACTCGGCGACGGCACCATAGCCGACACGATGACTCAGATTGACGAAAAGACAGGTGAAGTCAAGGACGGCACAGGAGTATGGAGCGAGAAGACAGAGGAATTGTTTGCCAAGTGGCAAAACGGCGGCGCAACTCAGAAGGATGTAGTGTCGTCAATCGTTGCAGACATACAGAACGCTAAGTCTGAACAGGAGAAGATGAATCTTGCAGCGTTGGCATTTGGAACAATGGCAGAAGATGGTGGAACACAGTTCATTCAGTCAATATCATCTGTTGGTGACAGTTTTAGTGATACCAAGGGCAAGATGGACGAGGTGGCCAACACAAGATATGACGATGTGGGCAGTTCACTTGAAGGACTTGGCAGAACCCTCAAACAGGATATCATACAGCCAATAGTTACCGATGCGATACCGAAGGTGACAGAAATCATAGAAAATGTATCGAACAATGTACCGCTTATAGTGGCAAAGCTCCAAGAGATGCAGCCAATCATCACGGCGATAGCCGTGGTCATAGGAGTATTAACAACAGCAATGGCAATCCAGTCAGCAGTGACAGGAGTCAAAGCGGCTATGGAGGCAGCAGAGACCACTACACTGTGGGGACTTGTAGCGGCACAGACAGCAGCACTCGCACCATACCTATTGATAGCGGCAGCTATAGCGGCTGTAATTGCGATCATAGTTCTATGTGTTAAACACTGGGACGAGATCAAGCAGAAGGTCATAGAAGTGGCTCAAATACTGAAAGAAAAGATGGCGGCTGCATGGGAATCGGTGAAGGAATCAGTAAGCAATGGAATTGCTAAGGTTAAAGGCTTTTTTGTCAATATGCTTAACTGGATCAAGAGCAACTGGCAGGGACTTCTCTTGCTGCTAGTTAATCCATTTGCCGGAGCGTTCAAGCTGCTTTATGATAACTGCTCAGGTTTCAGAGAATTTATAGATAATTTCATGAGCAAAATACACGAAACTATATCCAATGTGGGTAATAAGATCAAGAGCACTGCTAAGAATATATTTGATAAGGTAAAAGAGGCAATCACCCATCCGATTGAGACGGCGAAAGAAACTATATCGAACTTGGCAGATAAGATAAAGGGAATATTTGAGAAATTGAAGATAAAACTCCCAGACATCAAGCTCCCTCACTTTATAATAAGCGGCGGCGAGGCACCATGGGGAATAGCCGGAAAGGGAACAAAGCCGACGGTTGATGTGGAATGGTATAGAGCCGGTGCAGTGCTGAAGCGAGCCACACAGTTCGGCACAAGTCCATCGGGAACGCCAATGGTTGGCGGCGAGGCCGGATATGAGGCAATAGCGCCTATCGATGTGCTGCAGGGATATGTTGCGGAGGCTGTCGAGGCAGCAGGCGGAACAGGATCAATAGACTATGACCTGCTGGGAGAGGCTACGGCAAAGGCCTGTGCGAAAATGAATATAACAATAATCTGCGACAACAGAGAGATAGCAAGGATGCAAAGGAGCTTGGCATGACACTGTATTACGAATCATCAGATGGAACTATTATAGACTTCATGAGCGGCGGCATATATGCACAGGAGCCTGAGACACTTACGGAAAGTGAATGGAATTATACAACTATATCCGGTGCAAATGGTATCAGTAAGATCAAGCGCTTTTATAAAAATGCAAAAGCATATAATCTTACACTCGACATCATGTCAGATACTAGAGAAGAGTTTGATGAGCTGATGGCAAACATGCACGCGGTATTTGATCGGGATGTCCAGGCTATAAAGCCTGGACGCATCTGGTGGAATAATTATTATAAAGAGGTGTTTGTCATATCGATGACAAACACAGAATTCGATGAGCTGTTTGAGTCGGTAACACGAAAGCTAACGATCTTGTCGCTTTACCCATACTGGATAAAAACAAATACATATCAGTTTATGAAATTAAGCAGCGAAGTTGGAAAGCTTGACTATGGAATGGAAGGTTTCTACGATGGCTTTGACTATGGTGGATATGATTATGGCCGATCGGAAAATATAGAACGAATTCCGGTGAAAGTCATTAAAACGGCTAACTTTGAGTTGATATTTTACGGACCTGCAAGCCAACCGTCTGTAACTATAGGTGATCATCGATACGGTTTAGATATAAGATTGGCAGCAGGGGAATACGCTACTATCAATTCAATATCAAAGAAGATAAAGAAATATGATAAATATGGCAGAGAAGAGAATGTATTCTATGCGAGAGACCGCGACAGCTACATATTTGAAAAACTGCCCGCCGGCTCACTCCCGATATTAAGGCAGAAAGACTTGTCATTTGATGTAACTGTATATGATGAGAGGGGGGAGCCTGAGTGGATCTGATATATGCAGACGAAACAGGAAGAGATATAAACATCATTGATGCATATACACTTGACCTGAGCTATGGGGATACTGAGAACAATTTTGAACTCAAGATAGACAGGGCGTCACATTGCTGTAAGAAAGGATATATGATATATGTTGATGGCGAGGAATATGGCGGTATAGTGGATAAGATCAAGGTCAACACAAAAGCAGACGAGATAACATATAGCGGACCCACATGGCAGGGAGTGCTTGGGCGGAAGGTGCTCTCTCCGGATGACGGTCAGGACTATCTGATAGTTGACGGCGAAGCAAACAGTGTTCTTCAGGAGCTTATAGACCGCCTTGATCTTGCGAATCTGTTCATAGCAGATACTATTGACAGCGGCATACAGATACACTATCAGTTCGAGCGCTACGTCACAGGGTATAAAGGCATTAGGGATATGCTTCGGGAAAACGGAGCTAAACTGAAACTCGTATGGTCTGACACAAGAGTAGTAGTACATGCAGAATATATACATGATTATTCCCAGGATGAGGAATTTGATACATCACAGGTAGATTTTGAAGTGAGCCGGAACTATTCTCCGGTCAACCACATCATATGTCTTGGCCAGGGCGACCTGGCAGACAGAGCAGTCATACATATATTTGCTGACGAAAATGGTGGTATACAGCCGTATGCGGTAAGTGATACTCCGATTAAAGATTCCGATTATATCACGAATGAGTCTAAGAGGGTCATGACTGGAAACGCTGAGATAATTGAGGTGCTTGATATAAGCAATGCAGAGATCACATATAATTATATCCTCCAGACACAGTGCCCATCTGACTGGGCTGCAAAGTACACAGATTATTATTATCAAGACGGAGATAGCTATAAGAATGTGCAGGGTGAAGAGATAGGATATATACTCACAAGATACCAGCCATCCGACTGGCCATCGAATTTCAATGAGTATTACTCCAGATCTGGAGACACGTACAGCAAGGTGTCTGGCACAACGACTTATACAGTACAGACACAGCGCCCATCCGACTGGGCTGCCAAGTATGATGATTATTACATCGCAAGTGGCAGCGATTATAAAGAGGTTGAAAGTGTAGTTACAGAAAAGTACATCAAGCAGACAAGAAAGCCGTCTGACTGGTCAAAAAATTATGGAAATTACTATGTATTCTACACCGATGGAGTCACTACGGAATATAAAAAGGTAGATGGAATATCAAGAAATAGATATCACCTGCAGACAAGAAAACCATCGGACTGGGATGCAAGCTATACGAGTTACTACAAGAGAAAAAAGACGGGAGGATACGAACAGCTCAAGGAGTCCGAAGACAAGAAAAGACCGGTATGGAAGGCAAAAACATACTACACACAGGAGACATATCAGGTAGCGCCGAAGTGGAATGCATCCGTTAGGTATACGTATAATAAGACAGAAAAAGCACCGACGTGGAAGACTGAGACATATTACACGAAGTCAGAAGGTGTAGCACCGACGTGGAAGACTGGGACATATTACATAAAGTCAGCAGATAAGATAGCCCCACGTTGGACAAGCAAGATGTACTACACAAAAGTAGCAGACCGGTACGCAACAATGGTGGCACAGGCTGTACAGAAAATACAGGATGCGAACAATGCGGACACACTTAAGATAGATCTTGAAGAGACAGAGCAGAACTACGATATAGGAGATATCGTTGGAGCAATCGAAAACGTAACAGGGATATCAACTATTCAGGAAATCACTCAGAAGATAGTAAAAATCAACAATGATGAAGTAACAATAACATACGAGGTGAATTGATTATGATAAGACTTATAACAGGTTATGCCGGCGTGGGACATGTAACATCTGCAGACGCGGGCAGGTTCAACGCCGGTGTGTGCGGACGTGGAGCTTATGTAATGCAGACTGGTGACATGTTTGCTTACACATTGAAATCAAATAATGAGATAGAGATAGGAAGTGGCGACCTGGTAGACCAGGGGCGTCATTTTTCAATTCCGAACAATTCGAGCGAGACGCTTGAGATTGAAAACGGAATGCAGAACAGAACACGTTATGATGCAGTAGTCATGCGCTATACAAAGAGCTCAGACACCGGCATAGAGAGCGCATCAATACATATAGTACGTGGGACCGATGTCGCTAAGGGAATAACCCCAGCGAAACCGGAGCTGACACACGGAGATATCTTTGCCGGTGAACTTATTGATGACATACCTCTGTATTACATCAAGATAACAGATCTAAATATAGATGCAGTAGAACAGGCATTTGAAGTAATGCCATCGCTTGCATCTATAGCAGATGTGATATATCCGGTTGGAAGTATATATATGAGTATGTTAGATACGGATCCAAGCAAACTGTTCGGAGGAACATGGTCAAGAATCAAAGACTATTTCCTGCTAGCGTCAGATACGGCCGGAACAACTGGTGGCGACAGATCAATTCAGATACAGCCAGAGAATCTCCCTCCGCATACACACACTATACCGTCACATCAGCACATTATCCAACCGCATACACATACAGTTGAAATATCAAACGGTGGAGCACATACACACGCTTTTTCACTGCTTAAAACCGTAGCGGCAGGAACAGCATCGTATAGAGCAGCATCATATGGAGCTGCAGGGGCAGCAA
The DNA here is from genome assembly GCA_050874325.1 of Coprococcus sp. Lineage (GTDB taxonomy): Bacteria > Bacillota > Clostridia > Lachnospirales > Lachnospiraceae > Coprococcus. Next base: position 33,255 of record JBNMKK010000013.1, on the reverse strand, counting down.
CGGCAAAGACGTCAGTAGCTGATGCGCATACACATAAGGCTACCGCATCAAAGGTTGCACTTACTACAGAGGCATCAGGCAAGGGAGTGACCGGGGAAACTGGAGCTGGACAGGAACTAAACATCATGCCGCCATACCTGACGGTCAATATGTGGCAAAGAATAGGCTAGGAGGACAAATATGAATGAATATGAATACGTGGAAGGTTATGATCATGAAAATACCTATTCTGACAGTATAGTATTTGACATAGATCCGCTAGAAAAAAGAATCACAGCACTAAAAAGTCAGACGCTTATAGCGGGAGAAGAGAATTCACAGTACATAGCATTCGAGATACCTCGTTATGTGGACGGAATAGACTTATCCACTAAGACTATTCAGGTGCTGTATATAGCGCCTGAGGGATTCTCAGACATAAACAGAGTAATAAACGTAGCTCGAAATGATGAAACGCTGCGGTTTGGTTGGGTGGTGCCAGGAGAGGCATTGACAGATCCGGGAATACTGACATTTGCAATCGAATTTACCAGCGATAAATACACTATGAAAGTGAAATCAATAGAGCAGGAGATATACGATGGTTTGTCAGGATCTGAGATAGCCCCAGAGCCGGCGGAAAAGACGTGGTATGTAGAGATACAGCAGCGCTGCGAAACTTTACTTGATGATGTAGAGCAGGCAAGAGAAGACGTGCGAGCCGCGGTGAATCAGGTGGATACACTCACAGATACTGTAAGTAATCTAAGCAAGGAACTTGAGAATACAAAAAAATATGTCGGTGACAAGAAGGAAAAGCTTGCGGCGATTGTCACCGAAAAAGGTGTTAAGACCGCAAGTGATGCCGATTTTGACACAATCGTAAATAATGTATCTCAAATAGAAACAGGCGGCGGAGGCTTTGATACAATCGTCGCATCAACACCTGGATACGTGATAGCAACGTCGGAAATTAATACAAGCGTTTATGTAGAGGAGGTAACAGATGCTAACTAAGAACTTTATAAGATATTTGTATGGATGTTCAGACTGGAATAATGCCCGTGGTAACCGTCAAAATGCGTCGGTCATTAAACCGATTACGATTAAAGCAAATGGCGGTGTGCAAGTTCTTGGCATAGATTTAGGATAGGAGGAAAAATGATTACCAAAAACTTTTTGGAACACACAACAGCGCTTTGGTACTATGAAAGTAATGGAGTGCCCGGATATAAAACTTATATAACAGACATAACAGGTACAGAATATAAGCAAGAGGGATGGCTTGCAGCAACAGATACAAGATATGCACTCCCGGGCATGATGTTCAGGGATAATCTAAAAACTTTGGACGTACCAGCGCAGACATCAAAAGACATAGGCGGTGGAATGTTCTTGGGATCAGGACATACACCAGCAAAGAAAGATGACTATTCTTTAGAAAAACCAATTGGATTTGCAGAGGATGGTCTGACAAAAATCAGTGAATCAGTTTCCGTGAGACCTAATGCTGATGACATTGCTATATACACCCTCACTGTAAAAAACAACAGCAAGACACCTATCACAGTATCAGAGGCTGGATTAATAGTCCAGACTGGAGCAGTTGATAAGCTTAAGTGTCTTAAGTTCTTGGTTGCAAGAGAGGTATTTGAGGAAAAAATTATACAACCAGGGCGAACGATGGCATTCACCCTCACGATAGAGGCATAAACAAAGGAGGATCGATATGAAAAATGCAATATGTACAACAACAGGAGCAATAGGTGGTGTGATAGCATCCCTGTTTGGTGGATGGGACGCTGGACTGGCAACGCTGGTCATGTTCATGACCATAGACTACGTTAGTGGCTTAGTGGTGGCTGGAGTGTTTCACAACTCGAAGAAAACAACATCGGGAGCTCTTGAGAGCAAAGCAGGCTGGAAGGGATTATGTCGTAAGGGTATGTCCCTTTTATTTGTATTGATAGCCTACAGGCTCGATCTGGCGATAGGATCAAATTATATTCGGGATGCGGTGATAATAGGATTTATCGTAAATGAGACGATCAGTATTGTTGAAAACGCTGGTCTCATGGGTGCACCGCTCCCTAAGGTAATCAATAAAGCAATCGACATATTAACATCGAAGAGTGAAGAGAAAGGCGGCGAATAATATGAACGGAATCGATATATCAGCACATCAGGATGGAATCAACCTGTCTAAGGTATCATGTGATTTTGTTATAGTCAAAGCCACAGAGGGATCAGACTATTTTAACAGGTGTTTCAACGATCATGCCAACAAGACACTCAGGCTTGGCAGATTACTTGGCATGTTTCACTATGCAAATGGCGGGGATGTCAAGAAAGAGGCAGATTTCTTCCTAGATAAGATAAAGAAGTTCATCGGTAAGGGGATCATAGCTCTTGATTGGGAGAGCGACAACAATCCTAGGTTTGGCAGGGATGATCTTGAGTGGTGTTTGAAGTGGTGCAACTATGTATATCAGAAGACTGGTATCAAGCCATTCATATACATCCAGAAGTCTGCAATGGATAGGGTTAAGTCAGCTGGTTATCCTATGTGGATAGCTCAGTATGCTGATAATAACAATACAGGATTCCAGAAGACTCCTTGGAATGAGGGAGTTTATGACTGTGCGATCAGACAGTACTCTTCTCACGGACGACTCAACGGGTATGACGGTGATCTTGACCTCGATAAGGCATATATATCTAAGGTGACTTGGCAGAAGTATGCTGGGGTTAAGAATGCAACATCGTCTACGACTAAGCCTGCCGCAAAGAAGAAATCTATTGCGACAATTGCAAAGGAAGTCCTTGCCGGCAAATGGGGAAACGGAGACGTTAGAAAGTCAAAGTTGACTAAGGCAGGGTACGATTATGCAAAGGTCCAGGCTGAGGTCAACAGGCAGGTAAAAGCCTCACATGTAAAATCTACAGATGAGATTGCCAGAGAGGTTATAGCCGGACGTTGGGGTAATGGCCGGGAGCGTATCGATAGGCTCAAGGCAGCAGGTTATGATCCTGATAAGATCCAGCATCGTGTTAATGAGTTATTATAATAAGGTAGAAACTCATGTTGGGACAAAGGCTTGCAAGATAAAAAATAGTAGTAATCTACTAGAAACAAAAGCCCTAAAAATGGCTTAAAACCGTGGTCGGGAATTATCAAAGAGATAATTATATCATTTCAGATATATCAAGACCCCACAGAAGTCCAATGCTTTTGTGGGGTCTTTTTTTCAGAACTTTTGAGATTCAGATTAGGAGGAACAAAAGATATGGTGACATTATTGTCGAAACTGTGGATCAGATCAGATAATTATAAGGATAGCAAGGTGAGGGAGAAATATGGTGTTCTTTGCGGAGCTGTTGGTATATTTTTGAATGTATTATTGTTTCTGGGAAAATTCTTTGCTGGATTACTTTCGGGGGCTATCTCGATCACGGCGGATGCGTTCAACAATTTATCAGATGCAGGAAGCTCGTTTATATCTATGATAGGTTTTAAGTTATCTGGCAGAAAACCGGACCCGGATCATCCGTTTGGACATGGAAGAATAGAGTATATATCAGGCTTATTTGTAGCAGTCATGATCATATTGATGGCCTACGAGCTTATTAAAGATTCAATCGGAAAGATCCTACATCCGGAACTTCCCAAATTCAGCAGTCTAGTTGCCGTTATACTCGTTGTTTCAATTGGAGTAAAGATATATATGTATTTCTACAACAGGAGTATAGGCAGAAAGATAGAGAGTGCGACCATGATAGCGACGGCAAAAGACAGTTTATCTGATACATTTTCCACAATAGTTGTTCTTGCATCTGCATTTGCTGCTCATTTCTGGAAAATACCTATAGATGGATATTGCGGGTTATTGGTGGGCGTAATGATACTCATAGCTGGCATCACTGCAATGAAGGATACGGTCAGCCCATTGCTTGGTCAGGCACCGGAACCAGAACTTGTGTATGAGATCGAGAAGATCGTGAGGTGTGATAAAAGGATCCTTGGTATTCATGATCTTGTGGTTCATGATTATGGACCTGGCAGACTTATGGTCAGCCTGCACGCAGAAGTTCCTTATAAGGAAGATATTCTTGAACTGCATGATCTGATCGATCAGATAGAATTCTCTCTCAGAAAAGAATTAAATTGTGAGCCTGTCATTCACATGGATCCGATAGTAGATGACGATGAGGAGACAAATGCTGTGAAAGCGCGGATCACTGAAATTATAGAATCACTTAATAAGGATAGCAGAAAAAATGAAAATGTTCAGTTTCACGACTTTAGAATGGTAAAGGGTTCAACACATTCCAATCTGATTTTTGATGTGGTTTTGCCACATGGATATCAAATGTCGGAAGAACAGATAATATCCTATATCAAGGAAAAAGTTAGTGAGTACAATAAAAATTACTATTGTGTGATACATATTGACAGAGCGTATGTAAAATAATTCCAGATGGTGAGCATCCTAACCACAGAAGAGTAAGATCTTCTGTGGTTATTATTATTATCACATAATACATAATACATAATACATAATACATTTACAGGCATTTCCTCAATCTTAGGTTTGACTTTACCATGATAAACTGTTACTATGTTACCGTGTTATGCCCTAATAGGGGTGTATATCATGCAGATGCCCGGTGTAGTGTGTTTCATGCATCTGCCAAGTATATTTAAGTATATTTCAGGAGGAAAAAAGTATGAAAAAGTTATTATCACTGCTCTTAGTGGCAGCAATGGGACTTTCACTGGTTGGATGTGGTGGATCTGATAACGGATCTAAGAGTGAGTCAAAGAGTGATCTGGAGTATGTAAAGGATAAGGGAACTCTCGTTGTCGGCGTTACAGACTTCGCACCGATGGATTACAAGGATGAGTCAGGCAACTGGATCGGATTTGACGCAGATATGGCATCAGCATTTGCAGAGAGCCTTGGCGTAAAGGCAGAGTTCGTGGAGATAGACTGGGACAACAAGATCATGGAGCTTGACGGCAAGACCATCGACTGTGTATGGAATGGTATGACACTCACAGATGAGGTTACAAGCTCAATGGCATGTTCAGATGCATACTGCAACAATGCTCAGGTAGTTATCGTGCCAAATGATAAGGCAGACAAGTATCAGACAGTAGACAGCATCAAGGATCTTACATTTGCTGTAGAGGCAGGAAGCGCAGGCGAGGATCAGGCCAAGGCGCTTGGACTCAACTATACAGCAGTAAAGGCACAGGCAGATGCACTCATGGAGGTTGCAGCTGGAACATCGGATGCAGCGATCATTGATTCACTCATGGCAGCAGCTATGGTTGGCGAGGGAACAGGTTATGACAAGCTCACATATACTGTAGGTCTTAACAGTGAGGAGTATGGCGTTGGTTTCAGAAAGAACTCAGATCTTGTAGCTGAGCTCAACAAGTTCTTTGCAGACAGTAAGGCTGACGGCTCAATGGAGAAGTGTGCTGAGACATATAAGGTACAGGCTGCACTTACAAAGTAATAGATAAGATATAATTAGTATTTTTACCATCACTTAGAGAGAAAAATTATTATGGATTTGTTTTTTGAACAGCTCCCGGTCGTACTTGGAGCTCTTAATACAGGATTTATACAGACATTAAAATTGTTCTTCGTGACATTGCTTGGTGCATTTCCGCTTGGACTTCTCATAGCACTCGGTTCCATGTCAAAGTTTAAACCGCTCAGCTATCTTATGAAGTTCATTGTATGGATAGTGAGAGGTACACCACTTATGATACAGCTGCTCATCATATATTATTTCCCGGGACTTGTATTTCACAATCCGGTATGGGGCGGCGGCGAAGGCGGAAGATTTGTTGCGGCATCAGTGTCATTCATAGTGAACTATGCCTGCTATTTCTCAGAGATTTATCGTGGAGGTATTCAGGGTATTCCTGTAGGACAGGAGGAGGCCGGACTCGTGCTCGGAATGACTCCAAAGCAGATATTCTTCAAGGTCAAGCTTTTGCAGATGATAAAGAAGATAGTTCCGGCAATGTCAAACGAGATCATAACTCTGGTCAAGGATACTTCACTTGCCCGTATCATCGCACTTCAGGAGATCATCTGGGCAGGACAGGCATTCATGAAGGGTTCACAGGGAATCTCGGGTGCAATATGGCCACTCTTCTTCTGCGCATTCTATTATCTGATATGGAATGGCGTACTCACAGTTTTACTTGGCAAATTAGAGAAGAAACTTGATTTCTTTAGATAGGAGGAGTCGCAATGAACGCAGTTCATACTCGGAATCGGCTCCGACGACATGCCCCGCTGCGGAGCAGAGGGGCGATACATATAAAATAGGAGGAGTCGCAAATGGCTATATTAGAGGTTGAACATATAAAAAAGAAGTTTGGCAAGACGGATGTGCTCAAGGATATAAGCTTTTCTCTGGAGCAGGGCGAGGTCCTTTCTATCATAGGATCATCAGGAAGTGGAAAGACAACACTTCTTCGCTGTCTGAACTTTCTGGAGATGCCAGACAATGGAGTTATCCGTGTAAATGATGAGATCCTGCTTGACACTGACAAGCCGGAGACACTCAAGGAGTCGGAGGTGCGCAAGAAGAGACTGCATTTTGGACTTGTGTTCCAGTCATTTAATCTCTTTCCACAGTACACTGCGCTTCAGAACGTAATGCTTGCGAGGGAGCTTCTTGCAAAGGAGAGACCGGATTTCAAAGTAAATAAGAAGAATATACTCGACGAGATAAGAGTTCAGGCAGAGGAACTTCTACGCCAGATGGGACTTGAGGACAGAATGAACAACTATCCTCACCAGCTTTCAGGCGGACAATGCCAGCGAGTTGCCATAGCAAGGGCGCTTGCGTTGCAGCCGGACATACTTTGTTTCGATGAGCCTACATCGGCTCTTGATCCGGAGCTCACAGGAGAGGTACTTAAGGTTCTCAGAAACCTTGCAGACAAAAAGACGACCATGATAATTGTTACCCATGAGATGGCATTTGCAAAGGATGTTGCAAGTCAGGTCATATTCATGGATGATGGATATATACTTGAGCAGGGAAGACCTGACCAGGTATTTGACAATCCGAAGATGGAGAGAACAAAGCAGTTCCTTTCATCGTATTCATAAAGAATGTGTATGATCCCGGAGTATCGACAGGAGTCGATATTTCGGGATTTTTTTATGGAGTTGATGACTATATCTCAAAGCCGTTTGATTTGGATGAGCTGTTTGTCAGGGTGGAATCCGTTCTTGGACGATGAGATAGATGTAGATATGATATTCGATGCGTTCTGCCGTGGAAAGTCCAGACAGAAGGAGGGCGTAGGGCTGGGACTTTACATAGTAAGGTGCCTTGCAGACAAGCTGGGACATGAGGTGAGCGCGGAGGTTGCCGGCGAGGTATTTACTATAAATATATCTATGTCGACTGACCGAGATTAAAAATAACTTGGTCATGGCAATGTATTATGGCATGTGTATGAAAAATTAATACAGAAATAGCAAAGACACTAAATGTCGCTTGCCCAATGTCAGACGGGCAGGCAGCATTTGGTGTCTTTTTTAATTGATTCTATAGTGGCATCTACTTCATGTCGCAGGAAAAGATACTAGCAATCCATTCCCATAGCCCTGGCTTTGGTGGCCTGTGTCTCTCCCCTGGGATGATGTGGTGGGGCATAGATGGATGAGAGCTTCAGTGGATTATTGCCGATGTTGATGATGTTGTGCCATGTGCCGGCTGGTATACAGATGCATTCTCCTGCACAAAGATTCTGACGGAAACACAGTTCGTTTGGGCAGCAGCCCATTCTGACTGAACACTGTCCCTGTTCGATCCTGATGATCTGATCGGTATTATCATGGATTTCCAAACCTACGTCTGAGCAGGCAGGTATACACATGACTGTCATCTGCATGAAACAGCCGGTCCACACGGTTTCGCGGTAATTGTGGTTCTGTAACGCTTTCTCCCGGAGGTCTATAGTGTAGATGTTGTCACGACAGTCAGGTCTGTTCGGAGAACAATGGTTGTTGTATTTCATAGGATAGTCCTTTCAGATTCAATAGTTCTATTTATAGTATTCAGAAAGGATAGAACATGACAAAAATTATACATTTTTATGTAGCCTGGATGGTGAGCTATGTGAAAAAATGCAAAAAGTGATAAAAAAATTGAAATTAGTATTGACATTTTGTACATAAACAACTAATATAAGATATATCAAATGGAAACGGTTCCAAAAACGTTTCCGAAAAAACAAAGTAACCATTAAGCAGCTCGTATAAGAGATGACTGAAGGAAAAATTTTTATTATTTTATGGGAGGAACAAATATGAACAAGAAAGGTATTGCGGCACTTGGATTGTCACTTATGATGGCAGGTACCATGTTGACAGGATGTGGCTCAGGAGATTCGGATGGAGCAGGAAAGAAGGCAGATGCAAAGGGCTCTGTATATTATCTGAACTTCAAGCCGGAGCAGGATACACAGTGGCAGGAGCTTGCTAAGGTGTACACAGAAGAGACTGGCGTTGATGTGACGGTAGTTACAGCAGCTGCTGGTCAGTATGAGACTACTCTTAAGAGTGAGATGGGTAAGTCAGAATCACCTACCCTGTTCCAGGTAAATGGACCGGTTGGTCTTGCTTCCTGGAAGGACTATTGTTATGATCTTGGATCATCACAGGTGTATAAAGAACTCACATCTGAGGACTTTGCACTTAAGGATGGCGATAAGGTCGCAGGAATCGGATATGTTATAGAGTCATACGGAATCATTTACAACAAAGAGCTTTTAAGCAAAGCTGGATACACAGAGGATGATATCAATTCATTTGCAGACCTCAAGAAGGTGGCAGAGGATATAACAGCCAAGTCAGACAAATTAGGATTCTCAGCATTCACATCAGCCGGAATGGATGGCTCATCAGACTGGAGATTCAAGACACATCTTGCAAATCTTCCAATCTACTATGAATACAAGGCTGATGGAATCGATACTACAGATGCGATCAAGGGTACATATCTTGATAATTACAAAAATGTATGGGATCTGTACATCAACAACTCAACAACCGATCCAAAGCAGCTCAGCACAAAGACTGGTGATGATGCGGTTGCAGAGTTTGTTTCAGGACAGGCAGTATTTTATCAGAATGGTACATGGGCATACTCAGATGTATCATCAATTGGCGATGACAACCTCGGAATGCTCCCTATCTATATAGGAGTAGATGGTGAGGAGAATCAGGGACTCTGTACAGGAAGTGAGAATTACTGGTGTGTAAATGCTAAGGCTTCAGAGGAAGATATCCAGGCAACTCTTGACTTCATGGAGTGGTGTGCTACAAATGACACCGCACTTAAGGCAATCTGTGGTTCAAAGGGCGCTATGCCATCAGGAGCCGATGGAATGGGATTTGTAACACCATTCAAGAAGAACCTTGAGTCAACAAACCTTCTTGTAAACATCGCAAATGAGTATGTAGCAGAGGGCAAGACACCTGTAAGCTGGAACTTCACAACAATGCCATCAGAGCAGTGGAAGAACGACCTTGGATCAGCACTTACAACATATGCGGCAGATCAGACAGATGCCAACTGGGATCTTGTAAAGAGCGCATTTGTAGATGGATGGGCTAAAGAGGCTGCTGCAGCAAAGTCAAAATAAAACATATTAACAAATAAACAATAGTATACAACCCAAAAAACAAAAAAAACATCACAAAATAAAACCAACTTAAAATATGAATAAAGTCCTGCAAGATGCAGGACACCAGGAAGGCTAACAGCTTTGCAAAGGCAGCTCATACCCAGAGGTGTCAGACTAGAGATGGATATGTATTCATATGCAAATATGTCTACATATCCATTTTTAGACTCATAAGATATTGGAAAGAAAATTGATATGCAACAGAGTGGAGGTTATCAAAAAAATTATGGAGAAAACGATAAAAAGATATTGGCCGGTGTTTCTGATACCGACAATGGCTGCGTTTCTTATAGGATTTATCGTGCCATTTGCCGAGGGAATATATCTGTCCTTCTGTAAGTTCACGACCATAAGGGACGCTGAATTTGTAGGATTTCAGAATTATATAGACGCATTCAAGGACTCAACATTCCCGGATGCATTTAAGTTTACAACATTATTTGCGATTGTCACACTTGTGCTTATAAATGTTCTTGCATTTCTTGTGGCACTGGCACTTACACAGAAGATCAAAGGAACTAATATATTCAGAACGGTATTCTTTATGCCGAATCTTATAGGTGGTATCGTACTTGGATATGTATGGCAGCTTATATTTGATGCCGTATTCTCAAAGTTTGACACAGCCCTGAAACTCAATGAAGTCCTTGGTTTCTGGGGATTGGTTATACTGGTGTGCTGGCAGCAGATAGGATATATGATGATCGTTTATATTGCAGGACTTCAGGCAATTCCTGAAGACATTCAGGAAGCAGCCATGATTGATGGTGCAAATAGAACACAGAGACTTTTCAGGGTTACGATCCCGAACATGATGCCATCCATAACTATATGTACATTCCTCACAATAACCAACTCATTCAAACTGTTTGACCAGAACCTGGCACTCACAGGAGGCGAGCCACTTCATAAGACAGAGATGCTAGCGCTCAATATATATGAGACGTTTTATGGAAGAGTAGGATATGAGGGAGTAGGTCAGGCCAAGGCAGTCATATTCTTCATACTGGTAGTAGCGATAGGACTCATACAGCTTAAGATTACAAGATCAAAGGAGGTGCAGCAGTAATGGCGAAGATACAGAAAACAGTAAATACAGCGGATAAAAAGCCTGTATACAGAGTGAAAGAAAAACCAACGTTGACGGGAATTCTGGCTACTTTATTCTTTACCATTATTTCCATAATATTTGTTTCACCTATAATAATCGTAATTATAAACTCGCTGAAAGCCAAGACGTTTATCAGTCTGGAGACATTTGAACTGCCAAATGAGCACAGCTACATAGGCTTGGACAATTATAAAACGGCTATAACACAGTATGATTTCATTAAGGCAGTGGGCTGGACAGTCGTGATAACGGTTCTCTCAGTAGCAGCAATTCTGCTGTTCTGCTCTATGACAGCCTGGTATATAACCAGAGTCAAGAATATAGCGACAAAGATCATATATCTGCTCTGCGTGTTCTCTATGGTAATACCTTTCCAGATGGTTATGTTTACTTTGGCTGGAACTGCGGATGCACTACACCTTAATACTCCATGGGGAATCGTGATCGTGTATCTTGGATTTGGAACAGGTCTTGCAGTATTCATGTTCTGCGGATTTATCAAGTCCATTCCTTTGGAGGTCGAGGAGGCTGCTATGATAGATGGATGTACGCCGCTCAAGACATTTTTCAGGGTTGTTATCCCTATCATGAAACCTACTTACATATCTGTAGGAATACTTGAGGCTATGTGGATATGGAATGATTTCCTTCTGCCATATCTGGTACTCGACATCAAGAAATACAAGACGATTTCTATAGTTGTCCAGTATATGAAGGGCAGCTACGGAAGAGTAGATATGGGAGCGATCATGGCGTGTCTTGTTATGGCTATCATTCCGGTTGTTGTATTCTACCTCTGTGCACAGAAGTACATCATCAAGGGTGTTGCAGCCGGTGCTGTAAAGGGATAGTAATATAATATTATTAAATGTAAAAAACAGGCGGTTGTGAGATTCGCAGCCGCCTGAAATTGGTTAAAAGGAGAGATTTCAGATGGAAAGATCAGCAGGAATACTGCTTGCTATATCAAGCCTCCCGTCAAAGTATGGAATTGGCAGCTTTTCAAAAGAGGCATATCGTTTCGTTGACTGGCTTAGGTCTGCACACCAGAGCTACTGGCAGATACTTCCCATGGGTCCCACCGGGTATGGGGATTCGCCGTATCAGTCATTTTCGACATTTGCGGGCAATCCATATTTTATAGATCTTGATACACTGGTGGATCAGAGACTGCTCACAGACAGTGAGTGCAGTGAGATGGACTGGGGTGATGACGACAGATACGTTGAATACAGCAAAATATATAATGGAAGATACAGTCTTCTCAGGAAAGCCTATGAAAGATGGAAAATGACTGACAGAATGGAGTTTTCCTTATTCATGGACGAGAACAGTGATTGGATATATGATTATTCATTGTTCATGGCGATTAAGGATTCATATGGTGGGATTCCATGGACAGAGTGGCCGCAGGATATAAGGAACAGACAGCCTGATGCAGTGCAGCAGATGCAGGTTAAGCTTGCGGATGAGATACATTTTCAGCAGTACATGCAGTATTTGTTTTATACTCAGTGGAATGCGCTAAAGAGCTATGCCAACAAGAACCATATAAGGATCATAGGAGATATCCCAATCTATGTAGCGATGGACAGTGCAGATGTATGGGCACACCCGGAGCTTTTCAGGCTGGATGAGGACAGGCGTCCATACGAGGTTGCCGGATGTCCGCCTGATGGGTTTTCGGAGACCGGACAGCTGTGGGGAAACCCAATATATGACTGGGAGCTGAACAGGCAGACCGGTTACAGCTGGTGGATAGCCAGAATGAGACATAGCTATAAGCTTTATGATGTAGTCCGGATTGATCATTTCAGAGGCTTTGATGAATATTATGCCATTCCATATGGTGAGGAAACAGCTGCGAATGGCAAGTGGGAAAAGGGCCCTGGGATGGATCTGTTCAGGAATATAGAAAAAGCTCTGGGTAAGAGAGATGTCATTGCTGAGGACCTTGGTTTTGTGACTGATTCGGTCAGAAAACTTGTGCATGATTCCGGATTCCCGGGAATGAAGGTTGTGGAGTTTGCCTTTGATGTGAGAGACACTGGGGCGGCATCTGACTATCTTCCACATAATTATATACGAAATTGTGTTGTATATACGGGAACCCATGACAATGAGACACTTATTGGCTGGTGGAGCAGTATAGATCAGAGAGCCAGAGATATGGCGCGGGATTATATGGCAGCTCATTATACACCGGACCGTCTGATCAATGTCCCATTTATCACGCTTGCTATGAGAAGTATTGCAGATCTCTGTATTATACCGATGCAGGATTATTTGGGACTAGATAACCGCTCAAGGATGAATAAACCATCCACAGTTGGCGATAACTGGAGGTGGCGAACGATATCCGATGATACGGATGATGATCTTGCAGAGGAAATAGGCAGACTTACACTGATGACCGGGAGAAGCAAGATGTGAAAAAGTACTCTTAAAAAATAAATATCGGGAAATGATAAGTAGAGTATTTTCTTGACCTCCACATATCGGGATAATATAATTATTGGGAATAAAAGAGAAAAGTGGGATACAGCTTATGACAATAAAGGATATTGCACGTATATCAGGTTATGGTATCGGAACCGTGTCCAGGGTGATCAACAATCAGACCGGAGTCAGTGACGCAGCCAGAGAGAAGATACTTAGAGTTATAGAGGAAAGTGGGTTTGAACCAAATGTCAATGCCAAGCACCTCAAAATGGCAGCGAAATCGGCGGTTGTAGTCATTATAAAAGGAAACCAGAACATGCTGTTTGCAGATATAGTAGAGCGCATACAGAGTCAGCTTGCGGGATATGATGAAGATGTCATAGTGGAATATATAGATGAGGATGGTGATGAGATAGAGTATGCCATCAAACTAATTCGGAGCGTGAATCCAAAGGGGATCATGTTTTTGGGTGCCAATCTTGCACTTTTTGATGAACGTGTGGAGGAGATGAAGATACCTGGAGTCATAATTACAACCAGCGGAGATATTCTTGCAAATGACAACATATCCTCCATAACGATCGATGACATGGCAGCGACATACGATATGACAAGGTATATTCTTGAAAAAGGCCACAGGTACATCGGAGTCATAGGAGGACAGGTGTCCGAGAAACAGATAAGTTTCAACAGATATAAAGGCTGCAAGAGGGCTATAGATGAGTGGCAGCATGACGACCGGGCGGAGTTTACATATATTCCGTGCAGGTATTCTATGAAGGCAGGTTATGAGGCCACGAAGCGTCTCTTGGAGGAACAGCCGGAGGTTACAGCAATAATGGCTCTCAGTGATACGATAGCGATCGGCGTCATGAGAGCGGCTGCTGATCTGGGCAAACATATTCCGGAGGAGCTGTCAGTTACTGGATTTGATGGAATAGAGCTGGCAGGATACTGTGTACCAAGACTTACAACAATAAAACAGAATACAGAGATCATGGCATCGAGAAGTGTTGACATCATGCTCAAGCATATAAATTATGCAGCAGCTGGTGAACATGAGATAGTGCCATATTCCCTGATAGAGGGTGAAAGCGTTAAGAGCATCGGCTAGGATTCAGGGAAAATCTTTTTAATTAAGTTTGAATTCGTCTTATACTGGTATATTATATATCAGTATAGGGCGATTTTTTTATGAGATAAAAGTTCGGCAAGGCTCTGAGATTCGTATAGAGTATTTATCACAGTTTGGGGATGAGAAGATGGATTATATAGACAATATTGAGCTGATTACAAGACTTGTGAAATCAGGATTTTTCGGTATAGTGGGAATATTCTTTATCGGACTTGCAATTTGGATAAAGATGAAGGAGGACCGTTGGAATTTTAAGAATATCGGAATAGGACTTCTGGTTGGCGGCGTGGCACTTTTGCTTATCGGTGTATCTACGGCAGTAGATAGTCTGCAGGATGGCGGGGTAATAGTTATAGATAGGAATGATTCTGTATGGTTGATCATGGATGCGATCAAGATGCTGGCATGTGTACTGATATTTGTGATAGCAGGCTATGCTGTGAGATCAAAACGAATAAAAGAAAATGATATGTTCGATATGGAGATTGTGGGAAAGATAATAGGATATGACATAGTGACCGGCAGAACTAACATTCCGGGATACGCACATCCCACGGTGGGGTACATTGATCCATACAGCGGTGAGCCGGATTCTTATGTGGTGAATCAGGATATAAACAGAAAGAAGCATCCGATCGGCAGTGAGTATAAACTGTTGTACTCCAGGGAAGAGAGAAAGGCATTTGAGAAAAAGTCAAACAAGGTGTACAGGGAGATGGAGGTTTGCTTTTTCGGACTGGCTGTGCTGATCTTCATTGCGGGGATAGTGAAATTGATAATGAATGTGTTATAAAATTTATGTAAATATGGACTGGTTGCCGATTACTAATAAATATATTGTAAACCATGCTAATCCTATGCTAATATAGATATGTTTGCGAAAATGACAAATTTTTATCACTTCAGGAGGAAAACAATGGGTGGATTTTTTGGAGTAGCGGCAAAAGATGACTGTGTGTTTGATCTGTTCTTTGGAATAGACTATCATTCACATCTTGGAACAAGACGCGGAGGCATGACAGTGTATGGAGATAAAGGATTTGACAGATCTATACACAATATCGAGAATGCTCCATTCAGAACAAAGTTCGACAAAGATATGCAGAACATGAAGGGTTATTTTGGAATAGGATGTATATCCGATTATGAGCCACAGCCACTCATAGTGCGTTCACATCACGGAACATATGCCCTGACAACTGTCAGCAAGATCAACAACGTTGACGAGATATCCAAGGAGATATTTGATCAGGGACATTCACATTTCCTTGAGATGAGCGGAGGGGATATCAACAGCACAGAGCTTGTGGCAGCCCTCATCAACCAGAAGGATAATCTGATAGACGGAATAAGATATGCGCTGGAGAAGATAGACGGTTCTCTGTCACTCCTGCTCATGAACCAGAATGGAATATATGCAGCCAGGGATATGCATGGAAGAACTCCTGTGGTCATAGGCAAGAAGGATGGTGCATTCTGTGCGTCATTTGAGAACTTTGCCTACAAGAACCTTGGATACCATGACTATAAAGAACTCGGTCCTGGTGAGGTTGTCGTACTCACGCCGTCCAACTGCGTGACGCTTGTGCAGCCGGGCAAGGACATGAAGATATGTACCTTCCTGTGGGTATACTATGGTTACCCTGCAAGTTCATACGAGGGTATGAGTGTAGAGCAGATGAGATACAACTGCGGAGCCAGCATGGCAAAGAGAGATAACGTTAAGCCTGATATCGTAGCCGGAGTTCCAGATTCAGGAACAGCGCATGCAGTCGGCTATGCCAATGAGTCAGGAATACCTTTCTCAAGACCATTCATCAAGTACACACCGACATGGCCACGTTCATTTATGCCGACTATACAGAGCCAGCGAAACCTCATAGCGAAGATGAAGCTTCTGGCAGTTGAGGATCTTATCAAGGACAAGAGCCTTCTGCTTATAGACGATTCTATCGTGCGTGGAACACAGCTCAGAGAGACAACGGAGTACCTTTTTGACAGTGGTGCAAAGGAAGTCCACATCAGACCTGCGTGTCCACCACTTGTATACGGATGCAAATACCTTAACTTCTCAAGATCATCATCAGAGATGGATTTGATAACAAGGAGAGTTATCGAGAGACTTGAGAATGGAAATGTGACAGATGAGGTACTTCAGGAGTACACAGATCCTGATTCAGAGAAGTATGAAAAGATGGTTGACGAGATCTGCAAGGAACTGCATTTCACATCACTCAGATTCAACAGACTTGACGATATGCTCGAGGCGTGCGGAGTTGAGAAGTGCAAGCTCTGTACATACTGCTGGGATGGCAAGGAGTAAGCTGCGGATGACGGCGATGTCATATGCGGCAGACAGTATCATATATAAAATAATCTATTTGTATTAGCAAGAAAAATGGTGACAGGAATATGGCATTAGAAAATTCAAAAGAAACCTCAAATGAAATCACAATAGAAGAGATACAGGAACTTGATAAGGATTCATATCAGATGGTTGACATCAGGGATGAAGTTGAGATATCCCACGGAGCGATATCGGGTGCGATGGCGGTTCCTGTGGACAGTCTGATGCCGGAGCATCTGGCGGAGGCCGCAGGTGAACTGTTCCCTGCAGAGGAATACATTTCTGGGGAAAATTCAAAAGGGAAAAAACTCATAATCTGCTGCACCCACGGAACCAACAGCATTCCGCTGGCGGATAGACTTACAGAGCTGGGATACGATGCAGTGAGCCTAAAAGGCGGCTATATATCATGGCTGCTCTATACCATGGGAAAGCAGGAGCAGACTGACATATGTGCCGATGTGGAGAAGAGCCTCCGCAAGAAGTTCCACAAGAAGATATGGTGCAACTTCACAAAGGCTATCAACAGGTATGAGCTGGTGAAGGAAGGCGACAGGATAGCCGTGTGTATATCGGGCGGCAAGGATTCTTTCCTCATGGCGAAGTGCTTTCAGGAGCTGAAGAGACATAATAAGTTCCCGTTTGAACTTAAGTTTATAGTCATGGATCCGGGGTACAGTCCGGCAAACCGCAAGGTCATAGAGGATAATGCCAGGATGCTGAACATTCCTATCCAGATATTTGAGTCTGATATATTTGACTCGGTGTACAACGTTGAGAAGTCACCGTGCTACCTCTGTGCCAGGATGAGACGAGGTCATCTGTATAGCTATGCAAAAGAGCTTGGCTGTAACAAGATAGCTCTGGGACATCATTATGACGATGTCATAGAGACCATACTCATGGGTATGCTCTACGGGGCGCAGATGCAGACCATGATGCCGAAACTTCACAGCACCAACTTTGAGGGCATGGAGCTCATCAGACCTCTTTATATGGTAAGGGAGGACGACATCAAAGCGTGGAGGGATTATAATGAACTTCATTTTATACAGTGTGCATGTAAGTTCACGGACACATGTACCACCTGCAACAATGAGGAGACAAAGTCCAAGCGTCAGGAGATCAAGCAGCTCATAGCAACACTCAAGAAGACCAACCCATTTGTGGAGGGCAACATATTCAAGAGTGTGGAGAATGTCAATATAGATACTCTTATTGAGTACAAGCAAGGCGGTGTGAGACACAGTTTTCTGGATGCTTATGATGAGAAAAACGGCAAGACAGAATAGACAGCAAGATATTTATTTAAAAAAAGGGATTATATCGGATCATTCATAGATTGGTGATTAGATATAGTCCCTTTTGTATTTAAAATAAGAATTTTATTTTATGTGTTGACATATAATTAAATATATGTTTAAATGTTCATAGATTCAACGAGGATGATGAAATCCTGGTGGAAGAGTTAGATGAAAACGATAGCTTATTAACTTTCAAAAATGAATAAGAAAATATGATGATAAGGAGATTACTATTATGAAGAAGTACAAGATCGAAGTTGATTGTGCAAACTGCGCAGCAAAGATGGAGGATGCAACAAAGAAGGTTGCAGGCGTTAAAGATGCGGCCGTGGCATTCATGGCTCAGAAGATGAGTGTTGAGTTTGAGGATGGAGCAGACGAGGCTGAGGTTATGAAGAATGTTCTTAAGGCATGTAAGAAGGTAGAGCCTGACTGTGAGATATTTATGTAATCACAATTCGTCATGTGTCATGGTATTGCAAAGCAGGTTTGGAAATGTATCAGCATTCCGATTCCTGCTTTGTTTCATATAAGATATATGAAAAATATATTTTATACCAGATAGGAGGATGTTATGACAAAGAAACAGAAAAAGGTCCTTATAAGGATTATAGTATCGGCGGTTCTTCTCGTTGCTATGGCTGTCACATTTACGGTGCTTGACAAGAGTGGGATGGTGAATCTTGAGAATCCGTCAGTTATGTGGCGATGCATAGAGATTGTGGCTTACCTGATCCCGTATCTCATTATCGGTTACGATATACTTAAGAAGGCGTTTCTTGGAATTATACACGGAGAGGTATTTGACGAGAATTTCCTTATGGCTATAGCTACGGTTGGTGCCATGGTGCTCGGTGAGTACAAGGAGGCATCAGCGGTTATGCTGTTCTACCAGATAGGTGAGTTATTCCAGAGTTATGCCGTGGGCAAGAGCAGAAAGAACATCACAGCGCTTATGGATATCCGTCCTGACTATGCGAACATAGAGAAGGATGGTAAGCTTGAGCAGGTAGATCCTGATGACGTTCAGATCGGAACAGTCATAGTCGTACAGCCTGGCGAGAAGGTGCCTATCGACGGTAAG
The DNA here is from genome assembly GCA_050874325.1 of Coprococcus sp. Taxonomy (GTDB): domain Bacteria; phylum Bacillota; class Clostridia; order Lachnospirales; family Lachnospiraceae; genus Coprococcus. The sequence continues at coordinate 14,120 of JBNMKK010000013.1, read as the reverse complement.
GTTGTTGAGGGTTCTTCATCACTCAACACCAGCGCCCTCACAGGTGAGAGCGTTCCTAGAGAGGTTCATGTCGGCGATGAGATCATCAGCGGATGCGTCAACCTCACAGGACTTATCAAGATCGAGACATCAAAGGAGTTTGGAGAGTCGACAGTATCTAAGATACTTGACCTCGTTGAGAACTCAAGTATGAAGAAGTCGAGATCAGAGAACTTCATCACAAGATTTGCAAAGTACTATACACCTGCTGTATGTATCGCAGCGCTTGCGCTTGCGGTTCTGCCGCCGGTTATAAATCTTATCATGGGCAATCCGGCTGCATGGTCCAAGTGGATCATAAGAGCACTGACAACGCTTGTTATCAGCTGTCCGTGTGCACTTGTAATATCTATTCCACTTAGTTTCTTCGGCGGAATCGGCGGAACATCAGCAAAGGGTATCCTTGTAAAGGGCTCTAACTATCTCGAGGCTCTTTCATATACAAAATATGTTGTGTGTGACAAGACAGGAACACTCACAAAGGGTGTGTTCCAGGTTACAGAGGTACATCCGGTTTCCGGTATGAGCGAGGCTGATCTGCTTGAGAAGGCAGCATTTGTCGAGAGCTATTCCAACCATCCTATCAGTAAGAGTTTGAAGGAGGCGTACGGCAGGGAAATCGACAACAACAGAGTAACAGACGCAAAAGAAATCAGTGGACACGGCGTATCAGCAGTCGTGGATGGACATGAGGTCGCAGCGGGAAATGTCAAACTCATGAAGAAGATGAACATAGAGGCAGCGGTTCCCGCGTCAGTTGGAACAGAGATACATGTGGCAGTGGATGGGAAATATGCCGGATACATTCTGATATCTGATGTTGTAAAGCCAAATGCAAAGGAGGCCATAAGTGGGCTCAAGGCAGCAGGCGTGGAGAAGGTTGTCATGCTCACCGGAGATGCCAAGAAGGTTGCTGACGCAGTGGGAAGAGAACTTGGCGTGGATGAGGTCAGAAGTGAACTTCTTCCGGGTGACAAGGTTGACGAGGTCGAGAAGCTCATAGCAGCCAAGGGTGAAAAAGAAAAGCTTGCATTTGTGGGTGATGGAATAAATGACGCCCCTGTGCTTTCAAGAGCAGATATAGGAATTGCGATGGGAGTACTCGGCTCGGATGCAGCCATCGAGGCAGCGGATATCGTTCTCATGGATGATGATCCTGCAAAGATAGCCACAGCCATGAAGATATCCAAGAAGACACTCAGAATCGTACACCAGAATATCGTATTTGCACTTGTGATCAAGTTTGCGTGTCTTGCACTTGGAGCAGTTGGATTTGTTAATATGTGGTGGGCGATATTCGCTGATGTTGGAGTTATGATCCTTGCGGTGTTAAATGCAACAAGAGCACTCAGTTTCAAAGAATAATGAAGATCGGGAATTGAAACTATCTATATACGATCATTACATGGATGCAGTATCAATTCCTATATATATGAAAGATGAGGAATATACATGGGAGAAATTCATCTGCCTCATTGTCACTGCGACAATGAGAACAAAATCATAAATTGCATGCCGTCTGCTGAGGACTGCAGTGGTATGGCAGACATATTCAAGCAGCTCAGTGATGGCAGCAGACTGAGGATACTCTGGATGTTATGCCACCTGGAGGAATGTGTCAGTAACATAGCCGCCGCCATGGAGATGAGCGATCCTGCTGTGTCACATCATCTGAAACAGCTCAAGGGCAGCGGTCTGATCGTGAGCCGCAGAGAGGGCAAGGAAGTGTATTACAAGCTGGCAGACACGGAGACCGCCAGACTTGTCCACAAGGTATGTGAGGAGATGTTCCAGATAACATGCCCGCTTGAACAATAGAATAATATGACGGATAGATCCCCGTCGGTACTGAGCAGATCAGTGCCGGCGGGGATTTTTATGTGCTATGAGATAGCTAATCTATGCTACAGAGCAAAATAGCTGTTGACATACATCTGTACATAGTGTATATATAACATATAAACAGTTAGGAGGAATGTATATGAGACTTTCTCAGAATTCAGGAGTGCCTATATATCAGCAGATAGCGGATAGTTTCAAGTCGGACATACTGGCTGGCAAGTATGCTCAGGGCGAATATCTGCCATCAATCAGAGGACTGGCGCGGGATCTGAAGATAAGTGTTATCACGACCATGAAAGCATATGAACTGCTGGAGCAGGAAGGGCTGGTCACCGCTGAACAGGGTAAGGGATTTTATGTAAATGCACAGGACAGTGAGATGCTTATAGAGCAGCATCTTCGTAAGGTTGAGGCATCTTTGACGGAGGCCATAGCTGCGGCACGTATTGCGGGTGTGTCGGACGATGAACTAAGGAATATGCTTGATGCGCTGCTGATGGTACAGGACTGATGATCTGACAGGTGGAGAACGTGGTAAACAGTGAACAGGAAAGCGGAAAACAGGAAGAGAAAATAAGGATAAATGGAGGATTGGATCATGAATTTTGATTGTGCAATTGAAGGTGAGAATATATCCAAGAGATTTAAGACATTTACACTGGATATACCGGAATTTAAGGTGCCGAAGGGATTTGCGACAGCACTCATCGGTGAGAATGGAGCGGGAAAGACAACTCTTCTCAATATGCTCTCCGGTATAAGACTTGATTACAACGGCAAGCTCACGTTCTTCGATAAGTATTCATCGGAGGAGAAGGAGAGAAGGTCGGATGTAAAGAACAGGATAGGTTATACGGGAACCGGAAGATATTACCTTCCGCAATGGACTGTATCTGATGTTGAGGAGATAAGCAGTCTGCTATTTGATAACTTTGACAGGAACGAGTTCAAAAGATATTGCCGTGAACTTGCTATATTTCCTGATTTTCCGGATGGATTTGCCCCAAAGAAAAAGTGTTCAGCACTCTCGGATGGAACCAGGACTAAGCTGATGCTTGCCGGGGTTATGGCGAGGGATACAGATCTGCTGCTGCTTGATGAGCCGGCATCGCCTCTTGATCCGCTTATGCGAGACAAGCTGTGTCAGATGATCGGTGACTATATAAATGACGGAGCGGGTGAGAGAAGTGTACTGTTTTCAACACACAATATATCCGATATGGAGAGCATCACTGATTATGCGATCATCATGGAGCATGGAAATGTAGTTGAGTGCGGATTTGTGGAGGATCTTAAGGAGAAATACATACTGATAAAGGGAGATGCACAGGATGCTGATGCAGCGTCAAAGATCCTCTATACCATGACTAAGAATCCATATGGTTTTGAGGGAATCTGCCTTGCGGAGAATCTGGACAAGCTTGCCGGCATGAATGTCAGCAAGGAGATACCATCGCTGTTTCAGATCAGTGTAGCGGTCATGAAGAACAACACCAAGCTGGTGATGAGGTAGGAGCATTATTATGAGAATGATAAAGGATTACAGAGCTATCACAAATGGAAATTACCGATTAGCGTGTAATGTGTTGATACCGGTCATACTGGGGGTGCTACTGGCGTCCATCGATATAGGAGTAAGTAAATATTATGTCACAGCAGTCATGATCGGTGTGGGAACAGCACTTATGACAGCAGTCGAGGTTATGGCTGATTATTGGGGATTTGGCGCAATATGTGCGAAGGGCTGTCTCGGTATGGATTATCTGAAGACATCCACAAAGGGTAAAACCATGTTACAGAATGCGCTTACTGCGGATCTGCTTGTTCGCCCGGCTAGAATTGCGATATGTATGGCGATAGTGGCTGTGCCATATGGAATTATGGTGGGGAACCCGGTAAGGCTGCTTTGCCTGTCGATACTGTTCACAGCAGATCTGTCAGTGTGGGCGCTGAACATTACGAGATATGTCCAGAATGTTCAGGTCATGAGCCTGCTGTCCATGCTGACATCGGGAGCATCAGGAGCTGCGGTTATATATATGACTATGGCTCCTAAGCTGCAGAGATTTACTTGGCTCATAGTTGCGGCACTGGCGGTATTGCTGGTAGCTGGAATATACGTGACGCGCGGACATATGTACCGCAAGGTTGAGGCGTCTTACCTGGATGTGGATTAGCAAATACAAGGAGGATCAAGGGATGAAAGATTTGGTACTGGGTTTTAAACTTCTCAGATATGGGTACAAATTAAAGACAAATGTGATGATGCTGGGTTTATTTACTGCAATAGGCTTTTTGACTGAGATATCATCTCATGGAACAAATATGATAGGCGGTTTCTACTTCATGCTGACAGGAATGTTTGCCTATCAGATGATAATATACATGAACGCATCGGACTATGTGCAGTCAAGTGCGATGAAGAGAAAGCTGGAAGTGGGGATGCCGGTGATCGTCAGCACTGTAGTATACCTTGTACTGCTCACAATACTTGTTGCGGAGAAATATATACTCATCAGAATGTACCCTGAGAATACAGAACAGTATCAGGATACGTTGTTTATGATCATATTTATACTGTTCGGAGCGATGATATTCTGCGGTGTGTGTTACAAATATTTTGTGGCAAGTTTTATCGTGTTTATGCTGGTGATAATAACTTGTATGTCAACAGTCAATTCCTGGCTGTATGATCACCATATATCAGAGTTTGTAAGCTCGACGTTTGTGAAACTGGCTGCCCTTGGATATGCAGCGATAATTGTTGGCGGTGTGATAGAGTATTTACTCAGTTCACTTTTCTACAAGAAACAGTTGTCAGAACTTGCCATGAGCGGGCTCAGCAAGAGCATGAAATAAAATAAAAAAATAATTTGAGGCGGAGAGGAGCCGGTTGCGGATCATGAGTGATTGCCAGAAAGTGAAATGGCGGTTGCAGCAGAAGATTTGTAACTGGCTCTATTGCTATTATCAGGTGAGTGGAATATAATATTTAAGAGTATGCGTGCTGGAAAAATCCGGCAGTTGTGCATAAGAGTAATGTATAAAATACAGAATTATTGGGAGAAACATCAATAAGTTAGCATATGAAAAGGAAGATATATGGTACAGAACATATTGTTTGATCTGGATGAGACGCTGCTCGATTTCAAACGCAGTGAGAGCCGGGCACTCTCCAATATGCTGAGGCATATAGGGGTGGAGCCGACAGAGAAGGTCATATCCAGATACAGCGAGATCAACAAATCGAGATGGAAACTGCTTGAGAAGGGACTTCTCACAAGGCAGCAGGTGAAGGAGAGCAGATATGAGATACTGTTTTCTGAGCTTGGCGTTGACTTCTCGGCAGCGGATGCCACAGCCTACTATGAGGATCAGCTCAGCCAGAAGGGGTTCCTGTTCCCGGACACGATAAAGCTGCTTGAGACATTGCACGGAAGATATAGAATGTACATTGTGTCAAATGGCGGCTCAAAGGTACAGAGCGGCCGACTTGCGGACTGCGGTATAGGAAAGTATTTTGAGGATATATTTATATCTGAGGATGCGAAGGCAGAGAAACCGACAGTGGAATTTTTCGATTACTGTTTTGACAGGAGACCAGAGATAGAGAAGGATGTGACGGCCATCATAGGAGACAGCCTGACATCAGATATACAGGGAGGAATAAATGCCGGGATAAGGACGATATGGTTCAACCCGGAAGGTCAGCTGGCATCGGGTATACATCCGGATTATGAGGTGAAAACTCTTATGGAGATCCCGGAGTTGCTTGAAGAGTTGTAAGTAAGGCGATTCGGAGTGGATAAAACTGCGGAAAAAGCACAAATGAGACAGGATTGAAATACACAGGAATAGACAAATATATAGAGGTAGTACATGAAGATAAAAGATTTGATAACACAGGATAAGGCAACACTTTCATTTGAGGTGTTTCCACCCAAAAAAGATACTGACTTTGCGGACGTTGAGGCTGCGGCACTTGGCATAGCGGCGCTTAAGCCGGACTATATGAGTGTCACATACGGTGCAGGTGGAAGTACAAAGGGACACACCATACAGCTTGCACAGGAGATACAGGAGAAGTATAATGTTCCGACTATAGCACATCTAACATGTGTATGTGCCAGCAGGGCTGGAATAAGAAATGCACTTGCGGAGATGAAGAACGCAGGTATAGAGAACATACTTGCGCTTAGGGGTGATATACCCAAGAACTACGATGGACAGATATTTACTGAGCTTTCGCACGCATCTGAGCTGGTGGAGCTCATCAAGGAGACCGGGGATTTCTGTGTGGGCGGTGCCTGTTATCCGGAGGTTCATCCTGACTCAGCAAATAAACATGATGACATAGCCGGACTTAAGAAGAAGGTCGATGCTGGATGCGATTACCTGACGACGCAGATGTTTTTTGACAACAACATTTTCTTTAATTTTATGTACAGAGTGAGAGAGGCAGGAATAACAGTTCCGATCATACCGGGAATCATGCCGATCACGAAGAGGGTTCAGGTCAAGAATGCGGTGAAACTTTCAGGCTGTAACGTGCCTGAGAGATTTAAAAGCATAGTAGATGCATTTGGTGATACAGAGACAGCTATGAGGCAGGCTGGAATTGCATACGCCACAGACCAGATCATCGATCTCATGGCAAATGGGGTAAAGCATATACATGTGTACTCCATGAATAAACCTGAGGTCGCAGCCGGAATACAGAAGAATCTGAGCGAGATACTTAAAGTTTGATAGACAGACGAGGTTATAGATAGAACTGACACAAAGTATAAATTTTAAGATAACAATTATAAGAAAGAAGGAATAAAAAATGACACTCGAAGTTTTACAGAAGGACATGATAGCAGCAATGAAGGCAAGAGATAAGGAGAGAAAGGACAGCATATCATCTCTCGTATCAGCGGTTAAGAAGGTTGGAATTGACAATGGCTGCAGAGACAATATACCAGAGGACATAGTTGACAGTGTTATTCTCAAGGAGATCAAGTCTGTGAAGGAGCAGATCGACACATGCCCTGCAGACAGAACAGATCTGCTTGAGCAGTATAAGGCAAGATATGATGTGTTCAACGAGTATGCGCCAAAGCTTTTGTCAGAGGATGAGGTCAGAGAGATACTCACTACAAAGTTTGCAGATGTGATAGCAACCAAGAACAAGGGTCAGATCATGAAGACAGTCATGGCAGAACTCAAGGGCAAGGCTGATGGCAAGGTTATCAATCAGGTTGTTGCAGAGCTTTGTAAATAGAGGAGAGATAATTTGAAGTTTGTAGGAATTGAAAAGAAGGAACAGGGCAAGTTCATCACAAGATATGATGTGAAGTATGAGACTGTGGATGGCATCCTGAAAAATTATGAGATGATAAGCAGAAATGGTGATATCACAGATTTTGAGGGACTTCACGGTAAGACTGCGGATGCAGTTGTCATCATAGCCACCGATGAGAATGATGAGAAGATCCTGATAGACAGAGAATTCAGACTGGCCCCTGGCGAGTGGGTATACAATTTCCCAGCCGGACTTATAGATCCGGGTGAGACTCCTGAGATCAGCGCAAAGCGAGAACTGATGGAAGAGACAGGGCTTGAACTGTACGAGATCACAGACACTATTGGTACAAGCTACAGTGCCGTCGGATTTTCAAATGAGACAAATATGTGCGTGGTGGGCAAGGCGAGAGGCGAGTTTAAGCCGAGCACATCGACACTTGAGGAGATCACACCTGGTTGGTACACAAGGTCGGAGGTCAGGAAACTGCTAAAGACCGAGAAGTTTGCAGCGAGAACACAGGCGTTTTGTTATGTGTGGAGCAGAAAGTAGAAGGAGTATGTGTATGGAGAAATTACCTGGAAAGGGTATGGTTGCGGTGTCATCCGTTATCATGCTTATATGGGGACTTGTAAATTCTGGATATTATGATGTGGCAAAGCTTGTGCTTGCAGATGATCCATCATCCAAGGCTATCGCGTGTGGTGTTGTGGTTGGAATCGCATCACTTGCAGCGGTCATAGGTGGAATATTTGGAATAGCTGGAAGTAATAAGGTTTCAAAGGCATCAGCGATAGTTGTGTGGGCGGCATTCCTGCTCATACTTGCCATTGTGGGCGGAATAGTATCACTTGTGGCAGGAGACAGCAAGGCTATTGCGGTTGTTATGATGATAGTTGGAATCATAGTTCCTGTTGTCATGTTCATGGGTGCATCAAAGAACAGGGCGAAATAATTTATGAGTAGTAACAGTTATAGATTTTTTCAGAACAGAGAATGTGAATTCTTCCCATGCCATAAGGTGCAGGACGAAGATGATTTTAACTGTCTGTTCTGCTATTGCCCATTATATCTTGATGACAACTGTATAGGATCCCCGGAATATATAATAACAGGGTGGGGGCAACGGATAAAGGACTGCAGTTCGTGCCTGGTGGTTCACAGACCGGAGATGTATGATAAAGTGATTGCGCATCTGGGCAGACAAGAGGAATTGCTGCTAGTCGATCTGAGAAAATTTGAAAATCAGATCAAGGACAGATTAGCGAAGATCACACATATAAACGATATGGAAGAGGATATGCGAGCGGAGCATAGACTTATGGCTGACCGCGTAGTGGACGGCATTATGACTGAACAAAAAGCAGATGGCTCATATTGCACTGACGTTGTTGTACTTTTGCAGCCGTTTGTCAGTGCGTGCGTTCATGATGGATATCTAAGATTTGGAAATAAAAAGATAGAGTGCAATGTGCTTGAACAGATTGATACATCCAGTGTTGAAAAGGGTTACCTATATGCGTTTCATGCGCCGGAGGTTGATCTTGAGCGCGCCGGTTCAGTTCTTGAGCAGTATTATATGGAGGCGTTTCAGGTGGCATGTATGGATATCGTCCGCGTGTGGCTGCAAGGGTATCTGGGGAGAAAGAACAGCGTATATGAGAAACGGTATTGCAGTTCGTCATTTGGACCGGGATATTATGGAATGAGTATGGATACCATACCTGAGCTGCTTGGACTTATGGATGCAGCACAGGTTGGCGTGACATGGAATGGAGAACGCATGTCACCGAAGATGAGCCTTGTTGGAACATATTTGATCGCCAAAGAAGATGTGTTTGCGGTGGGTGTCGATTGCAAGAGTTGCATTGGACAAAAAGGTGGCTGTGAATTCTGCGTAAACAGATCGGATAAAAGATAGCAGGCAGTTTCATTATAGACTGCCTGCTAATTTATTATTCTTATACAGTTTTGTGGATCGTCAGTTCGACAAACTTGAATTGAGATTTCATGTATTCCAAGGGATTTAATAATTGTTATATTTTATTATCAAATATCTCTCAAGCCTTTGAAAACACTAAGTTTGGCGCAGGTGAGCTTTCCCTTATTGTTTCCCTTGTGTTATATCGTCCCACCAGTGTTTACGAACTCTGATAAGGGCAAATACAAGGGCAAAAAAACTGATAACACATTATAGCACAAAATGAAAATGACATGGTGAACTGATTGAAACGCTTCTGATTTTTGTAAGAATGATTGATTGAATGATAAGGAGATTTGATACAATGAGAACAATATTTGCAGAATACAATCCACAACGTAATAGTGTTGATGTTTATACCTCTGCGAGCTATATGCTCCGCATTGACTGTTGGGAAGCAGAAAAGAATTTAAAAACTACGCCTGGCTCAGATTGTGCATTAAATGCACTTGCAATTGATGAACCGCTTGAATATGTACGATTATATCTGGATGGGAATATGCAGATGTGGGTAGATGCGGAAGATTCATTGGAAATCTTTTAAAATAATCCAAACTTACGTCAGCTACCACATACATGTAAGTTGTCATCTGTTTGTGTAATCACTAAAAACATTGACTTTAAAAATCAAAGCCGCCGTTATATAAATACATGAAATTGAATCTGCTTTGCGACGGCTTTTTCTTTTACCATTTGTAAAAATAGAAATAATCAATATAGTTCAGGCACTTTTCTTTTAAAGATAAGTAGTGTAGCAATGACGGTAACAATAGCAACTAAGATAACTTGCATTATGGACTCCTGATTGGTTGTGTTTTTGGTGATAATAACTTGCCGTAACACAATAACAATCAAAGAAGTAACGATTGTTGCAGGAACAGATTTTCTGATCATGCCAATAATAAATGACCACAGAGACAGCACCATACATATAATCACAGTGGTTATTGCCATTGGTATCCATGTTCGGAGCATTGATGGTTGAAATGTTCCATCCAGCATATTAAAGGATTTATCCGCAAATATAATATAACTGCTACAACAGATATATCCAATCGTCATTGAAATCGCTGTATAAACCATGATTATAGTTAATTTGCTGGCAATCAATTTTATTCTGTTTAAAGGATAAGAAAACATAATCGTAATTGTTCGATGATTATATTCTCCAATAACCAGCTTTGCCGTTAAGACCGACGAGTACACAAGAAAAATGAATGACATCAATAAGCCAATGACAAGGTATGTGCTTTCAAATGTGTCTTTGACCTGTTTGGGGTCTGTCATGCTATCCCATAAGGATATTGTAATGAAAAGGATGCTGAAAAGAATTGCGGCAAACATAAAGATAATATTTTGTGCAATACCAAATTTTTTCAGTTCCAGTTTGATCAAATGTGTCATCTCATTTTTCCTCCTCTGTAAGCTGGAAAAAGAAATCTTCCAGTGTGTCTTGCTTGCGTCCCATGCTCTCCAAACCAATCCCGTTCTCAATGATGGCTTTTGACAGAGCTTTACCTGAAATATCAGAATCATAAATGTGGATAAATTCTTTATCTAATACACTAAAATTCGTGATTCTCATGTTTTCAAGCAGTGCAGCAACACGAGTCACATCGTCAACCTGCAAGCTGATATAATCTGTTTGATGCTTATGGATTTCTTCGATAGGTAATTCTGTTAAGAGTTTTCCGTGTTGAATAATTCCAATCGTATCAGCAAGAAGATCCACTTCGGATAGAATGTGGCTGGATATAAAAATAGTTGTTCCATCTTCTTGATTTAGCCGTTGAAAAAGGGTTCGCATTTCACGAATACCCTCAGGGTCTAAAGCATTGATCGGTTCGTCTAAAATCAAAAATTCTGGCTTTGCCAGAATAGCTCTTGCAATAGCAAGTCGTTGTTTCATACCCAACGAGTAATGACAAACTTGTTTTTTCTCGACATTCTGCAAGTCCACCAAATGCAAAACCTCATCGATTCGTTCCTTGTTGGGAAATCCCATATACTCACAGTGCAGCTCTAAGTTTTGTCTGGCAGTCATTTTATCGTAAAAGTATGGATTCTCAATAATAGAACCAACCTTTTTGAATATTTCATAACTGTGACTGGTAACTTTTTCGCCTAAAAGCTGAACCTCTCCAGCATCTGGCTGGATAAGACTCAAAATCATTTTCATAACCGTGCTTTTTCCTGCGCCGTTTGGACCAACAAAGCCATATATTGCCCCTTTAGATATATGCATATTTACATCGTCTACAACAATATTATCTTTGTAGGCTTTTCGCAAACCTACGGTTTCCATAATATAATCCATTTTGTGTGCCTCCTTTATAGCTGCCATTATACAAAATGGACTTCTCTTTTCTCTGTCATAAATCTAACGATTTTCTAACTTTTTCAAGATGATTGAGAAAATAGTTTGCTCATTTTGTACACTATAAACTTCTAAGTCTGCCCCAATTTGTTCAGCAAGACATTTTGAAATTGAAAGCCCCAAACCACTGCCGGAAGTTTTTCGGGCTGTTGTATAATTCCTTTCAAAGATCTGTTTTTGCTGCTGTGGTGATATCCCATCTCCTCGATCTTCTATTTCAATAATGTTTTTTCCATTTGATGTGGTGAGCCTTAAAGAAATATACTTACCATCACCACCATGTCGGATGGCATTGTCTATCAGATTTTTTAAAATGCGTTGTAACGCCTCGTTATCTGTATAGGCAAAAATCGGTGTATCCGGTATCTGAATATTGACTTCAAATTGTTTCTGTTCAAGAAGGTCATAGTAGTCCAAAATTGTATCTTGGCAAATCCTTGATATATTTTCCTTTTTCATTTTAATAGAAAAATCTCCAGAAGTTATTTTAGACATTGTAAAATAGTCGTTAATTGTTGAGATTAAATCATCAGCCTTTTGGTCTATTTTAACAGCCATAGCATGAACATTTTCAGATGCAGAGTAAGTGTTTGTTATATTGGAAAGCATTTCACTATTTCCTTTTAGAACAGTGAGTGGAGTTCGGATGTCGTGAGAGATGTTTGTAAGGACTTTCGCCATTGCCTGTTTACTCTGCTCAAATTGTGACTTTTTTGTATAAAAATCCTGAAGCAGCTTATTAAGTGCAGCGCTTAATTTCTTGATACTATCATTATCTGTAGGTATAAGTACAAAGCCATTTTCAGAAATGACAGAAATAGTATCAAGCCTACTTGTAATATAATCAATTTCTCGTACTAATTTTTTATGCTGTATCTGTTGCCAGATCAATATAAAAACCATAACAAATGAAAGAACCACAAATAAAATCATCATCTATTTCTCCTCCATCTTATATCCAATGCCCCATAAAGTTTTAACATAGGCTGTACTGTCTTCTGCATTGCTCTTCAATTTCAAGCGAAGACGATTGATGTGTGTATTCAACACATTTTCATTTCCAAAATATGGTTCTTTCCAAATCAGTTCATATAGCCTTTCCTTTGAATAAGCCTGCCCCGGATGGCTTGCTAAAATGTATAAAATTTGAAATTCAATTGGCGTTAAATCTATGGTTACTCCTTTGCGCTGAACCATGTGACTATGAGGGTCGATTTCTATATCTTTAATTTTGATAATTGAATTATTCGGTAACGCCTGGTAGGTTCTTGCTCGTCTGATGTTAGCCTTTATTCTAGCAGTAAGCTCAATGAGTGAAAAAGGTTTTACCACATAATCATCAGCACCCAAATTCAATCCTAATGATTTGTCTATATCATTGTCTTTAGCAGTAATAATAATAATTGGTATCTTGCTGACTTTACGAATTATCTTAATAATCTCCATCCCGCTTATATCCGGTAACATAAGATCAATAAGCGCAAGCGCATATTCATCATAGCTTGTAATTTTCTGGATAGCTGACATACCATCATTAAAAGCTGTCACTTCAAATTCTCCTGATAAATAATCGTTTATCATTCCTCTTATTTCTTTATCATCTTCAATCAATATTATCTTGTTTTCTATCATGATTACTCCTTGATTTTTTATTCTTCCGTCAATAGGTTTTTCTGCATCTTTTTTTCTCAACCAAATGGTTGTCTTTTTTACTTCTACCAAAACATTATAGTTCCCTTGCTCGGACAAAACAAGTTATCCACTTTCATTCATTCACAGAATCTGTATATCGACATAATCAGTCTTTTTATCTTGCATCATGAAATGACCAATTATGCCGATTTATTGTTTAACAGTTTTAGGCATGGTATAGTATGTTTTAGTAATATCCCCTTGTTTCCCGCCAGCCTTTCACATACCATCTTATCACGACATATATTACCTGTACCAATAACAATAGAAACAGTAGATTGACTGGTAATATTGTCCTTATCCAATCTGCGAAATAGATTGCTATTGCCATACTTACGAGTATCACCATTATGGTAATCATATCCCAACAGTATTTCTTATATAGCCCTGCAATCTTTATTTCGATGAATGCCAAAAGTATTCCCACACCCACCAGACATCCACCGGAAATCAGTATTCTTATCATCCAGTATATAATTCCGACAACGACAGGATTGGATATTCCATTGCTAACCTGTGCCACATTCTTCCCTGCCAGTATAGTCAATCCTACAATGTTCTGTATAAAAGTGGCGATTGTATCAAAGAATACCACGCAATCAGAAATAAATATTTTTGACCGTATCATCTGAAAAAGAGTAGTTGATACGGAATACCATATCAGCAGAAACATCAATGCTTCATATATAGCTGTTTTTGCTTTATATCTGCCTGCCAGTTTTTCTCTCTGTGTATCATACCTTTCCTTAGCTTTCAGATAAGCTGTCTGTTTACAATTCCCGCACTTTTGATAGAGCACTGGCTTTTCAACCGGTATCTCTACTTTTTTCTGATGGGAGAGTGCATAATCCCGTTCCTGTTCTGCCTGTCTCTGCTTATCTCGACATTCCTCTATCATGGCT
>JBNMKK010000012.1:0-73451 GCA_050874325.1 Coprococcus sp. | reverse complement strand
TGGAGGTGTTTTTATGAGAATTATTTCGCCATCGGGAGAGCTGATAAAGGTCAGCAAGGTAGTTGCTATGGCAGAAGCAAATGTGATGTTAAACGGCAGGGTTAGAACTTTGATTGAACAATCGGAGAGTGATAACTATGCGAAGGCTTCAGGCTTACTGTTTGAGATTGAGGTTAATGAGCCATTATTCTTTTCCAATAATATTTATATTGGAAACTTAGAACCATTCAAGTTAAGAGAGATTATGGGTAAACTGCTCAAGGACGATGCTGTTGATTTAGCATGTCTTGGTGCAGAGTATAAGGAGACTCCATTTAACAACAGAATTGGATGCGATGCTCCTGTGTTCTGGTGTAGAAACGTCTGTTTTTCGTCAGGTCTTAATTGTGAGGTAAATCCTTTTATGGGTTGCAATAATATGACAGGTAATGCCTTGCCATATAAGGACTAGCCTGAATTATGAACTCAGCTCTGTTGGTGGAAGTGTAAAGCTGCAGAATAAAGAGTATCAGATCATGGAACTTCTGATGGCGAATCAGAATTCAATAATATCGGCGGAACTCATGATGGAGAAGATATGGGGATACGACAGTGATACGGAGATAAGTGTCGTATGGGTAAACATCTCATATCTCAGAAAGAAATTAAATCAGATAGGCTCCAGTGTTGCCATAAAAGCAGTCAGAAATCAGGGATATACTCTGGAGTATTCCGGACGGTGATAATAAGGCATAAACTGTGTTCAGAAACAATCTGGATAAATGATTGTCTTACATGTATTTGAAAAGAGGATAGAATTGGATATGATAAAGAATCTTAGAAAGAGGTTTATATTTGCGGCTATGGCATCAACGTTCGGTGTTTTGTTTATCATAATGAGTATACTGAACGTGGCAAATTATGTCCGCGTGGTTTCAAGAGCAGATGATACTCTGACAGAACTTGCTGAAAATAATGGACAGTTTGACAGCAGAGATTTCATGAAAGATAAAATCCCTGACTACATAGAAGGACAGTTGCCGGATGCGGGGGATTTGTCTGAAAATAAAGACTCGGATAAAAATGAGCCTGAAAATATACAGCCGCCGGATAAACCAGGGAAAAAACTTGATGACAGATTTTCAGCTGAGACGCCATTTCAGACAAGATATTTTTCTGTGGTGGTGTCGGGCGGTGAGATTAAATCATATAGCCTTGATAATATAGCTGCTGTGGACGAAACGGATGCAAAGTCGTATGCCAATCAGATAATTGATGGAGGATCGGATGAGGGATTTGTAGATATATACAGATATATGGTGACATCCTGTGATGATGTAACAGATGGTAGCAGGATAATATTTGTAGATTGTCGGCAGGAGATAGAGTCATTTAGAAATACCCTGGTGTACAGTGTTGGTGTATCTCTGCTTGGATTCCTCGCGGTATTTATGCTGGTGCTTTTTTGGTCGAAAAAGATATTTAAACCTGTTGCAGAGAGTTATGAAAAACAGAAACGTTTTATCACGGATGCGAGCCATGAGATCAAGACCCCTCTCACGATAATAGATGCAAATACAGAGGTTATAGAGATGGTAAATGGTGAGAGTGAGTGGACGCAGAACACAAGAAAGCAGGTTAAGAGGCTTACGTCTCTGACAAATCAGATGGTGGCACTCTCGAGACTTGATGAGAATCCAGAGCCGAAAGAGAAGATCGAGTTTGATATTTCGGATGTTGCCTATGAGGTGATCGACCACTTTTCAACATTGTCTGAGGTGAAAGGTAAAAAGATAAAAACGGATATTGAAGATGGAGTGAGATATACAGGTGATGAGAATTCCATCAGGCAGCTCATAAGTATACTTGTGGATAATGCCATGAAATATGCGGTTGAGTCTAAAGACATAGAAATATCACTCAGACGTGATGGAAGAAAAGTGAGGTTTGTTTTGCGGAATATGACAGAAGGAATGGAGGAAGGCTCCCAGGACATTCTGTTTGAGAGGTTTTACAGGCCGGACAGTTCGAGGAACTCAGAGACCGGAGGTTCGGGAATAGGACTCTCTCTAGCCAAGTCGATAGTTGAGGCTCACAAAGGAAAGATAACAGCAAAATGTGACAAGGATGGATATATAACATTCCAGGTTGTACTTTGATAAGAAAATGAATTTAATATTTTATAGGGTATAATAAATGAGTTAGCAGAAGATGCGCGCCTTTACCTGGGAAACATATACACAGTGGTTATAATGTGTGATTGTTCCTGGGTATGGGCGTTTTTTTCTTTTGGTTAAGGTAATGCATTATTTGATAAAAATATCATTGTGCATATTTAAAAATACATAACATAATATTATAATGTTGCGCACAAAGCTGCACATATATTGCGCTTGATTTGCGCATGGGCATATACATAATGCACAATTAAAAGGCGAAAAGATTGTCTACAAGCGACATAGTAACTATAAAACAAATATGTTAATATATATCCATGAGGACAAACGGTTGCGCAACTGTTGCACGCAGGCGCCGCGAATCATGAGCGCACAAAAAAGCGTCTGTGTATTAACTAACATATTTTTTAGGAGGGCTTATATGAGAAAAATGAGAATTGTAAAGCAGGTTAGCTGCGCAATTCTCGCAGGAGCGCTTGTGATAGGGCAGATCTTTGGATCGGGAGCATCACTTATAACAGCGAAAGCTGCGGAGAGTTGGGTAGACACACAGAAGATCACAAACGGTGATTTTGAGACAGGAGACAGCAGTGAATGGACATTGGAGAGTGGTTCAGGAGCTGCACTTGAAGTGAAAAATGGTGGCAGTAATGTCAACAGCACATATTATCTGAATATCTGGGCATCAGATCAGGCTGATGTCAGCATAAAACAAACAGTAAGCGCTGTCTCAGCAGGAACTTACAAGCTTGGATTTGATGTTGAGGGTGACGCTCAGGATACAGGACTTACAGTTTCCGTTGCGGGAACTGAAGAAAGTGTAGGAGCCACATCGGGATGGGATGTATGGACAACCCATGAGACAGAAGAGTTTGTTATAGAGGATACAACAGATGTTGAGATTACATTTTCTGGGAATCTTGCCAAAGGATATTGGGGAAAGCTGGACAATATAAAGCTTTACAAGCTTACAGATGACTTAGATATAGTAGAGCCTGTTGAGGCTGGAATATATGTTGACCGTGTGTCAGATCTTACTTACACAGACTTAAATGGCCAGAAACAGTCATTCATAGAGGGTGTTGATGTGTCCTCGTATGTATCACTGAAGAACAGCGGAGTAAAGTACTATGATTTTGATGGCAACGAACTCGATGATATTGGATACTTCAAGTTCCTTGCAAGCTGCGGTATCAACTATGTGCGTGTTCGTGTATGGAATGATCCGTATGATTCAGAGGGAAATGGCTACGGCGGTGGTGACAACGACCTTGAGACAGCAAAGAAGATCGGTCAGTATGCAACAGCAGCAGGCATGAAACTCCTTGTGGATTTCCATTACTCAGATTTCTGGGCAGACCCAGGTAAACAGCAGGTTCCAAAGGCATGGGCAGACTTCACTCTTGATGAGAAGGTTGCAGCAGTCAAGTCATACACATCAGAGAGTCTCAAGACACTCATTGATGCAGGTGTTGATGTGGGAATGGTCCAGATCGGAAATGAGACTACAAATGGAATATGTGGAGAGTCATCTAAGAATTGGGAAAACATGGCAAAGATATTCAGCGCCGGAAGTGAGGCGGTGAGAGCCATCGACAAGAATATCCTTGTTGCCATACATTTCACCAATCCTGAGAGAAGTGGCAATTACGCAAATTTTGCAAAGAAACTTAACACATACAATGTAGACTACGATGTATTTGCATCATCATATTATCCTGTATGGCATGGCACACTTGACAACCTTACATCAGTTCTCAAGAATGTGGCAGACACATACGGCAAGCTGGTTATGGTGGCAGAGACATCATGGGCATACACTCTCGATGATGGTGATGGTCATGACAACACAGTAAGAAAGGGTGTAAATGACTCAACAACTTATGATATATCAGTTCAGGGCCAAGCAAATGAGATCAGCTCAGTAATAAAGGCTGTGAAGAATACTGGTTCATCAGGAATCGGTGTATTCTACTGGGAGCCTGCATGGCTGCCTGTAAATGTATATGATTCATCTGCTGACAATGCTGCAGATATCCTCGCAGCAAATAAGGCGGCGTGGGAGCAGTACGGTTCAGGCTGGGCATCATCCTACGCAGGAGAGTATGATGCAAAAGATGCCGGTAAGTGGTACGGCGGTTCAGCGGTTGACAACCAGGCACTGTTCGACTTCACAGGACATCCGCTTGAGTCACTCAAGACATTTGCATATGTTCACACAGGAACAAAGACAAAGAGAGAAGTTGTATCAATATCAGTTGATGATGTTGAGGTTGTGATAACAGATGTTGAGAATGTAGTTCTCCCAACAACCGCTGCTGTAAAGTACAATGATGGCAATACAGAGAATGTGGATATCACATGGGAAGATGGAGCACTCGAGAATATAAAGAATTACGGTGCAGGAACATGCACAGTAAATGGAACCATAATCGTAAATGATGAGGAAGTCAGTGTTGAGTGTAACGTATCTATTTTGAAAGAAAATATCCTTGTAAATCCTGGATTTGAATCAGGTAATGAGGGATGGACCATCGCTGATACAAGCAAGGGATTTGCGATCAAGACAAAGGAAGATTTCAGAAACGGTGCTTATTGTGGTCACTATTACAATTCATCAGATTTCACATACGATGTATATCAGACCATTACACTTGAGCCGGGAGAGTATGTGTTCAGCGCATATCTTCAGGGCGGTGCAAATGGAGATAACGATGTATATGAGGTATATGCAAAGACTGGAGATACAGAGCTTGCATCAGCACCTGCAGTTCCACAGGGCTGGAAGATCTGGCAGCATCCGCAGATCAGATTCACAGTAAATGAGACGACCGAGGTTATGGTTGGAATGAGAGCGACAGCAACAGGTGGAGCATGGGGTACATGGGATGATGCATATCTGTACAAAGATGCGGATATAACACCGACACCAGATCCAGATCCAGATCCAACACCGGACCCGGACCCAACACCAGATCCAGACCCAACACCAGATCCAGACCCAACACCGGATCCAGATCCGACTCCGGATGTGACAAAGAGCGGACTTATCACAGAGGATGGCGTTACATATTACTACAAAAAGGGTGTGGTTCAGGAGAATTACACAGGATTTGTAAAGAGCAATAACAACGAGTATTATGTTAAGGCCGGCGTGGTTCAGGCGGCGTACACTGGTCTTGTAAAGAGCAGTAGAAGTGGAAAGACATGGCTTGTAAGACGTGGTATTGCATATCAGACATATACAGGATTTTATAAGAATGCACAGGGACAGCAGTGCTACATTTACAAGGGCAGATTTATGAATGAAAAAACAGGAATTGTAAAGAGTCCTAAAACAGGAAAATACTTCTACGTCAGAAAGGGAATCGCTCAGCTTGGATATACAGGATTTGTGAAGAATCCTTCAACTGGACATAGCTGCTATGTATCCAAGGGAGTAGTACTTCACACAAAGACAGGAATTGTAAAGAGCCCAAAGACGGGAATCAAGTATTACATCAAGAATGGCGTAGTTGCCGAAAATACAACAGGTGTTGTGAAAATCTCAGGTGTAAAGTACAAGATCGTAAAAGGTGTTGTAAAGGGCATCGTGAAGTAATGATCACGCACAAAATGTAAATAAAACATGATTACACCTCCAGAATGGAAACGGAAATGTCCGGATTCCTTCCTGGGGGTGTTTTGTGTAATTTGTATTTATAAAAATTTAATATTTCATAAAAAATAGTTGAAAAAATATCAATAACTGATATAGAATAGATGGGTATTTGTTTATATTATACTATAAAGAGAAAAGGAGAGTAATCATGGACAAATTCTTCAAAATCTCAGAGCGTGGGTCTACGATCAAGACCGAGATCATGGCAGGTCTCACAACATTCTTTGCCATGGCGTACATCGTTCTGGTCAATCCAAATCAGGTAGCAGGAGAAGGCAGCAATGGATGGCTGGCGGGGGCAGTTCCGGACATGGCTGGTGAGCTTGGTACAGTATGGAATGCTGTATTCATAGCGTCTATCTTAGTTGCCATAGTGGGAACACTTCTCATGGCGTTCCTTGCAGACATGCCATTTGCACAGGCTTGTGGAATGGGACTTAACTCATTCTTCTGTACCATCTTTGTAGCTGGTGCAGCATTTGCTGGCGTGAGTGTTATCAGAGGTTATCAGGCAGGTC
This sequence comes from Coprococcus sp., assembly GCA_050874325.1. Taxonomy (GTDB): domain Bacteria; phylum Bacillota; class Clostridia; order Lachnospirales; family Lachnospiraceae; genus Coprococcus. Next base: position 67,116 of record JBNMKK010000012.1, on the reverse strand, counting down.
TGGTAATAGTATTTGTGTCAGGTCTTGTATTCTTGATCCTCTCAGTTACAGGTCTCAGAAAGTACATTGCGGTGGCAATGCCAGAGTGCCTGAAGAAGTCTATACCAGCAGGTATCGGTTTGTTCATAGCTCTTATTGGACTGAAGAATGCAACACTTATTCAGGACAACCCATACACATTTGTACAGTTCTTTGATTTCCACGGTGTTATATCAAGTGCTGGCAGCACAAAGGAGGCAATCGCACAGATCGCTCCTCCAGTAGTAGCATTTGTTGGTTTTATAATCATTGCAATACTTGCAAAGCTTAATGTAAAAGGAAATATCATTATAGGTATCATAGCATCAACGATCCTTTATTACGTTATGATGCTCCAGACACCTAACTTTGATTTTTCATCAATCGGACAGTCATTCAAGGATTTCGGTTCGGTTGGATTCCTCGGTGTGTTCCAGGGACAGGCATGGAAGGATGCTTTCTCAGCTGAATATATCGGTGGTGTATTCTCAGCGATCATGCTCGTTGTAAGTTTCTGTCTGGTAGATATGTTCGATACTATCGGAACTCTCTACGGTGCAGCTTCCCAGGCAAACATGCTGGACGAGAAGGGTGATCCAATGAAACTCGATGAGTGTATGATGTGTGATTCTATCGGTACTGTATCAGGAGCCCTTCTTGGTACATCAACATGTACAACATTTGTAGAGTCAGCATCAGGTATCGCAGCCGGCGGTAGAACAGGTCTTACAAGTTTAGTTACAGCACTTTGCTTTGCAGTATGTCTGTTCCTCAGTCCTGTTGCAAATATCATTCCATCATGCGCAACAGCTCCAGCTCTTATATTTGTAGGTGTTCTCATGGCTAAGAACTTTGCGAAGGTTGATATGGATGATATGCGCTCAGCAGTTCCTGCATTTGTAACATTCCTTATGATGCCACTGACATACTCAATCTCAAATGGTATCGGTCTTGGTGCAATAACATATGTACTTATCACACTGTTTACAGGAAAGTACAAGAAACAGGATATCGTTGTAACGATCATCGCACTCTTATTCATCGTAAAATTCGTTTCTGTTACTATGTAACAGGTGGTTAGACATCCGGTTATGCCGGTGATAAATTAAGGCGGAATTTTCCATTCGTGGAGGTTCCGCCTTTTTCGTTCCGTTTCTCTTTCGATAGTTATGTGGAGATTTTTAGTTTGCCAAAGTTATACTTTTGTAGTATCATACCAACTGTGTACCAGTAGCCAATCGGATACGGCAATGGCCTCCGGAGCCATGACGGGCGGTTCGACTCCGCCCTGGTACGCTTTTTTAATTTGCACGGGTAAGGAAGTGTGACAGATATGAAACGGAAAGATAAGAAAATAATAAAGGAAAAAGAAATAGACAAGGCACAGAACATAGAGGATGTCATTCCTGAAGATCCTGAGAGTGAAGATATGTATGAGGATGAAGAACATCCAGGAGATGAGAGTGTTTTGGATGAGGAAGAAAAAAACGATACTGAGGAAAGTGAGTATGATGATTCGGTTATAGATATGGACGAGAGTTATGACGATACACCCAAGAAGGCAAGACCGTATGAGGATTATGTCATAGAAGATCCTGAAGATATGGATGAGGCTCCGGACACGGGGGACATGTTTGACGACGATGAAGATCTCGAGTCATACACAGATGATAGAAGATTTGGAAGAAAACGTTATAATGTGCATGGTCCTAAGGGAAAGACATTGGCAATGCTCTGGGCATTGTTTGTAGTTTTGCTCTGTGGTTATGTGTATATTTTTCACATAAACACGACTATATTTGCAGATGATATCACAGGTCGCGATAATACTGTCAATATTGACATCCCTGCAGGAGCGAATTACAGTCTGTGTACAATAGATGAGATAAATCAGTTGGTGAATAACTACCTTTTGGCGAGAACAAATGCAGACCAGACAACTCTCAAGAGGCTTGTGACTGATCCGTCGGAGTTTGACGACATGAAGAGTATAGAGATAGCGGCACAGTATATAAAGGCTTACAACAGAACCACATGTTATATGGTTCCTGGCGCAAATGCCGGAGAGTATATAATATATGCGTTGTCAAATCTAACCATAAAAGATGTGGACAGTGAGCCTTTGGATATCAGATCGTTCTATGTTGCAAAGCAGACTGATGGAAGTTACAAGATCGATAACTCACAGTTGTCAGATGATGTGAACAAATATATACAGGAAGTAACAGCATCGAAGTATATACAGGATATGTATCAGTATGTAAAGGAGAACACAGATTATCTCTTGAAACATGATGATACATTTAAGAAGTTTCAGAATATGTATAATTAAAATATGCCGGATATGCAGACGAGATAGAAAATGGCTCGTGCGTATCCGGCATTATTTATGTGTGCAGTGAGTTTTATATTGTTTTTTGAATGATCAGATCACATAGCCTCGGAAGAATCAACATCCTCAGTGTCGATCACGACCCCCCTTGTGGGAACAGGGGTTGAGAATACTATCTGGGTTTCGGTACTTCCGAATCTCTGGAGCTGACCTATAAATGAATCCAGATCCATGGTATTAGGGAAACACACCTTCATAAGCATTGAATGTGCCCCGGTAACACAGTTACACTCAAGCACATTTGGACATGCCTCCACGAAAGGGTAGAATGTCGGTTTCTGTTTTGGGTCGAGGGCCATGTGGATGAAGGCTGTTATGTGATAGCCGAGAGCCTCATGGTCAACACTTGCGTGGTAGCCTGTGATGATACCTGTCTTCTCTAATCTTTCAATTCTTGCTGAAACTGCCGGCGAAGAAAGGAAGACCTTGTTGGCAAGGTATTTGAGTGGGGTTCTTGCATTGCTCTGTAAAAGATGAATTATTTTTCTGTCGATGTTATCCATATCAAACACTTCCTTTTTCTAATAAAATTAAACCGAACTGCGTTTTAAAACATTATTTGCATTATAAAGTTTATAAAACAAATAAAAAAAGGTGTGTTCCCTAAGAATATTTCTTAGAAACACACCTTTGCGTTTGTTTCACTATACATTAGATGATAAAAAAAATCAAGTGTTTTTATATAAAATTTTAACCGAATTTTAGTTTGAACCTTACAAAGATATATGAACAGGGGATTTAGACAGTTCACAAATGACGGATTAAATGGTATGATTTAGTGTAATTGAGCACTGTATGGAAGTATAATAAAAATATTATAAGATAGGTGAAAAAGATGTCAGACGGAATAAGACTTAACAAATATCTCAGTGAGGCCGGAGTATGTTCAAGGCGCGCTGCAGATACACATATAGAGAACGGCAAGGTCGCGATCAACGGTAAGACTGCTGTCATGGGACAGAAGGTTATGCCTGGTGATGTGGTGACATTTATGGGCAGGAAGGTACAGCAAAAGAATAAGACGGTCATACTGGCATATAATAAGCCGATAGGACTTACCTGTACAGCGAGCAAGGAGGATCCCGACAATATATTTGATCACATAGATTATCCGATCAGACTTCAGTACGTGGGAAGGCTGGACAAGGACTCCCAGGGGCTGCTTCTTCTGACAAATGACGGCGACTTGTCGAATGCCATCCAAAAGTCGGTGAACAATCACGAGAAGGAATATAGGGTGCGCGTGAACCGTGAGATAACGGAGGACTTCATCAGGAAGATGTCAGATGGAGTGCCGATACTTGACACCGTGACGAAGAAGTGCAAGGTGCGCAAGATAGATGACAGGTCATTTATGATAGTGCTGACCCAGGGACTCAACAGACAGATCAGACGAATGTGTGATGCGCTGGGATACAGGGTAGTGAATCTGAAGAGAGTCAGGGTCTGCAATGTGAAACTTGGCAATATGAGACCTGGAGAACTCAGGGAACTCAGCCGCGAGGAAGAGGCGGAGCTTAGACGGATCGTGGGGATGTAGTAGAGAGGACTTTATATTGTGATAGAGAGTGTGTATATAGGATTTTATGGGGCAGGATCTGCCGGGGGTGTGCATGGAAAATAAGTATGAAAATAATAATGAGAGTAACACTGTGAATATCCAACAAAATAAGGATATGGGCGGGAATAATGATAATGATAAGATAGCCAGGATCAAAGAGCTTGTAAAGCAGCTCAATGAGGCTGCAAAGAAATATTATATGGAAGATACAGAGATCATGAGCAATCTGGAATATGATGCTCTGTACGATGAGCTGAGCACTCTGGAGAAAGAGACCGGAATGGTCATGAGCAACAGTCCGACAGTCAAGGTAGGATACGAGGTCGTCAGTGAGCTTCCGAAAGAGTCTCATGAGCATCCAATGCTTTCACTAGACAAGACAAAGGATGTGGGTGCCCTTGCGTCATGGCTTGGCGGTCAGAAGGGTGTCATATCCTGGAAGATGGACGGACTAACCGTTGTTCTCACATATGAGAACGGAGAGATGATAAAAGCTGTCACCCGTGGAGATGGCGAGATAGGCGAGGTCATTACGAACAATGCTAAGGTATTTGCAAATGTGCCTCATCACATTCCATACAAGGGTAAGCTGACGATCAGAGGCGAGGCTGTCATAAAATACTCGGATTTCAATGCGATAAATGAGAAGATAACGGATGCGGAATCTAAGTACAAGAATCCCCGAAATCTGTGCAGTGGCTCAGTGAGACAGCTTGACAACAAGATAACGAAGGAGAGAAATGTACATTTCTTCGCATTCAATCTGGTGGATGGCGAGGATGTGGACTTCCACAATTCATTTGAATATCAGCTTGACTGGCTGGAGCAGCAGGGCTTTACCGTAGTAGAACACTACCTGACTGACGCGGCAGCACTTCCAGATAAAGTGAGGGAATTCTCTGAGAAGATAACAGAGAATGACTTCCCATCGGACGGACTGGTGCTCATGATGGATGATCTGGCATACGGAAGGAGTCTCGGAACCACAGCCAAGTTCCCGCGAAATGCCATGGCGTTCAAATGGGCGGATGAGGAGGCGATCACCCATCTCCGTTATGTGGAGTGGAGCCCATCGAGAACCGGACTCATCAACCCGGTTGCGGTATTTGATCCGGTGGAGCTTGAGGGAACAACAGTCAGCCGTGCCAGCATACACAACGTCAGCATACTGAAGTCTCTGGCGTTGGGCGAAGGTGATGAGATCGCTGTGTACAAGGCAAATATGATCATCCCACAGATCGCAAGGAATCTCACAATGAGCGGAAATGTGGTCATACCTACTGCTTGTCCGGCATGTGGCGGCGAGACTGAGATCGTGAGGGAGGAAGGTGGTGCAGCGTCTGGAGTTGAGACTCTATATTGTACCAACCAGTTCTGTCCAGCGAAGAAACTCAAGTCATTTTCACACTACGTGTCCAGAAATGCGATGAACATAGACGGACTCTCGGAGGCAACTATAGAGAAGTTTATAGACGAGAAGATCCTGGAGGAACTTCCGGATCTGTATAAGCTTGAGACTCACAGAGACCATATAGTGGAACTTGAGGGATTTGGCGAGAAGTCATACAACAAGCTTGTGGCTGCGGTGGACGCATCCAGACAGACAAACATGTGGCGTCTTGTCAACGGCCTCGGCATTGCAAATGTCGGAGAGGCGACAGCAAAACTCATGGCAAAGCATTTTGCAAATGACATGGATGCCATGAAGAAAGCAGATGTGTCAGCCTACGTTGAGATAGATGGAATCGGTCAGGTCATAGCCGAGGATATCGTCAGATACTTTGAAAATGAGAAGAATTGTGCTATCATAGATAAGTTGATGGCTGAGCTGACATTTGTGGATGAGACATCTGATACTGAGCAGGATCTGGCGGGCAATGTGTTCGTCATAACCGGTTCGCTCACCCATTTTGACAACAGAAACCAGCTCAAGGAGCTGATAGAGAGCAGAGGAGGTCAGGTTACAGGTTCTGTATCCGCCAAGACCTCATATCTTATAAATAACGATGTGAATTCCACATCATCCAAGAATAAGAAGGCCAAGAGCCTTGATGTGCCGATCATATCTGAGGAGGATTTCCTGGGGATGATTGGGCAGTAGTAAACGGAAAGGAAATGATAGAAATGCCGATAAGAATAGATGATGATCTGCCGGTAAAAAAAACATTGGAGGATGAGAATATATTTGTCATGGGAACAGGAAGGGCGCACAGCCAGGACATAAGACCCCTTGACATCCTGATACTCAACCTCATGCCGCTGAAGGAGGACACAGAGCTGCAGCTCATGCGAAGCCTGTCCAACACCCCACTTCAGGTGAACATCACGCTTCTTAGAACCATGTCCTACGAGTCCAAGAACGTGACAAAGGGACACCTTGACAGATTCTACGAGGACTTCGACAGTGTAAAGAACCGCAAATGGGATGGATTCATCATTACTGGAGCACCTGTTGAGAAGATGGACTTCGAGGATGTTGACTACTGGGACGAACTCCGCGAGATCATGGACTGGTCCGAGACAAATGTTACATCGACCATGCACATTTGCTGGGGCGCCCAGGCGGGACTCTACTACAGATACGGTGTTCAGAAGTTTGACCTTCCGCAGAAACTGTCAGGCATATACGAGCATCACACATTCCACAAGAGGACACCGCTTGTCCGTGGCTTTGACGATATATTTTATGTGCCACACTCAAGATACACGGGCGTGTCCAAGGAGGATATTGTAAACAACGAACACCTCGAGATCGTAGCCGAGTCGGACGTGGCAGGACCGTACCTCATAATCGGTGACGGCGGCAAGAACATATTTGTCACAGGTCACCCTGAGTACGACGTGCTGACACTTGACCAGGAATACCACAGGGATCTCGGCAAGGGACTTAATCCACAGATCCCGGTGAACTATTACCCGGACAATGACCCGGAAAAGAAACCGGTGAAGAAGTGGAGATGCCATGCGAATACTTTGTATGCGAATTGGTTGAATTATTACGTTTATCAGCTCACACCGTATAAGTGGGATTGATAAAGCCCTTCAGACCGCATAAAACCTGAGGTTTTAAGCCATTTTTGAAGCTTTGAAACAGAAAGTCGAATATCCGATAATTTAGGCTGATTTAGGCTGATTTTGGGTGAAATTGGGGTCAAAATGGGGTCAAAATAAGACATAAATTGGGGTCAAAAAATCGTTCTTAAAATTTAAAAATCTAAAAAAATATTACTATGTGAAACAGATAGGAATTGAATTCATTAAAATAAGCTGATGTATGTTGCAATACACCAGCTTATTTTTTTTGCTTTCGGGGTGCGAGATGCCACTTGTCATCGGCTACGTAGATGAAGGGGTGAGAAAACCTCTTTGATACGTACCTTTGACAAGTAAATAGGACAGGCATATCAGACTAACATATTTCGCCATATAGGTGGCAACATCCCCATACGAGCCAGGATAATTCTCGAAGCAATTGCGGGAGCCCAAGATTAGGAGCCGAGGGTGAGTCATGCTGATAGCAACAGATAAAAATGAAATATGTAGTACGCCCTGCTGAAGCATATATTGACAGCAGGAGAGTGGCTTCTTGCGGATCAGCTCTAGATAGGCATGAGCGAACGTAGTGAGGATGGCTGATCCTTGATGTGCTAACCCGGTTGGGGGATAAATTGCTTTTCGATGAAAGTAGCTTGGATAATTGTAGATATATGAATTCGAAGCTGTTTTCATGGGAAAACAAGTGCACAGTTTACTCAAATAAAAATAGAGGTGATGTAAATGGTAGTTAGAGTTTTAGATATGGGTGACGATGTTTGCCTTAAGGAGGTAATAAATAAGTTGGATGATTTTATAGGAGATATGAACATGGATTTAGAAAAGAATAAATCAAAATCTTATAAAAAAACTTTAAACAGAAGTGGTAAAGATGATGAAAAGCAGGATGTCGACTTTAAATCTGGTTTCGGTTTTATCCGGTCTAGGAAATCCCCAGATAAAATTCACAAGATGGCATATGAGATGATGTGCAGGGCAAAACAGCTGGGAATAAATCTTGAAAAAATTATTGTAGATGACGGAGGATCGTGTGATATTGATCGTCGATGCATTGATGAGGTTAAAGATTATATAGAGTCCGATCAATATGATGTTCTTATGATTCGACGGGAATGTGATATTACAAGTGATTATGATGACTATTGCCAGTTTGCACATTGTGCTAAGTGTAATGCAGTGTCGATCGTGTCTTTAAATACATCATATCCTGATGTGAAAATTTAGGGATTGGTTTACTGCATGAGAAGTATATAAAGTGTGTTCATAAGGAGTATAAAAGAAGAACCTGGGAATTATGTAAGTCCCAGGTTCTTGTTCTTCTACTTTTTGCAATGGGATGGTTGTTTGGAAATGTGTCTCGGAGAATTAGCTGTGTATTCTACAAGAAATGATGAATTCCCGTCAGAAACGATCATATCAGATGATGTATTTGGTGGTTGAGGTGTTTTTTTCTTGTCCTTATATGCGAGGTATGAGGCAATAGCAGCATTAACAGATTCGTCGGAAAACGAAAATGAAATGCTGGAAGGAATATAATTGCCATTTTCATCTTTGATTCCGGTTATGTCCATATCAGTCTGTTCATCAAGGCGCATTATTATTGACAATACATCTCCGATTGATGATATGTCAAAAGCCAAAAATTCGTTTATGCTCACTCCTAAGGCTGTTGCGATTTTGAGTAGTTGCTCAGGCTTTGGATTTCTGTACCCCACCTCGTATTTTTTTATTGTGGATATATTAATTCCGGATTTTAATGCAAGATCATCTTGAGACATGTGTTGTGCCTTGCGGAATGATTTAATTTTTTCGGCAATGGATGAGATGTTATTCATAGAGTGTCTCCCTTCTGTGTTATGTGAAATAGTTATTAGTATAATACCACAAAGTTCACAAAAGTGGTACATTTTTCACTTAACCTATTGACGTTCACAAATGAGAACTATATAATACAATTACACAGAGGTTCACAAAAGAGAACTGAAGAATAATAAAAAAATACCAGAAAGGAAGAGGATATATGGAGAATATAGAGGTAATTGGTATTGACCATGGATGGTCCCAGATAAAAACCAGTAATCATTGTTTCAATACCTGTATCAAAGAACTGCCAGGTGCGCCGGCTTTTCATGATAACGTTCTTGAGTATGACAACAAGTATTTCTCGATAGGAGATGAGCGGTTGGAAGTACTATCAAGCAAGGTGGAAAATGAGAATTTCTATTTGTTGACACTGATTGCTATAGCGAAAGAGCTTAAAAGCAGGGGAAAGGTTGATGCTGATGTAGTTCTCGCCGTAGGACTTCCACTTACAAGGTTTTCTGCGGAACGTAAAGCTTTTATTGATTATCTTTCAAGAAATGAAGATATAACATTTGTCTTTGAACAGAAACTCTACAGAGTTCATATTGTCAGTGTATCAGTGTATCCACAGTGTTATGCTGCAGTGGCTGGAATGCTTCAGTCATTCGGTAAGAAGGCACTAGTTATAGATGTAGGCTCATGGACGATTGACAGTATGCTTGTCATGAACAAGAGACCAGATAGTAGTAATTGTGATACTCAGAACGAGGGACTGATAAGATGTATGAGATCTATTAACAGGGTTGCGGTTCAGATGATGAATCATAAAATTGATGAATCTGATATACAGGAATACATGATTACTGGCAAGACCTACCTTCCAGAAAAGTATAAGGACATTATGAACAAGCAGATAAGGTTGTTTACAGACAAAATATACAGGTACTTTACAGAGTGTGGTTATAACCTTGATATTATTCCGGTTTATTTTGTCGGTGGAGGAGCTGTAGTTATGAGGAATTTCGGCAAGGCACAAACTGAAAACATGCATTATGTACTAGATGTCAGGGCAATAAACGACATGAACATAAAACCAGTGGAAAACAACAAAAGTAAAGGCAAGACATATACAGCCCTTATTCATAATTATAATTCGGCTATGGCAAACGGATATTATGGAGAGGCTGAACTTATTGTATATGCATTTCTTGAAGATCGTTTGAGATCGTTCTTATATTATAGCAATGCTTTGGATTCAAGAAACAGCAGAACCATAAACGATGATATGCAGAGTATCTGTGGACGTGTTGATTCCATAAATAATATTACAACAAAGATGGATATTATAAGAAAAGCATTTAGGGCATGTGGGGATAGTGCCTTTTCGGATAATGCATATGTAAAAGAGTTAAAGAAGATATATAAATATTCGTTGAATAAAACCGAGTTTAAAAGCAAATTGAAAGAAATAGAAAAGTGGAGTCTGTATCGTAATCAGATAGTACATGCCATGTTTAACAAAGACATAGAGGCTCTGAGATCGAATTATAAAGAGCATGTGGAACGTGGGTATCAACTTGGCAGATATGTGGACCGGCAGGTACAGGCTTTGAAAAGAGTGTAGAAGATGTTGCTATAGACACATTATGTCTACCCAGATTGATAAAATGGAATCATCAATCACGGAGGTATAGATAGCAGTATAGATAACGAGAGCTGGTAATAAAAGGTATAGGGGGGTGACACATTTTGGACAAGAAAGTGGAACGAGTGATGACCATGTATGAACATCTTGCCGATGGTGGTTGGATAAACAAGAGCCAGGAGGCGGCCAGATTCGGCGTGGACAATAGGTCGATTCAAAGGGATATTGAAGATATAAGAGCTTTTCTTGCAAATCATCCTGAGATGAACAGAGAACTGGTCTATGACAGAACACAGAATGGATATCACATAGTGCAGAATCATACGACGACCCTTACAAATAGCGAGGTGTTTGCAGTGTGCAAAATACTGCTTGAGAGCAGAGCTATGGTGAAGGAGGAAATGTATCCGATCATAGATAAGCTGCTTAAGTGTTGTGTATCTATAGAGGATTATAGGAAGGTTGCAGGTCTTATAGGCAATGAAAAGCTGCATTATCTTGAGCCACATCATGGAAGAAAGTTTGTTGATACGCTGTGGAATATAGGAACTGCAGTGAACGAGCATAGGCTTATGAGAATGAGATATCAGAAGCTCAAAGAACCGGATAAGGTGAAAAGGCTTATACAGCCGGTGGGGATAATGTTTTCTGAATATTATTTCTATCTGTGTGCGTACATAAGTGAAAGTGAAGAAAGCAAAAAAAATATTGAGGAGGTAAGTTGTTATCAGAATACAGATAAGCTGCGAGAAAAAATAAATAGTATAGAGCTCCAAAAATCGGAATTAAAAATAACTATGCGTCAAGAAAATTGAAAAGGAAAAAATATATAGTGGTGGTAATATGTGTAATGGCTGTTATCACACTTATCGGAGCTGTAGTTTTCTGGCTGGTTATGCCAATAATCTCATATAATAAGGCTGGGGAATTATTTGCTTCAGGTGATTATATAAATGCAAATGCTAGATATGAATCTGCAAGGGGCTACAAGAATGCTGAAAATATGAAAGAACTTACGGATTATTTAAAAAATGATGACTATACAGATGCAATTGATTTTGCTGGAACAAGTAATGATCTCTCTGAATATATACCTATGTTAACTGATCAGCGAGAGGTGGTATACATTCAGAAAGCTCAGCAATATATGGAAGATGCAAAATATGAAGAAGCAGTGTCTATGCTTGAAGATATCTTAGGATATGAAAATTCAGAAGAATTATTAAAAGAATCAAAGATAGGTGTTCAGTATAATGAGGCTTTGAAAGCAGCATCAGTTTCACTTGAGGACAGTCTTCCGCTACTTAGTAAACTCCCAGAGGATTTTAGGGATGTTAAGGAATTGAAAAAGATGTTCAAGGTAATAATTGATACGGAAGGTTGTTATGTGTATAGCGAAGATGATAATTATCCACTGTATTTTCTTAATGCAAGATATGAAAATGGAAATATATAGGTGAAGATGACAACGGGACAAAGGCAGAAATAATTGAAACAAATGATTACGGATGTCAGGTGAAATGGGTATTTGATCTTGAAGAGTATGGATTGGCTACATTTTATGTTGATGGTAAGAGAGCAAGGGGAGAGTTATGGGATGCAGGTAAGTGGGATTACAAGGTGAGCGAATAGAGCCGGGGTTATAGGACAAAAAGGACTAGCCAGGATTCTCCGGCTAGTCCTCTACATGAAATACATCTTCAACCAGTAGATTAAGATATGCAGATATTCTGAGCATAAATTCTGCTGAAGGTGCGCTTTCACCCCGTTCGACACGGCTTATGGTACGTGTGCAGAATCCGGTGGCTGTGGCAAGATCGTCCTGGATAATGCCACGGCTTTCACGGATCTCTTTTAGATTATTTACAACAGCCATAGAATTACCTTCCTTCAAAAAGGGTATTAGTGATGATATATAGGTCCCACTGATAATACGAATATAAATCATATAGTGTACGAAAAAACGGACGTTGTTTGTCAGCGGTCGCTGATAAACAGCTGGTTCAATATATTCTAGTCAAGAGTCGTTTCTGATATTTCATCAGGAGTAAGTCGCCCAATTACTTTTCCAAATACATCAAGTCGATCATTCTTGCCTACAGGTATAGGCTTGTATTTTTTGTTCAGAGATATAAGAAATATTCCGTTGCTATCTTCTCTGAGTTTCTTTATATAGGCATCTCCATTTAATGAGAAGATACCTATTTCACCATTTTCAACTGTTTCCTGTTTCATTACGAGAGCAATCTGTCCATCAGAGAACTCTGGTTCCATACTGTCTCCACTTATCATTACTCCAAAAGAAGCGTTTTCTGGTACAAGTGATGTATCGATTGATATGACATTGCTTGGACCATCTTCCAGAAAGTTTCCAGTTCCGGCTGATACAGCATTCTCATATATTGTGAAGTCTCTTCTGAATGGTATGATCTTGCACACATTCTTTTCATATTTACCTGTATCATGAAGGAGAGTGATATAATCAATTGCCTTTGCCCTGCCCTCATCGTTTAACGTACTAAGAGGATTGAATGGGTTGGAGCCATGGAATGTTTCATATATATCATGTATTCCAAGAATCTGACATAGGGACAGAAATACAGCAAGTCCCGGTTCAGTGGTGTTTTGCTCCCATTTGGAGATAGCCTTTCTTGTGAGACTATATCCGTTATCCTGAAGTGCCTTGGCAAGATCTTCCTGGGATAATCCGCATTTTTTTCTGTTTCTGGCAATAATCTGTCCGATTGAGTCCATAATCTACCTCTTTTCGTGTTTTATTTCAGTGTTGTTTCTTTGTAGTAGTATATAACAACTTTAGCAAACAATCAAGCGAAAATCTCCTGTATGGAGCAAACCTGACATATATGTCGGTTGACATGCTCTGATTGGGAGCATTATACTGAACCCAGAAAGAAACGATATATGAGTTTTGGAAAGACTGGAGGTGAGATTATATGTCTGAACGGACAGTTCTGCACAGTGATATTAATTGTTGCTATGCTTCGATTGAACATTTGCACCATCCTGAGCTTGCTGGAAAGCCGATTGCTGTGGGCGGAGATCCAGAGGCAAGACACGGGATTGTGCTGACGGCTGATTATATGGCAAAGCGAAGAGGCGTTAAGACTGGAATGGCACTCTGGCAGGCAAGGCAGATGTGCCCTGAGATAACATTTGTATCGCCACGGATGGATTTGTATCTTAGATTTTCTAGGATGGCACATGAGATATATGCTGAGTACACGGATATGCAGGAGCCCTATGGTATTGATGAATGCTGGCTTGATGTAACCCACAGCAGATCCATAAAGGGAGATGGAATGCTTATAGCCAAGGAGATTAGCAGGAGAATGAAGCAGGAACTTGGGATAACGGTGAGTATAGGTGTCTCGTTTAACAAGATTTTTGCGAAACTTGGTTCTGATTATAAAAAGCCAGATGCCATCACAACTATGTATGAGAGTGAATTTAGGTGGAAAGCATGGGAACTTCCTGTGGGTGATCTGTTATATGTTGGTCGAAGTACGAATCAGAAACTTGCCACAATGGGAATATATACCATAGGTGATTTGGCAAGATCAGATGAGAGACTGCTGTGCAGTCATTTGGGGAAGATGGGCAGCATACTGTGGGCATTTGCGAATGGATATGATGATTCACCGGTAAGGATGGAAGATACTCATGCACCAATTAAGTCTATTGGTAATAGTACAACCACACCGAGAGATCTTGAATGTGATATGGATGTAAAGATTGTTATTTACATTCTGGCTGAGAGTGTGGCAGCAAGACTTCGTGAGAATGGATTCAGGTGCCGTGTCGTTGAAATCAGTATAAGGGATAGTTCGCTGGTTTCATTTACTAGGCAACGAAAAATTGACCATGCAACAAATATCACTGGCGAGATTGCTGAGCTTGCCTACCAGCTATTCAAGGCCAGTTACGACTGGTCAAAGACCATACGAAGTGTGGGTGTCAGAGGTTCAGATCTTGTAACCGAAAATTATTATGATCAGCTTGTTATATTTTCCAGTGAGCAGCAGCGAAAGAAGATGATGAGAGTGGATCACGCCATGGATGATATACGCAGGCGGTTTGGATTTTTCAGTGTTCAAAGGGGACTCATGTATCTTGATAAAAATCTTTCTAATGTGAATGCCAGGGAGGATCACACGATCCATCCACATGGATATTTTACATGATTTATTATGATGAAGTATCTGGCATTTTAACGTTACAAGTAACGGTGCATAAGGTATTTGCTTTAGCATTTGCGATTTAAGGAGGAATCAGACGTTGTATTATGATTTGAATGAGAAGACATCAAATGTATATGTATTTATTTGTGATTTTACAAGGGAGCATGGCTACTCGCCATCTATAAGAGAGATAGGACAGAGTGTGGGACTAAAATCGTCATCAACGGTTCATGGATATCTCAAAAGGCTTGAAGAGTGCGGATATATCATGAGGAATAAGGATTGCCCTCGCACGATTCGGATAATATGAGAGGTGGTTATGAACGAGGAATTGAATAAGGTGTATGTGGATGTATTAGCAGTATTCACGAAAGATGGTGTGCTTCTGCCCAAGAAATTTATGTGGGAAGATGGAAGTGAATATGAGATTACACGTGTAACTGATATACGCCGGGCAGCTTCTCTCAAAGCTGGAGGTGTAGGTGAGAGATATACGTGTATGGTGGAAGGAAGATCGGTTCATCTTTTTTATGAGTCGGAGAACCGATGGTTTATGGAAAGAAAATAGAGCTTTGTATTTGAATTACTCATCAACGGTTTTTACTTTCCCTTATCCGTTTGAGTATGAATTACTTTGGAGGATCGCTTGGTGAGAGAAGATATGGAGATTAGATTATATTATGTTACTTGTCCGGGCTGTGGCAAGTTCCTGTGTAAGTGCAGCAATTCATATATGGAACACAAATGTGAGAGGTGTGGTGCAGAATATAATATACAGATACAGGATGGACTTTTGATGATGAGACCAAAAGATAAAAATGATAAAAAGGCAGGCTGCAAGGTCATGAAGAAGATGAATGATAATAAACCTGCAGTTCAGGCTGTGTAGCCTGACAAACAATTTAATATTACGGACATATATACGTTGAGCCATGAATCTGCCACAGAGCAAAATGATGGTTGTGATATTGTCTGGTGTTTGTGATTAGCTGTAAATGAGATGAAGCATTAAGAGCCGAGCAAAACGAAAGCATTTGAGAACTGAGTATGAAAGTATTCGGTGCTAAATGGTAGTTTTGCCTGGCTCTTTTTTTATGCAAAAAGCTAAGAAATGTTGTTCTGCTTTCGTTTTGTTCGTCTGTATCCAGGCGAAAGGATGAACAAGAATGAAGGGCATAAGCAGAGCACCCCCACCTGAATTTTTCGTAGTAAAGAAATTTGAATTTTTCGAAAAATCAGGAGGACGATTATGAGTTATAACCATGGTGCAAAGGAAAGAGAGTTTAGCAGGATGTGGTCAAAGACAGAGAAGGCATACAGAGATGCAGGAATGTCTGAATATGCAATACAGAAGATGTATGAGTATGAACGAGAGGTATTCAATAGTGACAGGAGATATCTGACGCATAAAGATGAGCAGCCGTTAGATATTGCCATAGGGGATGATAGCAATAGTGATAATGGAAGACTTTCATTAGCCCCGGATCGTGTACTCAGGCAGATAAGAACTATAGATATAACACTTGTAAGTGCCGACAAATATTCATGGATTGATGGAATTGAGGATGAGAAATTGTATGCCGTTTTAATAAACATGAAGGATGATTATAAGGAACTTTTGACACTGTATGCCATTGATGGGTATTCAGTAGGAGAGATAGCACTCATGAAAGGAATTGCCCATCAGAATGTAAGCAAGAAGTTAGCCCGGATAAAGGCTATTTTAAAAGAGTTTGATTTGTAGGGGTGCGATTTCTTATTACCGGCAGGCTACGTATATGAGAGCATGACTCTCATATACGGCTGTTGCAACGGGATTAGATAAGAGAAAATCAATGTAATAGATGAAAGTGAGGTGGACATTATAAAGAATTTAGAAGGTAACAAAATAGATATACCATTATGGATGAAGCAGAATCTGACGATAAAAGAAGCTGCAGTGTATTCAAACATTGGTGAGGATAAATTGCGGGAAATGCTAAATGAGCCAGGATGCAGTTTTCTGCTGAAAAATGGCAAAAAATATTTGGTTAAACGCAGGGAATTTGAGAGATATATTGAATCGGTGAGATATTTGTAATTGAAAGAGGTGATTATGTCGTGATAAAATCTAATCAGAACTTCAATTCCTATAAATTCACATAGAGAAGAGGAGCTTGATCTATGGGAAAGAATTTAAAAGGAAAAGAGTTGGGCGAGCATATAAAACAGAGAAAAGATGGAAGATACGAGGCGAGATTCACAAATCGTTTCGGTAAAAGAATTTCTTTTTATGATGCCAGTTTGACAGTTGTCAGGAAAAGATTGAATGAAGCATTGTATGAAGATGCAAAAAAACTGAATATAGTAAATGATAAGACCACGTTGGATGAATGGTATGTGGAATGGTTAACTGTTTATAAGTATGGTGTTATTAGAGAAGATACAAAAGCAAATTATGTGAGGATGTATAAGAAACACATCTCCCCGGCGCTGGGAAGTATGCGTCTGCAGGATATAACACAGCTTCAAATAAGACATATGTTAATAGACATGGATAAAGCGGGTTATGGTTATGAAATGAAAAACAAATGCAGAGTCCTGCTTGTGGACATGTTTAACAAGGCTTTGATTGATGAGTATGTACGTCGTAATCCTGCAAGGGGAATCACGTTGAAACGTGATGAAAAAAAGGATGTGAGAGTTCTAAGCAGAAAGGAACAAAGTGAGTTCTTTGATTGTTGTAAGGGCACATTTTACAATAATTTGTTTGTTGTTGCAGTCAATACCGGATTAAGAATTGGAGAGGCAGCGGCACTCAGAGAACAGGATATAGATTTCGATAACATGGTAATTCATATAGTCAGGACTTTGGTATATCAGAAGTATGAAGATGATGAAAAGAAAATGTTCCACTTTGAAGATCCGAAGACTTATACAAGTAAAAGAGATATTCCGATAAACAGGCAGTGTGAAATTGCGTTAAAAAAACAGCTTGTTCAGAAGAAGGTAATAGCATCGAAGACTCCAAAGAAGGTTGAGGAACAGTTTAGTGACCTGATATTTACCACAAAATACAATACACCGCTTAATCCTCAGATAATGTGTGATGCCATTAAGAAGATTGTAAATGAGATAAATTTATGCAAGGAATTTATTGAGGAGATGGAATCTTTCTCGTTCCATTGTTTCAGACATACATTTGCAACAAGGTGTTTTGAATCTGATATTGCACCTAAAACGGTACAGTCTTATCTGGGACATGCAACGCTTCAGATGACGATGGATCTTTATACATCGGTACTTAAAGAGCATAGTGAGTCGGAGATGGGAAAACTTGACGATACTATGGGAAAATTTGAAGAACTGTCAGACGTTTTCGCTGAAGAAGAATACAGTAATATGAAAAATAGCAATGTAGTTGACTTTGGGGTCAAGATGGGGTCAGCATGACACAGTGTGGGGTCAAGGCAACCGGAAAACCCTGTAAAATAGCCATTTTTAACAAAGATTAAAGCTCCGGTTTATTGAATTATTACGTTTATCAGCTCACACCGTATAAGTGGGACTAGGAGCTGGTGAGACCGCATAAAACCTATGGATTTAAGCCAAATGCGTTACATATCAATAAAATCATAAATGTATGTAAAATGGTGTGATTTTCTGTAATTTAATGATTTTGTGACGATTAATTGGTGGTTTTTCAAAATGCAGATGGTGTTTTTTAAAACGGCGCTAGTCGGGAAAGATATTAAATATAAAATTAAAACACAGCACTATGTAGATGAGTGGTAGTTATCTATGTAGTGCTGTGTTTTTTTCTGCTTGCACTTGTTCCATAATTCATTTTTATTAGTTGGTATGCTATAATTTATATATTATTTGCTATTATGTAGGTATGATTTTATAGTAGTGGAAAATATGTATGGATGATAATTCAAACGATGAAAGACGAGAAACCTTAGCAAGACTTGAGCAGTAACAAAGAAATGGAATGGTTGTTGATGACAAAGCAGAATTAGCATCTTATAGGGAAGAAAAGTATGGAGAAATGCTTAGTTAAAATTATGCGGGAGGTCATGTTTAGATGAAACAGGAAATATTAAATAAATTGAACCTTGGCGAAGATCATGAGAGAGAATGTAAGCTGGCAAGCGGTGGGCTTCCTGAGAGCATATGGGAGACATATTCTTCTTTTGCAAATACCGATGGTGGAACTATTTTGCTTGGAATTAGGGAGCACAGAGATTCCTTTACTATTGAAGGATTGACAGAGAAACAGATTGTTAAATATCAGAAAGATTTCTGGAGCACTTTAAATGATAGAAATAAGATATCTAAGAACATTTTACTGAATCATCATGTACAGGTAGTCGAGGTGGAAGACAAAAAGGTACTTAGAATTGATATTCCTGCAGCAGATAGACATGATAAACCTGTTTATATTGGAACAGACCCGATGAGAGGTACTTATAAAAGAGACTATGAGGGCGATTTCCTTTGTACAGAAGAGGCAGTCCGTGCAATGTTCGCAGATCAGAGAGATGTATCTGGTGACGTGGAAGTACTGGATGAGTTTGGATTGGATGTGCTCAACCAGGATACGATAAAGGGATATAGAATTGTTTTTGAACAGCTTCACAGTGGGCATCCATGGAATGCTCTTGAAAATGATGAGTTCCTTATGAAATTAAGAGCCGCAGCGAAGAATAAGAATGGTACATTGTCTCCAACGATAGCTGGGCTATTATTCTTTGGAGAGGCTTATCATATTACTGAAATTTTTCCAAATTATTTCTTGGACTATCGTGAAGAATGCAATGATAAAGCCGTTCGTTGGCTGTTTCGGACACACTCTAACGAAGGTGACTGGAGTGGCAATATATACGATTTTTTCTGCAAGGTGCGTACCAGAATGGATGATGAGATAGCAGTCCCATTTGCAAATAGAAGAGATGGGTACCGAGTGGACAGAGTTGATGTTCATGATGCATTGGAAGAGGCACTGGCAAATGCGTTGTCACATGCAAATTATTATGGCAGAAGAGGAATTCTTGTTGTTAAAAAGGGTAAAGAACTTAGCATTTCAAATCCTGGTACTATCAGGGTAACAAAAGAGGAGTTTTATGCCGGAGGTAATAGCGATCCTCGAAATCCTAATATTTTAAAGATGTTTGGATTTGTTAATGTCGGTGAGCGCGCTGGAAGTGGTGTCGATAAGATAATGACTGCATGGGCAGAGCAAAACTGGAAGAAACCGGAATTTGATTTTTCGGAGCGTAATGACAGGGTTACATTAAAGCTTGAAGTTGGACAGGTTGTATATATTCCGAGGGCTGCTGATATAAGGAGCACAACGAAGAGTAGGGAAACAGAGACCACAAAAACTATGTCAAAGGAAGATAAGGTACTTGCGTATATTCGGCAGAATGGAAGTATTTCAATGCAAAAAACAATGGAGATTTGTATGTATAAGTCAAGAACCGGAGCTAGAAAGTTAATAGATAAAATGTTAAATGCAGATTTGATAGAAAGATCTGGAGAAAAGAACAAAACGTTTTATAAAATAAAGAAATAGTTCGGTGGTCACTTTAAATATTGAGTGACCAGAATGTGGTCACTTTTGTGATTAAGAGATCACTGAGTGACCACTAAGTGGTCTCTAGAGTTTGAAAAATGACCACAATTACTTATATTAAGATTTATTTGTGCAGACTGATTTGTACATATGAATTATCATGAAAAATAATATGACTTTTATACATGAGCCATCTAGGACTACACTAGATGGCTGTTTTCATATGTGGAGTGTGAAGATTGCTTTGGACATAAGGAATGTTTATGAGGTGCCTCTGTGGGAGAATTTCCGTACATGGCTTATGATAATCTGTGTTCAGAAGCAGGGAAATGAAATCAGTTAAGTAACAAATTACCAAATCTGAAGGAGACGTAAGCTATGAGTAAGAAGTATTTTACGATTACGGGATGTAATCACTACTATGGAAACGAGTATATGAAAAAGGGGATGAAGGTGAAGCTTGTAAAGGAGCCTGATAATGAATACGATCAGGAAGCAATACAGGTGAAAATCAAAGGCCTTGGCAAGATTGGTTACGTGGCAAACAGCTCATATACAGTCAAGGGAAAGTCGATGAGTGCTGGAAGACTTTATGATAAGATCGGCAAAAAAGCTAAGGCGAAGATAGTATTTATACTTGACGGCAGTGCGATATGCGAAGTGACGAATGATGGACTATCTGGTAAATAAAAAGATATAATAATTATATCTTCATGGAAGTAGTTAATTATTGCCAATAGCCATCTGAGGCATATGCCTGGATGGATATTATAAAAGAGGTGAGTTATATAAAGAACAATTCATTTGGCGGAAAGATTCTGGTTGCTGTGATTATAGTAGGTATTTTATATATTATTGGCAGTGCAGTGGATGCAAGTAAACCGAAGTGTGCTAAATCAGGATGTAATAATGAGCAATCATCAGGAAGTGTGTACTGTTTTTTACATAAACAATATGAAAATTCATCGTATAAGAATTCATATAGCAGCACCACAAGAGCCACTACCAGTGTTACTACAAGGGAAGAACCGACTACCAGAGCTGGGAAGGATAACAATTCATATAAAAAGAATACATCCAGTAATCCATACAAGTCATATGATGATGGGTATGACGATGTGTACATGGATGGGGATTATGATGATGACAGATATAATAGCGATTCGGATTATGCTGATGGTGTGGACGATGCTATAGAGGATGATTATGAAGAGGGGTATGGAGACTGGTAAAGAGAAGACTAAACAAGAATGAAAGCAAATAGTGAAGTGATGCAACAGATAGGATATAAAAATATCCTATCTGTTTGTGAAAAATGCATAAATAGATCTTGGGTTTTACGGATATAACGACTAAAATAAACAATACTTCTGATTGTAATTATTCCGATAATAGAATATAATATTTTTATTATGGAGGTTTCGATTATGGAGTATTTAACAGCAACAGAACTTTCAAAGATATGGAATATTTCTACCAGAAGAATAGGAGTTTTATGCACAGAGGGGAGAGTTGATGGTGCAATAAAAAAAGGAAAAATGTGGTTGATTCCTGTTACCTCACAGAAACCAGCGGATGCAAGGTACAAGAAAAATAAGCATAATGATAGTGCAAAAGAGGGGGACAACGGGAATTGGAAATAATAGATATTGTCAACAAGACACTAAAAGAAGCTTTGACAAAAGCTGTAATGCAAATTGCCGATAACTATGGGCATGAAAGGGAAGTTAGACTCCCGGCAGGTTACTGCCCAAAATGTAAAATGTATTTTATTTTAGACAAAACATATGAGACCTTAAGGAGAAATGGAACTCCATTGTGTAAAGTATGTGATGAAAAACATATTTAATAGGGAATGGTAATACTTATGTAAACGGAATGCAGTTAGCTCAACAGTCCATACTTATGCAATATGGTTATAATGTTTCACAACAGGAAAATCTATCAGATGCCAGAAGAAGAAAGATATTATCCTTGTTGATTGATAATAGTATTCTCACTAGGAATGACATAATGAATTATTTGGATTTTTTCATTGGTCAACGAAAAAATATTAAGACGCAACAGAATGCTATAAGAAAATGGGAGAGTGACAGAGATTTTATTTCAAGTTATAAAGGCGAAAAAGTACCTGATGTTATGGTCGGAAAAATAAAAATATAGACACGGGGGGTTCTTTTGTCACAGGGAGTACCCTGTGTCCCGAACAAGACGGAGAAATGCTATTTGAGACAGAAGAAGCCTCCTTGTAAGGATGGTAGAGGAGAACCATGAAGCGGATTAATTTATATGACATAGAGACTGATTATAAGTTACATGAATATAAAGATCTATATGATAAAGTTCTGCAATTATTGGAAACGGGAGAACTCAAACCAGTAAAGACATCGGGAAAGAATGGAAAAAGACCGACACTTTATAATGAATACTGGGTTTTGGAGAAGAAACAGGATGTGTCCAGATATGTGGAAGAACTGGAGTATATTCTCGTCCCGGCCATATCTACAAGTTATTATCTAAATCATATCCAAAGTTATATGGAGGATCGTGAATGGGTGTTACTGCTCAATTCATTTCTGAAGAATGATAGAGAATCTGTGCATATAGCCAGGTCGTTAAACGAGAGAAGCTTTGAAATCTGGCATCGTGAAAAATTCCTAAAAGAAGAACAAGGAAAGAAAATATTAAAGCGCTGCGGAATAAGTCTGGAGCTTTTGAACATTTATGAAACGACAGAACCTCTTGCGTATTATACATATACACGGGAGGTCCCACAGAACATGTTGATTGTGGAGAATAAGGACACATTCTACAGCATGCGCAAGTACCTGTTGTCAGGCCAAAATTCAATAATGGGCGTTAAAACAGGCACCCTGATCTATGGAGCAGGAAAAGGAATACATCGTTCGTTTCAGGATTTTGACTTGTGCTCAGAACCGTACATGAGAGACGACCGGAATGTAATATACTATTTCGGTGATATTGATTATGAGGGAATCATAATATATGAAGGTCTTGCTGCTGCATTTTGTGAGAATTACAGAATTGAGCCATATGTGGCAGGATATACCGATATGGTCAATAAAGCAATGCAGTTAGGAATCTGCAATCTTCCGAAGATGAAAGAGGGACAGAATCAGAATATAGGGGTGCAGTTCTGGAATGCCTTTCCAGCGGATATTGTCAGTATGATGAAACAGATACTTGAAGATGGAAGATATATTCCACAGGAGATATTAACTATAGAAGATTTTGAGAAAGGTGTATAGATTATGCGGTATGAATTTCTGAAACAATTTCCCCGGAGAATGAAACATGTGGGAATGTATAGTCTCCTGCTTGCGAACAGCTCACAAAAGCAGATATGGAAGAATTATGGGTTCTTGAAACTGGATGAACAGGTGAATTTGATTTTCTCGTTACTGCTATATATTATGGAGCAGTCTTTAAAAGAAGAAAATTGTACGCTGGATGATATAGGAGCATTTATCGACTATGTCAATACATCGTATTTTTACAAGAATATGTCCTATGATGACTGTAAAATTCTTGGAGATTTTATTATAAATGTTGTATTGGCAAATGAGGGAAAGGCAATGTATTTTGATGGCTATGATTTTGAACGGCGTGCATATAAAATCATGAACATCAGTTACATAGCTAATAAAGTTGTATATGTAGATTCTGAAGTCAGACGTACGTCATATTATCTTACAGATGATGGCTACAATTTATTGTTGTCAACTTTGGAGATAGAAAACAATATGAAGCTCACTATTCACGAGATGATATTTAAGATGCATCTGGAAAGGCAGAGTTATGATAAAGCTGTTGATGAGATAAAGAATGTATTTAATCTGCTTCGCATTCAGCTTCAGAAGATACAGGAGGCAATGCTCAGAGTAAGAAGAAATGCACTTAGTTATTCAGTCGCTGATTATAAGGAACTTCTGGAAGGTGATATGGAGACCATAGATATAACAAGCCAGAAGTTTAAGAATTATCGTGAGATCGTAAAGAAGCGGGCGCAGGAGCTTGAAGAGAAGAATATCAATGTTCATAAATTATCAGCGGATGATGAAGAGAAGCTGAATAACCTGAAGATCATAGAGAGTTATCTGAACAGGGGAATAGATGAGCACCAGAAGATTCTGGGTTCTCATTTTGATCTGAAGATATTATATGACAAAGAGCTGGAGCTTCTTGCACAGATGTCGCTTATACAGAGATATTCCATGCGTACGGAACTATATGATAAATTGCTTAAAGACAGCAGCGGGTTGGAGCGGCTGGATATATTTTTCAGACCGTTATTTCATAAGGCGCCGGCCAAAGTATATAATCTGAGCAAAGCATTTGAACTGCAGCGGCCTGTCCGGAAAAAGGCAGTGGAAGACGATGATGAGATTTTGGATTTCGATGAAAGTGAGTGGCAGGCAGAAAACGCAGAAAAGCAGAGAATAAAACTAAAAAAATATGAGAAAAGCCTGAATATTATACTGAACTTTGCGGTGAAAAATGAAAAAACATCATTGGATGAGATAAAGCAGATTGTAAATGATAATGAAGAATTAAAGAACATACTTATTCCTGATGTAGATATATTTAAGGAGATTATGGTTGAATTGATCAAGAGTAAAAAAATTGATATCCAGATTCTTCGCAGGGAAAAAAGTGAGTACATAGTGGATGATACGCTGGAGTTCAGGCTGAATGATATGATATTAAAAATATTGGATCAGAATGACAAATTAAAGGGAATTAACAGAATATATATAAATCGTTCTGAAGACCAGGAAGGCGTAGAATTTACAAATGTCAGCGATGGAACGGGAAAATACAAGACCATACGTTGTTCAAATGTGATTATAAGTGTTGACAGTCAGGATGAGGAAAGGAACAGATAATAATATGGCATATGAAATAGCGGAAATACATGTAAGTCAGCAGTTATTTTACTATCTGCTGAAGAATCATGAGTTAAGGGAGCAGGACGAACAGGTTCTGTACAGGGCATATACAGAGGAGGAGCAGATTCAGAATCTTGTGAGATCTCAGGCGGAAGAAGCGGAGTGTACAGTTGAGCGCTATGGGGATACGATATATCTTATACCCAAAGAGGAGAATGTGTTTCTGGGATATTCAAAGGCTGATCTGAAAAAGCGGCTGTGTAAATCGACAGGAACTGATAAAGATTTTTACCTGTCACAGTTTGTTATATTGATTCTCCTGGTGGAATTCTATGACGGACAGGGCAGCAGCAGTAAGTCACGAGAATATATCAGGGTAGGAGAATTGCAGAACTGTATTTCTGACAGACTTAAAGAGGGTGTTGAACACACATCGGAGGATGAAGAGGAGCAGAAAGGGATTGCTTTTCGGAATATACAGGAGGCTTATGAGGCACTGCGTTCGGATGATAAAGGGACAAGACAGAGAACAACCAAGGAAGGATTTCTACATACTATATTGATTTTCCTGGAGGAGCAGGGGCTTATTGATTATGTGGTAGAAGACGAGATGGTAAAGACTACAAAGAAATTGGACAACCTTATGGACTGGAATCTTCTGAATCAGAATAATTATCAGAGAGTGAGAAAGGTGCTGGGGGAATGAGTAAAATAAATGCAGTACGAATTATAAATCTAAATTACAATAATAATTCCATCCGTATCAGTGATGAGACTTTTCAGATGGGGGGACAGAGTACACTGCTTTCTCTGCGCAATGGTGGAGGAAAGTCCGTTCTGGTGCAGATGATGACGGCTCCGTTCGTACATAAGCAGTATCGGAAAACGAAGGACCGACCTTTTGAAAGTTATTTTACTACGTCAAAACCGACATTTATTATGGTGGAATGGGTGTTAGATCAAGGGGCAGGATACTGCCTTACGGGAATGATGGTGCGTAAAAGCCAGACATTAGAGGAACAGTCGTCAGATCCACTGGAGATAGTACAATTCATCAGTGAATATGCGGAGCGATGCGAGCAAGATATATATAATATTCCAGTTGTGGAAAAGTCAAAAAATGAAGTTGTGCTTAAGAATTTCAACGCCTGCAGACAGCTCTTTGAGATGTATAAAAAAGACAAGACAAAGAAGTTCTTCTGCTATGATATGAACAATTACGCTCAGTCAAGGCAGTATTTTGATAAATTGTCGGAGTATAAGATTGACTATAAAGAGTGGGAGTCTATTATACGAAAGGTAAACCTGAAGGAATCAGGATTATCTGAATTATTTTCTGATTGTAAAACAGAAAAAGATCTGGTGGAAAAATGGTTCCTGGATACGATTCAGAGTAAGCTCAACCATGAACAGAACCGTATAAAAGAATTTCAAAGTATAGTGGACAAATACATTAGAATGTACAAGGACAATAAGTCCAAGATTGAACGCCGGGATACTATATTGAAGTTCAAAGAGGATATGATCTCTGTTCAGGAGAAGACCGGAGAATATCAAATAGCAGAGGAAAATGTTGAAAAGCTGGAGAACCAGATTGCCTGTTTTGTGCAGGAGCTGAATAGTCTGGAAGAGTTTATGAAGAGTGAACAGCAGCATCTCGAAGCAGAATGTGCAGAATGTGATACAGAACTGGAGCATGTGCTGTATGAGAAACTGTCAAAGGAAATATATGATTTGTTGGACAAATTGTCGATCCATGAGGATATAAGGGATACGATCAAGGACGAGCAGCATGATATGGAGACAGATATTGTTGATACCGAAAAGAGGGTACATCTCTATGAGTGCGCCAAGATGCAGGGGAGCATAGACGAACTGCAGAAGGATTATGAATATTATTCACAGAGAATAGATGTTTCAAGAAAAAATGAGAAAGAACTGGAACCACAGCGACGTAAAATAGGTGGTATTTTAAAGAATTATTATATCAGACAGCTTGAATCGAATAAGAGCAGCCTTGAAGAAAATGAAACGTGTTACCAGGAAGCGGATAATCAATTGCAGTCACAAAAAAAGGTGGAAAGTGATTGTGAGAATAAGATAAGAGAACTAATTCAGATTGATGCTGTGGCAAAGACGAGAATAGAGGAATTTACAAGGCGGGAATCTGCTTATAACATGAAGTATCATGAGAATTTTGCCAGAAATATTCTGGGAAACTATGAGGCTGGAATGCTGGATATCAGACAAGTGGAGTATAAAAAACAGCTCGATGAAGCTGAGAGAAGCGGCAAGAAACATTCGGATGAGCTTGTCACTGCTGAAGAGAACAAGAGAACAGCAGAACATAGAAAAGAAGATATTCGTAATAAAAAGAGCTTAAATGAATTTGAAATGCGAACACTAAAGTCTGATGAAGAATCATTCAGAAAACAGATTGAGCAGCGACAGATCATTATGCGATATCTGGATATGGATGATACGGACTTATGGAATGTTGGCAGAGTGCTGAAAAATACTGATCGCAAGCTAGATGATATAGACAGAACCAGATCCGGTCTCGTTCAGGAAAAATCCAGACTCAGAAAAGAGTGTAAGAAGCTTTCCACAGGGCAAGTTTTAGAGTTGCCACAGGAATTTCGTGATTTGCTACAGAAACTGGAGCTTCATCCTGTGTATGGAATGGAGTGGCTCGGCAAGAATGGCTACACAGAGGAGGAGAATAAAGACTTAGTCAGGAGACAGCCATTTCTTCCGTATGCATTGATTCTGCCTGGAAAAGAAATTGATAAGCTGGAACTTCACGGTAAAGAGATTTACACATCCTTCCCTATTCCATTGATTCCAAGAGAAGAACTGGATAAGTCATTACTGGATGAGGAGAAAAATGTTGTTCGTCTTACAGGAATAAGCTTTTACTTGTGGTTTAATGAAAAACTGCTCAACGAGGATGAACTCAGACTGCTGATTCAGAATATGAATATGGAGATACGCAAGCTGAAAGAACAGATTGACCATAAGGATACAGAATACAGAGAATATATGGAGCGTCGAAGCATTTTGAATAGTCAGACTCTGACGAAAGAAAAATGGGATAAAAACAGAGCGGAGCAGGAAGAAAAGGCAGAACTTGATGTGGCGCTGGAGAAAAGCTATATAGTCGTTTGTGACGAGATAAGAGATCTGGAAAAGAATATTGAAGAACTTACAAAGACAATTCAGGATGACAGAACGAAAATAGATCTGTATCGGCAGCGAGAAATTGATTTCAGGCAGTTTTGCGATGAATATGTTCAATACCAGAATCAGCGTGAATTGGTGGAGAGAAATCAAAAGGAGAGTGAGCATTTAGAACAGGAAAAAGGAAATGCGCTTGTATTGCAGCAAAAATTCCAGGAGCAGATGAAGACATATGAAAATGAAAAGCATGCATTGTCGTATGAAAGAAAGAGACTGGATGAAAAATATGTGAAATTTGCTGCGTATGATAGTGAGGAGACAGATGATTCTTTGACGGTTGATGAGTTGAAGGCCCGGTATGAAGCAATCACAACTCAGATGTCACATGAGCTTCAGGAGTTGGAAAACCTGCTGGAAAGGACTTCTCAGAATCTTATCAAAGAAAAACGAGAACTTGATAATATAAAGAAGAAATATCAGCTGATGGAACGTGAATGGAAATCGGTCATTTATGATGAAAGAGAGCTCAGACATCAGGAGATTTTGTTAGAAGATAAGCAGAATAAATATAAATTCCTGGAAACTAAATGGCATGAAGAAGACAAGGAAGTTTACACATTAAACAGCCGGATTCAGGATAAGAAACAGGGAATGACCGATCAGAC
Organism: Coprococcus sp.; assembly: GCA_050874325.1. Lineage (GTDB taxonomy): Bacteria > Bacillota > Clostridia > Lachnospirales > Lachnospiraceae > Coprococcus. Next base: position 38,132 of record JBNMKK010000012.1, on the reverse strand, counting down.
AGGCAGAGAAGAAATTCTTCCTAAAGAGGAGATTCATACCGTGGATTTTGATGGGGAAATGAATAAGATCCGATACAGGAAGAAGGAGCTTAACAAGGAGATTAAACAGTTGACAAAACATTTGTCAAGTATTACTGAAAATCTGACAGCTTTTTCAGAATATCAGGATTTCCAGATCAAAGAAGAAATCCACTGGGAGCAGGATCCTCAAATGATGGATGAAAGACAGCTTAGGGAGTTTGCCGGAATCATGCGCAGGGATTATCGCCAGTCAAGAGATGATCGGAAGCAAAAAAAGGATAAGCTGGTGAGCTTGCTTAACTTAACGATTCGTAAAGATCTGTATCAGGAAGATTATTATCAGAAACCACTTGAGGCTATGCTGGCGGTAACTGATCATGCAGAGTTGGTTCTGGCGCAGATACAGACAACCGTTCAGTCTTATGACAGCCAGATGGAGAAGCTTGCTGTGGATATAGAGCTGGTGGAGAAGGAGAAAGACAAGATAGAGGATCTGCTCGAAGATTATATTGTGGAAGTACACAATAATATGGGGAAGATTGACAACAACTCCACAATCACAATCCGTGAACGTCCTGTAAAAATGCTCAGGATACAACTTCCTGACTGGGATGAGAATGCGGGAATATACAGACAGCGCCTAAATGATTTCATGGGTGAAGTGACGCTAAATGGTGTAGACATATACGAAAAAAATGAAAATGCTGCTGATTATCTAAGCAGCAGGATAACAACCAGAAATCTGTATGATACGGTTGTTGGCGTGGGCAATGTTCAGATCAAGCTGTATAAGATTGAGGAACAGAGGGAATATCCGATTACATGGGCGGATGTCTCAAAGAATTCCGGAGGAGAGGGCTTCCTGTCTGCATTTGTTGTTCTGTCGAGCCTTATGCATTATGTGAGGCGGGATGATTCAGATATATTTGCTGACAAAAACGAGGGCAAAGTGTTGGTGATGGATAATCCTTTTGCGCAGACAAATGCAGCTCATCTGTTGAAACCCCTTATGGATATAGCAAAAAAGACAAATACACAATTGATCTGTCTGTCCGGACTGGGCGGTGACTCTATTTACAGCAGATTTGACAATATATATGTTTTGAATCTTGTGATGGTAAGCCTCCATGGAGGAGTACAGTATCTGCGAGGCAATCATAAAAGAGGGCCGGAGGAGGAAACTATGGTATCATCGCATATAGAGGTGTATGAACAGCAGAGCTTTTTGTTTTAGAAATCGGGGGCGTTTCTTTTGCCACAAGTAGTGCCCATTGTTCCAAGTAAGACAACGGGATGCTTTTTGTGACAGAAGAAGCATAGGTATCATAACATTTCTTATAAAGACATTCCCCTTTTTCTATGCTATAATAATCAATAATTTGTACATTTGTAGATAGAAAAAGGGGAGTCATATGTTTCACTATTTTTTACAGTTGAATTTTGCAACGATCTTAATATCATTTTTCATGCTAGTTTTCGTGAATGCAAATCCTGTATTTCAGAGAAAAGTCATTCGGATGTTTTCCATTGCGATAAGTTTAATATTGTGTCTGGTTGTTGTTGACAGTATTGAATACTGGTGTTCCACACTTACATATCCGACAAAATTGCGAGTGGTTGCATCCATTCTTGGATATGCGCTTAGACCGACAAATATATGTTTTGTGATCATACTTTCCTGTGGGGATAGAGTGTCGCAAAAGTTCAAAAAGCTGATTGCGGTGCCAGTGATCTTGAATGCGATGGTTGTCGCTACTGCGCTTTTTTCAGGGATTTGTTTTTCTTACACGGAGAAGAATGAATTCGCGCGTGGTCCGCTTGGATATTCGACATTTATCGTTTCCGGGTTTTATTTAGTACTCCTGGTTATCTTGACTAATAAGTTTTACAAGACAGAGCATACATATGAATCACTGATCGCGATTTTCATTGCTGTGGCAAATACGATCGCGGTTATTATGGAGGCATTTTTCCATTATGACGGACTCATCAATGTCACGGGCGCTGTGAGTATTGCATTTTATTATATGTATCTGACGACACAGCAGTTTAAGCGTGATCCGCTTACGCATGCGCTCAATCGTCGGTATTTTTATCTGGATGCGGATAACTTGATGGAGAACAAATGTCTGTCTGCGGTCATTTCCATAGATTTAAATAATCTGAAGACTCTCAATGATGAGATGGGACATGCGGCCGGGGACACGGCTCTGTGTACGATCGTGTCATGCATTCAGAATATATTGCCAAAGGGATGTCACCTGTATAGGACCGGTGGCGATGAATTTATGATCCTATGTTCGCATTTTTCAAAACAGGAGGTTCCATCTCTGATTGCACATATACGAAAGGATCTTGCAAAGACTCCTTATTGTTGTGCCATTGGTTATGCCACTCCGGATGCAGATTTGGATTTCGAGCAAATCTGTTCCGTTGCCGATGCAGCTATGTATGCAAATAAAAAGAAATTAAAAAGTGAAGACGAGATTCGCTAGTAATAGGAAATAAACCGGTGTGAATATTGAGATGTCACTTCTCAAGTACACATCGGTTTATTATTGGTATATTCATCCATGTATTTACAATACAGAACATATGTTCTATAATAAAACCATATTATGATATAGGTGGTTATGTAAAATGAGAAATTCAGATGTGGTGGATGTGATATGCCAGCATTGCAAAGACGGTTCGGTTATACCGATAAAGATACGTGTGCAGGACGATGATCAGGTAAATAATGTATATACGATAAAGTCCTACGCAGAGTTATCCTCAGACAAGGTGAAATTGCCAAATGAGTCGATCATAACAAGCGATATTATAAGATTTGACTGCAGGATAGAAGTGTTTGGGATGACAAAAAATATAGTGCTGCATTTTAATAAGTCGCAGGGAAAGTGGTATATTTATTTTTAAAGAGAGGAGTGGGTGGGATGACCACACCGTTAGGAGATACTGAATATCTGAATAATGGAGTAAACTATATAATAATTGGAAATACCAAGACCACTACATATGTATTTGGAATTGCCTGGATAGAAAATGTGACGGAGGAAAATGATATACAGACATGGTTTGGGGCTGATCCGACATATTTTGTGTAAGTTTAGATAAGTAGAGTATAATAAAAATTGATAGTTGACAGTATGATGAACATTTTTGATCAAGGTAAACAGGAGATATAAATTGATTGATAAAAGTAGGCTAATAAAAGGACTAGGCAGTGCTGGAAAGGCGATATGCGACGTTGTACTGTCAGCATTTGGCATAAATAAAGATGACCGTCACGATGGCTCAGCGGGAGAGACTGGGCAGGGGGACAGTTATCCAGAGGAATTGTTTGAAAAGTACAAATATAAATAACATTTTACATGGAGGTGTGTAGTCATGGAGATAAAGAGCATTCTTATCAAGGACACGACAAAGGAAGAACGTATGCGTATAGTTGCTGAGGGACTCAGCCAGTGCGGCGGAGCCTGTGATTTCTGTAACGGTTGTGACAATCTTGGAGGCGGTTCCATAGACTCATTCTACGAGCCGTATATAAATGGCGAGAAGGAACTTCGTGAACTCAATGAGGAGTACAGAAGTAACTCCGGAATGGTACATTAGGTGATGCCATGAGACCACCGGAAATAGAAAGTTCAACAGAAGAAGAGAGAAGACAGTATATAAAAAATACATTCAAATGTATTGCTGACTGTGATATGTGTGGAATCTGTGCGGTATTTAAGGGCAAGGATCCTGAGCTGGCGTATGATGACTATATTATGGGAAAAAGGGATTATTTGGATGTATCAGGGGACTACAGGTGATATTGCTTGATATCAGGAACCTGCAGGAAAAGCAATAAAAAATAGTTGTTGATAACAAAAAAATATGCTAACATAAAAATAGTAGTTTTCGAATGTATGTTCGGTATGACATAACATATCCTGTAGATGCATTTGAGACTGCTATTTTTTAGCTTGGAGGAAAAGTTATGTATCTTGTTATAGACGTAGGAGGAACATTTATAAAGCACTGTGTGATGAATAGGGATGCGGAGATAATGGAGAAGAACAAGTTCCCTACACCAGGAAGATTTGGAAATGGGCTGGAGAACATTCAGCAGGGTCTCGATGGATTCCTTGATGCAATTCAGTCGATATATGATGGATACAAGGATAGATATGATATCCAGGGAATAGCCATATCACTTCCAGGACAGGTGGATGTAGACAACGGAATCTGTTACGCCGGCGGAGCTTTGCCATACCTAGACAAGGCACATATAGGCGAGCTGGTAAGCGAGAGATGCGATGGACTTAAGGTAGCTCTTGAGAATGATGGCAAATGTGCCGCATTGTCGGAGATATGGCAGGGGAATGCGAAGAACTGCAACAGCGCTGTTGTCCTGGTATTTGGAACAGGCGTGGGCGGTGGAATTGTCATAGACAGAAAGATACTCCACGGCAGAGGCATGGTTGCCGGTGAGATGTCATATCTGTTTGAGGATGTGAACAGGGACAATATAGATCAGCTTGTACCGCTTGAGGCTAATCTCAAGAACACAAAAGAACATGTAAAACTTCCTGATAATGTGATCTGGACTATGCAGGCATCTGTAAGTGCACTCAGAAGGGAGGCTGCAGCTGTCAAGGGCATGAAAGAAGATGAAGTGTCCGGGGAGATGATATATGAATGGGAGGCTGCCGGTGATGAGGCGGTTATAGGTGTGTTGGAGGATTGGTATCTGAATATTGCCAAGCACTGCATGAACATGCATGTTCTACTTGCACCGGATATCATACTCCTTGGCGGCGGGATCAGTGCTGAGCCAAGGTTCATACAGGGCGTGAAGAAGTATGTGGATAAACTGGCTGAATTTTCAGTGATATACAATGAGATGAGTGTTGGACTCTGCAAGTTTGGCAACGATTCCAATCTCATAGGAGCACTTTTCAACTACCTTCAGAAGTATGAGGGCGCACGCTAGAAAAGAAAAACGGAGACTATATCAGGATGAAATACAATGACGGAAAAGAGACGGACACCAAAATGAGCGTAGAAAAGAGTACAGAAATGAATGCAGATCACAACATAGATCAAAATAAAGAGAACGCCAATCTAAGGAAAAAATCGCATGAGATGGACATGTTAAACGGTTCACTGGCGTTCAAGATGCTTATATTTGCCATTCCGCTTGCTGCCAGCAGTATACTGCAGCAGCTTTTCAATTCTGCGGATGTGGCTGTAGCCGGAAGATTTGCGGGAAGTGATGCGCTTGCGGCGGTTGGAAGTAATGCCGCGGTTGTTGCCCTCTTTGTAAATGTGTTTGTGGGACTTTCTGTTGGTGTGAATGTTCTTGTGGCTCATTATATAGGCCAGAACAAGAAAGATTCGATAAGCAAATGTGTGCATACCAGCGTGAAGTTCGCCATCATATGTGGAATAGTTATGCTTGTGGCGGGAATGTTTGTGGCAAGACCTATACTTGAGGCGATCGATACTCCGGCGAAGGTGCTTGATCAGGCGGTATTATACCTGAGGATATACTTTGTGGGTATGCCGTTTATCATACTGTATAACTTCGGAGCAGCAGTCCTCAGGGCTATTGGAGATACGAGGAGACCACTCTACTGTCTGGTAATATCTGGTGTGCTCAATGTTGTGCTCAATCTGTTCTTTGTGTGCGTGTGTAAGCTTGGCGTGGCAGGTGTCGGTATGGCAACGGTCATATCCAATGTTGTCAGCACAGGAATAGTTGTGTACATACTGATGCATGAGGAGGGAGCCCTCAGGCTTGATATAAAAAATATACGAATAGATAAAGTGTGTCTGGGAAAGATACTCAGGATAGGTGCGCCGTCTGCGATACAGACAGCGGTGTTCTCTCTGTCAAATGTTCTTATACAGGGAGGTATAAACAGTTTTGGATCTGATGCGGTGGCAGGATCGTCAACGGGATTGAACTTTGAGTACTTTGCATACTTTGTGATATCAGCATACGCGCAGGCGGCGGTCACATTTGTCAGCCAGAACTATGGCGCAGGAGAGAAACAGAGGTGCAGAAAGGCGCTTCGCATAGCTATGCTTGAGGGCATGGTAATGACTGCTGTGTTTAGCTGTATTATGATGCTTGCAGGGGATTTCCTCGTGAGATTTTATACAAAGGATCCTGAAGTTATCAGATATGCACTTATAAGAATGAAACATGTCATGCTGCTTGAGGCGATGACGGGCACATACGAGATGACGGCTGCGGCGCTCAGAGGTCTTGGAAGGTCCATGCTGCCTGCGGTCATAACGGTTATTGGATCTGTAGTGTTCAGGATCATATGGCTTTACACAGTGTTTGCAAAGTATCATTCATTTGGAATGCTGCTGAATGTATATATAGTTTCGTGGATAATAACTGGAACGGCAATGATAATTGCGTACATAGTTGTGTCAAGGAAACTGCTGGGACATAGGAATGAATAGCCAGACTGGAGGGGGACTTATGGAGGCTGAAACAAAAGAACGTGTCTATATAGCTATCGATCTAAAGTCTTTCTTTGCATCTGTGGAGTGTGTTGAGAGAGGTCTGGATCCCCTCACGACTAATCTGGTGGTGGCTGATGCGTCAAGGACAGAGAAGACTATCTGTTTGGCGGTGTCTCCATCACTTAAGGCGTACGGAATATCTGGAAGAGCCAGGCTGTTTGAGGTTGTTCAGAGGCTTAAGGAGGTCAATGCCAGCAGGCGGACTATGGCTCCGGGGGGAGAATTCACCGGTGAGGGTACGGATTCGACAGTTCTTGGTGATCACCCGGAACTTGCGGTTTCCTATATAGCAGCACCTCCGAGAATGGCGTACTATATGAAGTACAGCACGAAGATCTACAACATATATCTGAAGTATGTTGCCCCTGAGGATATGCATGTGTATTCCATAGATGAGGTGTTTATGGATGTCACGGACTACCTTGGGATATACCATATGACACCGCACGAACTTGCGATGACGATCATACAGGATGTACTCAGTCAGACCGGGATAACAGCAACGGCTGGGATAGGCACGAATATGTATCTGTGTAAGATAGCCATGGATGTTGAGGCAAAGCATATAGCCCCGGACAAGGATGGCGTCAGGATCGCGAGTCTTGATGAGCAAAGTTACAGGAGAAAACTCTGGGATCACAGACCACTCACGGATTTTTGGAGAGTAGGAAGGGGATATGCGAAGAAACTAGAGGAACATGGCATGTATACCATGGGAGATATTGCAAGGTGTTCTATAGGACGTGAGGATGAATATTATAATGAAGACCTTCTGTACAGGCTGTTTGGAATAAATGCAGAACTTCTCATAGACCATGCGTGGGGCTGGGAACCATGTACAATTGCGGACATCAAATCCTACAAACCGGAGCGCAACAGTCTGGGTTCGGGACAGGTTCTGTCATGTCCGTATGAGTATGACAAGGCCAGACTTATAGTAAGAGAGATGACAGATCTGCTGGTGCTTGATCTGGTAGATAAGAAGGTCAAGACAGATCAGATAGTCCTCACAGTTGGGTATGATATAGACAATCTGAAAAAGACTGACTCCGGGAAAAAATATTCCGGAGAGGTACAGACGGACAGGTATGGAAGACGAATTCCAAAGCATGCGCACGGTACGGTGAATCTGGGCGAGTATACATCGTCCACACACAGAATAATGGATGCGGTAACAGGATTGTTTGAGGAGATAGTGGATCCTGAACTTTATGTGAGAAGGGTATATGTCACTGCAAATAATCTGATATCAGATGCCGAGGCGAAAGAAAAGCAGGGGTTCAGGCAGATGAGCCTGTTTGATGACTTCGGTGATGGCGCTGAGGACAGACAGAGGGAACTTGCGGATGAGGCTCGCGAGAAGGACATGCAGCAGGCAATGATAGAGATAAAGAAAAAGTTTGGTAAGAATGCTATTCTCAAGGGTATGAACCTTGAGGAGGGGGGCACCACGATATCCAGAAATGGGCAGATAGGTGGACATCGGGCATGATGAAAATGATATGAGAGCTGGGTGATAGAGTTGAATTCTCAATATGAAGATATGTATGATATGTCGCACCATGTATCTGACAGACATTCACATATGTCCATACATGATAGGGCGGCTCAGTTTGCGCCATTTGCCGCACTTACAGGGCATGGGGCTGCTATCGCGGAGACTGCAAGGCTTACGGAGGACAAGCTGGAACTTGATGAAAGTCAGAAAGCGGTTCTTGATCAGAAACTCACGAATATAATGCATAGTGCAGACGAAATATCAGTGGATGTGGAGTATTTTGTCAGGGATGAGAGGAAGTCTGGTGGGCGATATGAACATGTATCAGGAAGAATTAAGAAAGTTGATATGTACCGGCAGATGATACTTATGGAGGATGAAAAGCGCAGATGTATAGTTGAGATACCGGTGGATGATGTATATGACATAAATGAGATTTTATTGTGAAGTGATATTTTATAAGTGAGGTTTTATTATGAGTAGAAATAAAAAATCATTTGAGGGATATAGAACAAATAAAAAAGACAGACCACTTACCATAGCACACCGCGGAGCCAGTGCGCTGGCAGAGCATGAAAATACCCTGGAGTCGTTTCAGATCGCAATAGATCTGGGCGCTGATATGGTTGAATTTGATGTGAGAAAGACAAGTGATGATGTCCTTATTGTATACCATGATTCAGCTATAGATGGCAAGAAAGTCAGAGATCTCACATATAACAGGATAAATGATATAGCCAGACAGTCGGGATACAGGGTGCCGAAACTGGTAGAGGTCCTTGATCTTTGCCGAGGAAAGATACATTTGGATATTGAACTTAAAGAGAGTGGTTATGAGAGAACTGTGGTGAATCTGGTGAAGGAGAGATATGGGTACAATGAATTTTCAATCAAATCATTTAAGGATAAGGTTTCATACAAAGTGAAGTCAATAGATCCAAGGATAACCACAGGACTGCTCCTTGGCAAAGATAAAGCTGGGCTGGGTGTGCGGCTTAATGAATACTTTCCGGCGAGAAGACTAAAGCGGTGTAAGGCTGATTTTGTATCACCACATTATCTTCTGTGTACCAGAGAGTATGTGAGGAGAATGAAGAGGGAGGGCTATCCGGTGTTTGTGTGGACTGTGAATGATGAGAAAATAATGGACAGAATGATAGCTTTGCATGCGGATGGAATAATATCAGACAGACCGGATCTCCTTATGAAACATATCCGTTGATAGAAATCCGTTTTTTTGTTATAGTTAAAGTTAGAGTATTCGACAGATAAAGTTACTAGATACAAAGGAGGATGAGATGGACAAGGTACTGTATTTTGATTATGCAGCATTCTGTGTATTTGCGCTTATCCTGATATCAGTTGTCATGAAGAAACTTACTAGAGGAAAGATGAACAGGCAGTTTCTTATGGTGCTGGTTGTGGCATTATTTGCAACTTCTTTTGATATAGGTGCTATTGCATACGATAATCTTGGAGAGAGACATGCATTTGCCCAATATTTTTTCCATACAGGATATCTCATTTTTCATGTGATTTCGGCTGCGATGTATACAACATATGTTATAAACATGGTTGATGCCATACATATATTCAGGGGCAGAGTGAAGTCGATCATTTTGGCTTTGCCGGCACTGCTGTGTGTATTACTTCTTGTAGTGAATCTGTTTTATCCAACTGTATTTTCTATTGGAACAGATGGTGAGTATGCAAGAGAGATGTTCATGATCTTTCTGTATATCACATCGTTTGTATACATGACTATAGGATTTATAGTTGTCATGAAATACAGAAAAAGGCTATCGAGAAAATCACTGATATCCGTGATCGCGATCTTCCCATTGGTGGTTGTCGCAGCGCTCAGACAGATGTTTGTACCTGAGGTGCCGATAGAGATGTTTGCCAATTCCATAGGATTATTGTTTGTTGCACTGTTCATACAGAGTCCTGAACAGATGATAAGCAGTGCAACCGGTCTGAACAAGATAACTAGGTATATGGAGGATGTACATAACGCCCTTGACAATGGACTCAACATTGGCATCATCATGGTATCATTTGTAAATGACAAGACACTCAGGGGAATGATCGGAGTAGTGGAATACCATAAGCTGCTCAGATGCGTGGCGGATAAGCTTGTTTTTATGGGACAGTCGAGGAGATATAATACTGAATGGTATTATCTTGGCAATGGCATGTTCAGATGTATAATGGACTATCAGGTGGCTGATCAGGCGGATGAATTTGCAAAGTATATTAATTCCGAATTGAAAAAAGGATACACATATAACGGGATGCTGGTGAACCTTCTTGCGAATATCTGTATTACCAGATGCCCGGAGGATATAGATAATGTGGATGCTGTTATGAGATTTGGAGCGGAACTGTCTGACAGGGAATATACAGGTCAGATAATGTATGCAAAGGATATATACAAAAAGGATCACTATGACCTCATCAAGGATCTTGACATGATAATAGATAGTGCGTTTATGGATGGAAGGTTTGAGGTATATTATCAGCCTATCTATTCTATAAGCGGAAAGAGATACAACAGTGCTGAGGCGTTGCTCAGACTGTACGATGATAAATATGGTTATGTGAGACCTGATATATTTATTCCGGCAGCAGAAAAGAGCGGCATGATACACAAGATCGGCAAATTTGTGCTGGAAGAGGTGTGCAGGTTTATAGTGAGCGACAGATTTAAGGAGTTGGGCCTTGATTATATAGAAGTTAATCTGTCGGTAATACAGTGTATGAGCAGTGAACTTGCAGGTGATATCAGGGAGATAATGGCCAGATATAATGTGAGTTCAGCGCAGTTGAATCTTGAGATCACGGAGACAGCCGCTGCATATGCCCAGACCACTATGATGAACAATATTGAAGAACTTACCGGTGATGGAATAGCATTTTCACTGGACGACTTTGGAACCGGATATTCCAACATGAAGAGGATCGCATCCATGCCGTTCAAGATCGTGAAACTGGATAAGACATTTACGGAGATGAATGAGAATGACAAGATGCTCAAGGTGGTTAAGAATACTATATCGATGGTGAGAGATATGAACATGAGGATCCTTGTCGAGGGAGTAGAAACTCTCGAATCGTTCAGAGAATTTGAGGCGTTGGGTGTTGATTACATTCAGGGATATTATTTCTCAAGACCATTGCCTCTGGAGAAGTTTGTCGGTGAGGTAAGGCGGGTTAATGTGGATTGATATGCAGGGCAGATATTTGAAGACTGAGTGATATACGATACATGAGGAAAGGATATTATATGGTTGACAGAAGAAAGGCGGATATCGAAAATACCGGCAGTATCAGCAATGTAGTCATAGACGAGATAGAGAAGGTAGTCAAGGGCAAGAGAGATGTTATAACTAAGGTATATGCTGCGATACTGGCTGGTGGGCATATATTGCTCGATGATATCCCTGGTGTCGGAAAGACCACACTTGCGATGGCATTTGCGAAAACCCTGGATATGAAATATAACCGTGTACAGTTTACCCCGGATGTTCTACCGAGTGATATCATGGGATTTTCAATGTACAACGCTAAGACAGGTGATTTTGAGTACAGGGAAGGGGCAGCATTCTGCAACCTCTTTCTGGCGGATGAGATCAACAGAACATCCCCCAAAAGCCAGTCGGCACTTCTCGAGATAATGGAGGAAAAAAGAGTAACTGTGGACGCGGTCACAAGACAGCTCCCTGAACCATTCACTGTCATAGCGACGCAGAATCCAATAGGATCATCAGGCACACAGATGCTGCCGGAATCCCAGCTTGACAGATTTATGATAAGACTTTCCATGGGATATCCATCCCATGAGGCAGCGGTACAGATACTTAAAGGACAGGAGTTTACACCGATAAACAGTGTAAGGATGATGGTTACAAGGGATGAACTTGTAGAATTTCAGAATAGGGCCAATTGTCTAAAGGTGCATGATTCTATATTTGATTATATAGTAACTTTGGTAGAGGAGACCAGAGCAAGCGAGTATTTTTCAATGGGAGCAAGTCCCCGTGGTGCAAATGCGCTGCTCAGGATGAGTCGTGCAATGGCTTTGCTGTCGGGGCGGGAGTATGTGGTTCCTGAGGATATTGCATCTGTATTCACAGCGGTTCTTGGACACAGGGTAAAATTGTCTTCAAGAGCCAGAGCAAATGGATTTACAGTTGATACAGCTCTTGAAGAGGTAAGGAAGTCAGTGAAACTTCCAAGGACATAGGAGGACAGGGAGATGATACATGTTACGAATGTTATCAAATACATTCTTGTATTTATTGTAAATCTGCTGCTCCTCCTTTTTTTGCATTCATATTTCAATTTTGTGGTTCTTGTTGTTCTTACGGTGTTCCCGCTTGTGTCGGTGCTTATAGCAATAATTGCGTCGAGACATATATCAATAGAAATCGGAGGCGGATTGCATGAGGCGGAGACTGATGAACCGATCCCGGTGAACATAGTAGTAAGCAACAGATCGATATTTCCGATCATGAATGTGGACATTGATATACATATGGAGAATGGCTTGTTCCATGTCAGCGGAGATCACAGGCTCAGTGTTCCGTCATACGCTCATGCTGCCAATATTGTGGATTATGAGATCGCGGAATCTATGGTCGGAGTGCTTGAGGTATCAGTCGAGAGAGTGTACGTCACGGATTGGCTTGGTTTTGTGAGATTGAAGAGAAAGTGTGATGCCGTCAGGGAGATAAAGGTATTTCCTGATGGAGAGATAAAAGCAGCACCGGATATGACAGCCGTCGCCGGAGGTATGAGCGAGGCGGAGGAGACGAGACATAAGGGCAATGATTTTTCTGAGGTTGTCGATATCAGAGAATACAGGCCTGGCGACAAGCTGCAGAATATCCATTGGAAACTGTCAGCAGGCAGAGAGGAGTTCATGGTTAAGGAGAGGGAGAGCATGTCGTCTGATCAGCTGATAATCTGTGTTGAATTGGCAAATGATGAGAAAAATGTACTCAACGATATACTGAAGGCTGCCTATGGTCTTGGAAGATATCTGCTTGCTGGAAATATACCATTTACGATTTATCACTGGAGTGTGAACGGAGATGACATGGTGGAGTCTGTTGTGGAAAATGGTGCAGATCTCCATGACTGGATGGACAGAGTTTTTTATGAAACTCCATATACTGAGTACAGCTTTGGATATGAGATGATGCAGCGACTGTTTGACGGTGATAAAAAGGTATTTGTCATAACTGCGGCTGATTTTTCTGATGGGGAAACATTATTTACATATGGAGAACAAGTGAAAGGATATATAAGTGAGTAGGAACGGGCATAGAAAGAAAAATAAAGAAGAGAGTGTGTTCGAGTTTTGTCAGGGAGTCACTCTGCTCAACAGCCCGGAGATAACCAGACAGAAACTTGGAAAGTCCACGAGAAGTCTGAAAAAACTGACCGGCAGGATGGACAGCCATGGCATATTATCCAAATGCGTACTTGAGGTGCTTGTGGTGTGGGGAGCAATGGTTGGTTTTCTCACATCAATAGAGTGTGCATACAATGTGCCACTGATACTGGTGGCATATACTGCGATGGCGCTGTTTTTCAGCAGCCTTTTTAAGTCGGGTAAGACGTGGATAAGGGATTTGTGGTATGTGGCGTTTTTTGTGCTGTTTGTAGGGTTTGTGGTAGTGTTCAGAAAATACATAAACAGTGGATTTTATGCCATGATAAACGAATTTCTGGATCATGTGACTGATTATTATGGAGCTGCTGAGGTGAAGGTGTTCTCTGAGGCTATAGAGAACAGAGGGGTAACCGTTCCGATAGCAGCCATAGCGATAGGAAGTATACAGATAATAGTTCTGAATATATTTTTGAACAACAGTATGAGCGTCATGTGGGCGGTGGCATTTACACTTCCGGTATATATTGCTCCTCTGTTTTTCAGACTTGAGCCGGATATGATACCAATGATAATGGGTATAGCAGGCATGGTGGGCGTTATATGTCTCAAAGGAAATCGCCACTTCAGGATAATAGATACGGACAGCACATTTAAGAGTGAAACGAAAAAACGAAGGTTCGTGTACAGGCACAGCGATAGGGCATCACTCCAGCTTGTGACGGAAGTCATGGTATTGTGTGCCATCGTGTTTGCATTGACAGCAGTGATAAAGCCGATAAACAGTTATATCTACAGATACAGAGACAGCTCTGTCAAGAAAGAGATAGAGGCACCTCTTGGAAATCTGATAATGTACGGATTTGAGTCTCTCAGAAACACAGCGAATACAGGAGGACTTGCCAGTGGTCGCCTTGGAGGGGTATCTGATGTAAATTTTGATGGTGAGACGGATCTGACAGTGAGGTTTGCACCATACAGCGCGGAAAGAATATATCTAAGAGCTTTTGTGGGGGATGAATACAGCTGGGATCACTGGGATCGAGACCAGAGCGGAACATATATAGCGCCGGAAATATCTGACGATGTGCAATATGGAATTATGGACATCCAGAATATTGATGGTATGAGCAATCTGCTGTATTATCCATATTATACTGAATATGATGAATCTCTGGGAAAGGCTATGGATGACACAGGTGCGCTGGATACAGATGAACTTCAGGGTTATGATGAGAAAACAAGAACTCTGACAGTGAGATACAGTCCGTCTATAGAGTCGGAACCGAAAGAGACTGAGGTGGATGACCGATATCTTCTGGTTCCGGAGATCAATCAGCCTGTGGTTGCGGAATTTGGTGAAAAAGCGGGGATAAATGATTCGGACGGTGTGGATGAGCGTATACAGAAAGTGTACAATTATTTTTTTGACAATTATCCATATACTCTGCATCCGGGGGCTACACCTTCGGATGAAGATTATGTGAATTATTTCCTGCAGACGACCAGAAAGGGATTGTGTGCCAATTATGCCACTGCGGGAGCACTTATTCTGAGGTATCTGGGTATTCCGACAAGGTACATAGAGGGATATGCTGTTGATTACACGGATGTTGTGGATTCTGTTATCATGGATGAATTAAAGTATGACGATTATTTCCATGGGGATTCAGCTCTCGGACGAACAGCAGTGGTGAGTGTGGACGTGACTGATAGCTCTGCCCACGCCTGGATAGAGGCATTTATAGATGGCAGATGGCAGGTGATAGAGCTTACGCCTCCTTCTGGTGAGGAAGAGGATGAAGATGTTCAGGATTTCTGGACAAGACTTGGCAGATGGCTTGCTGGAAACGATGACGGGAATACAGGTGGCGGTGGTGACACGGCAATGTCGTTTTCACTTAATAGATACAGCTGGGTTTTGTATGCACTGCTTGGATGCGTTATCCTTGTGGTGGTTGTCTGGATCGGTATGTTGTCGTTTAGAAAAATCGTCCGTATACGAAGTTTTCACGGATCTGATATAAATGAAAATATAGTTGCATATTACCGGTATATGTGCGATTATGCAAGAATGGCAGAGGCGGATTTCCTGCGTGCGGGAAGTCATGGTGAACAGCTTAGGATATTTATGCCTGATGCGGAGAATTCCGAGATAGAAGATCTGGCGGATAGACTGGAGAAAGTCACATATGGATGTGAGGATGAAATGGGACACACTGATATTTGCGGCAGTGATCTTGAAAAGATGTTGACACAGCTCAAATGTATTATGAGAAGATACAGGAAGACGGTTCCTGTTATTAAGAGGATTTATTTGTATGGAAAGATATAGGAGGTAGAGTATGCTTGGAATTATAGGTGCTATGGATGAGGAGGTAGCAAGACTTAAGGAGATGATATCGGGACTGCATATAGTGCAGAGAGCAGGTATGGAATTTTACAAAGGGCATATACATGAGAAGGATGTTGTTGTTGTAAAATGTGGAGTGGGTAAAGTCAACGCCGCTATGTGTACACAGGCGATGATAGATCTGTTTTCTGTTGATGCCATAATAAACACAGGTATTGCCGGTTCGCTTGATGCCGGTATAGATATCGGTGATATCGTCCTGGCAACGGACACAGTTGAACACGATATGGACGTGGCTGCACTTGGCTATGAACCTGGAGTGATCCCGGACACGGAGACAAGTGTTTTTGTAACTGATACGGAGCTTGTAGCTATAGCACAGGCATCGGCTCAGGCTGCCAAGTTGGATGTGAAGGTATTCACAGGACGAGTTGTCAGCGGAGATCAGTTTATATCGAGCAGGGAGAAGAAGGAATGGCTTGTATCGGAATTTGGCGGCAGATGCGCAGAGATGGAGGGGGCATCGATAGGTCATGTTGCAACATTGAACCGTGTGCCATATCTTGTTGTACGAGCCATATCTGATAAGGCGGATGACAGTGCGCAGATGGACTATCCGGCATTTGCGGCAAAGGCTATAGAGAACAGCGTCAGACTAATGACAGAGATAATAAACAGATTTGAATAGATATAGAACAGGAGGTTTATGGAATGGATAAGATAGCAAGTTTTCAGATCAATCATCTTCTTTTAAATCCGGGCATATATGTGTCCAGAAAGGATATGGCAGGAGATCAGGTTCTCACAACGTTTGACATAAGAATGACAAAGCCAAATTATGAGCCAGTCATGAACACGGCGGAGATTCACGCTATAGAGCATCTCGGCGCAACGTATCTCAGGAACAACGAGGAGTATAAGGACAAGGTGATATACTTTGGGCCGATGGGATGCCGTACAGGATTTTATCTCATACTTGCCGGGGATTATGAGTCAAAGGATATAGTAGAACTCATGATATCAATGTTCGAATTTATAAGACATTATCACGATCCGATACCAGGGGCAAATCCAAGGGAGTGCGGAAATTATCTGGACATGAATCTCAATATGGCAAATTACCTTGCGGAGAAGTTTTTGTCACAGGTTTTGTACAATATCGATGACAGCAGGTTGCATTATCCAGAAGGTTAACAAAACTGAAAAATTAAGGGCAGGATCATACAAAAAGTTAAATCAGGGGTCAAAAAACCCCTGAAATGCGCTGATTTGAGGAATATGTGCCACTCTATTGACTTTGGGCTTACGTGTATTTAATATGCACGTAAGCTTTTTTTGCGCAATAGACAGCTTATCAAAGATTGATAATTCAAGGAGGAAGAGATGAAGGCTGAGTCTGCAAAGGACAGTGTAAGTCAGAAGGAAAACATATATGAAGATCCGTTCTATTATGATGCTCCGTTTTACAGAGAAGGCATGTCTGTGGAGGACTACAGGCGGGAACAGATCTATCTCAATGAGAATGTTGATATTTTTATTGATGGCACTTATGTACCTCTTTGGAAACAGAAACTCAGAAGAGACAGAGACGATAAGAAAGCGTGAAAGGGTGAATGTATGAGAAAATTGAATATTTATAAAGTTTTGATGGCTGTGGTACTTTCGGTATGTGCCGTGCTGCTTGTGTTTTATGAGCGAGATGAAATACATTCAAATGCCGTTGAAAATGTATCAGAGGATAGTGTGCACACGGAGGTATACTTTGCTGATGCCGATGCGGCGGTGGCTACAGATACAGATGCTTTGGCTGATATTGCAGAGGTGGGCGGCGCTGACAGTATAAAGAGTGGCGACATAGTCTATCACGGTGATGAGGCGTACACGAGATATTATACGGTCTGCAAGAATGGAATCACCTATAGGGCATACTGTGGAGATCACAAAAAGAACGCGGTGAGGAGTACGAATAATGTGAGCTTTGCCGAGGATGATGGGAGGATGATAAGACTTGCATTTGCATACGGTCCTGACAGTGCAAATGCATGGAGAGGGTTTGCTGGCATGGGGGAAAATGATCGTCAGCTTATCATGTCGCTCACATTGAATTACCTTAGACATGGACAGTATTTTTCAGTGATATCAAGCTACCTGGAGTTCCTGAAAAGTGCTGATAACAGCATTATTTCGCTGAAAAGTGATGAAACTGAACTTGGATTTGTGGTTGAAGGCGGCGGTGACAGGATCACACATGATGTAACGCTTGATGAGTACAGAAAGTATACTATTCCCGGAACATCGGGTGAGAGAAAACGTACCAGGATCATAAAACTGGAGGGAAATGCGGGAAATTCCATAGAGCTGCAGGTGCCACACAACAGCTGGATGCATGTGAAAAAGAATGGTGACAAAGAATATAAGATATACAGGAGTGGAAAGGTCTCGATCGGCTGTGGCGACAGATTGTTTTTTACAGCTGATAAGGCATATACAGAACCGTGCGGTAAGCTTTACGCTGAGGGAAAGAGTGGACTCACGGTGTATACGGCGGATTCAAATGACACGGATCTTGATCAGCAGCTGCTGTTTGCAGATATGGCAGATGGGAGTTCTGTCACGGTGAGTCTTGAGTGGGAAGATGCAAATGACAGTGGTTATATGTGGCTTACCAAGAACAAGAAATATAATGTTTTGAATGGAAAAGTGGAGAATACGACATCGTATCACGCTGGCAGATATGGAACAGAAAATTATTCGTATGCAGGAATAGCGTATGATGTGACGGATCAGAAAGGGAATGTTGTATACAGATTTGTGCTGTCATACGATGGAATGTGCTATGTGGGGAAAAGTACGGGAAGACAGCTGGTGATAAAGAACAGGGCGGAGAAGGAACGCTGTGCGGGGAAGATTGCCGTGGACTATGCAAAACTTCCATTTGGCAAATACAGTGTAATTGAAAATAAATACCTGTGGAAAGTGGATTCAGTTTCAGGCAAACTTATCTCCACGGACGATCCGTTGAGTGAGTCCGGGTATCAGTATGACCCTACGGTTCAGAAGGTGACGATAACGGACAATAACACAGAAAAGAGTATGGCAAAAGCGTACCATTTGGCATCCCATGACGATGAGATAACTGGAAAGTTCAGACTGAAGAAGAAGGATGCAGACACATCGGAACCGGTGAAAGGAGCAGTCTATTATGTGGTTAGAAAGCCGTCGGGGGATTTGACGTCAGACAGGGTAGTTGCGAAATTAAAGACAGATCTGGATGGAACAGGAATAGTATATGAGTCTGATTATGGAACGATTGGAGCAGAGGTGCTTGAGTACCTGCCGCTTGGAGTTTATGAGATATATGAGAAGAAGGCACCTGCGGGATATGAGAAAAATGAGAACGTGGCAGTACTCAGGATAACAGCGTCCGGGAGTACGCTGTCGGTTGATGGAAGTATAGTCTGCAATACAAATGGGTATGAGATATGTTGGGACACGACGGACAGGAGGACAGGTGGAAGTCTTGAGTTCAGTATATACAAACAGGATGCGGAGACCGGTCTGGATGTACAGGGAGATGCCAGTCTTAAGGGGGCGGAATTTACAGTTTGTTATTACGATGGAAGGTATGACTCTGCTGAACAATTGCCGGAAAAAGCTGATAAAAAGTGGATACTTGAGACTGACAGAAATGGCATATGCATGTTGCAGGAAAAGTATCTGGCACAAGGAAGGGAAAGCGACAGCCTGGATACGGACGATGATGGCAATGTCTTATTGAAAGCTGGTACAGTGACCGTGCAGGAGACAACTCCGCCGGAGGGATATACTCTGGATGATTCGGTTATACGGAACGGTGATACAGGGGAAAAACTTTCTGACGTAAAGGATGGAATGTGTATCACTCAGTTGATAAATGATGATCAAAAGATGCATATGGAATTTGGAAATGAACTCATAGTGGGTAATCATGTGATCAGAGGGGATTTCCAGTTTTGTAAGAAAGATGCAGCCACTGGAAAGACTATGTCAGGCGTGAAGTTTTTGATAGAAAATCAAGACAGATCAGAGTCGGCAGTTATATATACGGATGAGAACGGATTTTATTCAAGCAGCTCATCACATATAAAACACAGCACAAATACAAATTCAGGCGAGCCGGGGAGTGGGATATGGTTTGGCGGTGAATCTGTTGACGATGATAAGGGGGCACTTCCATATGGCAAATATTATCTGAGCGAGCTCAGATGTGATGCAAATTCAGGAAAATATAAGTCTGCGGAGACGGTCGTATTCACAATTGATTCTGACGGTGTGGTGGTTGACATTGGAGACATTTTGAATGAGAGATTTCCCGAGATAGATTCTAAAGCCAGGTATAAGAATACAGACGGAAAGACTGTTCCTGAGTCTGAGAAGGAGACGGATCTTATAGACACGGTAATGATGAGAGGTCTTGAGAAAGGACATAATTACACACTTCATGGGGAAGTGATTGAGAGGGAGAGCGAGAAGGTCATCCAGCAGGAAGGGGCTGTGAATGAAGTGAATTTTACAGCAGATGATATCAATATGGATGTGGATGTCCCGTTCAGAATAGATGTGTCAGAGCTTGGCGGTAAAGACCTGGTGTGTTACGAGGTGCTCACAGACGCGGCTTATGATGGAGAGATCATAGCTGAACACAGAGATATAAATGCTGAGGGACAGACTGTTCATGTTGGGGAGAAAAATTTGGAGATAAGCAAAAAATCCGTTACAGGAACTGATGAACTCTGCGGGGCAGAGCTTGTACTCACAGATAGCAGTGGAGGGGAGATAGACAGATGGATAACCGATAGGGTTCCGCATGTCATAAAAAATATAAAGCCGGGAGAATATATTTTGAAGGAGGTCAGTGCGCCGGAAGGTTATCTCATAAGTGAGGAGATACGGTTTACCGTGGATGATACGGCTGGGACACAGCATATACAGATGACAGATGAGATTGCTAGGATAAGGCTGAAAAAGGTAGATGATGTAAGCGGAAGACCGCTTGCTGGGGTACAGTTTGATCTGTATTGTTCAGAGAGCGGAGAGAAAGTTGACAGTAAGACAACTGATGATAACGGTTATCTCGAATTTGAATATGTGTCTCCGGGAGATTACTATCTGGTAGAGGCAAAGATTCCGGACAGATATATGCCGGTAGACATGGATAAGGATGGACGGATAATGGTTACGGTAGGGAAAGATCAGACCGAAAATCTACCGGTAATGACCATAGAAAACCATTATGGATCAGTGTATGTATTTAAGACGGATAAGGAGAAGAATACTGCGCTGGGCAATGCGGTATTCGGATTATTTGACGCGGAAACAGATGAACTCATAATGAAAGTCACATCGTCTGCGGATGGAT
The DNA here is from genome assembly GCA_050874325.1 of Coprococcus sp. Lineage (GTDB taxonomy): Bacteria > Bacillota > Clostridia > Lachnospirales > Lachnospiraceae > Coprococcus. Next base: position 16,933 of record JBNMKK010000012.1, on the reverse strand, counting down.
ATGCCGAATTTGGACAGGTTCCGTCTGGCAAATATTACATAAAGGAGATTAAAGCACCGTCTGGATATGAAAAGAGTGATGCTGTGATCCGGATAGATACCGGAAAGACCATATATGACAAAGAAAATCCAGTCAGGGTTGTCAATGAAAGGATAAAGACAACAACAAAAAAGAAATCTCCGGGCACCGGAGATGCGGCACCGCTTGCGATAACTCTGGGGTTTTTGTTCACGACCATTTTGTTATCGGTCATACTTGTGATATACAGAAAAAAATATTCTGAAAAAGGCAATTGACAATAATATGTAAGTTGGGACAATGATGTTGACCTTTATAATTTTTAGTGATAACATACAAAATGGATTTGTATAAATAATAAATTTTGCGTGAGGTGCGAAAGATGAGTAAAAGTTTTGATGATTTATTGGCAAAGGTTTCACAGTGCAGCAGAAAGACAGTTTCAGTTGCAGTAGCGCAGGATGCCCCAATACTTGAGGCAGTAAAGGCAGCAAAGGAGAAAGGAATTGCAGATGCTATCCTTGTAGGTGATGAGGTTAAGATAAGGGAGATAGCTGACCAGATAGGAATGGATCTGACCGGTTATGAGATAATAAATGAGCCTGACGACATTGAGGCTTCACTTAAGGCAGTTAAGCTTGTTCATGACCACAAGGCTGATATGTATATGAAGGGTCTTCTTTCAACAAAGGATTTCCTCAAGAGCGTACTCAACAAAGAAGTTGGTCTTAGAAATGGAAAGCCACTTTCACATGTATGTGTATTTGAGATACCTGGAATCGACAGACTGCTTTATCTCACAGATGTTGCATTTATGACTTATCCTTCACTTGAGGAGAAGAAGTCAATTATAGAGAACTCAGTAGAAGTTGCCCATGCGTGTGGAATACCTTGTCCAAAGGTTGCACCACTTGCAGCAGTTGAGGTTGTAAATCCTAAGATGCCTGTAACTGTTGAGGCAGCAGAGCTCACAAAGATGAACGAGAACGGAGAGATAACAGGCTGTATCGTTGACGGACCATTATCAATGGATCTTGCCATTGAGCCAGAGGCTGCTATTCACAAGGGTGCTACAGACAGAAAGATAGTAGGAGATGCAGATATCCTTCTCTTCCCTGATATCCATGCAGGTAACCTTGTATACAAGACACTTGTTCATACAACAAAGTGCAAGAATGGATGTATCATCACAGGTACAGATGCACCTGTAATCCTTACATCAAGATCAGATACATTTGAGGTTAAGCTCAATTCAATAGCTCTTGCAGCAGTTGTGGCAGAGTCACTCAAGAAGAACAATTAATTATCATAACTATATACATATATACGTTATCATAAAAACGGAGGTTTAATAAAATGGCATACAAGATTCTTATAATAAATCCAGGCTCAACATCAACAAAGATCGGTGTGTTTGAGGATGAGACACTTTTATTTGAAGAGACACTTAGACATACGACTGAGGAACTTGCAGGATTCAATATGATAGTTGATCAGAAGGATTTCAGAAAGAAGGTTATCCTTGACGTTCTCGCTGAGAAGAACTTTGATATCAAGACACTTGATGTGTGTGTAGGACGTGGAGGAATGCTCAAGCCTATCCCAGGTGGTACATATGCAGTGAGCGATGATCTTCTTGAGGATCTCAAGATCGGCAAGCAGGGACAGCATGCATCAAATCTTGGTGGTATCCTTGCAAGAGAGATCGGAGATGAACTCGGAGTTCCTTCATATATAGTAGACCCTGTAGTTGTAGATGAACTTATGCCTTCATCAAGACTTTCAGGTGTTCCAGAACTCCCAAGAGTCAGCGTGTTCCATGCACTCAACCAGAAGGCTGTCGCAAAGAGATACGCAAAGGAAGTTGGTAAGAAGTACACAGACCTTAACCTCATAGTTGTACATATGGGTGGAGGAGTGTCAGTCGGTGCACACGATCATGGTAAGGTTGTAGATGTATACAATGCACTTGACGGTGATGGTGCATTTTCACCAGAGAGAGCTGGCGGTGTTCCTTCAGGGGCATTGGTAAAGATGTGTTTCTCAGGTGAGTATACACAGGCAGAGGTTATGAAGAAACTCGTTGGTAAGGGTGGATTCAATGCATATATCGGCAGCAATGATGCCAGAGACCTTGAGAAACTTGTGAACGAGGGTGATGAGCATGCAAAGCTTGTTCAGGATGCTTTCTATCAGCAGGTTGCAAAGGATATAGGAGGAATGGCTACTGTACTTCGCGGAAAGGTAGATCAGATCATTCTCACAGGTGGTATTGCATATTCAAAGCATACATGTGAAGAGCTCGAGAAGAGAGCAGGATTTATCGCACCATTTACAGTATATGCTGGAGAGGACGAACTGCTTGCACTTGCACAGGGTGCACTCAGAGTTATGAATGGCGAAGAGGAGCCAATGAAGTACTAAAATTTTGAAAACAGTTTATAGCAGAAATTGCCATTATAAGATCCGCCATATTGCTCATAATAGTAACAAGACGAAAGTCTTAAACATCTTTAAATCATCTATATGGAGGTAACGGGAAATGGCAAGTTCAAACTCTAACAAGACAAGTGTTCCAGAGGCAAAGAGTGCTATGAACAAGTTCAAGATGGAGGTAGCTAAAGAGATCGGTGTTGATCTCAAGGATGGCTACAACGGAGATTTAACTTCAGCTCAGTCTGGATCAATCGGAGGCGAGATGGTTCGTCAGATGATCAAGAGACAGGAAGAGCAGATGTCAGGAAGATAAGAGGCGACTCAAAGATCCTGAGATAACCACAGACACATAATGTGATGTGGCAAGAAAAAGGTCTGATGTATTTTATGCATCAGGCTTTTTTCGTTGAGGTTGTGTATAAACAACTTTAACAACTTTCTGGTATAATGTGCTAGACAATCATTTGTACATTATGATATAATCGATGATTGATGTGGACTTTTGTTTACAATCAAAACAAGTATAGGATAAATGGATGCTGCTTGAGTGCCTTAATTGAAAGGCTAAGGCACCATTTGCACATTTTAAGGAGGAAATAAAAAAGATGAGTTTCACAGTAGAAAAGCTTGAGCACAGCATGGCAAAACTTACTATCACAGTTCCAGCAGAAGAGTTTGATAAGGCAATGGTAAAAGCTTACAACAAGACAAAGGGAAGATTCAATGTTCCTGGATTCCGTAAGGGCAAAGTACCTATGGCTTTCATCGAGAAGATGTATGGTCCTGCAGTATTTTATGAGGATGCCGCAAACGACATGATCAATGAGTACTATCCAAAGGAGGCTGTTGCATCAGAGCTTGAGATCGCTTCACAGCCTGTTATTGATGTTACTCAGATTGAGAAGGGCAAGGATCTTATATTTACAGCAGAGGTTGCTGTTAAGCCAGAGGTTACTCTCGGAGAGTACAAGGGCGTTGAGGTTGAGAAGATCGACGTAGAAGTTACAGATGATGAGGTTCTTGAGGATATCAAGAAGGAGCAGCTCCAGAATGCAAGAAAGGTACTCGTAGAGGGAAGACCTGCAAAGCTTGATGATGAGGTTACACTTGACTTCGAGGGATTCGTAGATGGTGTTCCATTTGAGGGTGGAAAGGGCGAGAACTACAAGCTCGTTCTTGGTTCACATTCATTCATCGATACATTTGAGGATCAGCTCGTTGGAAAGAACATTGGCGAGGATGTAGAGGTTAATGTTACATTCCCAGAGGATTACCAGGCTGATGATCTTGCTGGAAAGCCAGCAGTATTCAAGTGCAAGATCAACTCTATCACAGAGTCACAGCTCCCAGAACTCAACGATGAGTTCGCAAGCGAGGTAGGCGGATGTGATACACTTGATCAGTACAAAGAGGAGATAAAGAACAAGCTCGTTGCAAAGAAGACAAAGGATGCTGCAAACGAGAAGGAAGTTAAGGCTATTGATAAGGTTATCGAGAACGCAACAATGGATATCGCTGATGCCCAGGTTGAGGACATGCAGCACAGAATGAGAGATGAGTTCGCTCAGAATCTCCAGTATCAGGGAATCAAGCTTGAGCAGTATATGCAGATAGTAAATGTTACTGAGGATGAGCTCATGGATAGATTCAAGCCACAGGCACTTAAGAGAATCCAGCAGAGAGCAGTTCTTGAGGCAGTTGTTAAGGCAGAGAACATCGAGGCTACAGACGAGGAAGTTGATGAGGAGCTTACAAAGATGGCTGAGCAGTACCAGATGAAACTTGAGGATATCAAGGGATTCATGGGTGATGCTGAGATCACAAGCATGAAGAAGGATGTTGCCGTTAAGAAGGCAGCTAAGCTCATCGTTGATGCAGCTAAAGAGGTTTAATCTGACCAGTATTGGAGGTAGATAACATGGCATTAGTACCATACGTCGTAGAGCAGACCAGCCGAGGAGAGCGCACATTTGATATATATTCAAGATTACTTAAGGACAGGATCATATTCCTTGGTGATGAGGTGAATGACACCACAGCAAGCTTAGTTATAGCTCAGCTGCTGTTTCTCGAGTCTGAGGATCCTTCAAAGGATATCTCACTCTATATAAACAGCCCAGGTGGTTCAGTGACAGCAGGAATGGGTATATATGACACAATGAGATATATCAAGTGCGATGTTTCAACTATATGCTGTGGAATGGCTGCCAGCATGGGAGCATTTCTCCTGGCAGGCGGTGCAAAGGGTAAGAGATATGCCCTTCCAAACTCAGAGATAATGATACATCAGCCGCTTGGGGGAACTCAGGGTCAGGCGACTGAGATAGAGATCGCAGCCAGACATATCCTTAAGACAAAGGAAAAACTCAATAAGATGTTGGCTGAGAATACAGGAAAACCACTTGATGTTATTGCGGCAGACACAGATCGTGATAACTGGATGACAGCTGATGAGGCATGTGCATACGGTCTTATAGACAGCGTTATAACAAACAGATAATAGCAGGTATATCCTGCATATAAGGATCAGGCTCATGACCATACATAGAATTGTGTATTGTATGGTCTGTGCCTGATATGTAATAAATAGTGAAAAACAGAGGTATTGTAATGGCAAATCGTAGTGACGAGAGAAAGATGCTCAGGTGTTCTTTCTGCAACAAGACCCAGGATCAGGTGAGAAAACTCATAGCAGGTCCGGGTGCTTACATTTGTGATGAATGTGTGGAGATATGCACTGAGATAATCGAGGAAGAACTTGGTGGTACCGAATTTGACGATATCAACCTCCTCAAACCAAAGGAGATAAAGAGCTTTCTTGATGAGTATGTTATAGGTCAGGAAGAGGCAAAAAAAGTACTGGCGGTTGCCGTGTACAACCATTATAAGAGGATCCTTGCACAGAAAGATTTTGACGTTGAGCTGCAGAAGAGTAATATTCTCATGGTTGGACCAACAGGATCAGGTAAGACATATCTTGCCCAGACTCTTGCCAAACTTTTGAATGTTCCATTTGCGATAGCTGACGCCACAACGCTCACGGAGGCTGGATATGTTGGAGAGGATGTTGAGAACATTCTGCTGAAACTTATACAGGCAGCTGATTATGATATAGAGCGCGCTGAGCACGGAATAATTTATATTGATGAAATCGACAAGATCACAAAGAAAAGCGAGAACGTGTCCATCACAAGGGATGTATCGGGTGAGGGCGTTCAGCAGGCTTTGTTAAAGATTATAGAGGGAACAGTTGCATCTGTTCCACCACAGGGCGGAAGAAAGCATCCGCATCAGGAACTTATACAGATAGATACAACTAACATATTGTTCATCTGTGGAGGAGCTTTTGAAGGTCTTGAAAAGATCATAGAGAATCGTGTAGGACAGAAATCCATAGGATTCAATGCCGAGGTTGTAGAGCAGTCTGATCAGGACGTGGGACAGCTGTTAAAGCAGGTTATGCCTCATGACTTTGTGAAGTATGGGCTTATTCCTGAGTTTGTTGGAAGAGTCCCTGTTGCGGTAACTCTTGATCTGCTGGATGAGGACGCGTTGGTAAGGATACTCACAGAGCCTAGAAGTGCTATCTGCAAGCAGTACAAGAAACTGTTTGAATTAGATGGCGTTGAGCTTGAGATAGAGGATGATGCACTCAGAGAGATTGCCAGAGAGGCTATGGAGCGCAAGACCGGTGCGAGAGGTCTCAGGGCGATAATGGAGAATGCGACACTCAATCTTATGTATGAGATTCCGTCCAATCCATCCATCAGCAAGTGCGTTATAACAAAGGATGTTATAACAGGCAATTCTGAACCTGTTCTTTCTTACAGGGACGATGCTGAGAAACTGGATGATGCATCAAATAAACAGGCGAGAAAGAAAAAGTCAAACACAGATAATGGGGAAAGTGCTTAATTGGACTTTCACAGATAAGGCGTTATTACACGGGGAAAACGTATAGTAACGTCTTATTTTGAATTAAACGGAGATAAGAGTATGAGCGAAGAGACGAAGACGATGGCGATGATCAGTCTTGAGGAAGGTGTGGCTATGCCTGGACTGACATTCTATCTGGATGCTGTAAAAAGAGATGCGTGCGAGGCTGTAAAGCGCACCATAGAGAATGATGATTATGTATTTCTGGCAAATCCTATGCAGCAGAAGAAAGATGGGAAAGATATATTCTATCCGATCGGCGTGATCGCAAGGATCAAACAGTATGTAAGAAACACAAACAGTACTATGAGAGTCCTTCTTCAGTCTGAGAAACGTGCCAGAATGGTCACATATCAAAAGTCCGCATGCTATATGTGTAGTGTGCAGGAGATAGAGGAAAATGATGATACCACAGCCGGTGAGAGCAAGGCTATCATGTCACTGCTCAAGGATAAGCTGAGGGAGGCTGTTGACAATGGAATGACAAGGAACAATGTGCTGTATTCCAAGGTCGCAGCAAATGAGAGCATAGGTTCTCTTGTGGACAGTATGGCGGACTATATCACAATATCAAATGACAGCAGGCAGGAACTGTTGGAACTTCTTGATGTGAGGGAACGGGCATACAGGCTTATTCAGATAATTGATGAAGAGATGGAGATCGTAAGGATCAAAAAGGACATCATGGAGAAGACAAATCTGGAGACTGCTAAAAATCAGAAGAATTATATTCTGAGAGAGCAGATGGCAGTGATAAGAAAAGAGCTCGGTGAGGATGGGACTGATGAGAAAGTCTCAGAGTTTCAGAGACGTCTGGATGAGGCAGGCTGTAGTCAGGAAGTATATGATAAGATAGCCAAAGAGATAAAGAATTATAAGAGTATTCCGTTAAGTTCGTCGGAGAGCAGCGTGACAGCCAACTACATAGACGTTATGCTTAGCTATCCGTGGAATGTCTCAACCGAAGATAATTCGAACATAAAAACAGCTATAGATATTCTTGACAGAGATCACTACGGTCTTGAGGAGGTTAAGGACAGGATAATTGATTATCTTGCAGTACACATCCTCAATAAGAAGGGTAATCTGCCGATCATATGTCTGGTGGGGCCTCCGGGTACTGGAAAGACATCAATAGCTAGATCCATAGCCAGGGCAACGGACAGAAAGTATGTGAGATTATCACTCGGAGGAGTCCGCGATGAGGCGGAGATACGTGGTCACAGGAAGACGTACGTGGGAGCTATGCCGGGAAGGATAGTTCAGTCCATAATAAAATCTAAAGTCAACAATCCATTGATGCTCCTTGATGAGATAGATAAGGTGAGCAGTGATTATAAGGGTGATGTTTCATCGGCACTTCTTGAGGTGCTTGATGGAGAGCAGAACAGAGAGTTCAACGATCATTACATGGGAGTTCCGGTAGATCTCAGCAACGTGCTGTTCATAGCAACAGCAAATGATATTTCGGCAATACCAGGACCTTTGATTGACAGGATGGAGATCATAGAAATATCTGGATATACCGAAAATGAAAAGTATAATATAGCCAGACTCTATCTGGTTGATAAGACCAGAAAGAATAATGGCCTCACAAAATCACAGTTCAGACTTGATGCCGGAGCTATAAGAGAGATAATACGCCATTATACCAGGGAGGCTGGTGTCAGGAACCTTGAGAGAAACATTGACAAGGTGTGCAGAAAGGCGTGTAGAAAGATACTTACAGGTGAGATAGAGTCGGCGAAGGTCACAAAAAAGAATCTGCAGGATTATCTTGGACCATATAAATATAAAGATGAGAAGAATAATCTGAAAGACAGAGTTGGCGCTGTAACAGGACTTGCATGGACGGCTGTCGGCGGAGTGACCCTGGAGATAGAGGTCAACGTCCTTCCGGGAACAGGTTCCATGCAGCTCACAGGCAAGATGGGAGATGTCATGAAAGAATCCGCCTATGCCGGAATGAGCTACATAAGGTCTCTTAAAGAGTCTGCAGCACTTGGAGAAGATTATTTTACAAAGCATGATTTCCACATACATATTCCAGAGGGCGCAGTTCCAAAGGATGGTCCGTCGGCGGGAATAACCATGGCAACGGCCCTGTATTCTGCGATATTTGGTGTGCCGGTGGACGGGAAGACTGCCATGACCGGTGAGATTACCCTGAGAGGCGAGGTGCTTCCGATAGGCGGACTCAAGGAAAAACTCCTGGCGGCAAAGATGCATGGAGTTAAGCATGTTCTCATCCCAGCGGAAAATGAATCGGATTATCTGCAGCTTGATCAGGACATAGTTTCGGGGCTGGATATTCATCTTGTTGAGAAAATGCGACAGGTGCTTGAGTATGCGCTGGTCAGATAGGAGGATACACATATGGTTGTAAAAAGTGCTGAACTTGAAACGGTGTGCGGAATAACGAGTAAACTTCCAGACAACATGCTGCCGGAAATCGCATTTGCAGGCAAGTCAAATGTCGGTAAGTCGTCGCTCATCAATGGCCTTTTGAACAGAAAAGCTCTGGCAAGGACATCGGCGCAGCCGGGAAAGACGCAGACTATTAATTTTTATAATATAAATAAAGAATTATACTTTGTAGATCTCCCGGGATATGGATATGCAAAGGTGTCTGTGGAGATAAGAGCAAAATGGGGAAAGATGATAGAGAGATATCTGCACACATCAGCCCAGCTTAAAAAAGTATTTCTGCTCATAGATATAAGACATGTTCCGTCTGAAAATGACTGCCTTATGTATGATTGGATAGTGAACAACGGATACGAACCTGTGATAATATGTACAAAGCTTGACAAGATAAAGAGAAGTCAGGTGCAGAAGAATCTGAAACAGATAAGGGAAAAGTTGGATCTTGTTCCTGGTACGAAGATGATACCGTTTTCTGCACTCACAAAGCAGGGAAAGGACGATATCTGGAATCTTATAGAAGAGACATTATCCGAAGAAACAGACGCTGAGGAGCTGTCAGAGGAATAAAACAAAAAAGAGGCAAAACATATCAGTTTTCTGATAATAGTTTTGCCTCTTTTTAGCTGATGTATATTAAAATGTATGGCTTTGCGTGGCTAACAAGATGGCTTTGATGTCCATAACTGCTGAACCAAAAGATCGTAAACTTCTGTACTTTTCTGACGCCAGTTATCACATATTGCAACTGCGACAGCCTGCGTAGGTACGCTGAACCTTATGTCCAGCAACGGCTCATTTCTGTCGTTTATCACGCATGAAACAGTGTATTCGTTTGCATCATTCAGATAGTAGTCTGACTGGATCTCTGTTTCTTTTTTCAGATTGATCTGTTGCTTTTCAAAGAAATCAAGAATATCCTGTTTTATCGCATATGGGATCTTGTTCTCAAACATGCTGAGAGCTTCCTCCCCCTTGTCGGTTATCTTGTAGTGGGAGGCGCTTCTTATCGTCGATACATACACAAATTCACTCTCTACCAGTCCGTTGATCGCCTCCTGAAGTGTGAAGTAATTGGTGTATCCCTTCTCAAGAACAAAATCCGAGATCTGGGAGTTGGTAAGAGTGAAATTAACTCTGTCCAGCATGTATAGTACTATCAATTTATATAAAACAATAGATTCCGTTCCCATATGATTATCCTTTGTGGTTATCCTTTGCAAATGTATTTGCCGTTTTAAGGGCAACAGTCACATGATAACATTACAAAATTATAAAATCAATATGTTTACATATGATTGTTTGATGCTGAGGTTGACATTTGATGGATGAATGGGTATAGTTTAGTAATAATGTATCATTGAGAGTCACTTATTTCTTTGAAGTGCGTAAATCCCATAAATATATTTACAACATTATAAATCACTTAAGATATTTTTTTAGATTTTATCTATTTGGTTATAGAATACTTTTTTAAATTTGTCGGAAGGAGAATATTATATATGGATTTTAGTAAGGCATCCCTTGCTGATATGAAAGCATTTGCCAAGGATAATGGAATAAAGGGCTGTTCGGCGATGAAAAAGGCAGAACTTGCGCAGTTTCTCACCGATTATGTGGAAAAACATGTGACGGCTGTATCTGTGGACAATGCAGGCAAGAGGGATATCGGTGAAGTAAAAGAGACTGAATCCGTCAAAGCTGCTGATTCAGTTGCGGAGAACTCGAGATATTCCGCGGATGACGGTGAGGACAGACAGAATGGTTCTGCCGGCGGTTCGCAGCAGAGAAAGGGCAGAAGAATAGTTGGTTTCCAGGGGAAGAACGGTGCCCGCCAGACAAGACAGAGTGTACATTTTGAGCCTAGACAGAAACCTCAGGATCAGGGAGAACAAAGACAGGTCGATCAGAGACAGAATGACCAGAGACAGAACGAACAGAGGCAGAATGATCAGAGACAATATGATCAGAAAAGACAGACATACATTGATCACAGACAGGATGAGCAGGTATCACAGGATAATCAGGAGCAGGCTGAGCCTAGAAATATTCCGACATATGCACAGAATGAATATCATCCGGAACTTGACAGCGGAAGAGTAGCCCATGGAATACTTGAGGTTATGGCAGAAGGATATGGTTTCATAAGAAGTGCGAATTATCTGCCGGGAGATCAGGATATATACGTGTCGCCTGCCCAGATCAGAAGATTTGGTCTTAAGACGGGAGATATAATCACCGGAAATATAAGAAACAAGACACAGGGAGAAAAGTTTAGTGCTCTTTTGTATGTATCCAGTGTAAATGATGAAAATCCGCTTGTGATTGCGAACAGAAAGAATTTTGAGGATCTCACCCCTATATTCCCAAATGAGAGGATAGAGCTTGATGGAGCTGGAGCACCGATCCCGATAAGAATGATAAATCTTCTTGCCCCAATAGGAAAAGGCCAGAGAGGAATGATAGTTTCCCCGCCAAAGACAGGAAAGACAACGCTGCTAAAACAGATCGCAAAGAAGATCAGCACAAGTTATAATGACATGCATCTGCTGGTCCTGCTCATAGATGAGAGACCTGAGGAGGTCACAGATATAAGAGAGTCTATTGAGGGACCAAATGTAGAGGTTATCTACTCTACATTCGATGAACTCCCAGAGCATCACAAGAGAGTGTCTGAGATGGTCATAGAGAGAGCTAAGAGACTTGTTGAGTCAAAAAAAGATGTGGTCATCCTTCTGGACAGCATAACCAGACTTGCGAGAGCCTACAACCTGACTGTGTCGCCTAGTGGAAGAACACTCTCGGGTGGTCTTGACCCGGCAGCCCTTCATATGCCAAAGAGATTTTTTGGAGCGGCAAGAAACATGCGTGAGGGCGGCAGTCTCACAATACTTGCAACAGCACTTGTGGATACGGGAAGCAAGATGGATGATGTGGTATTTGAGGAGTTTAAGGGAACCGGTAACATGGAACTTGTTCTCGACAGAAAGCTTTCAGAAAAGAGGATATTCCCGGCTATAGATATAGCAAAGTCAGGAACACGAAGGGATGATCTGCTGCTCACGAGGGAGGAACAGGAGGTTGTCACAGCGATACACAAAGAACTTACGGGCAGCCGCTCTGAGGATGTGCTTGAGGATATCAGAAAATTGTTTATCAGAACAAAGGACAACAAAGAGTTTATACATTATATAAGACAGTCCCTTCTAAGAAAATAGTCATAAAAAATGCAGAGAAAAAAATGCGTAGAAAAAACTTCAAAATATGAAAAAATATCTTGCATTGTGTAGGTGACTATGGTAGAATACAGAAGTTGTGTTATGAAGAACCCTGGCTTTATGCCTGTTCTCATATATAAAAAATATATGTAAAGAGGTGAAAAAAATGCGTAAAGGAATACATCCAGATTACTATCAGGCAAAGGTTGTATGTAACTGTGGTAACGAGTTCGTTACAGGTTCAACAAAGGAAGAGATTCACGTAGAAATTTGCTCAAAGTGTCATTCATTCTACACAGGTCAGCAGAAGGCAATCAAAGCTCGTGGTAGAATTGATATGTTTAACAAGAAGTATGGCGTTCAGGCCAACTAATAAAACGATGACAGCTTGAGGTTATTTTTTAAATAATCTCAGGCTGTTTTTTACTTTATAGGAGAATTACGTGAAAAGAGTACGAATAGGCGGTCAGGCTGTCATGGAGGGCGTCATGATGAAAAATGGCGATAAATATGCAGTGGCAGTCAGAAAACCGGATCAGGAAATAGAAGTTAAAGTGGTAGATTATGTATCTGTGGGTTCAAGAAGTGCGTTTTTCAGGATCCCTATAATAAGAGGTGTCGTCAATTTCATTGAGTCCCTCGTGATAGGTGTCAAGACACTTATGTATTCGGCATCATTTTATGATGAGGAAGAGGATTCGGCGGACAGCAAAAAGGAAAGCAAGCCGAAAAAGAAAGAGCTCACACCTGAGCAGCAGAAACGTTCTGATGATCTTGCCATGTATGGAACTGTGGCATTTTCCCTTGTATTTGCCATAGCACTGTTTATGATGCTGCCGGCGTTCATAGGAGAGCTTATCGGGCGTGTGATCGACAGCAGAGTGCTTATGTCGGCCATTGAGGGTGTGATAAGACTGGTGATCTTCCTGGGATATGTGGCACTTATATCCCTCATGAAGGATATACAGAGAGTGTTCATGTATCACGGCGCTGAGCATAAGACTATAAACTGTTTTGAGGCGGGAGTTCCACTCACCCCCGAGAATGTAAAGAAATATTCGAGATATCACAAGAGATGCGGAACAAGTTTTCTGTTCATAGTTATGATAGTGAGTATAATAGTGTTCATGTTCATAGATGCACCAACGACCTGGCTGAGGCTGCTCATAAGACTTCTGCTCGTGCCGGTCATAGCAGGAATTTCATATGAATTTATAATGTTTGCAGGAAGAAGTGATTCCTGGATATCAAATGTGCTCTCTGCTCCGGGAAAATGGGTCCAGAGGCTTACGACAAGGGAACCGGATCTTGATATGATAGAGGTTGCCATAGCATCTGTTGAGGCGGTTATAGACTGGAAAGAATATCAGCAGGCAATGCATGATGGAAAAATAGAGGGCTGAGGAAAGTTTCATGAGGCTGTATGAACTTGTAAAAAAAGGACAGGGTATGCTGGAGGAAAAAGGCGTGCCCGATGCGGATATAGATGCCGGTCTGTTGTGGCAGCATGTATCTGGAATGAACAGAGCGGCCATGCTCTTTGACCGAGACGTTGAGATATCGGCAGAACAGGAAAAAGATTACATGGAGCTGATCGAGAGAAGATCTGCCAGAGAACCCCTTCAGTATATAACCGGAGTGCAAAGCTTTATGGGGTATGACTTCTGCACATCTAAGAATGTGCTGATACCAAGGCAGGACACAGAGGTTCTGGTTGAGACAGCACTGAACATTACAAAACATATTGACGGTTCTGTGGATGTTCTGGATATGTGCTGTGGTACTGGCTGCATAGGGATATCCTATGGACTGATGAGATCGGGCAGCAGGGTGGTTCTGGCGGACATATCTGAGGATGCGATAAATACCACACATAAAAATATAGAAAAGCTGTGTGGTGATACGGACAGATTTCGTGTAGTGAGTACAGATCTGTTTGAGAACGTGGAGGGACGATTTGATCTTATATTGTCCAATCCACCGTATATAAAAAGTGGTGTAATAGATACTTTGATGCCCGAGGTCAGGGATAATGAGCCAAGACTGGCACTTGACGGAATGGAAGACGGGTTGTATTTTTATAGAATAATAGTCAGTCAGGCTAGAAAATATATAAAGGATGAAGGTTATGTTGTATTCGAGATTGGCAATGATCAGGCAGAGGATGTACAGCACCTCCTTGTAGAGTCAGGTTATGATGATGTTCACGTAGTGCGGGATCTGTGTAGGAACGACAGAGTTGTCTACGGAAGATACAGCGGATAATGTGACCTGAAAATAGATCACAGGGATGGCACACTGAATGTGCCGTGGAACGATATAGAATAACGGACGAATAAAGAGAGGTATATCATGTTTGACAGATTAGAGGAATTAGTAGATAAGCTTGACACGATCAACAACCAGCTGACAGACCCTGATGTGGTGACTGATCAGAATAAATTCAGAAAGCTGATGAAGGAACAGAGTGATCTTGTTCCTATCGTTGACAAGTATAAGGAATATAAGGATGCAAAGACCACGATAGAGGATAGTCTTGAGATCCTTGAGGAGGAGAGCGATGAGGAGCTCCGAGAGATGGCAAAAGAAGAGATGAACGATGCAAAATCCCGACTTGAGACCATAGAGCAGGAACTTAAGATACTTTTGCTCCCAAAGGATCCAAATGATTCAAAGAATGTTATCGTGGAGATCCGTGCCGGTGCTGGTGGAGATGAGGCTGCTCTTTTTGCGTATGAGATCTACAGAATGTATCAGAAGTACGTTGACCAGTTCAAGTGGAAAGTTGAACTTATGAGTGTCAATGAGAATGGTATAGGTGGATTTAAAGAGGCTGTGTTCATGATAACAGGTGATGGCGCATACTCGAAGATGAAGTACGAGAGCGGCGTTCACAGAGTACAGAGAATACCGAAGACTGAGTCAGGCGGAAGGATCCACACATCCACGGTTACGGTTGCGGTTATGCCTGAGGCTGAGGAAGTCGATGTTGAGATAAATGACAACGATATCCGAATCGATGTCATGAGAGCGTCAGGAAACGGTGGTCAGTGTGTCAACACAACCGACTCTGCCGTTCGACTTACGCATATACCTACAGGTATAGTCATATACAGCCAGACAGAGAAGTCTCAGCTTCAGAACAAGGCAAAGGCATTTGCGCTCCTCAGATCAAAACTGTATGATATGGAGCTGCAGAAACAGCATGATGCTGAGGCAGCAGATCGTAAGAGTCAGATAGGAACAGGAGACAGATCTGAGAAGATCAGGACATATAACTTCCCAGAGGGAAGAGTGACAGATCACAGGATCAAGCTCACACTCTATAAGCTTGACCAGATAATGAACGGTGATCTGAATGAACTCATAGACAGCCTTATAGCAGCTGATCAGACGGCAAAGCTTGCACAGGTGAACGAAGAGGAGTAGAAGAGGGGGAATAATGATGGCAGCATGGAGTGACAATATTAGAAAAGTTGAACCTTATGTACCTGGCGAGCAGCCAAAGGACACAAATGTGATAAAGCTGAATACCAATGAGAATCCGTATGGACCTTCACCAAAGGTCACAGAGGTCATTCAGAATCCAGATTTGCTCAGACTTTATCCGGATCCTACAGCGTCACAGCTTGTGGATGCGCTTGCTGCATATCATGGTGTTGATCCATCCCAGGTGTTTGTGGGGGTTGGATCTGATGATGTACTTGCCATGTCATTCCTTACGTTTTTTAACTCGGACAAGCCTATACTGTTTCCGGACATCACATACTCATTCTATGATGTGTGGGCAGAATTGTTCCGGATACCGTATGACAGACCGGCGCTTGATGAGAACTTCAGACTGGTAAAAGAAGATTATTACAGAGAAAATGGTGGTGTGGTATTCCCTAACCCTAATGCACCGACTGGAATATATGAAGATCTTGCAAATGTTGAGGATATAATAAGCCACAACAGAGATTCTATAGTTATAGTTGATGAGGCATATATAGATTTCGGGGGAAGATCGGCTCTTGAACTTATAGACAAATACGATAACCTTGTCGTTGTCAGAACCTTCTCAAAATCGAGATCCATGGCGGGACTTCGTATAGGATATGCGATAAGCAATCCAACTCTGATAAAGGCTCTGAATGATGTGAAATATTCATATAATTCATATACAATGAACAGACCATCCATAATAATGGGTACAGAGTCAGTCAAAGATGATGAGTATTTCAAGGCTATGGTCGCAAAGGTTGTGGCTACAAGAAAGAGATTTGTTGACAGCATAAAGCCGCTTGGTTTTACATGCCTTGATTCATCTGCCAATTTTGTATTTGCAACACATGAGAGCATACCTGCAAAGGAAGTATTTGAGGCCGCTAAAAAGGCACATATCTACGTGAGATACTTTGATAAACCTAGAATAGACAATTATCTTCGTATTTCCATCGGAACAGATGAGGAGATGGACAGTTTTGTTGAGTTCCTCAAAGAGTATGTGGAAAACAGAGATAACTAGATCATATTGTAAAAACCGTGCTTTGACTTCGCAGCATGTTGCTGTGTTGACAGAAAAGCACGGTTTTTTGTCTGTTACACATTCAACATAATGTATATATACGATCCGTAACATTCCTCTAAAAAGCGCGGGATGCCGCATATCAGCGCGCCAAATCTATTGATTTTCATATTTTATTTTTATAGAATTCACCCATGAAATATTTCAGCTACAAAACATCGAAACGTTTCGTTAGATCTCGATCATAAAGTAAAAAGACTAACTATTAAAAGTCAAGACTAAAATGAAAATTTTTGAATGAATTGCAGAAATGCATTTCAGATATATTTGTACTTTGAAAACTGCATGACAAAAAGAGCATCGTTATAGGTGCTCAAAAAAGGAGTATTGAATC
>JBNMKK010000011.1:0-73892 GCA_050874325.1 Coprococcus sp. | reverse complement strand
TGATTACCTTTCTATACGGATAATTGTTTTGTCGTAGATTCAATTATACTGGTTATTTAG
Source organism: Coprococcus sp. (assembly GCA_050874325.1). Lineage (GTDB taxonomy): Bacteria > Bacillota > Clostridia > Lachnospirales > Lachnospiraceae > Coprococcus. The sequence goes on along the minus strand of JBNMKK010000011.1, from coordinate 73,832 downwards.
GGGGTAATCACCTTTTTTATGTGAAACCCTTGAAAATAAAGATTTTTTATAGAAAAAAGGCGGTGTCACTTGACACTACCTTATAGAGAAAAGAGGCAATAACATGATAAGACTCAGAAGACTTCGCGGCAGCGAGGCTATCAGAAATATGGTTAGAGAGAACAGGGTTAACAAGGAGGATCTTGTATACCCGATGTTTGTGGCGGAGGGCACAGGGATCAAGAATCCGGTAGACTCCATGCCGGGCATATATCAGTATTCACTCGATACATTTGAGGAAGAGCTTCACAGAGTCGCGGATGCCGGGATCGGTGCGGTCCTTCTGTTTGGCATACCGACTCACAAGGATGAGGTGGGCAGCAGCGCGTACGATGATCAGGGAATCATGCAGAAAGCCGTCAGAAGGATAAAAGAGCTGTATCTGGATATGATAGTCATAGCGGACATTTGTCTGTGCGAGTACACATCACACGGCCACTGCGGAATTATCCGCGATGGAAAGATACTCAATGATGAGACTCTTCCATATCTGGGTAAGATGGCTGTCTCTCTTGCAAAGGCTGGTGCAGACATGGTGGCACCGTCGGATATGATGGATGGACACACCGCCTACATCAGACAGGCACTTGATGACAATGGACTTACGGATGTCCTGATCATGGGCTACAGTGCCAAATTTGCATCTGGTTACTATGCGCCATTTCGCGATGCAGCGCACTCAGCACCGCAGTTTGGAGACAGAAGGACATACCAGATGGATCCTGCAAATGGCAGGGAGGCTCTGAGAGAGTGTGAGGCGGATATCGCCGAGGGCGCAGACATAATTATGGTCAAGCCTGCACTTGCATATCTGGACGTTGTCAAGGATGTGAGAAATCACACGGACTATCCTATAGCGGTATACAATGTCAGCGGCGAGTACTCCATGGTCAAGGCTGCAGCGGCAAATGGCTGGATAGACGAGAAGAGGATCGTCATGGAGAACATGACCGCCATGAAGAGAGCTGGCGCAGGAATCATCATTACATATCATGCTATAGACGTGGCAAAATGGTTAGATGAGGAGAATGTGACATCGACACTTAGCAGAAGGTAGAGAAAAAGTCACATAGAACGATAAATTATAGATAGAAAGAAGAATTGCAATGACAAATTCACAGGATTTATTTGAAAAATCACAAAAGGTAATTCCGGGTGGTGTCAATTCACCGGTCAGGGCATTTGGCTCGGTGGGACGGACACCTGTATTTATGAAGAAAGCAAAAGGTTCACATATATATGACGAGGATGGCAATTCCTACGTGGATTATGTCTGCTCCTGGGGTCCTGGAATCCTTGGACATGCCGATGACAGAGTCATAGATGCGGTGAAGGCGGCTTGCGATGACGGACTTACATTTGGCGCACCGACAAGGAAAGAGCTGGAGATCGCAGAGCTTATAAATGAGCTCATGCCGTCCATGGAGCTGACGCGAATGGTCAACTCGGGAACAGAGGCTGTTATGAGTGCCCTCAGAGTGGCGAGGGGATTTACAGGCAGAGACAAGATAGTGAAATTCCGCGGCTGTTATCACGGACACAGTGATGGCCTTTTGGTAAAGGCTGGATCGGCGGCACTGACACAGTCGATTCCGGACAGTCTGGGAGTTCCAAAGGCATATACACAGCACACATTGGTGGCAGAGTACAACAACGAGGACAGTGTGAAGAAGTTGTTTGAGGCGGAGGGAAAAGACATTGCCGCAATCGTGGTTGAGCCGGTCGCAGCAAATATGGGAGTTGTCCCACCACATGACGGATTCCTTCAATTCCTCAGAGACATAACAAATGAATACGGCGCACTTCTTATATTTGATGAGGTCATCACAGGCTTTAGACTTAGCCTCGGCGGTGCCCAGGAATATTTCGGAGTAAAGCCTGACCTCACAACACTTGGCAAGATAGTCGGAGGCGGAATGCCGGTGGGAGCCTACGGCGGACGCCGCGATGTCATGAGCATGGTGGCACCACTCGGCGGAGTATATCAGGCGGGAACCCTGTCGGGCAATCCGATAGCCATGACAGCCGGACTTACAACGCTACGCATACTCCAGAAGGAAAAGGATACAATATATCCAGCGATAGAAAAGAGCACAAGGCAGATAGCCGACACAGTCAGAAACACACTCGGCGACACAGTACATGTCAACCAGATTGGCTCACTGATGAGCGTATTCTTTACAGATCAGGAAGTAGTGGACATGGACACATCGACATCCAGCGATACAGCAAGGTATGCAAAATACTTCTCATACATGTTAGACAACGGAATCTACCTTGCACCATCACAGTTCGAGGCAATGTTCGTATCCTACGCACACAGCCAGGAAGACATAGCCAAAACCTGTGAATTAATAAAGGCATATAAAGAGAAGTAAAGAGACTAAAATATGTCAGATGACGTCTTATTAAAAGTAACTTTAAATTTATATATTGCAAGAATAATTATATAAGTATTAAAAGAGTGATTTGGATATAACATAATAAAACTAACGGTTATCGAAGAGTAAGCTGTCATGTTTATGTGATGTTCCAAAGGTGGGTAGCACATAGACGACGGAAACTTGTCGCTCCTTGCTGAGCGGGAGCCCCCCTGCCCTTATAGGGGGCGGGAGCGAATGCAAATAGGAGCTAAGACAAGGTGACAGAGTCGTGCGTAGCCTTGGAGCATCACATAAACATGACAGCGACCTTCTTCGACAAGGAGGAAATATGAGAGATTTGGTCATTGTGGGCAGCGGCCCTGCGGGCCTGTCCGCTGCAGTCTACGCCAAGAGGGCGATGATGGACGTGGTGGTACTGGAGAAGGAGGCATTCTCCGGCGGACAGATCGTGAATACAGAGCAGGTGGACAATTACCTCGGACTGCCGGGCATAAGCGGCTTTGACATGGGTATGAAGTTCAGAGAGCACGCAGATACATTTGGCGTGGAGTTTGATGACAGAGAGGCGACAGCCATCGAGGATCACGGCGATCATAAAAAGGTCATCCTGGAAGATGGCGGCAGCATAGAGACGAAGGCGGTTCTGATTGCCACAGGCGCAAAGCACAGAAAGCTAGGTGTTACAGGTGAGGAAGAATTTACAGGTGCAGGAGTTTCATACTGTGCCACATGCGACGGAGCGTTCTTCAAGAACAAAGAAGTCGCAGTTGTGGGCGGAGGCAACATAGCCCTTGAGGATGCCCTGTATCTGTCAAAGATGTGCAGCAAGGTGCATCTGATCCACAGGAGAGACGAGTTCAGAGGCGAGAAGATACTCGGAGCGCAGGTGCTTGAGACTGAGAATATAGAATTCCATCCATTTGCACAGGTGACAGAGATAGGCGGAACGCCGGGCAAGCTTGAACTTTCGGTGACGGAGAGGAACCCGAAAATAGCGGATGGACAGGCAGACAGCAGAGACTTCACACTTCCGGTAGCCGGTGTATTTATAGCCATAGGCACAAGCCCTATCACCGACTTCCTAGGTGACGTGGTGGAGCTTGACGAGGCTGGCTATGTTGTAGCGGGCGAAACCGGACAGACCAGCACACCGGGAATATTTGCCGCGGGTGATGTAAGGACCAAGGCGGTGCGCCAGGTAGCGACAGCAGTTGGAGATGGAGCAGCAGTCATCCATTATGTTGAGGAATATCTGAACGGATTGAAGAAGAATAGGTAATTTGGAAAGTAATTGGCACGGAGATAAAGCATGGGAGTCAACGACATAACTGCTTTGTCTTCATGCCAAAAAAAATAAAACTAATTCATAGTAATTCTATAGGTAAAATATAACAATAAACAGGAGGCGGAAAAATGTTAATATCATCAAAGGGACAATATGCACTGAGACTCATGGTAGATATATCGATCAACAGCGGCAGCACGGTTACAGTCAAGGCCGTGGCAAGACGATGCGGACTGTCAGACAAATATCTGGAGCAGGTTACTTCATCTTTGCTCAAGGCAGGATATTTAAAGAGCGTGAGGGGACCTAGGGGCGGTTACCGACTGAACATGCCGGCGGAGGAGATCACAGTTGGTATGGTGCTCAGGGCAATAGAGGGCAGGATATCACCTATTGATAACAGAGTTGATGAGGATGGCGATACCAACATGGTCATGAACGATGTCATCGGAGAGGTGTGGGATGACCTTGAGACTGCCATCAACAATGTTCTTGACAACAAAACCATCGCTGATCTCACCCAGGAGTACAGTGACAGGATCGGCTACATGTATTCTATATAAATCATTGAAATCATAGGGACGGAGGGCACGCCCCTCCACCCCTTCTATGAAAAGTCAAATCCATATGCTATAGCTTAAAACTATGGATAACCCTCCAATAATAGAATTATACAACTTGATAAAAAATATATATTATAGGGAATGTTGTCAAAGGAATACAAATATGTAGTGAAATAGCGGGCTGACGTAATCAAAACAGGGATGTCATAACGCATATTTATACACTTAGAAGCAAATTTGGCAAAAAAGTGGTTGACAGGAGCTTTAACAGAGACTATAATCCTAAAACATATAAAGCATATCAGATTACTAGGAATTACAGCCGGCGGGTTGTAGGAAAGGGAGGTTCACATGGGAATCATCCAGATAGAACATGTCTCCAAGACATTTAATACAGGCAATGGCACCATCAATGCTCTGAGAGATGTATCTCTGGACATTGAGGCTGGTGATATATATGGAATCATAGGAATGTCGGGAGCCGGCAAGAGTACACTGGTAAGGTGTATCAATCACATTGAGGTTCCGACAGAGGGAAAGGTCATAGTGCAGGACAAGGATCTGGGAACGCTCTCCCAGAAGGAACTCAGAAAGCAGAGAGAGCACATCGGAATGATATTCCAGTATTTCAATCTGCTCATGCAGAAGTCGGTACTCGACAATGTATGTTTTCCGCTGTTCATTCAGGGAAAGTCCAAGGCGGATGCGAAAAAGAGAGCACTTGAACTGCTAGATATCGTAGGACTTAAGGACAGGGCGAAGGCTTATCCGTCACAGCTCTCAGGTGGACAGAAACAGAGAGTGGCGATAGCCAGAGCGCTTGCATCTGATCCGCAGATTCTTCTCTGTGATGAGGCGACCAGCGCGCTTGACCCACAGACCACATCGTCCATACTTGAACTGCTGAAGGACATCAACAGCAGATTCGGCATCACGATAGTTGTAATAACGCATCAGATGGCAGTTGTCCGCGAGATATGTAATCAGGTGGCGATCATGAAGGATGGCCAGGTGGTCGAGCACGGACGGACAACGGATATATTTGCTCATCCGAAGTCGGACGTGGCAAAGGAACTTCTCAGCAAGGATGAGGGCAGCGATGCGGAACAGTCCTGGGCGGGAACCACAGAGAGCATACAGAACGGAACAAGGATCCGTATCGTATACACTGAGAATTCTGCATTTGAGCCGGTCATAGCAAATATGATCCTGAAGTTCAGGGAGCCGATCAACATCCTCAAGGCATCCACGAAGAATGTTGGAGGAGTTGCCAAGGGTGAGATGATACTTGAACTGCCAAAGGAATCGGCAAATGTATCCGCAATGGAGGATTACCTCAAAGAACGCGGACTTGAGCTTGAAGAACTTGACAGCAATGTGACAGGAGGTGACGGACATGTGGACTGAACAGGTCAGAGAGATGATACTTAACGGAATCCTTGAGACGATCTACATGACGGTGGTCTCAACGGTATTTGGATACATATTTGGACTTCCGATGGGAGTTCTCCTCTGTGTCAGCGACAAGGACGGATTAAAGCCAAATGCGGTGATCTACAAGATACTGGATTTCATCGCAAACATCGTCCGAAGCGTACCTTTCCTGATACTGCTTATATTGCTGATACCATTTACAAGATTGATACTTGGCAAGAGCTACGGATCAACGGCGACAATCGTTCCGCTGACAGTTGCAGCTATACCATTTATAGCGAGAATGGTTGAGTCATCGCTGAAGGAAGTGGACAACGGAGTTGTCGAGGCAGCAAGGGCGATGGGAGCATCCACTATGAGGATCATCATCAGGGTGCTGCTCGTCGAGGCGAGAACCTCACTCATCACAGGTGCAACCATAGCGATAGGAACTATCCTCGGATATTCAGCCATGGCAGGTGCCGTAGGTGGAGGCGGTCTGGGAGATATCGCAGTCCGTTACGGATATTACAGATACCAGACAGACATAATGATAGTCACAGTCATACTTCTTATAGTGATCGTGCAGGTGTTCCAGTCGGTTGGAATGCTCATAGCAAACAAGCTTGACAGAAGAAAATAGATATTTTGATGACGGACGGCTGGGACTGGTCATCCCGATAAGCCGGTCATCTTAAATATAAACACATTTCAAACATATCTTAAAAGGAAGAAAAATGAAAGAGAGGTAATATCAATGAAGAAGACATTTAAGAAATCAGTAAAGAAGTTATTTGCAGCGGTTCTCGTGGGCGCATTATCAGTGAGCGCACTCACAGCATGCGGTTCATCAGACGACAGCAAGAGCACTGAAGGCACAGCAAGTGATGCAGGATTAAAGACGATCACAGTAGCAGCTTCAGCAACACCACATGCAGAGATTCTCGAGTATGCCAAGACAGCACTCAAGGAGAAGGGTTATGACCTTCAGGTTACAATATTTGATGACTATGTAAAGCCAAATGAGGTTGTAGAGAGCGGAGAATTCGATGCAAACTACTTCCAGCACGTTCCATATCTTGACAGTTTCAACGAGGAGAAGGGAACACACCTCGTAGTTGCAGGCAAGATCCACTATGAGCCATTTGGAATCTATCCAGGTACAAAGAAGAGCCTTGACGATATCGCTGACGGTGATTCGATCGCAGTACCAAACGATACAACAAATGAGGCAAGAGCACTTCTTCTGTTACAGGACAACGGAATCATCAAGCTCAAGGACGGTGCTGGCATCAATGCAACAGTAAATGATATCGCAGAGAATCCTCACAACATCAAGATCGTAGAGCTTGAGGCTGCACAGGTAGCAAGAGTAGTTGACGAGACAGCATTTGTCGTACTGAATGGTAACTATGCACTTGCAGCAGGTTTCTCAGTTGGCAAGGATGCACTTGCATACGAGCAGAACGATTCTGAGGCAGCAAAGACATATGTAAATGTGATCGCAGTCAAGGAAGGCAATGAGAACAACGATGGCATCAAGGCACTTGTAGATGTACTCAAGTCAGACGATGTGAAGAATTACATCAAGACAACTTATGACGGAGCAGTTCTTCCATACGAGGAGTAATCAAGGAAAACAAATATGTCATTTGCCTGCGGGCTATAATAAAAGGATCAGATTTTGGCAAGGCTGAGATCTGATCCTTTTTTTGCAAATGAGTCCGATAAGATTTCAGTTGAAAAAAATCTTATTTTGTATATAGTTGTAGTAGGATATATCATGGGTGAGGTCTTGATAATTGGCGAATCACCGGTGACAAGAATAAGGAGAATAAGACATGTTAACACAGTTTTCGAGAACAGAACTGCTATTTGGCAAGGAGGCAATGGATAAGCTTGCCGGCTCTAAGGTAGCGGTATTTGGAATAGGTGGAGTTGGCGGTTATGTATGCGAGGCGCTGGTTAGAAGCGGTGTCGGAGCATTTGACCTGATAGATGACGACAAGGTGTGCCTGACAAACCTCAACAGGCAGATCATAGCGACAAGGAGCACAGTTGGAAAGTACAAGGCTGAGGTTATGAGGGACAGGATGCTTGACATAAATCCAAAGGTTGATGTGGAGGTACACAAATGTTTCTTCCTTCCGGAGAATGCGGACGATTTCCCTTGGGACAGCTACGACTATGTGGTCGATGCGGTGGACACCGTGACTGCCAAGATAGCTCTTGTCATGAAGTGCAAGGAGAAAAATATTCCGATCATCAGCAGCATGGGTGCGGGAAACAAGCTTGACGGAAGTCAGTTCAAGGTCGCAGATATATACAAGACAAAGGTGTGCCCACTCGCGAAGGTCATGAGAAGAGAGCTTAAGAAGAGAGGCGTAAAGAAACTAAAGGTCGTATATTCGGAGGAGATCCCGACAAGGCCGATCGAGGATATGTCGATAAGCTGCAGGAATCATTGTATCTGTCCGCCGGGAGCGGCCCACAAATGTACAGAACGTAGGGATATCCCGGGCAGCGTGGCATTTGTGCCATCAGTCGCAGGACTTATCATAGCCGGTGAGGTTGCAAAGGATCTCATAAAAGTCTGATTGAAATGAGCGTGAACTAATATTATGCAGAGAGATCTTACAAATGGAAAAATAACTGTAAATATACTGCTGTTTGCACTGCCGCTCATGGTGGGTAATCTCCTGCAGCAGATGTACAACATAGCCGACACATGGGTGGTAGGAAGATATATAGGCGAGGGCGCGCTGGCAGCGGTCGGTTCGTCTTACTCACTCATGACATTTCTGACGTCCATCATCATCGGGCTTTGCATGGGCAGCGGAACTGCCATATCCATACAATATGGCAGGCGAGAGTCCGGGAAAATGCGACAGAGCGTGTATATGTCATTTGTACTCATAATGGCGATAACGATACTGCTTAACATCATAGTGTGGGCAGGTATGAATGTGATCCTGACATGGCTTAACATTCCGGCGGATGTCAGACCGCTCATGAAGGCTTATCTGAACATTATCTATGCGGGAATACTGGCTGTGTTCCTGTACAATTACTTTGCAAATATATTAAGAGCCATCGGCAATTCAACCCTGCCGGTGGTCTTTTGGGCGATATCGGCAGTGCTCAACATAGCGCTTGACCTGATGTTTGTCATTGCATTTCACTGGGGCGTCAGAGGCGCGGCAGCAGCCACGGTCATAGCTCAGTATGTGTCGGCAATTGGCATGGCGGCTTATGTATTTGTAAGGTGCCCTGAGCTTAAGCCCACAAAATCTGACTGTGTGTGGGATCGGGAAAATCTGTCCGGCATACTTTCCCAGTCGGTGATGACAAGCGTGCAGCAGTCCATCATGAACCTTGGAATCCTCATGGTACAGGGAATAGTAAATGGATTCGGAACGGTGGTGATGGCGGCATTTGCTGCGGCTGTGAAGATAGACGCATTTGCATACATGCCGGTGCAGGATTTTGGAAATGCGTTCTCGACTTACGTGGCGCAGAACTACGGCGCGGGCAAGACAGACCGAATAAAAAAGGGAATAAAGAGCTCCCTCATAACGGTGGCGGTGTTCTGTGCTGTCATAAGTTCGGTAATATTTGCATTTGCCGGCAGACTCATGGAGATATTTGTCGGGGCTGAGAAGACAGATGTGATATCGGTTGGCGCGCATTACCTGCAGATAGAGGGCGCATGCTACATCGGAATAGGAATACTCTTCATGTTGTATGGATACTACAGGGCGATAGACAAGCCGTGGATGTCTGTGGTGCTGACTGTTGCATCCCTTGGAACCAGAGTCGTTCTGGCGTACACCCTCTCACGGATCGCATTCATAGGCGTAACCGGAATATGGGTATCGGTTCCTATAGGCTGGGCGCTGGCGGACGTGATCGGCTGTGTGTACTATGTGTGCAAATGCCGGAAGACGTATTAAATGCTTAAAAGGCATAATGCACCATAAAAGATAGGCATTAGACATAACCGAAAAATTGAACGATAATGTTATTTATAATGGATTTTGCCGGGTATATCAGTGGATAAATCATTGTGTAGCGTGTTCATACGTGGTATAAACATGAGCATGTGTAATAACACGGTGATAATAGAACAATAATATAATAGAGAATATACAAAAGGAAGATGAACGAGATGGATAAGAAAGAAGAAAAGAAGATCATAAGACAGGAGTTCCTGACAGGTGAGAGAGCTCTTTTCATGGGAAAGAATCTTGATATATATGACACAATATTTGACGATGGAGAGTCACCGCTGAAGGAGAGCCGTGACATAAAACTCTACGGCAGCATGTTCAAATGGAAGTATCCGCTGTGGTACAGCAAGAACGTAGTTGCGGAGGACTGTCACTGGTTCGAGATGGCTAGAGCTGGCGTGTGGTACACTGATAATATCGCAGTGAGACGGGCACTCATCCAGGCACCAAAGAACTTCCGCAGATGTAAAGGCCTGGAGCTCACTGATGTGACATTTACCAATGCGGAGGAGACACTTTGGAGCTGCGATGACGTGACAATAGATCATGTGACAGCAAAAGGCGATTATTTTGCCATGAACAGCAATAATATGAAGATAGACGATCTGAAACTTGACGGCAACTACTCATTTGACGGATGTAAAAATGTGGAGATAAGAAATTCCAACCTGCTTTCAAAGGATGCATTCTGGAACACCGAGAATGTGACCGTATATGACTCATTCATATCAGGTGAGTACCTCGGCTGGAATGCGAAGAACCTCACCCTGATAAACTGTACCATCGAGAGCCTGCAGGGCATGTGCTACATCGACAACCTTGTGATGAAGAACTGCAAGCTCATCAACACAACACTTGCATTCGAGTATTCAACAGTGGATGCCGACATCTGCAGCAAGATAGACAGTGTCATAAACCCGACGTCAGGAACGATCAAAGCCCAGCACATCGACAACCTGATAATAGAAAAAGACAAAGTAGATCCGTCAAAGACCAAAATTATAATATAGGAAAAATCAAAACACAGAGATTCACGACAAAACAACAGTCATACGTGTGACAACATATGATAATATAAGAGAAATAGTACTTTCAGGTAAGATAATGAGGAATACATGTTGGTATATCATAACATAAATGGGATTTTGGCATTTGAGGGGCGAAACGCGCTGACATATATCATGTGAACAATCGGTAGTGAAGTCGACTGAGTCTTGCTGTTTCTTGCCGGAGCGGAGCAAGCAACGCTCTTATCGCTTGCGGGAGCGCAGTGCAGATAGAAACAAAGCAAGGCGAGGGAAGACGAACATGATTGAGAACATGATATATGTCAGCCGTCAGCCCCTCAAATGCCAAAATCCCTTCACAGAGTGGAGGAACAAAACATGAAATATGATTTCGACAAGGTAATAGACAGACGCGGCACCGGATCCCTGAAATGGGATGTGCCGGAAAATGAACTGCCAATGTGGGTGGCAGACATGGACTTCCAGACAGCACCGTGCATCAGGGAGGCACTGGCAGCCAAAGTGGAGCACGGAATATTTGGATACTCGATCATCCCAGACGAGTGGGCAGATGCCTACGTGAACTGGTGGGGCAGCAGACATGGATTTGCAATCGACAGGGAATGGCTGGTGTTCTGCACCGGAGTCATCCCGGCTATATCAACAGCGGTCAGAAAGCTCACTACACCTGCAGAGAATGTGGTGGTACAGACTCCAGTCTACAACATTTTCTTCAATTCGATATACAACAACGGACGCAATATACTTGTGAGTCCTCTGAAATATGACGGAGAGGGTTACGCAATGGATTTCGAGGATCTTGAGGCAAAGCTCGCAGATCCACAGACAAGTCTCATGATACTCTGTAACCCACAGAATCCTGCGGGAAAGATATGGGATAAGGAGACTCTTGCCCGTGTGGGAGAACTCTGCGCAAAATACGGCGTGACGGTCATCTCGGATGAGATACACTGCGATCTCACCGATCCGGGAAAAGAGTATGTGCCATTTGCCACGGCATCTGACACATGCAGGGATATAAGTGTGACCTGTATCGCTCCGACAAAAACCTTCAACATAGCAGGAATCCAGACCGCAGCCATTGTGGTTCCAAATAAATTTCTGAGACACAAGATGTGGAGAGGTCTGAACACAGATGAGGTAGCCGAGCCAAATGTATTTGCGGTGGATGCGGCAATAGCAGCATTTACAAATGGCGGCGAGTGGCTGGACAGTCTCAGACAGTATCTCTACGAGAACAAGCAGTATGTGAGAAAATTTGTGGCTGAAAACATTCCAGGCATAAAGGTGGTGTACTCAGAGGCAACCTATCTGCTATGGCTTGACTGCAGTCAGATAACAGACAACGCGAAACAGCTTTCGGCATTTATAAGGAAGAACACCGGGCTCTATATGTCGCCGGGACTTTCATACGGCAAGAACGGAAAGGCATTTATCAGACTTAACATCGCATGTCCAAGGTCAACCGTTGAAGAGGGCATGAAGAGACTTGCCGAGGGAGTCGGTGATTTTAAGAAAAAAGGAGATATAGATGAGTAGCAGTGAAAACTTGCTGAAGGACATGATATCTGGAAAGTCCATGACCGCATCCCAGCAGATCGGGCTAACGGTCAGGCTGAGTATCCCTGCTATCCTTGCCCAGATTTCTTCCATTGTCATGCAGTACATTGACGCATCCATGGTTGGACGCCTCGGTGCAAATGCGTCCGGCGCGATCGGACTTGTCTCGTCAACGACATGGCTGTTTGGCGGATTGTGCGTTGCTGTGACTACAGGATTTACCGTGCAGATAGCCCAGGCTGTGGGTGCCGGTGAGGAGAAGAATGCCAGAAATATCATGAAACAGGGCCTTATAATAGCGCTGTGCATAAGCGCCATGCTTGCACTCATCGCAGCTCTCATAAGTACGCCGCTTCCGAGATGGCTCGGCGGTGAGACCGACATACAGAAGATGGCAAGTCAGTATTTCCTTGTGTATATGCTGGGACTTCCCGCTCTGCAGATGAACAGCATAGCGGGCGGAATGCATCAGAGCTCCGGAAATATGAGACTTCCGGGTATCTTGAATGTCATGTGCTGTGTGATGGACGTATTTTTCAATATGCTGTTCATATTTCCTACCAGAACTGTGCAACTTAAAAATATTACATTTACCATGCCGGGACTTGGCCTTGGCGTTGCGGGTGCGGCGCTCGGTACCATCACGGCTGAAACGGTCACCTGTGCCATCATGGTTACTGCTCTTCTCTGGAAGAATAAGACACTTCATTTAAGAAAGGGAGAGCACATCAGATTTCACAGGGATACCCTTGCCAGGGCGGTGAAGATAGGAGCACCTGTTGGACTTGAGCAGATGGTCATGTGCTCAGCGTATGTCATGTCGACAAAGATCGTGTCGCCACTCGGAACGATAGCCATTGCAGCCAATTCATTTGCGGTTACTGCGGAGAGTTTTTGCTACATGCCGGGATACGGAGTGCAGGCGGCAGCGTCCACGCTTGTGGGACAATGTGTTGGAGCCGGACAAAAACAGTTGTCCAGAAGGATGGCATGGATTACAATGGGATTAGGTGTGTCGGTCATGACCATCGGCGGAGTGCTCATGTACATGGCAGCTCCAGCCATGATAGGTGTGCTGACACCGAACGAAGAGATAAGAAATCTAGGTGCGGCGGTGCTCAGGATAGAAGCATTTGCCGAGCCGTTTTACGCTGCATCCATAGTTGCGTCGGGAGCGCTCAGGGGAGCCGGGGATACCCTTGTTCCGAGCTGCATGAACTTTGCCAGCATGTGGTGCGTGCGAATACCACTTGCAGCCATACTTGCACCTAGGGTGGGACTCTACGGTGTATGGATAGCCATGTGCGTGGAACTCTGTTTCAGGGGAATATTGTTCACGGTAAGGCTCAAGAGAGAAAGATGGATGCGAGTGTTTGATGATAAGGGAGGGAAATATGCCAGTATTTGATTTCAGTGGAAGTGACAACAAGAATAAGAACATAGTTACATACGAGACATTCAAGTCATCAGAGTCAACAGCGACAGCGGACAAGCCGATCATGATCCTTGAGAACAAGACCAGGAAGTGGGCTCACCACTCCAGCGGAAAGTTCACAAACCCGATCAAGAGAACAGCATTTGAATTTGACGAGGTGGATGGAGTTCAGTCCGCCGACATATTAAAGATAGATGCGAGATTTGTAAGCCTTCTCAAATGGCTCGGAGAAAATCACATCAACGTTCGTCTGTCGGGAGAGAACAGACCGGAGGGCTATGCGGTATACAAGATAAGGGAGACCGAGTTTGGCGGTGGAGCAAAGCTCTCAGCAAATGACGGATTCCTGCAGTTTATGATAGAGAGACTTCTTGCCAGCGATGCCCCTTCTGAGGAGGAGAAATCCGAGGAGGAAGAAGAGGAAGAGGCACTGGGCGATGACATGAAACTCACAAGCATGCAGAGCATCATTGACTTCATGCACTGCGCCGGAAGAACACTTCCTGACAATATAAGACTGTGGGCGAGAAGAAATCTTGCAGTTGCGAGATCCAGCGAGGTTTCTCCGGAGGAGAGACGACACGCCCAGAGAGCACTGTCTATGGCGATGAACATCAGGTGGAAGAGTAATTATTTTGAGGCGATAGATCCTGAAGAGGCGAGAAGGATACTTGACGAGGAACTCTATGGAATGGAGAAGGTCAAGCAGAGGATCATCGAGACTATCATCCAGATCAACCGTACACATACACTTCCTGCATACGGACTTCTGCTCTGCGGACCTGCCGGAACAGGAAAGTCACAGATAGCATACGCGGTTGCGAGAATACTGAGACTTCCATGGACAACTCTTGACATGAGTTCTATCAATGATCCGGAGCAGCTTACAGGAAGTTCAAGAGTATATTCAAATGCCAAGCCTGGAATCATCATGGAGGCATTTTCACAGGCGGGCGAGTCAAATCTCGTATTTATCATCAACGAGCTAGATAAGGCAAACTCCGGCAAGGGCAACGGCAATCCTGCTGACGTATTGCTGACACTCCTGGACAACCTGGGATTCACCGACAACTACATGGAGTGCATGATCCCGACAAATGGCGTCTATCCTATAGCTACAGCAAATGACAAGGAGAACATCAGCAAGCCGATCATGTCGAGATTTGCTGTTATAGACATACCAGATTACACCCCGGATGAGAAGAAGGAGATATTCAACAAATTTGTTCTTCCGAAAGTTCTCAAGCGCATCGGACTTGATAAGAGCGAGTGCATCATTCTTCCAGACGGTGTGGATGCTGTTATCAAGAAGTGCGACGGCGTGACCGGAATCAGAGATATAGAGCAGGCTGCAGAGCACATTGTTGCCCATGCGCTGTATCAGATCGAGGTAAATCATGTCCAGAGCGTGACATTTGATGGATCTATGATAGAGGAGCTTTTGAGCTGATTATCGTCATATTACACAATTTACATTACAGAAAGTATTATGGTATACTCTTCTTATGAAACAAGTTTCATGGACTACAGTCTGAAATTCATAAGGAGAGTATATTTATATATGGCAAGTATAAGAGATGTTGCAAAGGAGGCTGGGGTCGCCATCTGCACAGTGTCCAGACTCATAAATGGCACGGCAAATGTTGAACCTGAGACTCAGAAGAAGATAGAAGATGCGATGAAGAAACTGGATTATGTTCCAAATGAGCTTGCGCGCGGCATGTTCAAGGGCAGATCAAACTCCATAGCGATGCTGGTTCCAAATATCCAGCATCCATGGTTCTCATCACTGGCATCGGAGATAGAGAAGATACTTTATGAGAAGAAGTACAAGTTTATGTTGTTCTCCACATCCGATGACAAGCAGAGGGAGAAGGAGTGTTTCAAGCTGCTAAAGTCCAATATCGTGGACGGGATCATTTGCGGAACGTCGGCATGCACGGCGAAGGAATACCAGAAGATAGACAAGCCTATGGTCATGCTGGATTATAAGGTTGGCAGCAAATTCCCTGTCGTTGTGTCGGATCACAAGATGGGTGGACAACTTGCTGCCCAGGAATTTATAAACAGCGGATGCAAATATGTCATCCACATATCAGGAATTAAGGTAGACAAGAATATCATGTCATTTCAGTGCCATGAGGAGCTTGACCGTGTTCTGACCGAGAATGGGATAAAATCCAGACGAGTACCAATACAGTGGAACGATTTTGATTTCCAGGGATATTTTGAGATGGCAAAATGCATACTTGAGGAGTATCCGGATGTGGATGGAATATTTGCCGCAGACATGCCAGCGATAGCATTCCTTAAGGCGGCGCTTGCCATAGGCAAAAAGATTCCTGATGACCTCGCGATCGTGGCATATGACGGAACGTACATAACCAACGCCAGCACCACAAGGCTCACATCGATACACCAACCGTACAAGGAGATCGCCCAGGAGGCGGTGAGGCAGCTCATGGACATGATCGACGGACCGGCGGAGGAAGAACAGGCGGATGAAAACATCGTATTACTTCCGGTGAGTGTGGAGAAAGGTGATACCACAAAGTAAATAGAAATAGCAGAGAAAAAGATAACCCCACAGAGCTTAAAGCCCTGTGGGGTTATCTTTTTCTCTGTGGAATCTTCTGCATTAGGATTTACATTTGCAGTGGGCAACGAACGCAGTTATGTTCTGTTATTAATGAGAGAAATCCCCCATTTAGGAAATTATCCATTTGACAGGAATTTGACTGCCACCTGGGAAAATATTTTCCTTAAGTCCAGAGAAAACAGGAAAATAGGATAAAAGGATAATTTTGTATCTTTTGCCATCCAAAACTATTAGATCATGAAAAACATCAAATCAAGAAAAACAAGTCGCTCGGACAAAAATCTAAAAATTCTATAAATTCCCTATTGACGAAACATGTTTCATGTGATAATCTTAGGACAAATGAAACATGTTTCATTTAAGCGCTTATGAAATATGTTTTATCGGGACAATATAATATGGTGACAAGTTTTAACAAGAGGGAAAAATTCAAAGCAAGAAAAGGAGAAAAGGTTATGAGAGCAAAGAAATTAGTAGCATGTGCACTTTCAGCAGCTATGATGCTTGGGCTGGCATCCATGACAGGATGTGGTTCAACAAAGAAGGATTACGATCTGTATATTTACAACACAAAGTCTGAGATAGCAGACAGCATCCAGGATCTCTGTAAGGAATATGAGACAGAGACAGGAGTTAAGGTTAAGGTTTATACATGCGGTACACAGGAGACCATGGAGACACTCAGATCAGAGATGAATTCCAAGAACTATCCTACACTTTACGCAGTAAACCAGTCGCAGTTCACAGAGTGGAATGAGGGAGGATTTGTTCTTCCATCAACATCAGTACAGAATGACGAACTCAAGTCGATCTACGATTCTATTCCACAGAACATGCAGCTCACAGATGAGAACGGAGCAAGCTGCGGAATCCCTTACAACGTAGAGGGTTACGGACTTATCGCAGATACACAGATGATATGCGATGTATTCGGACTTGACAGCGCAGACGCATTTGTCGCTGATTACAGAAGTGCCAATTACGAAGAGTTCACAGGAATGATCAAGGCAATAGACGATTATATCAATGGCAAGG
Source organism: Coprococcus sp. (assembly GCA_050874325.1). GTDB lineage: Bacteria > Bacillota > Clostridia > Lachnospirales > Lachnospiraceae > Coprococcus. The sequence continues at coordinate 56,481 of JBNMKK010000011.1, read as the reverse complement.
GTGGTGAGAAGGTAACACTTTCAGGAAACACATACACCACAGCAACAGCCAAGACAGCCACAACAGAGAACATGAACGGTGTGTTTGCGATCGCAGGTGCTGAGAAGTGGACATACGCAAACCACTACACAAACTACGCACTTAACGCAGTATTCCCTAACTACAATGCAACAGCAGCAGCTACAAAGGAAGATGTTGATAAGCTTGAGGAGCCACTTGTAAAGATGGTACAGGAGCTTGACATGCTCTCAAGCTACACAGCAGGACCAAACGGTAAGGTTGAGCGTGGATCAGAGTACATCAACTCAACAGTGACAGGTTACGATCAGGCAGTTCAGACATTTGCCGAGGGTAAGGCAATGTTCATCAAGCAGGGTAACTGGGTATATGGAACTATCGCAGGCGTGGATGCAGACAAGGCATCAAGACTTACAATGCTCCCAATGAAGGTCAACCTTGAGCAGAGCGACATCGCAGCAGACGGCGTTACAGTTGACAAGATGAACAGCTCAATTCCTGAGTTCGTTTCACAGTACTATGTTGTAAACAAGAAGGCAACAGAGGAGGAGCAGAAGACAGCAGAGGACTTCCTCGTATGGCTCTACACATCAGAGACAGGAACAGACTACATCACAAACAAGTTCGCATTTGTGCCATTCAATGCAGACGAGAGCGTACAGCTTGAGAACCCACTCAGCAACTCACTTGTATACTACATGAGCAATGATCTTGTAATGGGTAACGATTTCGATGCTTTCCCAGAGTCATGGGGAATCAATACGATCGGTGCAACAATCCAGGAGCAGTTATTCACAAATCCTGATCCATGGGATGAGAGCACTATAAGAACAGGCGTTGAGAGCGCACTGACAACATGGAAGGACAGCATTAAGGAGTAATTGTTATAGTTTATTAGGAGAGAAAAACTATGAAAAGATTTTACAAGAGAAAATTCTGGTTTATGGTTCTGCCTTCTATAGTGTTGTTTCTGCTGGTTATCATCGTTCCATTTATAGAAGGTGTGGTTTACTCCTTCACAGAGTGGAGAGGTTCATATTTCGTAGGCGGAGAGCACTGGTGGAATGCGCTGGTTGGACTCAAGAACTATACAAGCATATTCAAGTCAAAGGATTTCCTTCAGTCGCTTGGTTACACAGCCATATATGCTGTGCTTGCAGTCATAGCACAGAACATTGTCAGTCTGGCACTGGCACTCATGATCAAGAAACTGACCAAGGGCAAGGGACTTTTCAGAACAATACTGTTCCTTCCATATGTACTTGGAATGCTCGCCATGGGTTATGTATGGCGTTTCATATTTGAAAATGTATTTTCACAGACACTGTTCGGAACAGACGGTGTGGTACATGTAGAGGTGCTGAACAACATGCTTCAGAATCAGTGGAAGGCACTTCTGGCATACGCAATTGTCGGTGTATGGCAGGTTGCAGGTTATTATCTGATAATCTACCTCAACGGTCTCAACAATATTTCAGAGGATATATACGAGGCGGCCAGAATAGACGGAGCTACGGGCTGGACAAGTTTCAGGAAGATCACACTTCCGCTGCTCATGCCATCATTTACCATAGTTCTCTTCATGTCACTGGCAAACAGTTTCAAGATGCTCGACCTCAACGTATCACTGACAGAGGGTAACTTTGGAACGACTATGATATCCTACATGATACTTAAGACAGTAAGAGAGAGCTCACCACCAGCATACGGTGTGGCTCAGGCACAGGCAGTTATATTCTTCGTTATCATTGCGGCTATATCCATAGCACAGGTAACGATCACTAAGAGAAAGGAGATCGAATCATAATGGGTGTAAAGGGCAAGATCAAACGCGCAATCATAGTGGTAATACTCACAGCACTGGCAATCGTGACCATATTCCCGATATGGTTCCTGATCGTCAACTCATTTAAGGGACAGCAGGAGATCGTAGCATCTCCAATAGCTCTCCCAAAGTCATGGAATCTGGATTACCTGAAGAATGCTGCTGAGCAGATCAACCTCGGCAGCAGCCTTATCCAGACGATACTCATAACAGTTGCGGCTGTGGCACTCATAGTCATCATATCATCATTTGCAGCATGGGCAATTGCCAGGACAGATTCAAAAGTGGCAAATATACTCTTCATCGCGTACACAGCAGCTATGCTCATACCTTTCCAGTCAGTTATGTACCCACTGGTATCACTGATGGACAAGCTGGGACTCAAGAACACACCAGGTCTGATCCTCATGTACGGAGGATTTGGAATCAGTATGTCGGTTCTGCTGTACAGAGGATTTATCAAGAGTATTCCGCTGTCACTTGAGGAGGCAGCCATGCTCGACGGTGCAAATATTTTCCAGATATACAGATACGTGGTTATGCCACTCTTAAAGCCGACAACAATGACAGTTGTCATTACAAATGCAGTATGGATATGGAACGATTATCTTCTTCCATTCCTCGTAATAGGAAACAACGACAAAAAGACGCTCACGCTGAGCTTATACTATGCAAAGAGTCTGTCAGGACAGTACGGAAATCCTTGGGAGCTCATCTTCCCTGCGGTACTCCTTTGTATCATCCCTATCATTATCATATTCGTGATTCTTCAGAAGAATATCATCGAGGGAATCTCAGCTGGAGCTGTGAAAGGATAAATATAAAATATGGACAAAAAATGGTGGAAAGAGGCGGTATTTTACCAGATCTACCCTAGAAGTTTCTACGACAGCAACGGAGACGGTGTCGGTGATCTTGCGGGCATAACAGAAAAGATACCATACCTCAAAGAACTGGGTGTGACCGCTGTGTGGATATGTCCATTCTTCAAGTCGCCTATGAAGGACAACGGATATGACATATCAGATTACTACGATGTGAATCCTGAGTTTGGAACCATAGAGGATGCGGACGAGCTTATAAGATGTGCAAATGCAAATGGCATCAAGATCATCATGGACATGGTCATCAATCACACATCAGATCAACACAGATGGTTTCAGGAGGCATGCCGGGACAGACACAGCAAATACAGAAATTATTATATATTTAAGGACAGTATAGATGGGCTTGCAGATCTCAGATCCAACTTTGGAGGAAGTACATGGACACAGATCGAGGATGGCAGCTGGTACTTCCATTCATTTGCGAAGGAGCAGCCAGACCTCAACTGGGAGTGCGCGGAGATGAGACAGGAGCTTTACGACATGATGAACTGGTGGCTTGACAAGGGTGTTGCCGGTTTCCGAATGGATGCCATCACATTTATCAAGAAGGATCTGACATTCCCACCTATGCCGTCAGACGGCGAGGACGGCAGATGCGATGTTGGCAAATGCTGCCTCAACAGACCGGGAATAGATGATTTCCTCAGAGAACTCAAGGAGAATACCTACGGCAAGGGTGACTTTGTGACAGTTGCGGAGACTCCGGGAGTTCCAAATGAGGATCTGGAGAGATACATCGGAAGAGACGGACATTTCTCTATGATATTTGACTTCAGCTACACGGACATAGATATCAATCCGGGAGACCTCTGGCTGCACCAGAGAGACTGGACGATAGATGAGTTCAAGGACAAGCTGTTCACCAATCAGAGACTTGTGAAGAAGATAGGCTGGGCTGCAAATTATCTGGAAAACCACGATCAGCCGAGAAGTATAGGTAAATACTTCCCAGCCGGTGATATACCGGAATACAGAACTCAGATGGCAAAGGCGCTCGGCGCGTTGTTCTTCTTCCTGAAGGGCACGCCATTTGTATATCAGGGACAGGAACTTGGCATGATCAACACTCATTTTGACAGCATAGATGAGCTGGACGATATCAACTCCAAGGGACAATATGCGAGATGCCTTGATGCTGGATACAGCGAGGCTGAGGCGATGGAATCCGTAAATATCAGGAGCCGCGATCAGTCAAGACTTCCGATGCAGTGGAACAGCGACAAGAACTTCGGATTCTCAGAACATGAGCCATGGCTGGCATGCAATAATCAGTGTGACCGCCAGACGGTGGAGATAGAGAGCGCTGATAATGATTCGGTACTTAATTTCTATAAGACTATGATACAGCTCAGAAATCACTCGGAGTATACACAGACGCTCATATACGGAGATCTGGAGGATGTGGAAACGGACAGCACCGGAATCATCGTGTACAGGCGTAAGCCTGTTCAGGATGCATGTGTATGCGGAACTGGTGCTGATGCAGACAGCTCAGACAAGTCGGTATATGTCGCTGTCAACATGATCGGCGAGGATGTGAGTTATGCCATCCCGGAGACCGCAGATATACTGATAGGAAATTATGCTGATTACAATGGAACGCTCAGACCTTACGAGACTTTGGTGTATGCGGTGTAAGAATAGAAAACGTAAGACTTATGTAATAACAGAATTGTATAAAATATAATTATAAATTGGCTGGCTAAGGTCAGCCGGAATAATATGCCTGGATGTGGTTGCTGCTGACGAAAAAAGATAGTCAATGGTTATATGCATCCAGGTTTTTCGTTGTATGTATCCTTTTTGGATACTTTGCTCATATCTATAGACAAACTTATTTGGTGGTGTTACAATCCGCTCAAAGCATAAGTTTTCATTTCAGAGATTTCTATGTCAGATGGTCATTTCTATATATCTTTATTTCTGAATTTCTCATGCTTTTATATCACATTTTTTAAAGCGGGGAGATTTGGATACATCAAAGATTCTTCCTGCAAATTTCAACAATAATATTTGTGAAGGAGGACAATGAATGGCAAAAAAGAGTAGGAATGATTTTTATCTTGACTATTCCATATTACGGGATGGAAATGGGGATATTCTTAGGCGAGCGGTAGATAATTTGTCAAAGGTACTTGGAAATGCAAATGAAAAGTATAAGGACACAGTATTTCGAATGTTGGTAAATGACAGGAAAGTGGCATTGGAGATCTATAATGCGATGAATGACTCAGAATATGACGATCCAGACGAGGTTGTTGTAACCACACTGGAAAATGCGGTGTATATGGGGGTCAGAAACGATGCGTCATTCATAATAGCATCACAGCTAATGCTTTACGAACAGCAGTCAACAGTGAATCCGAACATGCCACTTAGGAATCTGGAATATGTGGCATGCCTTATGGCTGCTCTTACATATGATGCAAACATTTACGGAAGGCGGCTCATACGGTTGCCGGAACCTAGATTTGTCATATTTTATAATGGCGATGAGACTGTGCCGGAGCGGTACGAGATGAGACTTTCTGATGCCTATGAAAAGAAATCCGAGGATCCGGCATTGGAGCTAAAGGTGGACGTGATAAATATAAATAAGGGATATAATGAACAGTTGATGGCGAAAAGTCCTACATTATACCAATATATGGAATTTGTAGATACAGTAAGATTGTATCAGGAGATATATCCATTTGAAGATGCGATGTCATTTGCTATAGAACATTGTATCAAAGAGGACATATTGTCAGATTTTCTTACAAAGAACAGAGCGGAGGTAATGCGCATGAGTATATTTGTATACGATCAGGAGAAACACATAAGGCAGGAGAAAGATGAATCTCGTCGAGAAGGTAAAGAAGAAGGCAGAGAGGAAGGCAGAGAGGAGGGCAGAGAAGAAGGCAGAGAGAGCATGCTTAGGGATCTGGTTCTTCGTAAGGTTAAGAAAGGTTATAACCTTGGAGAGATTGCAGACGCCCTTGACTACAACAAGGATGAAATAGAGCCGATATATAACCTGATCAGAGAAGAAACCGGTGGATATACTGTACAGAGTTCAGAGAGGGAGGATACCGCTGAGTCAAAGTGAATGGCATGTGGAATGTAAGATATGTATTAATGTTTACAGAGTATTTATAAGCCGGAAAAATACTAACACTTAACCATCAGCGGTGACATATTTGGTCAACTTTTTTCCATATAAAATCGAATCTTTAAATATTAAAATAACGGTAATTCATACAAATAAATGGAGAAAAGGAGACATATTTATGGGTATTATATTTCATGAGGAAACACGGACATTTCATCTCACAAATGGCGAGATAAGCTACATCATGACGGTGCTCCCAAATGGACATCTGGGGAATCTGTATTATGGCAAGGCAATCAGGGACAGGGCGGATTTTTCACATTTGCTGGAGCTCATCCAGAGACCTATGTTTCAGTATGTATATGACGATGACAGACTGTTTTCGCTGGAATCAGTCAAGCAGGAACTTCCTGTGTACGGCACCACAGATTACAGGGCTCCAATGGTTGAGATCCTTCAGTCAAATGGCAGCAGGATATCAGATTTCGTGTATGTATCACATGAGATAAATGCAGGAAAGCCAAAGCTTGAGGCACTTCCGGCAACATACACAGAAGAAGACGATGAGGCGGAGACTCTGATCGTCACATTAAAGGATTCACTCACAGGCATAAAGGCGAGAATGCTCTATACGATATGGAGCGACAGACCTGTTATCGCAAAGAGTGTAGAGTATGTAAATGAAGGTGCTGAGGCGGTGCATCTCACAACTGCTTACAGTATGTGTCTGGATCTGCCGGATCCCGATTATCAGTGGATGCAGCTCTCGGGTGCATGGGCAAGAGAGCGTCACATAATAACAAGAGATCTTGAGCAGGGCGTACAGTCCATAGGCAGCAACCGTGGACATTCATCCCATGAGCACAATCCGTTCATAGCGTTAAAGAGAGAGACAACGGACGAGAACCAGGGTGAGGCGATCGGCATAAGCCTTGTGTACAGTGGCAATTTCAGGATACAGGCTGAGGTTGATACGAGAAATACAGCACGAATCCTTGCCGGAATAAATCCAGATACCTTTGACTGGAAACTTGATGCCGGGGAGCATTTCCAGACTCCGGAGGCAGTCATTGTGTACTCGGATCAGGGACTTAACAAGATGAGCCAGACTTTCCACAAGCTGTATCAGAAGAGACTTGCAAGAGGCGAGTGGAGAGACAAGCCAAGACCGATCCTCATCAACAATTGGGAGGCTACATATTTTGATTTCACCAGAGAAAAGCTCATAGCCATTGCACAGAAGGCAAAGGAGTGCGGAGTTGAGCTGTTTGTCCTGGATGATGGTTGGTTCGGTGCCAGAACCACAGACCATGCAGGCCTTGGTGACTGGGTTGCAAATCCTGACAGACTCCCAGAGGGAATAACAGGAATTGCAGATGATATAGAAAAGGTAGGGCTGAAGTTCGGACTGTGGTTTGAACCGGAGATGACAAATAAAGACTCAGACCTCTATAGAGAGCATCCAGACTGGATACTGTCAGTTCCGGGAAGACACGACTCACATGGAAGATTCCAGTATGTTCTGGATTTCTCCAGAAAAGAGGTCGTTGACAGGATATATGAGATGATGGCAAAGATACTCAGCACAGCAAAGGTTTCATATGTGAAGTGGGACATGAACAGAAGTATCACAGAGTGCTACAGCGCGGCACTTCCTGCTGACAGACAGGGAGAGGTGTTCCACAGATATATACTTGGTGTGTATGATCTGTACGAGAGACTCACGAGCACATTCCCACATGTATTATTTGAGTCATGCGCAAGTGGCGGCGGACGTTTCGATCCAGGAATCCTCTATTATGCGCCACAGGGCTGGACAAGTGATGACACGGATGCGATAGAGAGGATAAAGATACAGTATGGAACATCCATGTGTTATCCTATCAGCAGTATGGGAAGTCATGTGTCCGTTGTGCCAAATCATCAGACAAGACGTGAGACTCCGCTGAAAACTCGTGCAAATGCTGCATACTTCGGAACATTTGGATATGAACTTGATCTGAACAAACTCACAGCGGAGGAGATAGAGGAAGTCAAAGAACAGGTAAAATTTATGAAGGAATACCGTGCTATTATCCAGTATGGAACATTCTATAGACTTGCAAGTCCATTTGACGAAGAGGAATGCGGATGGATGGTAGTGTCAGAGGACAAGAAGACAGCTATAGTAGCGTGGTTCAGAACCCTGTATACACCGAATAACTGCTTTACTAGAATGAAACTTCACGGACTTGATCCAGATACATTGTATAGCTGCAGCGTGTTGGGTGGACAGGCACTTTCAGTGAGCAAGACACCTGATGGTAAGAGAATATATGAGACAGAGACAAAGAAAAATGATGATACTGTATCATCGGTTGATGCCATTGTGGGACCGGATTGCTATGGCGATGAGCTGATGAATCTTGGACTGATCACAAGTGATACGACAGCTGGAGAGATAGTTGGTGATGACGTCCCTTGCGGTGATTATGACTCCAGATTGTATATACTCAAGGCAAAATAAATGATAGATCGATCGAATGCGGGGAAGGTCTAACAGATAAAGTGTACAAAATTTTCGGATTTTGTACACTTTTTAATTTGTGCAGAGCAACGAGCCAAAGCCTGTGCCAGTACCTCATAGTTTAGGATAAGAAGGTAAAACGTATAAAATACCTAATATAATAAATACCAAAGGGCTATGCTAATAGGATATAATAAAGCTGTTTACAAAAGCATTGTCTATGTATGATGAATGGAAGAACGGGCATATACACAGTTGTAGGGAGAAACTAACTAATGAATATATTTGACATAATGGGTCCGGTCATGGTGGGACCGTCGAGTTCCCATACGGCGGGAGCGGTAAAAATAGGATATATAAGCAGAAAACTTCTAGGTGAGAGACCCATAAAGGCGAGAATACTTCTATACGGGTCATTTCTCACCACCGGTAAGGGACATGGAACGAGAAAAGCTATAGCGGCAGGACTTATGGGGATGAAACCGGATGATATAAGGATTCCAAATGCGATGAATATTGCGGCGCAGCAGGGATTTGAGATCGAATTTGGGGAGGCTGTCCTCAAGGATGCGCATCCTAACACGGCGCAGTTGTTCTTGGAGGGAGAGTCAGGAAGAACCCTGGAAGTCATAGGGCAGTCCCTTGGGGGCTCCAGAATAAACATAGCGGAGATAGATGGAATAGACACGAATTTTTCCGGCGATTATCCAACGCTGGTTGTTCACAATCAGGATCAGCCGGGACATGTGTCTGAGGTGACCTCGATGCTTGCGCACAAGGGTGTCAACATTGCAACAATGCAGTTGTACCGTGCCAGTAGAGGCGGCGAGGCGGTTATGGTGATAGAGTGCGATCAGGAGATCCCGAATGATGGAATAGATTGGCTAAGGAAGGTCGAAGGGGTAAATAAAGTGACGTATCTCAGCCTTGACTCTTAAAGAAGACAGTGGCAACAGGAAAGGAACAAATATGTATCATTCAATAAGCGATATTGTAAAAATCTGCAAAGAGGATAACAAAGAATTCTGGCAGGTCGTGCTCGAGTCCGATGCAAATGAGAGAGGAGTTTCAGTGCAGGAGTCCATGGATGCTATGCATGGACTTTATCAGGCGATGAAAAGAGCAGATACAGAGTATAAGCCAGAACTTCGATCCGCGTCGGGGCTTGTGGGCGGTGATGGAGAAAAACTTCATATATATAATGAGAGCGGAAAAAATATCTGCGGAGACTTCATAGGCCGTGTCATGGAGAAGGCGGTAAGCATGGGAGAGTCGAATGCATGTATGAGACGGATTGTTGCGGCTCCTACGGCTGGATCATGCGGAGTGATCCCGGCGGTGTTCATATCTGCGCAGGAGAAAATGCAGATATCTGATGATGTGATGACACATGCAATGTATGTGGCGGCGGGCGTTGGCAACGTTATTGCAGAGAATGCGTCTATAGCAGGGGCATCGGGTGGGTGCCAGGCAGAGATAGGCTCCGCATCGGCGATGGCAGCGGCAGGTCTTGCGTATATACAGGGCGGTGATGAGCGGGATATGGCAAATGCGGCGGCGATGGCACTTAAGAATATGTTGGGGCTGGCGTGTGATCCTGTATGCGGATTGGTGGAAGTGCCCTGTGTCAAGAGAAATGTGGCAGGAGCGGTAAATGCTGTAACGTCTGCACAGATGGCTATGGCGGGGATAAGAAGTGCGATACCTGTGGACGAGGTCATAGATGCAATGAGAAGGATAGGTTCTGAGATGCCAGAGAACATACGTGAGACTGCAAAGGGAGGACTTGCCGTGACCCCTACAGCGATCCAGATAAAAAATAGATTAAAAAGTAATTAATAAAATGTCCGTATAGAAAGTTGACCTGTAGTACAAGTTGTACATTTTTAAGTAAAAACTTCCTCATATTGTCAAAATGCATAATATAGGTTTTTTTTGCCCTCTAAATATGATATAATTGCATAATAAATAATCGGATAGGAATGATTAAATGCACAACAGAAAGAGAATATGCGTTATCAGTGCGCAGGTTGATGAAAATACCCAGAATCGTTTTATGCAAGGATTCATGAGAAGAGCATACGAGTTAGATTACGACGTATGCGTTTTTTCCATGTTCCTTAAATATCAGGATTCTACATACAGGGAGGTTGGCGATTCAAATATCTACAACCTTATTAATTTTGACCTTTTTGATGCCGTTGTACTCTGCCAGGATACATTGCAGACACCGGGTCTGGTTGAGAAACTGGAAAAGCGTCTGCAGTCAGAATTCCCTAATGGTGTGGTCATAGCAGTGGATAAGGAGAATAATATTTATCCTACGGTTATGATGGATCATTACACTCCGATAGTAAAACTGGTCGATCATCTGATAGATAAGCACGGATATAAGAACATATATTTCCTGAACGGCCTTAAGGAACACATACATTCAAAGCAGAGACTTGCGGGATATTTGGACAGCATGAAAGCCCATGGACTCAATGTTACAGACGATATGATCTATTATGGAACATACTGGTATGACAGTGGAGACTACATGGTGGATGAATTGGTGAAGGATATGGATAATCTGCCAGAGGCTATAGTATGTGCAAATGATTGTATGGCAATCGGTGTGTGTACGGCATTTGACAAATATGGAATAAAAGTTCCAGAGGACATAGCGGTGGTTGGTTATGATTCCATAGAGGATGGAAGAAACAGTCCGGTACCTATCACATCCGCGGATATACCAGCGGAGGATTGTGGACATTACTGTGTGGATTACATAGATGCGAAACTTAATGACAGAGACGTTCCTGGGTTCCACACCAATGTGGATCTCTATATAGGGGGATCCTGCGGTTGTGAAGGCTGGGAGAAGGAGACCATAAGGATCCGCAGGGAGAAATGGGAGACCGCGCTGTCGGCTACAGGATATTACTCATGCTTTAACAACATGATGGATGATCTGGTTGCACAGACGGACGTGGAATCGTTTTTCAATACAGTTTCAGAATATATATACCAGATAAGACCGTTTCAGGAGTTTCATATCTGCATGAACGATTACTGGAGAAATCCGGAGATCATGACTGGAGATGAGGCACTCCGTTATGGATATACAGATCATGTATACAGGATAATCAAATGCGGACCTGAGGAGCAGGATGCGGATTCAGTAGTCAGATATGATGATGTGTTTGAGTCGTGCATGCTGTTGCCTGAGCTTTACGAGGACAGAGAGTATCCTACTACATATATATTTACGCCTTTGTATTTCCAGGACAGGAGTTTTGGATATACGGTGGTCAATTATGGCAGAGAGCCTAGGGTGTTCGAGGAAGTGTACAGGTCCTGGATAAAGACGGTTGCAAGGGATATGGAGTCATTTGCACGACATGCTGGCGCGGCTGTTCTGCTCAAGAAACTTGAGGCTGAGCAGATAAGAGATGGCCTCACAGGACTTTACAATTACCGTGGATTTATGACGCGTGCATCCGAGATGATAAATCAGGCAGAGAGAGAGAGCAGGGAGATCCTGGTGATAGCCTTTGACCTGAAAAATATGCGCAAGATCAACAGCAGATTTGGGCGCGAGGAGGGCGATAAGTTCATAAGCTACGCTGCCCAGGCGGTGAATGAGATCCTGGAGAACGGAGAGATAGCTATGAGGATGGGCAATGACGAGTTTGTCATAGCATCTATCACGGACAAGCTGGATGAGGACAGGGGAGAATGTGTAGTAAGCGAACTCAAGTCCAAGCTTGATGAGATCAGTGCTGCCAGGGAAGACGGAATAGAGATAGGAATATATTATGGATGCCAGAAAGCTGCAGTGTCGAACAGCCGTGATCTGGAAAATCTCATAAATGATGTTGTAAATAAAAAGAATCAGATAAAGGAAAAGAACATAGCAAAGGGCAGAAACAAGGCAGAGCTTACAAGCAAGGATATTGAGCGAGATGAACAGGTAGCTATGATACTTGACAAGAATCTTCTGACTTATCATTTCCAGCCGATAGTCAGTGCAAAGGACGGTTCGATATTTGCTTATGAGGCGCTTATGAGGGTATTTGCACCGGTAAGATTGTCACCACCGGAATTGCTTGAGAGTGCGGAGAGACTGGAGAGGTTGTATGATGTTGAAAAACTTACGTTGTTCAATGTGGTTGAGATTGTAGATGCCAATCCTGAGATGTTCAAGGGCAAGAAGGTATTTATCAACAGTATGCCAGGACATATGCTCACGCCGGGAGACAGAAGTATATTCCTTTCAAAGGTAAAGAAACTCAAATGCGCAGGAGTGGTAATAGAGTTCACAGAAGGAGATGAGCTGTCCGATGCGGAGCTTAGTGAACTCAAGACATTCCTCAGGGGCAATGGAATGGAGATAGCCATAGATGATTATGGTTCAGGATACTCAAATGTCAACAACCTGCTCAGGTACATGCCGGAGTATGTCAAGATAGACAGGATGTTGCTTTCAGGTATAGACAGTGATCCACACAGACAGCATTTCGTAAAGGATATAATAGAGTTTACAAGCGATAACGGAATCATGGCTCTGGCAGAAGGAGTGGAGACTACCAAGGAGATGAAGACAGTCATCCAGCTTGGTACAGACCTGATACAGGGGTATTACACCGCGCATCCAAATGCAGAGGTAGTTCAGCTGATATCACCTCAGGTAGTGAATGAGATCGTTCAGTACAATGAGGGCGAAAGTGATGATGTTGACAAGCATGTGTTCGTGATGGAGCACACCAGAAGTGTGTCTCTCATGAAGATCGAGAATCAGGGTTACACAAGTATAGTTGTGGCACAGAAGGCTGGCGGAGACAATACAGTCCGAATAGTGGGAGCGCACGGATACAATTCCGATATTTCACTCAAGGTAAAGGATGGTTTTACGGGAACCATAGTACTTCAGAATGCCAGTTTTTCCAGTGACAGAGATATGCCAAGCATAGATTGTGGCGAGAATACGGATATCCATATACTCCTTGAAGGCAAGAATACGTGTAAGGGTGGGGGTATAAAGATCCCTGAGTCGTCCAGAGTTACATTTGCCGGCAACGGAGATATGAAAGTTCAGGTGAACAGCAACACATATTACGGCATAGGAAATGATGTGAAGTCAAAGCATGGAATCATAAGATTCAAGCAGGATGGAGCAATCTCCATAGATGCAAACGGTGTAAATGGAGTTGCAATCGGTGCAGGAAATGGCGGACAGATCCGCATAGAGAAGGGAAGATATGACATTTGTGTAAATGGTGAAAATGGCGTTGCTGTGGGAAGTATCGACAGTCCGGTTGATCTTAAACTTCTTCAGTGTGACATGGACATACAGTTTGACGCTGCAAGTGGCGTTGCGATAGGATCGGTGAACGAACACGCGGATATAACAGTCCGAAACACATCCATAGCACTCAGGGGTTCAAGCAGACGATATGTAGCCATAGGCACACTGGATGGTGATGGCAGCAGAGTTGATATATGCAGAGCACATATAGACATGAACCTTAAGGGCGATTCGTGTATAGGAATAGGCTCAGATCACGGAAAGGCAGAGGTCATAATAGAGGATGCCAATTCAAGGCTTGCGGTTCAAGGGGAACGGTGTTTCGCCATAGGCAGCAGAGATGGAAGGGGAATCCTGTCCAGTGCAAATGCTGATCTAAATTTTGTTGTGAAAAATGGTATGAATATAGATATGGGAGTGTCAGAGGAGGATATAAGCCTCATAAACGGACGCTACATGTTTATGCTCAATAACAGAAATATTGAGCGCAAGGTCATAGAGAAGTATTAAATAGTATCAGATAAATAAAAGAAAGCGCAATATAATGCAGATGACACCATGGAGTTTATGAATGTCATCTGCATTGTGCGTCAGGGAAAACAAGGAGGTAAATTGAAAAATGGAAAGGGAGACAATGTGTATACAGGCTGGATACCAGCCTAAAAATGGAGAATCAAGAATGATACCTATCGTACAGAGTACCACATTCAAGTACGATACGAGCGAGGATATGGGAAAGCTGTTCGACCTTGAGGAGAGCGGATATTTCTACACAAGACTTGCAAATCCTACAAATGATTATGTGGCAGCCAAGATATGTGCATTAGAGGGTGGTTCTGCTGCGGTCCTTACATCATCAGGTCAGGCAGCAACATTTTTCTCGGTGTTTAATATTGCAGGTGCGGGAGATCATGTGGTTGCATCTTCAACCATATATGGAGGAAGTTACAATCTATTTGCGGTTACAATGAAGAGGATGGGAGTAGAATTTACATTTGTGGATCCGGACTGCTCGGACGAGGAGCTTGAGGCAGCCTTCAAACCGAATACAAAAGCTGTATTTGGCGAGACGATCGCCAATCCGGCGCTCATCGTGTTCGATATAGAGAGATTTGCAAATGCAGCCCATGCGCATGGTGTTCCGCTTATCATAGACAACACATTTGCCACTCCGATAAACTGCAGACCTATAGAGTGGGGCGCAGACATAGTCACACACTCCACGACAAAATACATGGATGGACATGATGCCACAGTGGGCGGAGCTATCATAGACTCAGGAAAGTTTGACTGGATGGCACATGCGGACAAGTTCCCTGGACTTACCACACCTGATGAGTCATATCACGGAGTGGTATATGCTGAGAAGTTTGGCATTGAGGGTGCTTATATCAATAAGATAGTTGCACAGCTCATGAGAGATCTTGGACCTATACCGGCACCTATGAACTCGTACATGCTCAATCTTGGACTTGAGTCACTTCATGTGCGTGTGCCGAGACACTGCGAGAATGCGCTTGCGGTAGCAGAGTTCCTTGAGCAGCATGAGAAGATCGCATGGGTGAACTATCCGGGACTGCCTGGCAATAAATACTATGAGAGAGCGCAGAAATATATGCCTGACGGAACCTGTGGTGTCGTATCATTTGGTGTCAAGGGAGGCAGAAGTGCTGCTGAGAAGTTCATGAAGGGGCTCAAGGTGGCTATGATAGCAACGCATGTTGCGGATGCACACACATGTGTACTTCACCCGGCATCAGCGACACATAGACAGATGAACGATGAGGAACTTCTTGCAGCAGGGGTAAGCCCGGATCTTGTGAGACTGTCCGTGGGAATAGAAAATGTGAAAGACATAATCGCAGATCTTGAGAACGCTCTGGCAGAAGTGTGATCATAGCAGACTACAGTATGGAGAAGTGCAGGATTTGACATGAATATAGTAGAGATAAAAGATCTGGATATCCCAGAACTTGATATATATGCAAGAATGTCTGAAAACCAGTTGGCGCATATTTATGAGCCGGAAAAGGGGCTGTTTATAGCGGAAAGCCCGAATGTGATCGAGAGGGCGCTCGCCGCCGGATATGAACCGGTGTCCATATTAATAGAAAAGAAACAGCTGGATATGGGTTTAGACGGTATCATGGCAGCATGTGGTGAGATCCCAGTGTATACAGCAGAGTATAATGTGTTAACAAAATTAACAGGATTTGCTCTTACCAGAGGCCTGCTGTGTGCGATGAGAAGGCGGGATCTTCCTACACTTGAAGAAGTGTGCAAAAATGCACACAGAGTTGCAGTGCTCGAGAATGTCATGAATCCGACAAATGTTGGAGCTATATTCCGATCGGCGGCAGCCCTGGGTATGGATGCAGTACTTCTCACAAGCGGATGCAGTGATCCTCTGTACAGGAGATCAGCCAGGGTGAGTATGGGAACA
This sequence comes from Coprococcus sp., assembly GCA_050874325.1. Classification (GTDB taxonomy): domain Bacteria; phylum Bacillota; class Clostridia; order Lachnospirales; family Lachnospiraceae; genus Coprococcus. The sequence continues at coordinate 40,418 of JBNMKK010000011.1, read as the reverse complement.
GTGTTTCAGATCCCGTGGACATATATAGACGACCTGACATCGAAAGAAAACGCGCCAGTGGGTGAAAAGAAGAACGGCATAGACAGACTTAGTAAACTTGGATTTAAGACAGCGTCGATGGCACTGCGAAAGGATACTATAGATATCGGAGATCCGAGGCTAAAAGCGATAGACAAGCTTGCTGTTATCCTGGGAACCGAAGGCGAAGGGCTTAAGGACGAGACCATAGATGCTAGTGACCATACTATAAAGATACCGATGTACCACGGCGTGGATTCCCTGAATGTAGCTGCGGCAAGTGCTGTGGCGTTCTGGGAACTCGGGAAAAGATAAATATCATACGGTACACAAAGAAAGTTCGGGGGTGCGTGACGCATCCCCGGACTTTTGAAAGTAAAATGTAAAATACTGTGTTGTTATAAAACTATTAAAAGTTATTTTGCAGCCAACAGTTCCTTGAGCCTTGCAATCTCTTTGTTGGCGTCATCGAGCTGCCTATTGGCGTCGTCGAGCTGCCTGTTGGCGTCATCGAGCTGCTCTCTGCTTTCACGTAGTTCGTTGAGGCTTTCGTCAAGTTGCCTGCTGGTGTCGTCGAGCTGCTCTCTGCTTTCACGCAGTTCCTTGAGGCTTTCGTCGAGCTGCCTGGTGTTCTCGTCAATCTGTTTCTGCATCTCGTCCATCATATAATGTACTGTGTTTTCGTCAAGTATTCTAAGCGCATCTGAAAACATACCGATTACCTCCTCCGGTTGGTCAAGGTAGCTTGCCATATCTCGACAGATACTCTCCATCTGTGGATAGTCGGAGACCAGTTCGTCCAGTCTGTCTACTCTGTCTGTGGAGAGCAGGGCAAGCCAGCCGTTCAAATCATTGATCTGTTTCTTTCCTTTAGAATAATAACTTTTTGCAAACACGTCAAGTGATATGAGATAGTAATCCTGCAGCAGATCGATCGCAATTCCTGAGTCGAATCTGGTAGAGCCGAAGTGGACGTAAGAGTCTTTCAAGTAATCTTTTTTCAATTCGGCGGGACTGTTCTCAAATATGATAATCGTATAAACTTTCTTTAGATCATTGTAAGTAAAACCGGCCCCCTTTTGCCCCTTAACGCGGGCATATTGTCTGAGGAGAAGATCGGCAGAGTAACAAGACATTCTCTGTCCCGGAAACAAATATGAGATTTTTTGAATCTCCACATTCGCAACAGAGCCGTCTTCCAGTTCCACGATCATGTCCATGAGTGGAGCATGCGCATGTAAAGGCGCTTCGCGCGGCGCATGCGTGCTTCATAAGGAATCTCCCACCTTGCGGCGGGTCCTCCTTATGAAAATAATAAGAAGAGATGTGCCTTGAAGCAGACTTTCTTCCTGAGACAGGACACCTTTTATTCTAACTTTTCTCCCAATGATGCTGCTTATGAATCCCTCCAGACGTTCCGGATGAACATCCGGGTTGAACATCTTTTTGAAAAAAGGATCATATGTAAGTGGTAAAGTTTTTGTTCCGCTTAGAAAATCCACAAGTCGGTTCTTCAGATCTACAGTCAGCCGCTGGTAATCAGTATTTAGTCGGGGATTCCTTGTCAGATCCGCGATTATCTGATCTCGGCTGTGGTTATTTTTCTGAAATAATGTGCTTATCTTAAATTCTGTAGGCATATATATTGGTCCTCCTGTTATATTGGGCGCCCTGGTATCTGCGACTCTAACACCGGGAAATAACTCCGTCAATAGGTTCAGACTAAGCCGCGCATTTGGCTGGATCATCCAAAAAGTTAACAGAAAAAAGACATGTGAAGATTATATAGAAGTGTAAGATAGCCTGTATAAACAATTATGATCGGATCGGGAATGCGCGTGGTATATCCAAAAAGTTAAAATACACCACGTTATTGTACAAAATCTTAACTCGAATTAATAATATTTGCGCCATAACTCCAATCGACATCTGTCGAAAAAATGAACATCAAAAATGACATAACCTTAGATACAAGACAGAGAACTTGTGTTATAATATTTGAGTGTCAGCAGTTATGCTGGATATACAGTAGAAATAAATATGCATTTGCGAAGATCATAAGGGCGGTGCCGCAAGTGCCTAAGAGAAAAATACACAAGGAGGGCATGAAATATGTTTTATGCAATTTCAGGGTTAAATGGTGATTACGAGGCTTATAAGAGAGCTCTCAAGAAACTGAAATTCCAGAATCTTGATGATATAAAAGAAGAGGATATAATGAATGAAGAGGCAGTCATAAGTACTCTTGAGGGTGAGGATGTCTTATATGTTGTAGGCAATATCATCGGTGCAGGCGGCGGTTCCATCAAGATACTTCAGGATATGATGAGCAGGGACAACATCATAGCTGTTGTCGGTGAAAATGAATACAAGATCACACAGTCCATAAAGGCACTTGATGACCATATCAGGAATACAGGAAGTGTTCCTCCACAGGCAATCATGGAAAGGATCACATCGATGCTGGGGGATGAACTTAAGGGGGTTCTGGATGAGTTTATAGAGTTGGATGATGATGAGAGAGAAGACATAGTGGACTATATAGACGAGATATCCGAAGAGGCGTTCCTCGAGGTGATGATGGCGAGAAAGAAGTTTGTCCTTGTAAATGCAGGAATAAAGGGATTTAAGCCGGGCAAGGAACTTGATGCGTACAGCGTAGAGGATTTTGTGACCGAGCCTGCGGATCTGGACAAGACTTACTATGAAGACAGAACTCTCGTGGTTGGATGCGTTCCGACACCGGATGGCAAGATAGTAAAGAAGAACAACAACGTGGCTATAGATTGTGGCTGCGGTAAGGGCGGACAGCTCGGAATATATTGTCTAAACAATGGCAAAGAGATGTATGTATAGTTAAATAAACATGGCCGGATAGCGATGGAATACGTGTTAAAACATTGCTGTCCGGCTTTTATATTTGCGAAAAAAATAGTTAAAATAACATAAATTATACAAAGTGTATATAAAAACTATGGGGAAATGGATAATTTTGGTCATAAATTAACAGCATTTGAAATTGAAAAATTGTGTCGAATTTGTTACATTAGTTGGTAAGAGCAGAGGAGACGATATGAGTGTAATAGATTTTCATTCACATATATTACCGGGAATAGATGATGGAAGCAGAAATGTAGAGACATCTATGGGTATGCTCAGGATGTGCAGGGAGCACGGCGTGGACATTATGATAGCGACGCCACACTTCTATGCGGATTCAAACAGGGTAGAGAGATTTGTTGAAAACAGAAAAAATGCATATGACCGGTTGATGGAACAGGTCATGGCAGAGAATGCGGATGTACCGCGCATTATGATGGGGGCAGAGGTAGCTTTCTTTGATGGCATCAGCCGGGCAGAGAGAGTGGACGCACTAACTATAGAAGAAACAGACATCATGTTGCTTGAAATGCCATTTGTGACATGGAGTAGTTCAGTAGTGCATGAAGTAAGAGACTTAATAGAAAAAAGACATTTCCATATCATATTGGCTCATATAGAGCGATTCTTAAAAATACCAGGCAACAAATCCTATGTAGAGCAGGTGCTTGAACTTCCGGTGACAGTTCAGGTTAATGCCGAGACCCTGTTGGATTTCAGACAGAAAGGGCGGATGTTCCGAATGTTCAGAGATGACAGGGCACACATAATAGGCAGTGATTGTCATGGTATGCATCACAGAGTGCCTAATTTGTGGCTTGGCAGGGAGGCACTTTCAAAAAAACTTGGAGAAGACTTCGTAGCAGGTATGGATGCATACGGGGAGCATCTTTTGAAGGAACATCAAATACATCCATGACAACCAGAAAAATACATATTGCCATAAAAATATGTCAATCAGACATGGCGGCAAATTATTAATACAATAAAATATGAAATTGAGAAAAATATGGAGGACAGAGTATGTCTAAGAAAACGGCAATAATAATCAGCATAGTTTTGTTCGTGATCCTGTGTGTTCTCATAGTATGCGAGAAGAAATGGCCTACAGCAGGAACGGATCTTCTCATGCTGAATGTGATGAGATAGTCTGACATCACAAAAGAACAGACAGATTACAGATATTCCGATTTGGCAATACGGAATGAGGTGATACATATGTCATACAGAAATATGACGCTTTCAGAAAAAAAGAGAATATACAGGAAGAGCGCTGCCTGTGTGTGTGTAGCCGCTATACTGTGTGTGGTGTTGGTGCTGGCTCTCAAGATCAGCGGAAATGCGCCTAAAAAAGAAACTGTGAGCACCCCAACCGATGCATCAGCGTCTGACATCATAGAACTGGACGGAGTACAGTATGTTCCCAAGAAGAATATAGAGACATATCTGTTCATGGGAATTGACAATATGGGAAAGGTTCAGAAGGTCACAGGATATGAGGGCGCAGGAAGGTGTGATGTGGTCATGCTGATGGTGAGAGATCTCTCGGACGGCACATTCAAGACATTGTCCATAGACAGGAACACCATTGTCGAGCAGGATTCCCTGGAACCAGACGGAACATATATAGCAACAACGCCTGTTCAGCTGGCGCTCGCCCATGAGAATGGTGACGGCATGGAGATCAGCTGTGAGAATGTGGTGAAGGCTGTGTCAAACTTCCTTGGAGGGCAGAAGATAGATGGATATGCCGCTGTGAACATGGGGGCGATAGGAACTATCAATAATCTGGCCGGAGGAGTGACGGTCACGATAGAGGATGACTTTTCAAAGGTTGACAAGACCATGAAGATGGGGGAGACGATAACCCTCACCGATGAGCAGGCTGTCCATTTCATCCACGACAGATATGACGTGGGGGATCAGAGCAACACCCAGCGAATGAAGAGGCAGGAACAGTACAAGGCAGGTCTCATGGATAATCTTGCAGAGAAGTGCAATGCGGACAACTCGTATCCGCTCACGATATATGAGGCATTGGGCGATTACATGGTCACAGACATAAATGCCCAGAAGTTCTCAAAGCTTGCACTGCTTGCGCTCAAGGACAGAGATGCAGGCTCAGTGAAGATCGAGGGGACGGAGACTATGGACGAGCTTGGATTTGCGGAGGTGCACGCAGACGAGGACAGTCTTAAGAGAGCGATAGTAGAACTGTTTTACAGGGAGTACTAAATATATAAAACAAAAGACGGAGGGAAAATATGAATTCCAGCAAAGCAGCAGCCACTGGCAAGAATGTCACGGCAACTGATACAACATTGAGTACATACAAGATAGCGGAGGACGATGATAAGGAGATAGATCTTCTCGACATGGGCATGGCTCTCGTGGAGAAACTTCCATATATCATACTTTGTTTCCTGGTGGGCGCAGTCATCTTTAACGCCTATGCCTACTTTATGATAAAGCCGACATATCAGTCCACATCCAAACTGTATGTGGTATCGGCGTCTCAGGATTCAGTGGTAAATCTCCAGGATCTGAATCTTGGTTCATCACTCACCAAGGATTATGAGGATCTGATGCTGAGCTACCCGGTTCTCGATCAGGTCATAACAAAGCTTAACCTCGACATGGATTCAGCAAGTCTTGCCAAGATGATCGCACTCGACAATCCAACGGACACGAGAGTACTCCGTATAACGGTTACGAGTACAGACAAGCAGCAGGCTTGTGATATTGCAAATACACTTGCAGAGGTGGCAGTACAGTATCTTCCGGAGACGATGAGCACAAATGCACCTAATATAGCTCAGGTCGCAAGAGTGTCAGACGACAAGGTAGGTCCAAGTTATCTCAAGTACACCGCCATAGGTGCGCTGCTTGGAGCACTGATATACTGTATGATCGTGATAATCGGATATCTGATGGATGACACGATACACACAGCAGATGATATGGAGAAATACTTTGGAATAGTTCCACTCACCGTTATACCGGAGAGTGAACAGTTCAGAACAAATGATACCGTCGATCCGGCAGACAGAAAGCACGGCAGGAAAGAGAGGCAGAGGGCATGAAGAAACTTAATGTAGAGTTCCAGGAACTGCCATATGCAGTTGAGGAGGCGATGAACCGCCTCAGGATAAATATCAAATTCTGTGGAAAGAACACGAGAAAGATACTCATCACTAGCAGTATGCCAAATGAGGGCAAGAGCAGCGTGGCTATAAACCTCTGGAAAATGCTTGCCGAGGCAGGTTTTCCTACAGTTCTTGTGGATGTGGATCTCAGAAAGTCGGTCATGAAGGACAGGCACCATATTGCAGATCCTGATAAAGTACAGGATCTCGGTTACTACCTTTCAGGACAGGCAGAGCTTGAGGATGTACTGTATGAGACACAGATACCAAATGCTTACATAGTTCCATGTATGAACCTTCTGGAGAATCCGTCAGCACTTCTGGAAGATGCAAGATTCGCAGAGCTTCTGGATAAGCTCTCTGAGACATACAGATATGTCATCATAGATTCACCACCTCTCGGCAGTGTGGCAGATGCGGCGCAGATAGCGTCAATGTGCGATGGAGCGGCACTGGTGGTAAGAGCTGGTGAGACATCAAGGACTCTGATTAAGCAGTCACTGCAGCAGCTTGATCAGGTCGGTTGCACACTTCTCGGTGTCATACTTAACCGTGCTGAGACAAACGGCAGGGCATACAAGAAATACTATGGTAAATATGGAAAATACTATAGCCATTATGGATATGGCGGCTATGGAAAAGAGGCAGCGGCAACGCAGTCAGAAAAGTAAAAAATGGGGATATTACACTGTGTAGTGTGGCATGCACGGTGTTTTATCATAAATGTAATTCATTACGACTAAATTTAGGGAAGGAGGAATTTATCGTGAAGAATTTGAAAAAGTTATTAGCAATAGTTGTTTGTATAGCTATGATGGTACCAACACTGGCATTTGCTGCTGAAACTGCTGCAGTTTCACCTTCAAAGCAGATGGGAAATGCGACAGTAACAACAAGCAAGCATACCTATACAGGTAAGATGCAGAAGGCAACCATCAAGGTTACAACTAAAGATGCTAGCGGAAAGACAATTACGCTGAAAGAGGGAACTGATTATGTTGTAAAGGGATCACGTTCACATATCGCTGCTAATACATACACTGTAACCATCCAGGGTATTGGTAAGTATTCAGGAACAACAACAGCATCCTACACAATAGCTCCTAAGAAAGTCAGCACAACAGCTGGTTCAACGAAGACTTACACAGGTAAGCTTCAGAAGGCGACTATCAAGGTAACTGATGGAACAAAGGTACTCAAAGAGGGTACAGATTACACAGTAAAGGGTTCTCGTTCACACTTATCAGCAGGTACATACAAGGTAGTTGTAACAGGTAAGGGTAACTACAGTGGCTCAAAGACTGTATACTACACCATCAGCAAGGCTGCTCAGAACAGCGTAAAGGTTGCAGTTAACTCTTCTAAGAAGAAGATCTCTGTAACAGGCGTTAAGGGTAAGGCTAAGGTATCCTACGCAACAAGCAACAGCAAGGTCAAAGTCTCAAAGGGTGTTGTAACAATTGGCAAGGGTGTCAAGAAGGGCACAAAGGTCAAGATAACCGTTAAGGTTGCAGCTACAGCAAACTACAAGGCTTACTCAAAGACAATAACTTACACAGTTAAGTAATCTGTCTGGACGGAGTTGATGCATACAGCCATAGTCAGGCTGCACAGGAGGGCGTCCTCGCCACAGGGCGTCTGTGCAGATGACTTGGCTGCATAATATAAACAAGATGGGGATCACGGGCATGATCACCTTCAGTTCACAGATGAAAAAGCTGAAATGATACTAACTCCATTGTTTAATAATGGTTTCAGCGGTTCCATGTATGAATTGACAAGTAATGCAAATGAGGAGAGAAAAAATTATGTATCAAAAAGGAGCAAAGGGCTGGCTGAAACATTTCGATTTCATGCTGCTGGATCTCATAGTGCTGCAGTTATCGTTTGTTGTGGCATTTCATATAAGGCATGGCATGGTAAATCCATACGCCGACAGAGATTATCTGGCACTCGCGATCATCACTGAACTTGCGGATGTAGTTGCCATGATATTTTTGAACGCGTATGAGGGCGTTCTGAGAAGAGGATACTTTAAGGAATTTGTGGCAAGTTTCAAAAATGGTTTTGTGATCGTTGCATTGCTCCTTTTGTATGTATTTGTTCTTAAGGATACATCGATATATTCCAGGACAACTATATTGCTCATGTGGGTCATATATGTGTATGCCACATTTGCGGTGAGAAGTCTGTGGAAGAAACATCTCGAGAAATATGCAGAGCAAGGCAAGGGCAAGAAACTGCTCGTCATGACCACAAGACGTATAGCGGACGAGGTTGTTGCAGGACTCAAGGAGCATAACTACGCAGCCTATGATATAGCGGGTGTGATGATCATAGACGCGAACATGACAGGACAGGAGATCCAGGGGGTACCGGTGGTAGCGGATTACAACACAGCCGTGGATTATGTCAGGACAGCTTGGGTGGACGAGATATACGTGGACGTGCGCGGCGCATACGGATATGCGAACACTCTGATAGAATCGTTTGTCGAGGGCGGAATCACGGTACACATGTGCATATCATCCATCGTAAAGACCCACGGTGACAAGCAGCTCATCCAGAAGATAAACGGGGAGACCGTGGTCACGACCATGATGAACTATGCAACACCAAAGCAGATGCTGCTAAAGAGAACAGCAGACATAATAGGCGGTCTGGTGGGCAGCATATTTACGATCATCCTCACAATATTTATAGGACCTATCATATATATCAAGTCCCCGGGACCAATCTTCTTCAAGCAGGAGAGAGTTGGACTGAACGGCAAGATATTCAAGATGTACAAGTTCCGAAGTATGTACATGGATGCTGAGGAACGCAAGAAAGAACTCATGGCGCAGAACACAATGAGTGATTCAAAGATGTTCAAGATGGACTTTGACCCGAGAGTAATAGGCAACAAGATCCTTCCAGATGGAACCAAGAAGAAGGGAATCGGTCAGTATATCAGAGACTTCTCTATAGACGAATTCCCACAGTTCTTCAATGTGCTGAAAGGAGACCTGTCTCTGGTTGGAACAAGACCACCTCTTATCTCTGAGGTGGAACAGTACGAGATGCACCACAAGAGCCGCCTTGCGACAAAACCTGGAATCACCGGTATGTGGCAGGTGAGCGGAAGAAGTGACATCACGGACTTCGAGGAGGTCGTGAGACTGGATACGGAGTATATTGAGAATTGGAGCTTTGGGTTGGATGTGATTATAATGCTTAAGACGGTAAAAGTAGTACTGGGAAGAGAAGGATCGAAGTAGAACAATGATTTTACTTATGCTATAAAGCGGGAAGGAACAAAATATGGCATATAACAGAAAAGTAGATAAAAAGTTAATTCCGACTTGTAACATTATGGGGGTTAATATTGCTGCGATAAATATGAAATGGCTGTTAAATTATATTGAAAAAAATCTTCCAGACATAAAAGGTGATTATATATGTGTTTCAAATGTACATACAACTGTAACCAGTTTTGAAGATGCGGATTACTGTGCGATTCAAAATGGCGGTTTGATGGCAATTCCAGATGGCGGTCCTCTTTCTACTGTTGGTCAGAAACGCGGTCATAAGAATATGGAGCGCACAACAGGACCAAGTTTAATGGGAGAGATTTTTGAGATTTCTGCAAAGAAAGGATATCGCCATTATTTTTATGGCAGCAAGCAGGAGACACTTGATTTGCTTGAAGAGAAGTTGAATACATCATATCCGGGAATTCAAATCGCTGGTTTGTATAGTCCTCCGTTCAGACCGCTTACTGAAGAAGAGGATGCCAAGGTGGTTAAGATGATTAATGATGCTAAAGCGGATTTTGTGTGGATTGGCTTGGGTGCCCCAAAACAGGAGATTTGGATGGCAACACATCAAGGTAAAATAGATGGTCTGATGATAGGTGTTGGAGCTGGTTTTGATTATTACGCAGGAAATATTGAGAGGGCACCACAGTGGATGCAAAAGCACAATCTGGAGTGGATGTATCGGTTGATGCAAGAGCCGAAGAGATTGTTTAAAAGATATTTCAGCACAAACAGCAAGTTTATATGGAATGCTGTAATTAGGAGAAAATGATATATGAAAGTATTAGCGTCTGTTTATGCCTGCAGTCCATACGATGGCTCTGAGAGAGCAGTTGGTTGGAATTGGTTGAAAGAATTAAACGAATATCATGAGATTACAGCTCTAACATCTCATGCTTATAGAAAAGATATTGAAGACTATCTTTCCAAAAATCCCGAAAGTATGAAAAATGTAAGATTTGTTTTTGTTGATGTCCCACATACTTCATGGCATGTGGGATATAGGCTTGAGCGGCTATACTACATGTTGTGGCAAAAACAAGCAGTAAAAGTTGCTCGGGAATTGATGAAACAGGAAGAATATGATTTAGTTCATCATATTACATATGTTACTTGTATTCTGCCGACAGAGATGTATAAGCTTGGTTTACCATTCTTGTATGGACCAGTTTCAGGAGGAGAAAATATTCCATCAATAATTCACTACCCAATGAGAGTGAAAAATAAAATTATAGAGTTCGTAAGATCAGGAGTGCAACTTTTTTTTAGAGCCACTCCTAACTTTGCAAAAACGATGAAAAACTCATCGTTAATATTGGTTACTACGGAAGAAACAAAGAGGATAGTACCAAAGAAATATCATAATAAGGTAGAGATATTCCAGGCTATTGGATTGACAGAAGATATCTTTTATCCGGAGCCGAAAATAAAAGAAAATGAAATCCCTAGGTTTTTAATGGCTGGAAGAACGCTGTATTGGAAAGGTTTTGAAATGGGAATTGCGGCATTTGTTGATGCTTTGGATAAAGGATTTCAAGGGGAACTTGTTGTACTTGGAGATACAGAGAATAATTCTTCATATGAAACATATAAGGCTCATTTGAAATCTAGCTGTGGTCAATATATTAATAACAAAATTAAATTTGTGCCTAAAGTTGAATATGAACAAATGAAGAAGTTTTATGATAGTTTTGATGTCTTGATAAACTGTAGCTTAAGAGATTCAGGGTGCTTTATTGTCATGGAGGCTATGAGTAGAGGATTGCCGAGTATTGTTGTAAATACTGGTGGACCGAAGGTTAATACTACAAATGAAACTGGAATTAAAATAGAGCCAGCACCTATAAATAAAATGATTGATGAAATTTCGAAGGCAATCACTGATTTAGGAACGAATAAAAAGAAAAGGGAAGAAATGGGAAGAAGAGCTAGAGAGCATGCCATAGATACTTTCCTTTTGAATAAGCGTACCTTGAAAATGTGCGAGTATTATAAGAGTATTACCGCGTTAGGGGATAAGTTATGAAAAAAATTTGTATGGTAGTTCAAGACCCATTTGTTAAAGGGGGAATTGCTGCTGTTGTAAATGGATATCATGGATCAAGATTGGAAAAAGATTATAAAATTATTTATGTAGAGTCATACAAAGATGGTGGAAAAATAACAAAGCTATTAAAAGGAATTAGTGGGTATTTTCATTTTGTCAAGGTGATTATTGGGGATAAACCAGAATTAGTGCATATTCATTCTTCTTTTGGACCTTCATTTTACCGTAAAATACCTTTTGTTATTATAGCATCTTGGGCAAGGATTCCTATAGTTAATCATATTCATGGGGCAGATTTTAATATTTTCTATTTGGATGCAAGTGATAAGAAAAAGAAACTTATTAAAAATATTTATAGTCGATGTAGCAAATTGGTAGCTCTTTCAGAAGAGTGGAAGGAACGATTAATAAAGATAGTTCCAGAGAACAAAATATCCATTATTGAAAACTATAGTGTAATACATGAAGAGGCTTATGAAGCAAAACTTAACAGAGAATCAAATAATGAAGTTTTGTTTCTTGGAGAATTAGGGCAGCGGAAAGGGTGCTATGATATACCTAAGGTTGTTAAACTAGTAGCTAAAGATGTCCCAAATGTGAAATTTATACTTTGCGGTGCTGGAAATGTTCAGGATGTAGAAAAAATCAAAGAAAAGGTACACGAATTAGATATCGAAAAAAATGTTGAGTTTCCTGGTTGGGTTAGAGATAAGAAAAAAGATGCGGTTTTATGTTCGGCAGATTTGTTTTTTTTGCCTTCATATAATGAAGGTATGCCGATGTCAATACTTGATGCGATGGGGTATGGATTACCAATAGTAAGTACAAATGTTGGTGGAATTCCCAAGATTGTTCGTAATGGGGAAAATGGCATATGCTGTGCTGCCGGTGATGTAGATAGCTTTGCAAAAGGAATAATAAGGATTTTGAAGGACAAATCTTTGCGCTTGCAATATGCTGCAAAGTCAATGGAAATTGTAAAATGCAGATATTCTTTAGATGCACATATAGATTTATTAGAGAGTCTATATGAGGAGGTGTTGAAGTGAGAGAGAGACTTTTTATTTTGACCAATGATCCGGTCCCTTATGGGACAGCAAATTCAAATTATATACGAAACTTTGCGAATGCTGTTTCAATGACAGGGATGTCTGTCATTGTGATTGGAATGAAGAATGCAAGTGATCAGTTGTATTTGTATTGTAGTGAGAAATCAGAAACAATCCAGTATTGGAATTTAAATGAAACTAAAGAAGGCGCCAAGAACTATTTAAGAGTTTATTTTAATTATAAGAAAAAATACACTGATATATTAAAAAAGTTTGATGCTGGCAAAAATGATTATATTGTAGTTTATTCTACCGAAATGGATACTGCGAAGGCTGCTATTATGTATAAGCGTGTTCCCCTTAATCATAAAGCATTTTGTGAAGTTGAATGGTTCCAGCCTTATCAGTATAAGCGTGGTAAGTTAAGTTCGATGTATATTTTATGGAGAATAGGATTTGGCTATAGGATGAAAACATTTGCTAAAGCCATACCAATTAGCGAGAGCTTGGATGATTTGTTCAAGAAAAAAGGGTGTTTAACAATTATTGTTCCAGCATTAGTTGACACTTCAGATATGAGGGCACAGAGGAAAATTGATGGAAATTATGTGCACTTTATATATCCCGGATCAGCTAGTGATAAAGATTCTTTTCCTTGTATGATAAATGCATTTGCCTCTTTAGATATGGAAGAGATGAACAGAGTTCGTTTTCATTTAACGGGAAATATGACGTTGGATAAACTCAAGAACATGGTGGGAATAGAAGAAGGGCAGCTCAAAAAAATAAAAAGTATATTAGTCTTTCATGGTTGGCTAGACTATGATGAATTGATGGACTTATATGGGAAAACCGATTATTTGCTTTTGGCTAGACCTAAAAATATAGTAACGCTATCTAATTTTCCAAGTAAGGTGCCCGAGATGCTTAATTATGGAGTGGTCCCAGTATGTTCAGCTGTAGGAGATTATACTGACAAGTATTTAGTTGATGATGTGGACTCAATTCAATTTGTAGAAGATAATGTCGAGAGTTGCCGAGAAGCAATCATTAAAGCAATAAGAAAAAAGGATGCGGGACTCTTACCATGCATGCAGTTTGCGGCGAGAAAAACAGCTGTTGAAAAATTGGATTATAGAAATTGGGGACAAATAATAGTCGATTTTATGAAAAAGTAGTGAGAGGTTAATTATGAAAATACTGTGGCAGACAAATGTAAAGTTGCCAATTATATATAAAATATCTGGTCAGGAAAATAAAACAGTTGTTGCGGGGTGGCTGGATCAAATCTCTGAAAAGGTAATGCAGAACAATCAACTTGTTATATGTTATCCTACTGCAACCCCTGCAGGTGAACAAGGAAGAAAGGGAAAACTTTCTTACTATGGTATAAACTATGATGGTAAAAAATTAAGATCTGGGCGTCTACAGATAAATGATTACTTGGATATATTGATTAGTATTCTTACAAAAGAAAAACCAGATATTATCCATATCCATGGAACAGAATTTCAATACGCATACTTTATGACTGTTGCTGCCGAACGGACTGGTATGAAAAATCGAGTGGTTGTTTCAATTCAAGGAATGGTTAAGTTTTACTCAGAACATTATTTGTTCGGGTTGCCGCATTGGGTAACCTATGGTAAGACGGTAAAAGAGCTACTACTAGGAGAGGGCGTTTATAGTGGATACAAGAGTTATATTCGTAGAGGTCAGGATGAAGAGAAGGCAGTAAGAAATACAAATTATGTAATTGGAAGAACAAACTGGGATAGAGGTTGCGCTAATGTACTTAATCCAAAAGCAGAGTATATTTTCGGTAATGAGACACTTAGATCTACATTTTATGATGGAATTTGGACATATGATGAGTGCCTACCACACAGTATTTTTGTAAGTCAGGCATCTTATCCGATAAAAGGTTTTCATTTGCTGTTGAAGACTTTGAAGACTGTGAAGGAACGCTATCCAGATGTAAAGGTTCGGGTTGCAGGAGCTGATTTGTCAAACGATAATTTTATCAAGGGCAGTTGCTATGCTTTATATGTACAGAAATTGATTCGAAAGTATGGATTAAAGACTAATGTTGAATTTATTGGACCGCAAAAAGCAGACAATATGAAACAAGAGATGCTAAGAGCAAATATATTTGTTTCTTCATCGACAATTGAGAATTCTCCGAATTCTTTAGGAGAAGGCATGATTTTGGGAGTCCCATGTATCTCATCTGATGTAGGGGGGGTAGCAAATCTTATGTTGCATAATGAAGAAGGATATATATATCCGCTTGACGAAAGTTATATGCTTGCATATTACATAATGGATATGTTTGAAAATCCTCATAAGGCATCAAATATGGGAAAAAAAGCAAGAGAACATGCATTAAGGACACATAATGTGGATGCGAATTTCCAGCAGATGATGGATGCATATAGAATGATAAAGGAATTAGATTGATGAAGATAATATATCTTATTAAAAAGGCAATTAATATTTATGCTGATAGATTTTGGACTCCAATAAATAAAGTAGTGTTTTCTCTGAATGGAATAAGGTATGGATCTAATTTGCGAGTTAAAGGTAAGGTATACTTTTTTCAGCATTCAGATAAGAGTTTCATTACTTTGGGAGACAATGTGTATATTAACTCATCGCCAAAATCCAATCCGATTGGATGTGGAGATAGAACATATATACAGATGGTGAATGCTGGAAAACTGACAATAGGTAATAACTGTGGTATTTCTAATAGCTCATTTACTTGTGCAACAGAAATTAAACTCGAGGATAATGTTCTTCTTGGCGCTGGGTGTCGATTGTATGATACTGATTTTCATGCATTGGATTACAATGAAAGAATAAAAGGTAATTATAAAGGTGCGCCGATAAAAACTAAGCCTATAAAGATAGAAGAAGGTGTATTTGTAGGTGCTGGATCAATAATACTTAAAGGGGTTACGATTGGATCACGTAGCATAATCGGGGCTGGATCCGTGGTAACAAAGAGTGTACCGTCAGGGGAAGTGTGGGCTGGTAATCCAGCAAAATTTGTAAGGAAAATAGAGGATGATGATTAAAACTAAAAGTGAACTTCAATATTATTTGAAACAAGATGCAGTGGCAGATAATTATAGGGGAAGGTATCCTCAGCTAATGGGAAGTTGGCCAAATCTTATCTGGAAGTATAAAGTCGCTCTTCGCAAGGCGGAGTATTATAGAAATATCGAAACAAAGAGCTTTTTGGATAAGGCTTTTGGCGCTTTTTGGCTGTTACGGTATACAAAATTAGGCATTAAATTAGGATTTACTATTCCGTTGAATGTTGTTGAAGAGGGGCTATCGTTGCCTCACTACGGAACAATTATTATAAATGCTAATTGTCATATTGGAAAAAATTGTAGAATAATGGCTGATGTTGTGGTTGGATCAACAAATGGAGTTAATATTGCTGCAACAATAGGTAATAACGTTTATATCGGTGCAGGTGCTAAAATAATAGGTGATATTGTAATCGGGGATGATGTATGTATTGGAGCAAATGCTGTAGTCACGAGGACGGTGGAATCTAGTATCACAGTTGGAGGAATACCAGCAAAGAAAGTAAGTGATAGAAATTCTTGGAGTAATATAAATAATATGCTCCTAAAAGATGGAGAAGTGCATGAAAATTAAGAGCGTGAAACAGAAAGATGTTATTGAATGGTTTTTAATATACTTGTTTTTTATTCTGCATGGAACAAATATTATTAGCTTTGCGAGTATTACAACTGCGTTTTCAATCACTGTTGCTGTATTAGCATTTTATTTTATTTTTGGTTGCAAAATCAGTAGAGAGATGTTTGTTTTGTTTGCTATATTGTTGGGAAATTACTTTATTTCGGGAATTCTTTCAGGCGCTGGATTAACTGAAGGGTTGAATCTTTCTGGGTATCTTGAAATAGTATTTGTTGTGTTGGGAACATTGTTATTATATCGAATAGACGGTGATGCAATGACGAAATATATAAAGTTAGTTTATGTTTTTACATGGATTAGTTTAGTGTGTTATCTCTTGGTCACTGTTGGAGAGGGAAACATACTAGTTAGTATATTTTCAAAATATAAAAGTGGAATGGGGGATGTTGCGGGACGATTTTTCTATGTTTATAATTTGCAAAAACCTGATCGCAATACATCTATTTTCACTGAACCTGGTATTTTTCAAGGTATTCTAGTGATGTGCTTATATGTTATCCTTTTTTTACGAGAGCGAATATCTCTTTCAGAGAAACAGGTACACAGGTATATAATAGTATTTTTAATAGCACTTATTACAACAAAATCTGCGGCTGGATATTTAGGATTAGTAGCAATTATTGTGGGAATTTTATTGCAAAGAAAGCAGAAACAGAATTATGTGGCTGTAGCGATAATTATTATTGGTATTATTTATCTATTATATAATTATTACACACAAGGCGCTGATAGTTTGCTAGAGCAGTACTTTTTTGGAAAATTTGCTGAGACTCAAACAAAAAACTTAACAATGTCTTCAGGAGGAGCGAGACTTGTTGCAATGCAAATGGGACTTACAGCGGCAGTTACACATCTCTTTGGAATAGGTTATTTAAATTGGGAAAATCAGCTATTTCAGATATATGGTCGAAAGTTCGGTACTGGTAACGCACTCTTTACGGAGTTGGGAACGAGAGGTTTTATAGCGTTTTTCATTACCATTTATTTAGCAATAAAACCAGCATATAAAAGGAAAAAGGGCTGGATTGAGTTTGGATTATTTTGTTTTTTGTTTTTGTGCATTGCGATGGTGCAGGCAAAAATTTTATATCCGTCTATAATGCTAGTGGCATATTTGGGAGAAAAACAAACGTCAAAAGAATGATTCATCGAACATACAACTGTTAGTTGTATTCTCAATATAGCACCTTAGATCTAATTATACAAAAACTTTCCATATATAATGGAGGATACATCAATGAAGGAAAAAATAGAAAACGTTTGCTTTAGAATAGAAAAGAAAGGATATGATTATTTATCAGTACACAAGCTAATAAAGACACGCCCTCTTACCGATTCGCAGGGGTCGTTAGGTAAGACATTTTTTGGAACCCCAGTTATAGACGCATATACAGGAAATAAAAGAATTTATGAGTTACTAAATGGAGATAAACCATGTATGATTGCTAGAATAGGAACAGTGGAGATGGGGGTCATGATGGCATATATGGATAAAAAGGCGGGGGTGATAAAGACGATAACTGGAGAGAGAACTAGATTGCTTTGTAATAACGCAGGTTTTTTCCCAGATGAAGAAAGATATACTGAACGTTTCGGAGAAGAATATCTTGGCGCAACTGGACAAATGGATTTAATTGGTGTGTTTGGAAGTCATAGTGAGGATTTACTACTTCACAGATATGCGCCAAATGCTGAAATAATGCAAAAAGCTGCTTTGGGTTCATACTATTTTGATAATCCGTGGTCAGCAGCGTTAGAAAATAAAAAGGTGTTGGTTATCAGCCCATTTACACAAACTATTAGTAAGCAGTATTTAAAAAGAGAAGAGTTATTTGATAACCCTAAAGTATTACCGAAGTTTACTTTGTTAACTTATAAATCACTTCAAACTATAGGCACAAATACTGAGGGGTTTGATTCATGGTTCAGTGCTCTGGAACATATGAAAAAGGAAATATCAGAAATTGATTTTGACATTGCTATTATTGGATGTGGCGCCTATGGTTTTTTATTAGCGGCTTATATTAAGCAATTGGAAAAGAAGAGTATAATTTTGGGTGGAGCGACACAGATCTTATTTGGAATTAAAGGGGCTAGATGGGATAATTCCTTAACAACTGCTCAGTATTACAAGGATTCTTGGGTTAGACCAGATATTTCAGAAAGACCGTCTGGGGCAGAAAAAGTCGAAAATGGTTGCTACTGGTAATTGAAGAGGTGTTTATATTTCTCACCAAACAATAGGAACTATTTAATTATATATAAGAAGGAGAATAATTGATGGATGATATAACACTTCGAAAATTACAATTAACAGAATTGGAAATTCTAAAACATGTTCATCAAGTGTGTTCTGACAATAGTATTACATATTATCTGGTAGGAGGAACGCTCCTTGGAGCAATCAGACATAAGGGATTTATCCCCTGGGATGATGACTTGGATATAGCAATGCCCCGAAAGGATTATATCAGATTTATAGATATTTGTTCTAAAGGAGCACTGGGTGAGGATTACTATTTACATCATACACAAACGGATAAAGATTATTGGTTAGCCTTTGCAAAAGTTAAAAAAAATAATACACTATTTGATGAGAATATATACAGAGATATGCAGTGTAACAAGGGAATATTTATAGATGTTTTTCCACTTGATTTTTGTAACAATAATATTGGTCTGCATTATAATGTAAAAGCTAAATTAATAAAAAAATTTTCGTATATTATTCAAATGCGGCGATTGAATAAGCCTTCATTGGGATTTTCAACTACAGTGTTTTATTGGCTTACACGTATGTTGCCTATTTGTACTCTTTCTAAATTGAGGGATAATATCTGCTCTAGTGAAAAAGATGGTCAATATATAATTAATTATGGCAGCAATTATAAGTACCAGAAACAAACGATGCCTAAAAACTATTATGAACCTGCAGTATTAGTACCATTTGAAGATAGTGAATTTTATGCACCACATGAATCTATAAAGTATCTTGAGCATTTGTTCCAAAATTGGGAACATTTACCTCAGGAGGAAGAACGTCGAAATCATAATCCTTCCGCTATAATTTTTGATTTGCATAAAGAAGGTGAACATAAAAACTGATGGAGAATTCAAGAACAAAGAAAGCTTTAATAAATGCATTAACTGGATCAGTAATGCAGATGCTTAATGTTATTTTAGGGTTTGTAAGTAGGACTATTTTTATCTACTTGCTTAATTCGGATTATTTAGGTGTTAATAGTTTATATACCAATATATTAACGGTGCTTTCATTTGCAGAGTTAGGAATAGGGAGTGCTATTGTATTTAGCATGTATAAACCAATAGCAGAGCATGATAAAACAAAGATACAAGCATTAATGAAATTGTATAAAAAGGCATATTGGGCAATAGGCACGGTCATTTTTGTACTTGGAATATGTGTAATACCATTCATGAGGTATATAATTAAGGAAACTCCTGATGTTAAGGAAAATTTGACTTTGATTTATATCTTGTTTTTATTAAATACATCTGTTTCTTACTTCTACAGTTATAAGAAGAGTCTGATTACAGCAGATCAAAAAGATTATATTGTACAGATATATACTCGTGTGTTCCAGTTAATTCAGATTGTATTACAGAGTTTATTTCTTTTGATGACTCATGAGTATTTGACATATCTTATTATTTTTATCATATGTACTATAGGTCAAAATATTGCAATCTCTATAAAGGCTGATAAATTATATCCGTACATTAAGGAAAAAAATGATAATATACTTGATAAGAAAGAAACAAAGTCTATATTTGATAATGTAAAAGCACTCTTTATATACAAATTTGGCTCAGTCATATTAAATGGAACTGATAATATTATTATATCATCAATTATAGGAGTATCAGCGGTAGGAGTTGCATCTAATTACACAATGATCATGACTAATGTTACAAATATTATCGGAAGCGCAATAAATTCGATGACTGCTAGTGTAGGTAATCTTGCTGTAAAGGGAAGTAGACAACAGATACGAGCTGTATTACAACAATTATTGATGATTTGTGTGTGGTTATATGGATTTGTAGCAATAGGATTTTTTGTTCTTGCAAACGATTTTATATATTTATGGATTGGGGAGAAATATTTACTTAAGCAATCAGTAGTATTTGCAATTCTGTTTAGCTTATATGTTAATGGAGTTCAGTATGCTGCTTATACATTTAGAACTACACAGGGATTATTTGTTCAGAGCAAATGGATACCTCTGATATCGGCAGTGATTAACATTATCCTTTCTATTTGGTGGGGAAAGGTAATAGGAATAACTGGGATTTTTATTGCAACAGGTATTTCTAGGTTGTTGACAACTTCTATAGTAGATCCTTGGCTAGTGTATGCTCATAATTTTAAAGAAAAACCATTTGCTTATTATTGGAAATATTTTTTAGAAACATTTGCAGTTGGGATAAATGGACTTATTCAGTATGAGATTATTAAAATGTTACCATTTGTTGGGTGGACA
Source organism: Coprococcus sp. (assembly GCA_050874325.1). Lineage (GTDB taxonomy): Bacteria > Bacillota > Clostridia > Lachnospirales > Lachnospiraceae > Coprococcus. The sequence continues at coordinate 19,736 of JBNMKK010000011.1, read as the reverse complement.
GGATTTTTTATTAAAATGTTAATTATATGTATCACCACAAATTTGGTGTTTCTTATTGAATTTGGCTGGACAAAAGACTTTAAGGCTATTCTAAATCGTGCACTACCAAGATTAATTAAGAGGAGATACTGAGACTAATGGAGAAGAAGGTAATAGGTTATACAACAGGTGTATATGATATGTTTCATATAGGTCATTTGAATGTTATTCAGAAGGCAAAAGAGCAATGCGATTATCTGATAGTAGGGGTAAGTACGGATGAATTAGTTGAACATGATAAAGGAAAGACACCTGTTATTCCATATAAAGAAAGAGCGGCAATTGTTGCGGCTTTAAAATACGTTGATAAGGTAGTTCCTCAGCGGGATAAAAATAAATTCGCTGCTTGGAAAAGATATAAGTTTGATAAAATGTTTGTTGGGTCTGACTGGAAGGGTACTCCTCAGTGGCAAAAATTTGAAGAGGAGTTTGCACCAGTGGGAGTGGAGATAGTATATCTTCCACACACTGATGGAATATCAAGTACAAAATTGACGAGCGTAATAAAGGATATTCTTGATGAGCATCCTGAAGAAAAATAATAATTATGTTGATAAAGGTATAAGGTAAGAGTAGATAGAAGGCTGACAATCGAAACAGAGATGCTAAGTGCAAGTGTAAATTTTGTGAACGATTGCGCTGACGCGGCTATTGGTATGAGTGCAACACAATTTAGCGGAATGGTGAAACAAGAAGGTACGCGACTGCATTGTATGTGGAAGTACACTTTGAAATTAAAAGTATGTGTTTAGTGTGTTGGCAGTTGGCAGAGGCTGCAATGTTTTAGAAATTAAAATACATCAATCCAAAAATAAAGGAAAATATGAATTGCAAAAAATAGTACAAGATTTGAAAGCGGCAATAGAAATAATTGTAAAAAAATATGAAAAGGAAGATATCAAATTCCATTATATCAAAAAATACAAGTCGTAAATAGGTATATAATTAAAAATGAGTTTAGATTAATATACAGTTGATTTGAAGTATAGAGGAGTTGATTTATGCTCAAAACTATCGATTTCCCCCAAATATTATTAATACCCACATTTGAAGACTTCCGGGGCTGTCTGTCAGTACCATATGATCAATCTATGGGATTAGACTTTCAGGTAAAGCAAATCAATCAGGGCTATAGCAGGGATGCATTTACACTTCGTGGACTTCACTATCAGGCTGGAGATGCTGCACAGGCAAAATTGGTTTCCTGTTTGAGAGGCTCCATATTCAGTGTGGCAGTTGACCTGAGACCTGGTGCTACCTGGGGACAGTCATATAGTGAGATAATTTCATGGGAGAATAGAAAGATGATGTATGTCCCGAGAGGATTTGCTCATGGATATCTCACACTTGAGGATGATACTCTTATGCAGTGGTGCGTGGATAATGATTTTTGTGCGGAGGCAGCATGTTCAGTTCGGTATGATGACCCAGATATAATCTGGAACGGTGAGAGTTGGCCTATAGGAGATTATATAATGTCTGACAAGGATAGGAATGCTATGTCCTTAATGGATATTTGTATGTAGCAGTTTGATTTGGAGGGAGCAACTATATATGGATGAGCTGTTTTATAGTCATACACCATCGGTGGAATCAAACAGAATACTTTATACACCATCAGCATTTGCGCGAACATCACTTTGTCATTTGCAGGAGGCAGGCTATCTGCAGGCTGTTCATCCGCATACATCTTCCAGATCCAATCTGGTGTCGTATCTGTTTTTTGTAGTATTGTCCGGCAAGGGTCGCTTGGACTATGAAGGTGTTACATATGAACTGGCGGCGGGAGATTGCGTTTTTATAGACTGCAGGAAATCATATAGCCATTCCACAGGAGAACAGTTGTGGGCGCTCAGATGGTGCCACTTTTACGCAGCATCGCTACCTGCTATTTATGAGAAATATAAAGAACGAGGCGGGACTCCGGTAGTTCATCCAGACAATCTGGATAATTATATTTCAATACTCAGCAATATACAGGATATAGCGGCCTCCAGTGATCATGTCAGAGATATGAAGATTAATGAGCGGCTTAATTCATTGCTTACGCTTTTGATGGAGGAGTCATGGCATCCTGAGAATGGAATGCTTTCCAGAAAGCGTGTCAATCTGAGTGAGATCAAGGCATATCTTGATGAGTTTTATGCGGAGAAGATAGTGTTGGATGATCTTGCAGATCGGTTTTTTATAAATAAATATTACCTCACGAGAATTTTTAAGGAGACATACGGAACTACGATTACCAGTTATGTTCAGTCTGTGAGAATCACTCATGCGAAACAGATGCTTAGATTTACGGATATGAGTGTGGATGAGATCGGCAGGGCAGTGGGAATGGATGGTGCGAATTATTTTAGCCGGATATTCCAGAAGGTTGAGGGGATAAGACCTAGCGAATATAGAAAGAGATGGTAATTGCAATTTATCTGTGCTATTTGCGAAAAAAGCACAAAAAGCTTGATTAAATCGCAGAATAATATTATTATTTGAATAATATACTATACATAGGCTTTTGGTGGAAGGAGAGGTTGAATATGTTATTGGAATTTTCGTGCTCAAATCATAAGTCAATTCGTGGGGAGGTAAAGTTTTCGGCTTTGGCAGGTACGGATACAACCTATGAAGATAAGCTTATTTCGTTTGGGGATAATAAGGTTTTAAGGGCATCTGCGATTTATGGAGCAAATGGATCAGGAAAGAGTAATTTTATTGATGCTATTTCGTTTATGCAGAATCTTGTTACATCCAGTATAAATAACCAGCCTGGACAAGGACTGTATCAGAAACCTCATAAGCTTGAGAGTTATGATACAGAGAGCAGATATTCCATAACATTTGTTGCGCAAGGCGTATTGTATGCTTATGGTTTTTCATTGCGGAATATGTTGGTGTATGAGGAGTATTTGTACCATTTTCCTAAAGGAAGACAGGCTAAGGTGTTTGAAAGGTCTATGGATTCGTATGAAGAGGGAGCAAGTTTTAGAGGTAAGCTTTCAGCATGCAGAGATGTGTTGAAGGATAATAAGTTATTACTGTCATGTGCAGCAAGTTATAGTTCTGTCGTTGCAATAAAAAATGCTTTTAGATTTTTCACTGACGAGTTGGTTGTGTATGATTCGAGTAATCAAGATGATTGGTTGAAATATTCCTTATATCAGATAAGTGAAAATTCTGATATGAAGGAGTCTGTGGTAAAGTTCATGCAGGAACTTGGGATGGGAGTAAGAGATATCTATGTTGAGATCCATAAAAAGAAGATAGACTCTTCAGAACTTCCGCCCTTCCTGTCAGACGAGTTTAAAAATATTTTGATACAGAAGAGCTTTGACGCGATAACGGCCAAGGTAATTTATAATAAATTCTCAACGAATCTCATGACAGAAGAATCTGTAGGAGTAAAGAAGCTTTTTAGTATGGTGTGCCCGTTGTTAGATATAATAGCTAAAGGTAAGACTCTTGTGTGTGATGAGATTGAATCAAGTTTGCATGAAGTTCTTGTGTATGAACTGCTTCGTCATTTTTCGAGTATTGATAATAATAATGCTGCGCAAATGATATTTACTACACATGACACTGGACTGTTAAACCTTGATATATTCCGGAGAGATCAGATTTGGTTTACAGAGTTAAGACCGGAAGATAGATCAACAGATTTGTATTCTCTTGCTGAGTTGAAAAAGGTCAGAAAAGATGACAGATTTAGCAGATGCTATATATCGGGAAGGTATGGTGCTATTCCAATGATGAACTTGGATCTGGCTGGTTTCATAGGCAGTTTATAGGGGGTGTGATATGAACAAAAGAGATGTGTCATTAACGCCGAGGATTGAGAATGTAAGAGCGATGCCTGCTACTCTAGCTGAGCATTTTGAGTTATGTGAGATTAAACAACATTTTGACGAAAGCTTGAATACTATAGTAAGTCAATTTTGTGTTGCTGCTGATTTAAACCGAGATGGCGACGACGATGCAGAAAAGACAATTTATAGATCGCAGATAGTATTTCTTGAGGGAATCCTTGACTTTTATATGCACGAAATGTCGAAGTATGGATTGTATAAGATATTTCTTGGAGAATGGTCAAAGACAGAAAAATACAAGAAAGTTATGGTTTCTATGCCTTATGTAGAAAAGGCTTTGGATAATCCGCAATCTAAGGAATGGTTTTTTGACTGCGTAAATGGGTTATATGCTACTACGGTAATGCAGGACTGGGAGACCATAAGAGATCAGCTTAACCTTATTGGAATAAAATTCAATGAGGTGTGTAAGGCTGTTTACACGGAGTTAGATCAAAGCCATGCAGGAGACCAGTGTAAAGATAAACTTATAAAACTGTATAAAAGACGCAATCAGATAGCACATCAGAATGATAGAAGTCATCTGTCTGCTGTTCAAAGTAATATTGATAAAGAATATGTTGATGATGCAATAGAATTTGTAAGGAAATTTGTGGATGCTATACATAATATTGCAATTGATATGTGATGAAAAAATTCCCAATCTTTGTTGATTGGGGATTTTTTTATTCTACCATCAGTCAATATTGTACTAATTTATAGCAATATATGTGATTACTTTTTGATGTGACAGGTGTTAGAATACGGATAACAATGATAACTTTACAATACAGAAAACAAAAGGAAAGAGGTAAAACTAATGTCAAAAAAAGCACTTATTACAGGTATCACAGGTCAGGATGGTTCATACCTTGCTGAGTTTCTTCTTGAGAAAGGATATGAGGTTCATGGTATAACGAGAAGAGCGTCTATATCAAATACAGCTCGTATTGACCATCTTATTGCAAATAATTCAATTACACTTCACGATGGAGATCTTTCAGATTCATCTTCACTTATTAGAATAATAGGTTTGGTTCAGCCTGATGAGATATATAACCTTGCAGCACAGTCACATGTTCAGGTTTCATTTGATGTTCCTGAGTATTCAGGTGATGTAGATGCGCTTGGTGTTCTTCGTATTCTTGAGGCATGCCGTATCCTTGGACTTACCAAGAAGACAAAGGTATATCAGGCATCGACATCTGAGCTCTTTGGAAAGGTAGAGGAGGTTCCTCAGAGAGAGACCACACCATTCCATCCATATAGCCCATATGCTGTTGCTAAGCAGTATGGTTTTTGGATCGTTAAGGAGTACAGAGAGGCATACGATATGTTTGCTGTAAATGGTATTCTGTTCAATCACGAGTCTGAGAGAAGGGGAGAGAATTTCGTAACACGTAAGATTACACTTGCTGCTGGTAGAATTGCGGAGGGGCTTCAGGATCATCTTGAGCTTGGTAACATGGATTCACTTCGTGATTGGGGATATGCAAAGGATTATGTTGAGTGTATGTGGCTCATTATGCAGCAGGATAAGCCAGAGGATTTCGTTATTGCTACTGGCGAGCAGCATACAGTTCGTGATTTCACAGAAAAGGCATTTGCAGCAAATGGGATCACAGTTCGTTGGGAAGGAACAGGAATTGATGAGAAGGGATATGATGCTGAGACGGGTAAGCTACTCGTATCCGTTAACCCACAGTGGTTCCGTCCTACAGATGTTGATAATCTTTGGGGTGATCCTACAAAGGCAAAGACGGTTCTTGGTTGGAATCCACAGAAGACAAGCTATGCGGAACTTGTAGAGATCATGGCAAAACACGACCGTGAACTTGCAAAGCGCGAGAAGGCAATGAAATCTGTTCAGTAAGCTGATTTAAGTATTTATATTATAGATCATAATTTTTATTATACAGGAAGAAGGCAATTTATCATGATGGAAAAAAATGCAAAGATTTATGTGGCAGGGCATAGAGGAATGGTTGGCTCTGCTATAGTTCGAGAACTTGAGAGACAGGGCTATACCAATATAATCACACGTACTCATGCTGAGCTTGACCTTTGTCGTCAGTCAGATGTGGAGAAGTTCTTTGCGGAAGAGAAACCTGAGTATGTATTTCTGGCAGCAGCCAAGGTTGGCGGCATTGTTGCAAATCAGGAGGCTCTTGCAGATTTTATGTGGTTCAATATGACACTTGAGATGAACGTTATAAACTCTGCATGGAAGAATGGATGTAAGAAACTTGAGTTCCTTGGAAGTTCATGTATATATCCACGTATGGCACCTCAGCCTATGCCTGAGAGCTGCCTGCTTACAAGTGAGCTTGAAAAGACAAATGAGGCATATGCCCTTGCCAAGATTTCAGGCCTTAAGTACTGTGAGTTCCTCAACAAGCAGTATGGAACAGATTACATAAGTGTTATGCCTACAAATCTGTATGGACCAAATGATAACTATCATCCAACACACAGTCATGTTGTTCCAGCACTTATCAGACGTTTCCATGAGGCGAAGGAAGCTGGACTTGAGTCAGTTACATGTTGGGGAGATGGCTCACCACTTCGTGAGTTTTTATATGTTGATGATCTTGCCAATCTCTGTGTTTTCCTGATGAACAATTACTCAGGAAATGAGACGGTGAATGCAGGTACAGGTAAGGAACTTACGATCAAGGAACTCACTGAGCTTGTGGCAAAGGTTGTTGGTTATACAGGAGAGATCAAGTGGGATACGACAAGACCAAATGGTACACCAAGAAAGCTACTTGATGTATCAAAAGCAACAAAACTTGGTTGGACATACAAGACAGAGCTTGAGGAAGGACTTCGTCTTTCTTATGAGGATTTCTTAAACAACCCTATGAGAGCTGAAAGATAAATTATTGCATAAATTAAAATGGGTCGTTTCATAGCCGGACACTGCATGAAACGACCTTTATTTGAATGAGGAGGATAAAATAAATGAATATTGTATTGTTATCAGGTGGCTCAGGAAAGCGTCTCTGGCCACTTTCAAATGACATCAGGTCTAAGCAGTTTATTAAGATTTTCAAGGATGCTGATGGCGAGCTTGAGTCAATGGTACAGAGGGTGTACAGACAGATCAAGAAGGTCGACTCAGATGCTACAGTTACCATAGCAACATCGAGAACACAAGTGTCAGCTATCCATAATCAGCTTGGTGAAGATGTTGGAATATCAGTTGAGCCAGCAAGGAGAGATACATTTCCAGCTATAACTTTGGCAACGGCATATCTTGTGGATGTGATGAATATTGATCCTGAAGAGTCTGTCGTTGTGTGTCCGGTTGATCCATATGTAAATGATGATTATTTTGAGGCTCTTAAGAGGCTTTCAGATCAGGCTGATAAGGGCGAGGCCAATCTGGTACTCATGGGTATTGAGCCGACATATCCATCAGAAAAGTATGGATATATCATTCCTGAGAGTGAGGAACAGACGTCTTCTGTCAAGACGTTCAAGGAGAAACCGACGGCAGAGATTGCACAGCAGTACATTGATCAGGGAGCACTCTGGAATGGAGGAGTATTTGCTTACAAATTGAAGTATGTGCTTGACAAGGCACATGAGCTCATGGATTTTGTTGATTATCAGGATCTTTACAATAAGTATGAGACCTTGAACAAGATATCTTTTGACTATGCGGTGGTTGAGCATGAGGATAAGATTCAGGTACAAAGATTTGCTGGTGACTGGAAGGATTTGGGAACATGGAACACTCTTACTGAGGCGATGGAAGACAGTGTAGTTGGAAAGGGTGTTTTGAATGACACATGTAATGGAGTACATATCGTAAATGAGATGGATGTACCTATTCTTGCGATGGGATTACACGACGTGGTTATATCGGCATCTCCTGATGGAATACTTGTGTCTGACAAGGAACAGAGCTCGTATATCAAGCCTTATGTCGATGGTTTTGAGCAACAGATCATGTATGCGGAGAAATCATGGGGCAGTTTTAAGGTGATAGATGTTGAAAATAAGAGTCTTACTATAAAGGTAACGCTTAATCCAGGACATTCCATGAACTACCATAGTCACAAAAACCGTGATGAAGTATGGGTAGTCATTGATGGAAAAGGAAAGACCATTATAGATGGTGTTGAGAGCAAGATTTCAGCCGGTGATGTGATTTCGATGAAGGCTGGTTGTCGTCATACAGTGAGCGCGGATACAGAACTTAAGCTCATAGAGGTTCAGATGGGTTCTGATATTACAGTTCATGATAAGGTAAAGCATGAGCTATAAATAATACAATTTTGCAAAGAGAGGGGGAATATCATGAGCTACAAGGATGAGTACAGCTATTGGCTCAAGTCATCTTACTTTGACGAAACTACACGGGCAGAGCTTCGCGAACTTACGGATGAGAAAGATATTGAGGACAGATTTTACAAAGGTCTTGAGTTCGGAACAGGTGGTTTGCGCGGCGTGATGGGCGCAGGCTGCAACAGGATGAATGTATATACTGTGCGCAAGGCTACGCAGGGACTTGCAAACTATATATCAAAGACAGGAGTGAAGAAACCATCTGTTGTAATATCCTATGACAATAGAAATAATTCTTCAAAATTTGCACTTGAGACAGCCCTGTGCCTTTGTGCATCAGGGATTAAGGTATATTTGTTTGATGAACTAAGACCAACTCCAGAGCTTTCATTTGCAGTTCGTTATCTGAATTGCCTTGCGGGGGTGAATATAACAGCAAGTCATAATCCAAAGGAATACAATGGATATAAGGTTTATTGGAGTGATGGTGCACAGATCATCTCGCCACAGGACAAGGAGATTATAGCTGAGGTAAACGCAATATCTGATTATACTTCAATTAAGACTATGAGTGAGAATGAAGCATTAGAATCAGGCTTGCTTTCATATATTGGAAATGATGTGGATGATGTATATGCAGCAACTCTACATAAGCTCGTTATGGCTCCAGAAGAAGTAGAGGCAGCGAAGGATATTAAGATTGTTTATTCACCTCTTCACGGGACAGGCCTTAATCCAGTTAAGAGAATGCTTTCGGAGATGGGGTTCCAAAATGTATATGTTGTGGAGGAGCAGGCTGTTCAGGATGGTGATTTTTCAACACTTAAATCCCCGAATCCAGAGTCTCCAGAAGCATATATTCTGGGAGTAGAATTGGCAAAGAAGGTCGGAGCTGAGCTTGTGCTTGTTACTGATCCTGATGGGGATAGGCTGGGAATGTATAGCCTTGATAGGAAGTCAGGTGAATACAAAGAGTTTACTGGCAATATGTTTGGCGCACTTGTATGTGATTATGTTCTTATGCAGAAGAACGAAAAGGGCATTCTTTCAGAGAATTCTGCAGTTACAACGACAGTTGTAATAACGGATATGGTAAAGGACATCTGTCGCAAATACGGGGTATTCTGTGACTATAACAATCTTATAGGATTCAAGTATATAGCGAAAAAGATAAGAAATTATGAGGCTGATGGCAATCATACATATGAATTTGGACTTGAGGACAGCTTTGGCTGCCTTCCTGGAACATATGCGAGAGATAAAGATGCAGTTGGTACTGTCATGCTTCTCTGTGAGGCGGCAGCATACTATGCAAATAGGGGAATGACCTTATGGGACAGGATGTGCCAGATTTATGAAGAATTCGGTTATTATAAAGAGAAAATTTCTTCCATGAAGTTTACTGGAAAAGAGGGCACTGAGAAGATTGCGTCTATGATCCAGAATCTTAGAGAGAATCCGGTATCTTCTGTAGGTAATTACACTGTCACAGAAATATATGACTACAAGCTTGGAACTACAACAGATATGTCGACCGGCAAGGTTGTCGAGGGCGGACTTCCTAAGTCGAATATGATATATTACCAGCTTTCGGATGGCGCATGGTTCCTTGTAAGACCATCAGGAACTGAGCCAAAGATAAAATTTTATTACGGAGTTAAGGGAAATTCAGTATCGGATTCTGCGGATAAGCTGGCTGAGCTGGGAGATCTCGTTAAGGGCATGTTTGAGTAGATAAGCGTATTCAGACAGAGATCAAAAGCTAAATACTATGGGATAAAATGAGGAGAAATTAAGTTATGGATTATAGAAAAGAATATGAGTTCTGGCTTGAGTCCGACTGTTTTAATGAAGAGACAAAGGCAGAGCTTAGGGCAATTACAGATGAAAAAGAAATAGAGGACAGATTCTATAAGAATCTTAAGTTTGGTACAGGTGGCATGAGAGGTATCATCGGTGCGGGCACAAATCGTATGAACATATATACGATTACCAAGGTTACCCAGGGCCTTGCAAATTATATTCTTGAGGTTGGACCTAAGGCATGTGAAAAGGGTGTTGTCATTGCACATGATTCAAGAATTATGTCTCCAGAATTCTGTGAGGCTACAGCACTTTGTCTGAATGCAAATGGAATCAAGACATATGTATTTGATTCGTTGCGTCCAACTCCAGAACTCTCGTTTGCAGTAAGAGAGCTTGGATGTATTGCAGGTATTGTAATAACAGCGAGTCACAATCCGCCTGAGTACAACGGCTATAAGGTATACTGGGAGGACGGCAGTCAGATAGTCGCACCACATGACAAGAATATACTTGCACATGTAGCAGCTGTTCCAGGCTTTGATGCTGTTCGCACGATATCAAAGGAAAAAGCTGCTGCAGATGGTTTGTTTAACATGGTTCCTGAAAGTGTAGATGAGCATTATTATGAGGAACTGATCAAGCAGACTATACACGGAGAGATTATATCGGAAGTAGCGGATGATATCACGATCGTTTACACTCCACTTCATGGAACTGGAAATGTGCCTGTAAGAGAAGTTTTAAAACGACTTGGCTTTAAAAAGGTTTATGTAGTTGAGCCTCAGACAATTCCGGATGGCAATTTTCCAACTGTCAAATATCCAAATCCAGAGGAACCGTCTGCATTTGCAATGGGAATTGAACTTGCAAAACAGGTTGATGCAGATGTAATTATGGCTACAGATCCTGACGCGGACAGGCTTGGAATATATGTAAAGGATACAACTGGTATATGGAAAGACACTTCATTTGGAAACGATTCAGCATATCCGTATGTACGTTTCAATGCCAACATGACAGGTTCTCTGATGGCTGAGTATGTGTGCAGGGAAAAGCGGGCAATGGGAACGCTCCCAGCAAATGGAGCCATCTGCAATACAATTGTAAGTTCTACACTTCCAGAGGCAATTGCACATGATTATGATCTGAAATATATAGAGACTCTTACAGGGTTCAAATACATAGGTGAGCAGATCAAGCTTTTTGAGGAGAATCATACATATAAGTTTGTATATGGCATGGAGGAGAGCTTTGGCTGCTTAGTTGGGGATTATACTAGAGACAAAGATGCCTGTGGTGCAGTAGTTATTCTCTGTGAGATTGCAGCATTCTACAAGAAACAGAATAAGACACTCTGTGATGCCATGGAAGAAGTGTACAAAAAGTATGGATATTACTTTGAAGGTGCATATGGCATGACGCTAAAAGGTGTTGATGGTGCCGCTCAAATCAAATCCATAATGACACGGTTCAGAACTTCAGACATGAAAGAGTTTGCGGGACTTAAGGTCGAGGCAGTGCGTGATTATGAATCAGGAATAAGAACGTCGTTGATCAGTACAGGGGCAGATGTTTCGGGGGATGTTAAAGACTGCTGCTCAGCCTCAGATCAGGTCGGTGTACAGATTAATATGGGACTTCCGAAGTCAAATGTCATGTATTATGAGCTTGAAAATCATGCATGGTTCGCTGCTCGTCCATCTGGCAATGAACCGAAGATAAAGTTCTACTTTGGAGTTAATGAGGATTCTCTTCACGCTGCACAAGACAGGATAGCAGAGATGCAGGAGTGCGTGAAGGGGATGCTGGCTGAATAGGATAAAGAAAGAATAAATATGTGGTAGAAAAAGTTGACGTATGAATGTGCGTCAACTTTTTTAATTAAAAAGGGTTAGAAAATATCATGTAAGAACAGTTTGTATACATAACATTCATATGATTTGAAATATATCTTATAGACGCGAATTATGACATGATATATAATCTAGATTAGGTAAATAATGTTAAATGTAGACATGGTGGTATGAAAATTCTAAATATTCGGGAGAAATACGGATGTAGAATAGCATTATGGAAACAATAAGTGAAGAATGAGTTGGTTAAGATAAGTTTTAAGAAGGGGAAAGTATGGAAAAACACAAATTGGAAGATTTTATTAATGCGGCAAAGGATGAGACAAGTGCTGTGGTTGTTAGTAGTTTTTTACCAGAGGTTGTAAAAGATGTAGGAAGTTATGTAGTAAGTGAAAGTGTGGGAATTCTTCTTTCAGAAATTGTTGGTGCACTTTTTCCAGTGGCAAACAATATCAGAATTAGGAAGGCGTTATATACAGATGATTACAGGATAACTTAATGTGTACGTTTGGGTGTATGCAGAATTTTGAATATAAGCATATTTGTGAAAAAAACATTGTTTTTTTTATTGGTATAGCATATACTAATACTAACAGAACCCAACACGCCTCTCAACGATGCGGACCACGTTGGGTCTTTTAATTTTAAGGAGAAAAAAGTATATGGGGGAATTAAAACATCATCAACCTTCAATGTCCATTGATGAACAGGTAGAGAATTTAAAGTCACTTGGATTGATTATTAGCGATGAAGATTATGCAAAAAATATATTAAATGATATATCATATTTTAGACTTATAAAAGCATATAGTTTAGGTTTTAAACCTAAAAATGGAAACTATGATGGAGAAGTAACGTTTGAGCAGATTGTGGAATTATATCTGTTCAATGCTAATTTTAGACAAATTACATTTGCTGAAATAGAGAAGATTGAAGTAAATGTTAGATGTAGAATTGCGAATTACTTTGCAGCACAATATGGTGTCCTTGGTTATAAGAAATTTGAAAATTTTGTTGATGAAGAGTACCATAGATCGTTTTTAGAGGATATAGAAGAGGAGGTTAGACGAAATTCTAAGGCTCCATTTGTGAAAAATTTTAGAACCAATTACGAAGGCGGAGATCTTCCAATATATGCCTTGGTAGAAGTGTTTAGTTTTGGAACCCTTTCAAAGTTTTATAAAAATATGAAGAACACAGATAAGAAGGCAGTAGCAAAAAGCTTTGGAATAGGTTATACATATTTGGAGAGTTGGTTGGAGAGTATCTCTTACGTGCGTAATATCTGTGCACATTATGGAAGATTATATAATGCAAAACTTTCTAAGACGCCCATTTTGTATAAGGAATATTCACAACAGGGAATAGGAAATAATAGAATGTTTGGTGTATTATTATGTATGAAACAGATTTTGATACATGATAAACATTGGAATTTATATGTTGATCAAATAGAAAAACTAATAGAGAAGTACGAAAAAGTAAATGTAAAGACAATGGGTTTTACTGATAATTGGAGGGAGTTATTGGAAATAAGTTAAGCTGGTATATCCAAAGTAAAATAATTAGTCACTATGAATAATTCACAGTCGCAGGAATTTTTGATAATGAATTATTTGAAAAATAATGAACACCGAGGAACTCAAATTTTTGAGTTCCTTTTTTGAGTTCCTTAATATTTTTTCACTTTGTTGAATAAACTTAAAAAAAGATAGTACCCACTGTGGAGCGCTTACTAAAAGCAAGAGAGGACAGGCTAATACTGCATTGCAAGAAGAATTGGATCATTCAGCTGTCGCAAATTTTGCGATAACTGCCTCGGATGGAAAAACTTACCAGGTAGAACATTATAATCTGGATATGATTATTTCTGTTGGATACAGGGTAAAATCAAATCGAGGGGGAATTTCGTAAATGTACAAACTAAAATGCTGGCATCAACCTTGGACGTAGAGAAAACATATGTGTTGAAATGGTATTAGTGGTGATGTAGTTATGGACAATGGAATTGCTCCCCCATATATGATAAAATATATTTATATATGCATTACAAAAGCACTCGGGAGGTATACAGCATGAAGGGAATTATTCTTGCGGGGGGCTCTGGTTCAAGGCTTTACCCGCTTACAAAGGTTACAAGTAAACAGTTGTTGCCTATATACGACAAGCCCATGATCTATTATCCTATGTCGGTTCTTATGAATGCGGGAATAAGGGACATATTGATCATATCGACGCCGGCAGATACGCCTAGATTTGAAAGGCTGCTGGGGGACGGACATCAGTTTGGACTTAATCTTACATATAAAGTTCAGCAGTCGCCGGATGGATTGGCTCAGGCGTTTATCATTGGCGAGGATTTTATCGGCGATGACACGGTGGCGATGGTTCTTGGGGATAACATTTTCTCTGGACATGGTTTTAATGAAAAGCTGAAGATTGCGGTAGAAAATGCTGAAAATGGTAAGGGAGCAACGATATTTGGATATTATGTAGATGATCCGGAGCGTTTTGGTATAGTTGAATTTGACAAGGACGGAAGAGTTGTATCCATAGAGGAAAAGCCGGAGAAACCTAAGAGCAATTATTGTGTCACGGGATTGTATTTTTATGATAACAGGGCGGTTGAGTATTCAAAGGCTCTTAAGCCGAGTGGTCGAGGTGAGTTGGAGATCACGGATTTGAACAGGCGTTATCTTGATGACGGTGAGCTGAACGTGGAGCTCCTTGGACAGGGCTTTACGTGGCTTGATACGGGAACGCATGAGAGTTTGGTTGATGCGACCAATTTTGTCAAGACAGTTGAGCAGCATCAGCACAGAAAGATAGGCTGCCTGGAGGAGATTGCATACCTGAATGGCTGGATAAGCCGCGACGAGGTTATGGCGGTTTATGAGACAATGAAACAAAATCAGTATGGGCAGTATCTGAAGGATGTACTTGATGGCAAATATCAGGAGCATCTTTATTAAAATGACATGCATAACTACCTCGAATACTGGTAGGGACAAATGCGAGGAGGAGAATAATGACAATAATAGTGACTGGCGGTGCCGGTTTTATTGGAAGTAATTTTATTTTTTATATGTTGAAGAAACATCCTAGATACAGGATTATTTGTCTTGATAAGCTGACATATGCTGGCAATCTGTCAACTCTTAAGCCGGTCATGGATGATCCTAATTTCAGATTTGTAAGGCTTGATATATGTGACAGAGAGGGTGTGTACAAGCTCTTTGAGGAGGAGAAACCTGATATGGTGGTGAACTTTGCCGCCGAGAGCCATGTGGACAGGTCCATAGAGAATCCGGAAGTGTTCCTGCAGACCAATATCATAGGAACGGCAACACTTATGGATGCCTGCCGCGAGTATGGAATACAGAGATATCACCAGGTTTCTACCGATGAGGTGTATGGTGATCTGCCACTTGACAGACCGGATCTGTTCTTTACGGAGGATACGCCGATTCACACGAGCTCACCATACAGCAGTTCAAAGGCCGGAGCAGATCTGCTGGTTCAGGCGTATCATAGGACATATGGACTCCCTGTGACTATAAGCAGATGTTCAAATAACTATGGCCCATATCATTTTCCAGAGAAATTGATACCGCTTATGATTGCAAATGCTTTGGCTGACAAGCCACTTCCTGTATATGGTGAAGGATTGAATGTCCGTGATTGGCTGTACGTGGAGGATCATTGCAAGGCGATCGATCTTATTATACATAAAGGCCGTGAGGGTGAGGTATACAATGTTGGTGGACACAATGAGAAGAGAAATATTGACATTGTAAAACTCATTTGTAAAGAACTTGGCAAGCCAGAGAGTTTGATAACTTATGTGACAGATCGTAAAGGACATGATATGAGATATGCCATTGATCCAACAAAGATACATAGTGAACTTGGGTGGCTGCCGGAGACTAAATTTGAGGACGGAATAAAGAAGACGATAAGGTGGTATCTGGAAAATCGCGAGTGGTGGGAGACTATCATCAGCGGCGAATATCAGAACTATTATGAGAAAATGTATGGGAATCGCTAATATGGATAGAGTGAAAAGGGTTTTTGTGACAGGCGTATGTGGTCAGCTTGGCCATGATGTGGCAAATGAACTTTTGCGTCGGGGTTATGATGTTATAGGATCTGATATCAAGCCGGAGGATGAATTTGACTTGACAGGTGGCAGGACGCTGCATGAATGTGATCGGGAGGGGCGTGGTTCATTTCGATATGTGTCTCTCGACATATGCAGTGCCGATGATACTAGGAGAGAACTCCTGACGATCGAACCAGATGCTATGGTCCACTGCGCAGCATGGACGGCTGTGGATGCCGCGGAGGATGAGGCAGTTCGTGACAAGGTATATGCTGTAAATGTAACCGGCACAGGGAACATTGCAGAGGTGTGCAGGGATTTGGATTGCAAGATGGTATATATAAGTACGGATTATGTATTTGATGGGCAAGGGGATGCGCCTTGGACTCCGGACTGCAAGAATTATAATCCTCTAAATGTGTATGGAATGACAAAGTATGAGGGTGAACGGCTTGTATCAAAACTCCTTCATAAGTTTTTTATTGTTAGGATAGCCTGGGTATTTGGGGCAAATGGCGGCAATTTCGTGAAGACCATGCTCCGCCTCGGAAAGACACACGATGAGATAAGAGTTGTGAATGATCAGATCGGCACGCCTACTTATACATTTGATCTGGCAAGGCTTCTGGTTGATATGCTGGAAACTGACAGATATGGTTATTATCATGCCACGAATGAGGGCGGATATATAAGTTGGTATGATTTTGCATGTGAGATATTCAGACAGGCAGGGTATTCCACAAAGGTTATACCTGTCAGCACAGCTGAATATGGAGGGTCCAAGGCAGCCAGACCGTATAACAGCAGGCTGGACAGGAGCAAATTGGCACAAAACGGATTTGTGCCTTTGCCGGATTGGCAGGATGCGTTGGCGAGGTATTTGGAGGAAATTGAGAGGATGTAAGTAAAATGGGACAGATAGATATAGAGAAGAATGTTGGAGGAATAGAGGGTCTATGCGTGATAACTCCGACAGTTCACGGGGATAGCAGAGGATATTTTGTTGAGACATATAATGAGCGTGATCTGGCAGAGCAAGGAATAAATGTAAAATTTGTACAGGACAATCAGTCGATGTCCGTGAAAGGTGTACTTCGCGGATTGCATTTTCAGATCGATCATCCACAGTGCAAGCTTGTGCGCACCATTCGCGGAGAGGTGTTCGATGTGGTAGTAGATCTGCGCACTGATTCTGCGACATATGGCAGATGGCATGGGGAGATATTGTCAGCCGAGAACAAAAAGCAGTTTCTTATACCGGCGGGATTTGCCCATGGATTCCTAGTCCTTTCAGACGAAGCAGAATTCTGTTATAAGGTGAATGACTTCTGGCATCCAAACGATGAGGGCGGTATAGCGTGGAATGACCCAGAAATCGGGATTGTATGGCCGGAGGTAATTGGAAGATATACGGGCAGTGCGTCGGCTGAGGGATATAAGTTAAGTGATGGAACTCCACTTGTGTTGTCTGAGAAGGATCAGCAGTGGGGGAGGATGGGAGAGAAGTAAGTTTGAATAAAGAAGAAATGAAATACTCAAATAAGTTACTCGATTCATATGTGCAAGGCAGAATGAAAGAACTGGGAATTGATTTTTCTTCAGATGAGTACATAAGAGATCCTAAATTCAAGCAGCTATCTAAAAATTTCGTAAAAAAAGGTAATGAATTCGTTACCGAGGCTTGGTGGATTGAAAAAAATTTTATTGGGCAAGAGCGACTAGAGAAAATATATAGTCCATATGCATTTGGTATTGAAAGAAAGCTGTCTGTAGAGGAAATGAAGGATTCTGTGTGGCAGACTGTGCTTGCAGACAAGTATCCAGAAAAGAGCAGAACACAAAAAGACGTATGGAAATATTTCTATAGAGATGAAGGTGGGGACGACGATTCAAAAAAGGGCCTTATCAAAAGGCTTGAAAAAGTAGGTTTTTACTTAAATGATTTTGAAAATGATCAAGATAAAGTAAAATTGCTTTTTCTGTTATATTGTTTTGAAATAGACAATAATGTCAAGCTTGTTCCATTTCTAACTAATCCGTCTACTGAGAATGTGGATGACAGTTTTTGTGGCTTAGAGACTAAAAATGGGAATTTGATGTCATATTTAAAAAGAAATATCGCAAAAGAACTTCCTAAAGGATATGGCGCAGCCGTTAGAGATGCTTTAGTTGAAATTGGGCATCAGTGGGAGAATCAGTATGCGAAGATCGCAATAAGAATCGACTATTCAATTAATGGTCGGTATATTTCAGAATTACAGAGAATTGCAAAGCAGATGAGAACTGGCGCAAAGACTATGATCGAAATGCCGAGAGCGGAATATGAGGATCCATTACTACAAACGGCATATTTAAAGTTATCACAGCATGAAGATGCCGGACTTGAAATGGATATTATTGATGTAAATCTTGCAAGCCAAGATATAGAGCCACCTGTAACGTTTCATCCTGAAGAGTATAAGTCATTAGCGTATAAACCGATAAATAAAAATGATGTTATCCGATATTTGAAAGAAAGTAAAGACGAAATTATTAAACTTGTATATGAGAAGGAACATGTTACATCTTATGAAAAAACTCGGTATGATGTTATTGTAGACAAGTTTTCCGAGTTCCTGAATATGTTGGATTTGAACACAAAGTCATCGTACATAGAAATTATACCTAAGTTATATGCTATTTCGTATATGCAAGAACTTTTGAAGATTGATAAGAAATATAAGATAGAAAATTATTATTATAGATATAAGACATCTGAACTAAAGTCTCTTTACAATGAAATAAATTATGGCATATATGCGAAGAAAAAATCTCAACTTGCTTTGATAAGGAGGGTGAATAATAGATTTTATCGTTACGCAGGAAAACAGGAAGAGGCAAAATATGCTGCAGAAATCGAGATGTATATGGACATGATGATAAGCAGGATATATGAGGCGAACAGTCTAGGCGACATGTTGTTTTTGCACAATTATTTCATGAACTATACTGATGCAGTTTTTCTTTTGGATAAGCAGATAAAAGGAACACAGCAGCAAATAAGCAATATAATTAACCGTACACAAGGAGAATATGAATGGGTTGGCGAAGATGATATAAAACAATACTTTTTTGGAACAATCCATAACAGTCCTATAGTTGATGATATTGGAAAGAATATAGAGAAAAAAATACTTGGATGTAAGATGAGACATGCAGCAAGGGTTAAATATTGCTTAGAACTGGAATTAACTAATAATTATATTGGTGGTGCTGACAATTATATGCTAAATCTCAGGATTGATGTAGAGAATAAAGAAATTAACGTAACATCTTTTCTTTTACTTTCGGATGAAAATAAGCTAAGAATTTTTAAACGCAATGGAATAAAAACTTAACATTTTTGTGGCGAATACTAATTTCCTAAAAAATGATTTAATGAGCTTACAACAAAGCGCAGAGTTGAATTTTTTTTAGGAGATAAAAAATGAAACAAGTAAAAACAAAATCAATCAAGTATATCCCAGGTGAATATGCTTACACTAACGGGCACAAGAGAAATGAATACAACCACTATAATGCAACAACTGGTACATATGTTACTCAGAAAGGATTTGGTTGGGCATCAGAATGGAAACCATCAAAGATTATAGTAAGAATTTGTACAGAAGATGGTGAGACTGTTGTGGTCAAGCTTTTTTGTAACACTACGACCTAATTTCTGCCACAGGGTTTATGCAACCCCGTAGCGTGCCTCGTAAGGCGTTTTGTAATTATTATAAGAATGCGGACGTACATGATTATATTGTACATACGCAAATT
>JBNMKK010000010.1:0-79382 GCA_050874325.1 Coprococcus sp. | reverse complement strand
CATGGGAAAACATATATCATCGACTCCAGATCGCAGTCACTTCTGAGCAGCTCATCCAACGTGGAAAGTCTAGCCGAATTTCTGTATTTTGCCCTAAATTCAACAGCCGCAGAATCAAATTTACCAGTGTTTCGTATATACGCATGAAGAAGCAGCATCTCATAATCCCACTCCTCCGATGTCTCAATATCGTTGGCTGATACCAGGATACTGTAGAGCTCATTCACAGGCTTATGATATGCCTTTGCTATCATGTATTCTATTCTGTATGTACCAGCATCTTTCTTATCCTGATTAAATCTGTATATATCAAAGTAATGCTCCGCCAAATCTCTAAAGCCCATGGCAAGATACAATTTTATGAGAGAATAAATGATCTTATTTCCTGCAGGTGCCATCGAGTGCGCCCTGACAAGAGCTCCTCTGGCCTCAGAATAACGACCATTTTCATAATATACTTCTCCACAGATCCTGATAAACTGAGGACTCAATGATTTTGACAGATCCTGATGTTCCAGTATATCAAGAGCAAGACTGTAATCGCCATTATCAGCAAGTTCTTTTATCTTATTAACACTCGACATACTAATTCCAGTACTCATACCCGGCCTCCCACATTTTTGTCGTCGTTATATTTTATCATAATCGGCTATTCTTTACAACCTTTTGATTGGTCAGCAAAAGGACTACACCAGCCAGTATTCCCGCCATAAATCCCGCTGCATGGGCAACATTATCAACGCCCTCCGACATCAGTCCGTCAACCAGTGTCAGAACAAATAATATAAGCATATTCATAAGTGACAGGTCCTTCACCCGCCCCTTATTGTAAAACGCTATGACAACAAGCACTCCCAAGAGACCAAATATCGCTCCGGACGCACCTGCCGAGTAAACATGTATATCGTTATAAAAACAGTTTATATATGATGCAAACGACGCAGCAAGCCCCGTTGCAATATAAACTATGACATAGTTGAGTCTTCCTATTATGTTCTCAACCCTCGCGCCGAGCGCGATCAAAATAACCATATTGCCCAATATATGTGTAATTCCAAAATGTGTAAACATGGATGTCAAAAATCTATAATATTGTCTTTTTTCTGATATCGCATACACATTTACAGCCAACTCAGTAGGTTCACAAACATACACGCACGTAAGATACACAAAAATATTTATTAACAGGAATATCGGTGTCACAACGCCAAACATTCTTATCAGATTATGCTGGGATCTTCGGTTATCCACCACCGTTTTTTTATCGATCACATCATAAAGTGAATCAAAATCTGCCGGCTGATTCTCAAACACATACAGTTTTCCATAGTCCTCTGTAAACAGCCATACATTTTCCACATTTTCGACTATCTGTTTTGTCATGTCATCAAACATACCATTTGGGGTGATAAGAACATTCAGAATATTTATCTTTTTATGTGAATTGATCGACAGTTCAACAATAATCTTATTGTTGAACTTTTTCAGTGAATCTGCATCCAGATTTCTGTTGCTGCCTATAACAACAACGTATACGGCATCGTCATCAACTCTGCCGTATACGTTATTTGTGTCAGGGTTCAACTTCTTATATCCCCTGTCCTGTAAGCTTTTTATGATCTGAATCATATATTGCTGCATAAGCTACCATCCATATGCCCGTATTATTGTAAAACATTATAAGCCAAGGAAAAGATTCTCAACTTTCTCTATAACTGAATCCTTCATAGATCCCCTTGTCTTCTCATAATTAATTCCGGACTCCATGATCTCCAGGAGCTGCATTCTAAGGCTGGCATCGATATCCTTTATATACTTCATAAGTACATCCTTGATCTCAATTACATACTCCTTGGTCTTCATCTCCTCAACCATAGGCTCGTAATTGAATGTGATGGAGTTCTTCATATCATCCTGTTTTCTTCCACAGATCGCACACTCCTCAGAGCCGCCCTCATTCACATGTCCACAGTTACATGTCCATACAAGTCCGTCCGACTTGTAATTAGATACTGCATCTATACCCTTCTTGAGCTTGAGCGCCTTGAACTTGCTCTCTGACATCTCTACTCCAATAGAATCCGCATCTATCTCATATACACCACTGCTCTTTACATATTTCTTGATGTAAACCTTTGCAGACGATATAAGCTTAATATATCTGTCTGGAAGTTTGCACTCTACAAAATCAGACTTGAGCAGATTGAGATTGGTCTTATCAAATGTAAAATCAACATCCGGAAGTGTAATGTTATCTCCGTATATGTTGGTGAACTGCAGTTCAGCCTTAAGTGCTAAGATATCATCGTTGTTATAATTGTTAAACCATACGGAAACCTTAGTTCCCTTGCCCTCAGATGCAAGCACAACCTTTGACGCCCTTGGCACAAGAAGATCATAGTAGTTTCTGACATACAACTCTTTTCTGATAAAGTTACTCTTATCAAATTCGGACTTGTATACCGGATTGATACTTACGAGAGTCCCACTGGCAACAACAGCTGTTACATTGTTAGTATAAACTTCAACCCCTGTTGTAAATCCAACAACCGCATTGTAATTGCTCTCGCTTACCATCTCTTTGAAATTCTTGATGGTCTCATTGAGGATCTCGTCTATCTTTTCCTGATAAATGTCACGTCTGTCCGTTGCTATATCAGCGATGGACGTACCAAAATCCTTCAAAAAGTTGGAATTGAGGATCGTCTGTGTAAATTTATATGTTCCATAATCAACGATCTCATATCCCTCAAAACTTGTTCCCGATGTAATTAAAACTTCCTTCATGTTGTACACCTCCCAAAATATACAAAAATTGTATCACAATAATCTGCAATAAACAAATGTTTTTTGTGTATTTTTCATCAAAAATGAGGCGTTTTTTGTTGCTTTTATAATAAAATTACTTTTTTTCTAATGGTTTGTCATTTCTATATGTGACAAAAGTTATATCTATATCGTTTTCTTCGATTCCCGGTCTCTCGCTCTCAACTCTCCAGTTATCCTGCAGATCTAGGTTCGGAATGAATGCATCAGCCTCATAACTTCCATCTATCTTTGTGACTATGCCTGTATCACAATATGGTATCAGTGCATCATATACAGTCTGACCACCTATAACATAAACATCATCAGACTCATATCCCGAAAGTACATCAAACAATTCATCAAGCGAATGTACTACAATGGCTTCAGGAACATTATATTCCATATTAGTGCTGAGTATGATATTTGTCCTGCCCTTAAGCGGTCTTCCCCCAGGGAATTCCTCTATTGTTTTTCTGCCCAGAACAACCACATGCCCCATGGTCTCTCTTCTAAAATTCTTCTGATCCTCAGATATCCTGGCAAGAAGCCGACCTTTATTTCCTATTGCCCAGTTACTGTCCACCGCTGCTATAAACTTCATATTATATCTTACACCTCCCTGCAGAACTTAATTGAATCATATTGCAACCGGAATATTCTTGATCTGGGGTCCGGTCACATAATCTTCTATTGTAAAATCGTCCACCGTAAAGTCATAGAAATCCTTCACCTCCGGATTAAGTGTAACCTTCGGTGCCGGATACGTCGGTCTTTTTATAAGTTCTTTTACGAGTGGTATATGCCTGTCGTATATATGTGCATCAGCGATCACATGAACAAGTTCACCAGGTTTAAATCCCGTAACCTGCGCTATCATGTACACAAGCGCTGCATACTGGACCACATTCCAATTGTTCGCCGTAAGCACATCCTGTGATCTCTGATTTAGTATCGCATTGAGCCTGTCCCCCGTAACATTAAATGTCATACTGTATGCACACGGATACAGATTCATCTCATGCAGATCCTGGTGGACATATATATTTGTCATCATTCTTCTGCTATACGGATTAGTCTTCAGATCATACAATAACCTGTCAACCTGATCCATCATACCCTCCTTGTACTGATGCTTTACGCCAAGCTGATAGCCATAAGCCTTTCCTATAGATCCATCCTCATCAGCCCAGCTGTCCCATATATGACTCTTCAGATCGTGGACATTATTTGATTTTTTCTGCCATATCCACAAAAGCTCGTCTATCGCAGATTTTATATATGTTTTCCTGAGTGTTATGGCAGGAAATTCCTTTGAGAGATCATATCTGTTCACAACACCAAATTTCTTGATCGTATATGCATAACTGCCGTCTTCCCACTTTGGTCTTACTTTTTCCCCCTCTGTGCTGTAACCATTTTCAATGATATCATTACACATATTTATAAAAAGCTCGTCTGCAAGACTCATATTGATGACCCTCCTTCGTTTATTCATGCACCGTTACCACACGGCAATTGTCAACATTATAACACACCTTTGATATATTTGTGACCTTATTTATTACGTTATCATGGTCTTTTATTACATTTTCAGTTATATCAGCGATCTGCTGTGTACAATAAGATCAGTAAATGCAAAACAGCAAAGGAGAATGAGCATGGAATACAATGCAACCAATCCACTTCCGGCACTCCTGAAACACTTCAGGAAAAAGGCAGGACTGACACAGACCGATGTAGCGACTGCACTCTCGATGTCAAGATCAGGATACGCCAACTATGAGGAGGGGCGAAACATCCCAAACATAGAACAGACAATGCAATTGTCTGAACTTTTACATCACGATCTTTTATATGCGTACACACTCTCATCAAGGTATATGAGAGCGCGTTCCGAGAAATCTAAACAGATGGTCATGGAATCTGACTCGTACCTCGCTGCCATAAAGTCAAACGAAAACCTGGCTGCTCTTATGATCAATTACCAGCATCTAAACGCAAAGGATAAAAGACTTGTAGACAAATTTGTGGAGAGCCTTGCGGCCAAATCAGCTCAGGAATCCACAGAATCTTCAAATGATAATTAACAAAAGGAGTAAATATGGGAAAACAAAGAAAAAGAGAATCATCGGGAAAAGGTACTCCTGATAAAGCGAGTATTTCAGAAATTTCAAAAATATTAAACAATTCACTTGGAGATTGCGACGACAAAGGCACAACCATCGCAAGCACATTCAGAGCTATGAGAACCGGACGTGGCCTTACCCAGGCAGAAATGGCAGCGTTTCTGGAAATATCCACCCCCGCCTACTCACACTATGAAAGGGGTGACAGAATCCCAGATCTTATAAATATAATAAAAATATCCAACCTTTTTTGCATAAACATAAGTTATCTTCTGCTCCTGTCCTGCATAGACGCAGCAAGGAAAAATGGATATAGCACCAGTGATGTATTCAAAGCCTTCAGCCACGGACAGGTACTTCCTGAGGACGAGGCGGAGATCCTGACAAGCTGCAGCAAACTCTCGCCAGAAAATCGTGAGAACCTGCGGATCTTTCTCAAATCCGCCATAAGTGTTTCATAGATCCGCCACTATACGGTTAAGCCGGTTGAGAACCATCTTTTTATCCGCGCTCCACATCGGAGCAACAAGTATCTTTTTAGGTCCGTCACCGGTAAATCTATGAACCACCATTTCTGACGGCAGCACTCTCAGACATTCACATAAAATATCTGCATACTCTTCGAATGAAAGAACATCAAATTCACCGTTATTATACATTTTCTCAAGAACAGTGTTCTTAAGCACATGCAGCAACTGCAGCTTTATGCCGTCAGCACCACTGTCCGCTATATAGCGGGCAGTGGATATCATATCCTGTTTAGTCTCACCAGGCAGACCTATTATCATATGAACTATAATGTGGACATCCAGTTTTTTCAGGTTATCCACTGTCTTATCGTATTCATCCAGAGTATAACCCCTATTTATAAGCAGCGCTGTCTTCTCATTAGATGTCTGTAGTCCAAGTTCTATCCACACCGGCTTAACAGTCCTCACTTCTTTTATTATCTCAAGTATCTCCGGTCCAAAACAATCAGGTCTGGAAGCGATGGAAACAGCCGCTATATCATCTCTTTTTGCTGCCGCAAGAAATTTCTTTCTGAGCACTTCAGGATCACCATATGTATTTGTGAACGACTGAAAATAAGCTATAAACCTATCACATCTGCATTTGCCGGCAATACGCATCTTTGCACGCTCTATCTGACTGTCTATATCAAGCTCTGCATTCTCAGAAAAATCCCCGGAACCACTGGCGCTGCAAAATATACATCCGCCAACTCCAACCGTCCCATCACGATTAGGACATGTCGTTCCCGCATTCAATGATATCTTATATAATTTTTCGCCAAATGTATCTCGTATAAAATCATTTGCGGTGTATATCTTCATGACATTCCCCTGTTCTTCACTGAACCGACAATTTATATTTGCTGCATGTAACTATATCTTACTATATCTGGTGGGTAGCTTTAACTAGCGCCGGAACTATCTGTTTTTTTCTCGACACAACTCCGGGAAGATATGCATATCCATCCTCAAGATTTACATTAAATGCTTTTGCGCACAACTCATCAGCTTTTTCACCAACACAGATTATACCTGAGCCTTCCTGAAGAATATTTGTCATGGCAAACAGAACTACGTCACATCCAGGCTCCATATAACCACTTAGATAATCGCCCATACCTGTTCTTATCCTGTCGATTTCTTTTTCGTTTACAGAATTGATCTGCCCTACAGCAACAACCATATCTCCTATATCGAATTTCTTGAAATCCTGATGGAGTATCTCTTCCATGGTCTTATCCTTGAGATTGCTGCCCGCATCAAACATTTCCATTGCGAACTCATATATGTCGATCTCGGCAAGCCTTGCCAGTTCCTTTGCCGCAGCCTCATCAATAAATGTACATGTCGGCGATTTGAATGCAAGCGTATCTGACAGAATAGCTGAACAGAGCAGTCCCGCTATCTTCTTGTCTATCTTGACATTCTGCTCCCTGTACATCTGATATATTATCGTGGCGGTACATCCAAGCGGCTGATTTCTGAAATAAACAGGATTCATAGTCTCTATATTTGCAATTCTGTGGTGATCTATGATCTCAAGTATCTCCGCATTCTCCACACCGTCAACTGACTGTGTTCTCTCATTGTGGTCCACAAGGATGAGCTGTTTCTTTCTCGCATTGATATAGTTACGCCTTGATACAAGCCCCTTATAGTTGCCATAGCCGTCCGTGACAGGGAAATATCTCACCCTGGTCTTTGCCATGGTAGTCTTAAGAGTCTCTATATCATCATCCTCATAGAAAGTCATAATCCGGTCTCTTATCATAAAGAATCCTATCGGCATACTCTGCCCGATAAGTCTGGCAACTGCATAGGTGTCCGTAGGTGTTACAACAACCGCACACCCCTTGTTCTTTGCAAATTCAAGAACGACATCAGATATACTGTTCACAAGACAAACTATGAGCATACTGGCTCCGCAGTTTATGGCCGCAAGCTGTGCCTCAACTCTATCACTCACTATTACTATGTCGTTTTCCTTGACGTGCCGCTCAAGAATGTCGACCTGAGCAGCTCCAACGATCACTCTTCCATCCTTCACATATTCGTCAGCGTCACCATACACAAGCTCACCGTTTATAGTATCTATTATATGTGAGAAACGTGTTCCGGCTATATACAGGGAATTGTCGTCCTTCTCCAGCATATATGCCTCAGCTATATCACCTACAGTTATGATCCCTTTGATCTTCCCTCCGCTCACAACCGGGAGCGTGGTGGCGTCATTGTCCTGCATGATCTCGAATGCTCTCTTCATGGTGATATCACCCGACACTCCATCAACAATTCTGTATGCTATATCCTTCACCTGAACATTGACATTGCTCACAAGTGCGGGTGCCTTCACACCGAAATAATCAAGAACAAACTGTGTCTCTTTATTTATATTTCCAGCTCTCTTTGGAATGTATTTGTTCTCATGCTGATTTTTCAGATTGGCGTATGCAATCGCCGAACATATAGAATCCGTATCAGGATTCTTGTGTCCTATGACAAACACCTCATCTGTAGGAACATTATGCATATTTCACCTCTTATTTCTATCATATAATAATGTTTTTATTATCTGTGTAATAAACGAGAGATATGTAAAGTCTCCCATTTGATAACAAGAATAAATTGAATGAGGCAAAATGACACCCCCTTTTAACGTTGTATATCATTTTGCCCCATTTTTTATCTATTTAACCACATTGTATTTCACAGATACTTATATCTCACTTATATCAACAAGTGAAAGCTTTGTGGTATCTGCAGTCTCAAGACTTGTAAGCAGCGCATCAGCTGTATCAAGGCTTGTAAGGCATGTAACACCTGTCTCAACAGCATGACGTCTTATGATAAATCCGTCCTTACTTCTCTCAACGCCCTGTGATGGAGTGTCGATGATCAGATCGATCTCATGGCTGAGTATCAGATCGAGAAGGTTTGGTGATGGCTCCTCAACCTTATTGATAAGCTTAGCAGGAACGCCGTTCTCATTGAGAACTCTGCATGTGCTTCTTGTTGAATAGATCTCATATCCAAGTGCCGCAAATCTCTTTCCTATGCTGATGGCATCCATCTTGTCTGAATCCTTGACTGTAAGGATCATCTTCTTTGTCTTTGGAAGGTTGATTCCGGCTCCAAGGAACGCCTTGTACAGAGCCTCATTGTAGTTCTTGGATATTCCAAGACACTCTCCTGTCGACTTCATCTCAGGTCCAAGGCTTATCTCAGCCCCCCTGATCTTCTCAAATGAGAATACAGGTTTCTTGATAGCAAAGTACTCTGACTCCGGCTGAAGACCCGGTGTGTAGCCCATATCCTTGATCTTCTCACCTGTTATAACACGGGTTGCAAGATCTACGATAGGTATTCCTGTTACCTTGCTTATATACGGAACTGTACGGCTTGATCGAGGATTTACCTCTATTACATACACCTCATCATTGTATGCAATGAACTGTATATTTATAAGTCCGATTACGTGCAGGCTGTTTGCAAGTTTCTTGGTGTAATCAGCTATAACTCTCTTTGTCTTTGGTGAAAGAGTCTGTGCAGGATATACCGAGATACTGTCTCCTGAATGTATACCGGCTCTCTCAACATGCTCCATGATACCAGGGATAAGTATATCCTCGCCATCACATACGGCATCTACCTCAACCTCTTTACCCATGATGTACTTGTCTACAAGTATTGGATGTTCTTGGGTATGTCTGTTGATGATATCCATGAACTCTATTATATCCTTATCGGAGATAGCTATCTGCATTCCCTGTCCGCCGAGAACGTATGAAGGTCTAACAAGAACCGGATAACCCAGCTCATTTGCAGCCTCAAGTGCCTGCTCTCTTGTAAATACTGTCTTGCCGGCAGGTCTTGGTATACAGCATTTCTCAAGGATCTCATCAAAGAGCTCTCTGTCCTCTGCTGCATCTACATTCTCTGCACTTGTTCCAAGGATAGGTACTCCCATCTCCATGAGCGCCTCTGTGAGCTTGATAGCTGTCTGTCCACCGAACTGTACAACAGCGCCGTCCGGATGCTCGAGATTGACGATAGCCTCAACATCCTCAGCTGTAAGTGGCTCAAAATAAAGCTTGTTTGCTATATCAAAGTCTGTACTAACTGTCTCAGGGTTGTTGTTGACGATGATGGTCTCATAACCCTTTCTCTCAAATGCCCATGTGCTGTGAACTGAGCAGTAATCAAACTCGATACCCTGTCCAATTCTGATAGGACCTGATCCGAGAACCATAACTTTCTTTCTTGAGTTGTCCTCTGCGACCTCGTTCTCCAGAGAGTCAAAGCATGAATAGTAATATGGAGTCATGGCATCAAACTCTGCTGCACATGTATCAACCATCTTGAAATGTGCTGTTACGCCATAGTCGTAACGCATCTGTCTGATCTCTTTCTCTGTCTTGCCTGTGAGTCTTGCGATAACCTTATCAGGGAATTCAACTCTCTTGATCTCCTTCATGAGTTCCTTTGAGATATCTCCCTTTGACTCGATTATCTTTCTCTCAGCCTTTACAAGGTTGTGGATCTTGTCTATGAACCATCTGTCGATCTTTGTGATATCATAGATCTGATCGTATGATATTCCACGTCTGATAGCCTCAGCTATGACATAGATACGTCTGTCATCCACATGTCCGAGGAGCTTTATAACTTCCTCGTCTGTCATATCTTTGTATCTGCTTGACCAGAGACTGTCTACGTGCTGCTCCAGTGAACGGAGAGCCTTCATCAGTGCGCCCTCAAAGTTTGTACAGATACTCATAACCTCACCGGTTGCCTTCATCTGTGTTGTCAGATCATGGTCAGCGGCGATGAACTTATCAAATGGAAGTCTAGGGATCTTGACAACCACGTAGTCAAGTGCCGGCTCAAAGCTGGCATATGTCTTCTTTGTGATAGCATTCTTGATCTCGTCCAGATTATATCCAAGGGCGATCTTGGCTGAAACCTTGGCTATAGGATAACCAGTTGCCTTTGATGCCAGGGCTGATGATCTCGAAACTCTCGGGTTTACCTCGATAACACAGTACTCAAATGAATTAGGATTCAGGGCGAACTGAACGTTACATCCACCCTTGATGTTGAGCTCTGAGATAATGTTCAGTGCTGAACTTCTGAGCATCTGGTATTCTTTATCTCCAAGTGTCTGTGATGGAGCTACGACAATAGAGTCTCCTGTGTGGACTCCGACAGGGTCCAGGTTCTCCATATTACATACGGTTATACATGTGCCGTTTCCGTCACGCATAACCTCGTACTCGATCTCCTTCCAACCGGCGATACATCTCTCGACAAGAACCTGTCCGACACGAGAAAGTCTCAGACCGTTCATGAGGATCTCCTTGAACTCTTCCTCGTTGTTAGCGATACCACCGCCTGAACCTCCAAGGGTATAAGCAGGACGAAGAACTACAG
This sequence comes from Coprococcus sp., assembly GCA_050874325.1. Classification (GTDB taxonomy): domain Bacteria; phylum Bacillota; class Clostridia; order Lachnospirales; family Lachnospiraceae; genus Coprococcus. Next base: position 68,506 of record JBNMKK010000010.1, on the reverse strand, counting down.
GATAGCCTATCTTCTTTACGAAGTTGAGACCTCCCTGAACCGTCGTAACGACCTCTGAAGGTGCTACAGGCTCATGGATCTTCTCCATGGTCTTCTTGAACTCAAGTCTGTCCTCAGCCTTCTTTATAGTAGTCGATGATGTTCCTATGAGGAGTACGTCGTGCTCTCTCAGGAAACCTGACTCATCAAGCTCCATGGCAATGTTGAGGGCTGCCTGACCACCGAGTGTTGGCAGAAGACTGTCCGGTTTCTCCTTCTCAATGATAGCCTTTACAACATCAACTGTAAGAGGCTCAATATATACCTTATCTGCGATATCCTTATCCGTCATGATAGTCGCAGGGTTTGAGTTGATGAGGACAACGCACAACCCCTCCTCTTTCAATGAACGACATGCCTGCGTACCAGCGTAATCAAACTCAGCGGCCTGACCGATAACTATAGGACCTGATCCGATAACTACAACCTTTTTTATATTAGGATTCTTTGGCATTACTTTGACACCTCCATCATATTCATAAATGTATCAAACAGTGAATCTGTATCCAGAGGACCTGCACATGCCTCCGGATGGAACTGAACTGTCTGTGCATTCTTTCCGAGATAATGAACTCCCTCTACTGTTCCATCATTTACATTGACAAAGCTTACCTCTGCGATCTTTCTGTCGAGACTGTCTTCCTTGACCATATATCCATGGTTCTGTGTCGAAATATATACCTTGCCGGTCTTCATATCTCTTACAGGATGATTTGCACCTCTGTGTCCGTACTTCATCTTCTCTGTATCTCCGCCGTTGGCAAGTGCCATAAGCTGATGTCCGAGACATATTGCAAAAATTGGAATATCTGTATCGAAAAGCTTCTTTACCTGAGCTATTGTGACCTTACACTCTTTTGGATCTCCAGGACCATTGGTAAGCATGATTCCGTCTGGAGCGTCTGCGATGATCTCCTCAGCAGGTGTCTCTGCAGGATATACCGTAACCTGACAACCTCTGGAAAGGAGAGATTTGACTATGTTTTTCTTAACACCAAGATCAATGACAGCAACCTTGTATCCATCACCAGGATAGAACATTTTTTCTTTGCATGTTACATCGAGGACAACATGTCCCATCTTCCATGCCTTTATACGTTTCATACACTCATCAAAATCATAATTCTCATCAGTTGTTATCATACCTCTCATGGTACCGTCTTTTCTGAGGATCTTGGTAAGTGTTCTGGTATCGATTCCTTCTATACCAGTTATATTATTCTCAACAAGAAATTCGTTTATGGTCATCTCGCTTCTGAAATTGCTAGGAGTCTTGCACAGCTCTCTAACAATGAATCCTGACTGCCAAGGTCTGCCAGCCTCCATATCCTCTCTGCATATACCATAGTTGCCTATAAGCGGATATGTCATACAAACTGACTGCCCTGCATATGATGGATCTGTAAGAATTTCCAGATAGCCAGTCATCGAAGTATTGAACACGATCTCACTGATTATCTCATCAGTTGATCCAATACTTTTACCTTCAAATACGTGTCCGTCTTCAAGTATCAAAAAAGCTTTCATAATCGTATTCCTTTCGTTTTTTTCTATTTTTGCTCAAAAAAAAAGAGTGAAAACGGGGAAACGCTTGAGATAACCCACATTTATTGGCCTCTTTTTTCTTAATTTAATAAATACTACCACATTTGACAATACGGTACAATATTTTTTCAAGATATTTTTTATTTTTGTGTTAGCGACAAAAAACTGGTTTTTTATTCATTATTTTTTATTCAATTTGCCCCCTTGCCTCTGCCGCTTTTCTGCTGAATTCACAACCGCAGAAATTCTGTCTGTATAGTCCATATTCCTTGGAAAGCTGGATCGAATGTCTGTAACCATCCTTCTTCTTGAAGTCACTAAACAGATATTCTATGTCATACTTTCTGCTCATCTCCTCACCTATCTCATTCAGCCACTGTGCATTTTTATGCGGACTGATCGACAGTGTTGTAGTAAATATATCATATCCATGTTCTTTTGCATATGATGCACTCTTGTCCAATCTGAGCTTATAACAATCATAGCACCTTGCCCCCCTCTCCGGCAGATCCTCCCTGCCCCTTGCCATCTCAAGGAATACTTCCGGTTCATGCTCTGCAAGTTCAACATCCACCCCCTGGACATACACCTCATGAACAAATCTGTCAAGCTCATCAAATCTCTTTATGTATTCATTGTAGTCGGTTATGTTTGGATTATAGAAATACGCCGTTATATCAAAATGTTCTGCCAGAACTGAGAGGCAATGACTTGAGCACGGTGCACAGCAACAGTGCAGAAGCAGTCTTTTTTTGTCCGTTTGTGTATTTTCACCATCAATTCTCGACAGCTGCATTTCCATCATTTGATAATAATTTGCATTTTGCATCATTATTTTCTCCTTTTTTGTCTATTATACACACCATTTTTTGCAATACCCGATGATTTTTTACACATTTGTGCATGTTTACTAGTTGACTTTGTTATTTCTTTACAATATACTGTAGATAGTTACTAAAGCACGTTATGATCATTTATTAATGGAGGTGTAGATTATGACAGTTCAGCAGGCAATCAAAAAGTACAAATTAGAACCGCTAAGTGTCAGTGCTGCCAAGGTTAAAGCCAAGGAGCTTAACGTTGACGAAGTTCTTTATATGAACGTTCAAAAGAACAAATATGCATACATAGTTCGTGATTCCCGCGGTGTTATGCTGTATACAGATGAGCGTAATCTTTATACAAAGCTGTATAAAGGGCTGAAAGTTACTCCTCTCCAGGGATAACGCACTTTGCACACACACTACAGTTTTATTTTTAATATTACAACAACTTTCAACAACATAATATCACAATATACAAATATGGGAAATCGTCATCTTCTCCTTCCCCAAGAGATAACCGACGATTTCCCATATTTTTTACCAGAATCTGTACACCGGTCTCTCCTCCCCAAACAGATTACATCTTATGTTGTCATCAACGTATATCATCGCAGGTGCAATAAGCATCCAAAGCACCGAATAAGGAAAACATATCTGTCCCATCAAATTAAACGGCAAATCTGAGTAATCCCACACGTTACAATGCAGATGTATATTAAATATATATCCCGTTATAAATTCCAATTCAGATACAATAACAGCAGATATTATCATCTGTGTAAAAACACTCATTTTTTTAAATGTCTGATTAAGTCCCCCGCACAGCAGAGTTGCCATTCCACCACACAGGATCATTGAATAATGGGAATAATGTCTTACTGCTATCTCAATAAAATAATAGATAAGTCCACCCGTCATAAATATTGTAAACCATTTAATTAAAAACCCCTTCACAGCAATACCTCCGATAACGGTAGTATCTGCCATGAAGGGGCATATTATTTATTCCTTATACTTTCCTCTAAAAAAATTATTGACATGATCTATAGTCTTATCTGAAAGCTCAAGTTTCACGAATTCTGTCTTGCCATTTCTGTTAAGAACAAACACATAAACTCCATCCTCGTATCTCGGATCTCTGGATGTATAATCCTTCGTACTTATAGACGAATCCTGCTGAAGTTCATTGTCAAGATATATTGATCCACTCTTTGCTATGAACTTGACATCATTGTTGCTGAAACTGCACATCTTTTTACGACTCTTCTTTGCGATTATGCGCGCAATATCAACATCCTCGTTGACCATTATATACTCGTACTCCGTTTCCTTTCTGGAAATAAATACTCCGAAAATAACAGCTCCGATTATCACGATCAGCAATCCTATCGATGTGAGCAGAGGAACAAAGAACGCCACAACACCAGCAACTATAAGTATTGCACCAGCGACTATTCCCGCCATAACTCCTGCCGGAGTCTTTCCTTTTACAATATGCTCTGCATATCCATCATTTAACATAATACCTGTTCTCCTTAGTTCTTAATAATACATAACCGTGTTTATTTTAACACATATCTCTGTATTTGTGGATTGTAAGAATAAAATTTTATGATTATTTCATACTCTACTTATAGTCCACTTTCCACGCGTTATATACTATCTGTTTCCAGCAGGACATCCCTGGCAGCCTCCGCATCCGCCGGATCTTCCCACATCAGCCACATCAGACATATAGTTATATGCAGATTCTATAAGGCACACCGCCTGTGAACTTATCCCAAGTCCCTCACCTGTAAATCCCAGTTTCTCCTCCGTGGTAGCCTTTATATTCACTCTGTCCTTCTCTATGCATAAACAGTTTGCTATATTCTCACGCATCTGCTCTATATATGGAGCAAGCTTTGGGCGCTGCGCAATGACTGTTGCATCTATATTCTCTATCACATAAAGTTTCTGCTCAAGCAGCTTTTTTACCTCTGAGAGAAGAACCATACTGTCTGCATCCTTATATCTCTCATCTGTATCCGGGAAATGTCTTCCTATATCTCCCAGAGCTGCTGCGCCAAGCAATGCATCCATTATCGCATGCAACAGAACATCAGCGTCGCTATGCCCAAGCAGTCCCTTTTCATATGGTATCTCAACTCCGCCAAGTATCAGCTTACGATCATCCACAAGTCTGTGGACATCATATCCCATTCCTACTCTCATATACATCTCCTTGTCTATAAAAAAATAAAACCTTGAAAACGAAGGATTTTCAAGGTTTCTGTAGTAGCGAGAGGGGGATTCGAACCCTCGACACTGCGGGTATGAACCGCATGCTCTAGCCAACTGAGCTATCTCGCCATATTTTGTAAATGGGACCTATAGGGCTCGAACCTATGACCCTCTGCTTGTAAGGCAGATGCTCTCCCAGCTGAGCTAAGATCCCATATTACTTCGTGTCATCGCTGACACCTTTGTTAGTATACTCAAGTGACTATGTTTTGTCAACAACTTTTTTTATTTTTTTCAAATTTATTTTTAATACCGTCCGCCGCCAAACAGATATATTATCAGATTGACGATAAAGAGAATTATAACCACCGGTATAACTACATACCATACAATCTTAAAACCAAGCCATATAACACCAAGAACAATTCCTATGACCAGCGCAGCGACAAGAACAAGTACGATTGCTGTGAGCACCTTTCCCAGCGTTGAACTGAAATCCAGCTTGCCATATGCAAAACTGGTATTGCCTTCGTCATCAACATTGATATGCCAACCCTTCTGGCTGCTCTCCCCGGTCTTTCGACTGCTGTAACCAGAATCATACGATTCGCTCTCATAATCATAATATCTTCCGCTTGCTCCCTGACCCTCTGTATCTATGATGGTCTTGGCTATTATCCTTGCAGAACCGAGGGATGAACAGATCTCCTCCTCCGACTTTCCGGCATCCTTCTGCTTTTTAAAATAATCTTCATAATAATTTATCGTGTCATAATATGTCTGAGTAGAAACACTTCCATCAAGTGCCGCCTTAAGTTCATTCATAAAATCCTTTTTCTTCATCGCGAACTCCTTTTTATGTTATTGAATAAATCCGGGTATATCAAGATCACTTCATGTTAATATACACAATTATCACTTTGTATTCACCCATATCCTCTATCACATAACTTATTGCACTAATATTGCCATAATTATAGAAAAAAGACAAGTCAAAAGTGCTCTCTTCTGCCCTTACCGCAGCCTCAACGACCTTATTTCGACCGATCTGTATCTTTACACCTTTTACATAATCATCAAAGTTTTCGTATCTGTAGAACCTTTTTGAGTAGAAGTTATATTCATCCGCAGTACACTCCCTATAGAACTGTTTCTGCCATGTGTGTGTCTTTTCAAGTACGGCATCTGTGACATTCACATAGGTATGTTTTATATATTCTCCCATATCCGGAAGTGAATCATCCCATGTCAGATCTATATTATACCACTTGCCGCCAAGTTCTATCTGATTCCACGCATGCAAGCCTTCATCTGTACTTCCGACAACTATATCGCAGTTTATGCCCAGACACGACATAATAATATAGAAAGCCTCCGCGTATCCATCACATACACTCTGTCTCAGCACCAATGCACCGTATGCTGTGTAAGCATCGTCTGAATTTTCCGGATATCCATATCTGCAGTTAGACACTATGTAATCATGTACTGCTATCTCCATGTCAAAATCTGTCATATCCTTTTTTATATATTTGTCTATAAATCCATCAACAACATCATATAGCTGATGTGCTCTCTCATTGTCCGCAGGAATATCAGTTCCATCCCTGTACTTTCTTACTACATAGTAATTATCCGACAATTCAAAATTGAACTGTATGACAAGATAATCCCCGGATTCAACTATTATCCTGTATGTGTCCACCGAGCCATACGCAGAATCAATATATTTATTGATGTTATGTACATCACTCTTCTTTACGTTTTTTACATAATATATCCCCGATTCATTGCCCGATTCCATATCCCTTGCCACATAGGCGCGAAACTCCACAAGACCGTCCAACACCTGATCGTTTTTTATTACATTAAAAAAAAGCCATCTCGCACCTGCAGTCAATAAGATAAGTATGACCACAATAGTCGCAAATAACCCCATTTTCTTACCTGTACTCAATTTTACCTCCAGAAAACTTTTCTAATCATCCACTGTTATATATTATCATCTGGTATTCCCACCTGCAACACTCACCGCGCAAAACCAGGCAACAGAATTTGTTTCATATTGATAATAAATGCCCGATGTTGTAAAATGTACACGTCGTCCGGGATCGTTATATATAATACCCGGACACCAACTTAACAAAATCAAAAGAAAAGAGGATTTAATATGGCTCAGCTCTGGGGTGGACGTTTCACCAAAGAAACCGACAAACTTGTATACAATTTTAACGCATCTATATCATTTGACCAGAAATTCTACAGACAGGATATCCGCGGAAGTATCGCCCATGTGACAATGCTCGCAGCATCAGGCATACTCACAGACGATGAGAGAGATCAAATTATAGCCGGCTTAAACGGAATTTTAAATGACGTCGAAAACGGCAGCTTACAGATCACTTCCGAATACGAGGACATACATAGTTTTGTCGAGGCAAATCTCATCGACAGGATCGGTGATGTAGGCAAAAAACTCCACACCGGCCGCAGCAGAAATGATCAGGTGGCTCTGGACATGAAACTGTATGTACGTGACGAGATCGTGGAACTCAAGGAACTTCTCTTTAAACTCCTCACCACACTCCACGGACTTATGAAGGAGCATATCGACACATACATGCCAGGATTCACCCATCTTCAGAAGGCTCAGCCTATCACTCTCGCGCATCACTTTGGTGCATATATGGAGATGTTCAAGCGTGACTACGGAAGAATGAACGATATATATGACAGAATGAATTACTGTCCTCTCGGTTCTGGTGCACTTGCCGGAACAACCTATCCTCTGGACAGAGAACTCACCGCATCACTGCTCGACTTTTATGGACCTACACTCAACAGCATGGATTCTGTTGCCGACAGAGATTACTGTATTGAACTTCTGTCCGCAATGGCAACGATCATGATGCATCTCTCAAGATTCTCAGAGGAGATCATCATATGGAACTCCAATGAGTACCAGTTTGTGGAACTTGACGACTCATACAGCACCGGAAGTTCCATCATGCCTCAGAAAAAAAACCCGGACATTGCAGAGCTTGTGAGAGGAAAGACAGGAAGAGTATACGGCGCCCTCACATCTCTTCTCACAACCATGAAGGGATTACCTCTCGCCTACAACAAGGATATGCAGGAGGACAAGGAGCTTACTTTTGACGCTATAGACACTGTCAAGGGATGTCTGGCTCTGTTCACTGGTATGATATCAACCATGACTGTCAACAAGCCTAGAATGGAAAACTCAGCCAAGAACGGTTTTACAAATGCAACAGATGCTGCTGATTATCTCGTAAACCATGGAGTACCATTCCGTGATGCCCACGGTATAGTCGGTCAGCTCGTCCTGAAGTGCATTGAAGAGGACATATCTCTCGACCAGCTCAGCCTTGATGAATACAAAGCTATCTGCCCGGTATTTGAGGAGGATATATATAAGGCCATCAGCATGGAGGAATGTGTACAGAAACGTAACACCATCGGTGCACCAGGTCATGCAGCGATGCAGAAAGTTATAGATACCAACGAAGAATTTTTGAAATGGGCAAAAAATGATTCTGTAAGCCACAATAAGGAGTGATCATATATGAACAAAACAACAAAAGCCAAGTATGATATGGCTGAGAAAATGCTCAAGGTCAACATATCACTTGATGAAGTAGCCCTCATGACCGAACTTCCAATGGAAACCTTAAAGCAGATTGAAAAGGATATCCAGAAGGATGGGCTCGTGACAAGACATGATGTAAAGGATGTAGATTTAGATTCAGGCTATCTCATATGATAAGATGTTACGACATCTTGAGAATATTTGAAACCCAAGCAGCAGCTGGCACTTTTTTATGTGTCAACTGCTGCTTTTGCATGCAGACAGCCTTTGTATATAATGTTTAACCTCTACTTATCCTCAAGATATCTCCTCAGGCTCTTTATAGCATTCTTCTCCAGCCTGCTTACCTGCGCCTGAGATATGCTGATTTCCTCAGCCACCTCGGTCTGTGTCTTTCCCTCAAAAAATCTGAGTCTCACAATATTTTTCTCCCTGTCACAAAGCCTGTCCATAGCCTCCCTGAGATCAAGTTTTTCCACCCACAACTCTTCCTTGTTCTTGCTGTCCTTTATCTGATCCATTATATAAAGCGTATCTCCGCCTTCCTGATAAACCGGTTCATACAGTGATAACGGCGCAGATATGGCGTCTAATGACATCACTATATCCTCCTTGGGTATACATATCTCCTGGGCAATCTCCTCGATAGTCGGCTCCTTGTCTTTTATCTTTTGCAGATTCTCCTTTGCATATATCGCCTTATATGCTATGTCTCGAAGCGATCGCGATACTCTTATGGAATTATTGTCACGCAGATATCTTCGGCACTCCCCGATTATCATCGGCACAGCGTAAGTACTAAACTTGACATTCAGGCTCCTGTCAAAGTTGTCAAGTGCCTTTATAAGGCCTATGCACCCCACCTGAAACAGGTCATCCGGATTCTCATTTGAACTTCCAAATCTCTGTATCACGCTGAGAACAAGTCGAAGATTCCCCTCAATGAACTCCTCCCTGGCAGATGAGTCCCCCTGCTCCATCCTGTCAAAAAGATTATTTTTTTCCTCTTCTGTAAGATATGGTAATTTTGATGTATTTACACCGCATATAACTACTCTGTTAAGTGCCATACCCATGTCCTCCACCTGTGTTATCTGTCTAACACTAGGATTGTCATATTACAGAGCGTTTATTCATATAAATATACAAAAAGACTGTGGGCTGACACATCAACCTCACAGTCTTTATATTACTATACATGTTCAAACAGCGACGGAAATACACTCCATACGTCTAGTTCTTTCTGAATTCTTCAAGTTCAAGTCCTTCATTGTGCTGAAGTACCTGATCTATAACCCATTCATTTGCAAACAAAAGAAGTGGATTACCCTTCATATCCTTAACCTTCTTGACATCACTAACCCTCTTGAGTTTTGTGACATCTATGGTTGGATCCTTCACCCATCTGATGTAGTTGTATGGTATCGGCTCAAGTCTTATCTCACAGCCATACTCATTTTCCAGTCTATATTTGAGTACATCAAATTGCAGCACTCCTACAACTCCAACTATGATCTCCGAGAGTCCAGCGGTATACTCCTGAAATATCTGTATCGCACCCTCCTGAGCTATCTGTGTAACACCTTTGACAAACTGCTTACGTTTCATACTGTTGAGCTGTACAACCCTACAGAAGTGCTCCGGTGCAAATGTAGGTATTCCCTCGTACTCAAACTTCTTACCACCGGTAGTCAATGTATCACCTATGGAGAACAGATCTGGATCAAATACACCTATAACATCTCCTGCATAAGCCTCCTCAACAATTTTCCTATCCTGGGCCATGAGCTGCTGTGGCTGTGAAAGCTTTATCTTCCTCTTGCTGGCTGCATGGTAGACCTCCATACCAGCCTCGAACTTTCCTGAACAGATTCTCATGAACGCGATCCTATCTCTGTGAGCCTTGTTCATATTTGCCTGTATCTTGAATACAAATGCCGAGAATGGCTCTGTCACAGGATCTATGATTCCCTCAGATGAATTACGTCCAATTGGAGGTGTAGTCATCTGTAAGAAATAATTCAAGAACTGCTCTATACCAAATGTGTTGAGTGCAGATCCAAAGAATACCGGTGAAAGCTCTCCTGCTCTTACCTTTTCAATATCCATCTCGTCTGTAGCTCCGTCAACCAGCTCTATCTCTTCCTTAAACTGATCATACAGGTATGGACCAACCAGCTTTTTAAGCTCCTCATCCTCAATATGATAATCGGTCTCGGCTGCCTTCTTGGCTCCCCCTGTAGATATCGCCTGGAATGTTGAAACCACCTGAGTCTTTCTGTCATACACACCCTTAAATTCCTTACCGGAACCTATAGGCCAATTGACAGGGCATGTCTTTATTCCAAGGACAGTCTCTATATCATCCAGAAGTTCAAATGTGTCCCTTGCGTCTCTATCCATCTTGTTGATGAATGTAAATATAGGGATATGCCTCATAACACAAACTTTAAAGAGCTTGATTGTCTGAGCCTCGACACCCTTTGACGCATCGATGACCATGACCGCAGAGTCGGCTGCCATGAGGGTTCGATAGGTATCCTCCGAGAAATCCTGATGTCCTGGAGTGTCAAGGATGTTTATACAGTAACCATCATAGTTGAACTGCAGAACCGATGATGTTACTGAGATACCTCTCTCCTTCTCTATATCCATCCAGTCGGATACCGCATATTTTGAATTTGCCTTTCCCTTTACAGAACCGGCAGTATTTATCGCACCACCGAAAAGCAGGAATTTTTCTGTAAGTGTAGTCTTACCTGCATCCGGATGGGAGATTATAGCAAATGTCCTTCTTCTGTTTATCTCTTCTCTTAACTTGTCATCCATTATCTTTTCCTCATATACATATTTTATAAACGGCCCATGATCTTATGTGCCGCTTTAGTTTTTCTTATCTCTCAGAGCATCTCTGTTCTTCTGTGCCCAGAGCATAAGTGACTGTATGTTGACAGACATCTTCTCGAGTTCGTCAAGGATCGCATCAAATGCAGCCACCTCAGTCTCATCCACAATTCCATCGGCTGTGATCTCTATAAGCTGCTCCGATATATCCTCCATCTTCTTAGACGATCCGAGAAACTGAAGTATCAACCTGTCTAAGCTGTCCGCATTTATCGGCTTTATCGTCTCTTTTCCGATAGGACAGTCACCTGAACAATAGCTGTTGCAAAGTTCAGGGATGTCATACGCCTTTGCCATGGACAGAACCTCTTCAGGATACGGAACAACCGTTCCAAGCTCAATTCTTGAGAGCCTCGTTCTGTCGATATTGAGAACCTCCGCGCTCTTCTCTCTGCTTGTAAGATTTTCATTTCTCTTAGAGGCATTGTATCTAGCTACATAATATTTATTATTAAGAGCTTTTGTTGCTTTTTTACTCATTTCCTTCTCCTTAAGTACTTCTTTGCTTATACACCTAATTACACATAATACCACACCATACGCAAATGGTGAAGTCTATATTTCAAGCTTGTATGAATCAACGACCTGCAGATCAGGTATCGTTGTATCAGCATCAAAACATACAGCCACAATGAACTGCGTCTTTGCGCTCTCTCCTTCATTTATTATGCACAACCCTTCTGCAGGATATTGTCCTATCCTGTAGTTCATGAGCACTGCATGAAGTGCCTCCATATGTCCATTATCCATGACCATCATCTGATCCGGGTCAGACATGAGCAGCCCTTTTCCTGTCATCTTGCCGTACGCCTCTCTCCTGGTCCATACACATGTGCTGTATTCATCTGCGCTCTCTCCGTTTTTTTCAATTTGAGAAATTCTATCTGCATCCTTCCTGGAGTACATCCTGTTCACTATACTGTCCGGTATGCGTCTTACATGTTCCACATCGATACCACATGTATGTCTGCCAACTACAACAGCAACACAACCTTCTGTATGACTTATGGAGAATTGTATGTCTGTATTATCATTTCTATACGCTGATACGCACATGCGATCTACGCCAGGAACATCTCTTCCTAGTCCATATTGCTCGTCATAATTTTCTATTATGGACGGTTTTCCAGCCTTATTCTTTATATATGCAGCCTGCCGCTCATCTATACCCGCATACCGCCGCAATGCATATGAGAGAAGACACCCCGCAGCAAGACTTGCATTCCGATCTTCTCTCCGTCTGAGCCTCATAACTTTACTTCTTCTATACTCAGATACCATTCCAAGACGCCGCTCAAATTCCTCATCACTCTCAAACGCCTTCGTGTCCATGACATATAGCAAATATTCCATATTTTGATCCATACTTTCCTCGCTCCATATATATAACTGTATCTGACAGACAGCTCGCCGATGCAATTTATAACAATTACTGTAACACGTCTATTCAATGAAACGTAACAGAGCCATCTAATACACAATGTGATATTAAATGGCTCTGTTGCATAATCTCTATATTATGTATAGCGTTAAATAGTAACAAAATCAGGAAAACTCTTCATATCCTTGTTGACCTCGTCTATATGAAGTCCCTTATAATCATAAACTGCATTGTATGCCATCTGCATCTCCATGGCACACTGCATCATTGAGACAGGCACACCCACAAACATATCATCTATTGATATCTCTATCTCACCAGGGTTGAGCGTTATGGAATCCTCTTTCTCGTTGTATGGCTTGCCCATGAGGATCGACTTTACTGCCTTGCTGAAATATGGCATCACATTTGGAACCGATATATATTTCTTTGCCAACAATTTCTCTTTGTAATCATCCTTTAATACACAGAGTGGCTGCTCCTCCGATATATCATCCACAAATGCCTTTGCTGCCTCCTCCATGATAGCTGTACGGCGATCATTGACAGGGGAACCGAACATAACGTTGAGATCCTGTTCCGTAAGTTTCTTTTCTGAGAAAGCAACAGTAAACATCTTCTCAGGACCATAAGCACCCACGCCCGAGAAAAATTCTCTGTATATCTTCTCCATCTCATCCTTAACAGGGATAACTCTTCCATTGTCTATGTTCGCTTCATTGTCCAGCATGAGCTTTATTATGCCGGAGCTCATCTCATTGATCCTCTTTGGCGTCACATAATCAGTTGGAAGAAACTCATGTCTCTTTGCCTTTTTTAGGATATTTACAACAGTCTGACTTCCAGCAAGTGAAAGATCGTCTATAGAATTCTTGAGATCCTCCCCAAACTGTGAATATATCTCATCAAGTCTTTCTGCTCTCTGCTGCAGCCACCTGAGTGTGTCTCCGAACAGATCCTGCGCGTCAAGCTCATCGATCAGCTTTGATCGCTCAGCGGCAAGCATCTCTTTTATACACGCCTCATAATATCCGTTCTCAGTCTCTCTCTTCGCCGAAGGGAATGTAAAGAATCTCTTTGCCACTATCTCTTTTATGGAGTCTATGATCCTGGTATACTCGCCTGACGGAGTGTAATCCTTCATCCTCTTCTCAAGCTTTCTGACCTCTGCCATCATTCCCTTAGTTGAATCTGTAACACCTGCACTCGGAGCACCTATGATATCTATTGCTCCATACGGGCCAAATTCCTTCATGTATCTGACGATCACATCATCCAGTGCTCCCCAGAGTTTGTTCTTCATGGACTTTATGATAACCGGAAGTTCCTTCTCGAAGTTCTCCATCTTGGTCGCAAAACCCTCTCTGAGTCCGTCTGTATGTTTCTTTATCATCTTATATGTAGGCTTTGTCACCTGACTGTACTGGATAAGCCCGCTCACATTAAGCTTTATATCCTCTCCCGGCTCCTCTCCAAGGAACTCAGTGAGTTCTGTAAGCACACCACGTATATCAGCCTCTGCATTTCCCTCCTTGAAAGGGGAACGGAACAATCCCTTATATGCCTGCGAGAATATATCATTTTCACACATATTCTCAATCTCCTTGATCGGAATATGATAATCAGCCTCGCTTACAACCTTATAGTAACAGTTGGACTTCCTTATTTCCTCATCCTTGTTCTCCATCTTCCAGTTTGTAATTGCATAGCCTTCATTCTCAAAAAATACATCTCTGAGCAATTTCCTGTCATTGTCCACATCGTTGTTGCCGATATATTTGTTGCTTGCAAGTCTGTACAGGAAACTTGCCGTATCCTTAAGGATAAAGCCCTCAGGTATATACCCCTGTGAATCCTTTCTTCCGGATATGAGCATACACGCATCAAAAAGATTCTCCCTTATGACCATCCTGTTGTCCTTGCTAATGAATGTGTAATTGTCATCCTTCTCGGAAAGTTTCATGTAATAATCCACTTCCTTCATGGTAGCACATCCGTTGGCATTAAGTCTCGACACAAGTTCCGTGTCTTCATAAACTGATTTATGACCAAACAAAACATCCGGCATAAGAAGACAACCACCTATCCTGAGGTTGTTCCACTTTTTAGCCTTGCCATATGCCCTTATATTGTATGACACATCCGACAGGATGCCACTTCCGGTTCCGCCTGAGACACCGGACACTATGAGCACATCAACAGTGCCTTCCTCTGTCTTGTCGTATACCGCCTGCAGCTTGTCAAACAGCAACATTCTTATATCTGTGTATGCATTGGAAAACATAAGACGACCAATCTGCCTGTTTCCCTTAGCACCATCTCTTCCTATTGTTATCTCCGGGAATTCCGGATCCATCCAGTTTGCAAGATTCTTGTGTATCTTGTTGTTCTGGATTCCATTTTCAAGTACATTTTCTATATCAGGTCTGTATATACTGATGACCTCAAGAGCATTGAACCCCACACCGTCCTTGCTGTTTTCTATGGTCTGTTCCATCTCTGAGATATCTGAATCGATCATGAGAAAATTAATATTGTCCTCCGGGGTTATACTATCCATCAGCATCCCTTTCAGCGCACATACAGCTCTGCTTCCAAGTCCACCAAGACCTATCACCAGGAGATTCTTGTTAAATCTATTCTCATGGCTTATCTTTCCGAAGACACGAATATCCTTAAGCTTGCTAAACTCCTCTTTTTGAGTATCAATAAGTATCATAAATAATGCCTCTCCTTAATTTGCGCGTACACTTCTTCCCCCATAGCAGGCTCTCTGTACCTGAAAACCCACAGTTTCAATTTATCACTATTCTTATTGATTTTCAACAAAAAGGCTTACTTTTTTTGTCATTTTTTCTCAAAATGTACCATCTGCAATGATATTTTCAAACATTTGCACTATATCTGTTTTTCTGTAACCTTTACCCGATCTCCAACGATCTCAAAGCACCCAAAACTTTTAAGAAAACTGGAGAATTTGCTGTATCCATATTTCTTTATGCTGAATCCAGGAATAATATTCTTAAGTTCCGTATTCAGCCTGCCCATATTGTACATGGTATCCGTGCTTGTAGTTAGGAGTTTTATGATCTTTCCCTTAACCTCACTCTTTGGATCCATATGATTCCTGATGGATACAAATTTCTGCCTGCCCTTGTCTATGTCGAGGTCGTCAAACTCCTCGCTGAGGAATGTCGAAAGCTTGGAATATCCATAATTTCTCACATCAAAATCAGGATATTTGTTCACAAGTCGGCTGCCAATCTCGCCCATATGAGTCTTCTTGTCCTTGTCGTCATTCTCATCAATGATGTTGTATACCGTCTTTTTAATATCCCTTATACTTGTTATATTGGACTCATCCGACACTGCAGCCTCCGTAGATGAAGTCTTTGCCGCTGGCTTGTTGAGGTCCTCATTCACAAGTGAATCAAGTATCTTAAAACTGGTACATGCACTGACAAAAGCCTTCGGAGTCTTGCGCTCTCCCATTCCTATCACCTGCTTGCCAGCCTCCCTTAGCCTTGATGCCAGCCTTGTGAAATCGCTGTCACTTGTGACCAGACAGAATCCATCTATATTGCTGGTGTACAGCAGATCCATTGCATCAATTATCATCGCCGAATCCGTCGAGTTTTTCCCTGCTGTATAGGAGAACTGCTGCACCGGCTGTATGGAGTAGGACAAAAGGCAGTCCTTATCCCAGCCGTTATTGTTCTTAGACCAGTCTCCATATATCTTCCTGACTGTTATGGATCCAAGTCTTGAAAGTTCGTCAAATATACTTTCGATATATTTTGCAGATACGTTCTCAGAGTCTATAAGTATCGCATATTTGTTAGAAATCTCGCTTGATATTTCTTCCATATAAAAATTCCTTTCATCTTAACCAGCCTGGTAAGTATCACCAAGCCTGATACACCGTCAGCTCTCTTTGCCAGTCTCAACTCCGAACTTGCCCGGACCATCCTCAAAATACTCCCTGGTGAGTTTCACAACCGTACCGGACAACATAAATACCGCTATAAGGTTAGGTATTATCATGAGACCGTTGAAAGTGTCTGCGATATCCCACAGAAGTCCGAGATCCATGGTTGCACCTATGATAGCGACAAATGCATATACTACCATAAACGGCTTTATGAATTTGCTGCCGATCAAAAATCCCACACATCTTGAACCGTAAAGTCCCCAGCCAAGTATCGTTGAAAAAGCAAAGCAGCAAAGAGCAATCGCTGTGAATATTGATATCCAGTTTCCATATGTAGTCACGAAACCGTTTATGGTCAGATCTGCACCTGCTGCCTGTCCATAGGCTATATCTGTTCCACTGCACAGGATAACGAGAGCTGTGAGTGTACATATAACTATAGTATCGATAAACACCTCAAATATTCCCCAGAGTCCCTGCTGCACAGGATGCTTTACATCTGAACATGCATGGGCTATTGATCCTGTACCAAGACCTGCCTCATTGGAGAATATTCCTCTCGACACACCCTTTCTCATGCTGAGGAACAGACTTCCAACCACACCTCCTGTCACGGACTTTGGATTGAATGCACCCTCAAATATAGATGCAAACACACCAGGTACACTCTTGATATTAATTATGACAAGGATTATAGCCATGATTATGTACATGGCAGCCATAAATGGAACAAGTTTTTCTGTGACACTTCCTATTCGCTTGATTCCACCTATCAGTATGAGTGCAACAAGGATAGCTATTATGATCCCTATCACAAGATTGATGGTAAATGTATTGCTCTTGTCAGCCAGATTGTAGTTAAACAGAGCTGAGTCAATAGCTGTTGTTATAGTGTTGACCTGGGTTGCATTTCCGGTTCCAAATACTGTGAGTATACCGAGGATCGAATATGCCACAGCGAGAAAATACGCATTCTTGCCAAGACCATTCTTGATATAATACATTGGTCCTCCGACCCAGTCACCATTTGCATCCTTCTCTCTATAGAACACTGCCAAAACAACCTCGGCAAACTTTGTTCCCATTCCGAGAAGGGCTGATATCCACATCCAGAATACTGCTCCCGGACCACCTATGGCGATGGCTCCCGCAACACCGGCTATATTTCCGGTTCCGACCGTTCCCGCCAGCGCTGTACACACAGCCTGAAACGGACTTATGGCACCATCTGAAGTCTCCTTCTTGTTAAATATCCTTCCAAATGTGTGCTTGAATGCATATCCAAACTTCGTAAACTGAACGCCGCGGTTTCTTATGAGGAGCCACAGTCCAACGCCCACGATACATATCATAGATGGCACTCCCCATATAAAATTGTTCACCGATGAATTCACATCGGCAATGATCTTAAGCAATTTCTCCATATCTGTTTTTCTCTTTTCATTTTCTTATTTTTTACATACCAGATATGATTTTACAATACATTGTGCTTGTTGTGCAAGGAAAACCGCATTTATCCTACTCTCTGTTCTTCAGAACCTCGGCAGGCACGATCTTGTTCAGTCTGCCGACCAGAATTCTGTTGATTATGAAATACAGAACAAGTATTCCGCCGTAGAGCACAGCCCAGAGCCATGGGGCAAATGTCAGCTTAACGCCACAATTTACATTTGACACAAGTGATGGGAACACTGCATCCATGATGACCTTGGCAAGAGGCAGACATATGGCTGCTCCAATTGCGATTATAAAGAAATTACCATCAAGATAAAGCTTTCTGATCTCCTTCGTCCTGAAACCGAACACCTTTATAAGAGATATAGAGAACGCCGATCTATCTATCATGACCTTCATCATCAGATACATTACCACAACAAATATGAGTGTCGAGATGACAACTATCATGACGATCATACTCATCATCAGGTCAACGAATATACCGGCTGCCGACTCTATATCCGCCTTTGTGGTCGTTGCATAGAGTCTTGCCGGTTCAACTCCCAGATCCTTGTCTGCAAATACCACATTATACTCATCACTTCCTGCACCGAACAGCTCCCTTGCATCATCTATAGTCATGAACACATAGAACGCTGTTGAGTACTGTGTCACGCTGTCCACGGTAAATCCATAATCTATATCGTTCTCTTCATCGTGTAGTACGATCTCATCGCCTACGCCGTAACCATATTTTTCTGCAAATGAAGATGATATGGAAACTCTGTTCTTACCGTCCTTCAGGTCAACATCAAAATACTTTGTATTCTTTGAAAGTCCAAGCACTGTCACATCCCAGTTGTAACCATATATCTCCTTCTTTAATGTCTTTGCATATGCAGCTTCGCCGCCCTCCGGAGGATTCTCTGTTGGATATTTGTATGTATACATGTATTCATAGTGGGTATCCTCCACGTTCTCCTTCTTGACATTTGAACAGAGTGTTGCAGTGTCAAGACTTATCATCATACATATGAGCGCTATGAACATTCCAATAACGACCGTTAAACCGGTTCTCATCTCCCTGAGCATCTGTCTGACTCTGAATCTTCCGACAAATCCCATGTCCCCGAGATTGACATTGCTGCCCTTTGGCTGCTTGACCTCATTTTTTATGAGTGACAGGGCTGTCTGTGAAAGTTTCTTTCTTATTACGAAGTAGTTCACAACTATCGCTGCCAAAGGCGGCATCACGATACCGTACACTATAAGAATCGGAGGAATCTTCACATCCATGGCTGGGATTGAGAAGTATGCATAAGAATCAGCCATCTGTGTAGGAATTCCCACATTGCTTATTCCGATAAGGAAACCTATTATGCCTGCCACTGTTGTGACAATAACAGGAAGTGTCAGATAGTGCATCATTAGATCTCTTCTCTTGACGCCCAGAGCATAGAGCGCACCTATGACGCTGCTCTCCTTCTCTATTCCGTGTACTACGAATACAGATATTACATATGTGAACAGGAGCATGAGCAGCACACCAAAGAAATATCCAGCCTGTACATTGATCTGCTGGTCATCGGCGGCTCCGCCTGTTCTTGGATTATCATCACTTGTCACAAATGAAGTGATGTTTGCAAGGTCGGTGTCATAATTCTTGAGGAAAGAATCGGTCTCCTTTTTTAGTTCTGCCATTCCGTCCGCAAGTTCATCTGAGCCATCCTTTGCTTCCATGGCTCCATCTGTATATTCTTTTATGCCATCCTTAAACGCCTTGATGCTGTCAATGTCACTCAGGGCACTCTCGATACTCATTGCAACGACTCCGCCCTGACTGTCCGCGATCTTTTTCATCTCTTCACTGTAATTACTCTCTGTAAGCACCGTGTCTAATCCATATGCCTTAAGCGATGACGATGCCTGCTCAAGGTATGCGTCAAACAGCTCCTGCGCAGCATTGTTAAGCTTTCTATTATTGTCCGTGAGTTCTCCAAGTCCGTCAGCGAGTTCATTTGCCCCTGACTTAAGATCCTTTATGCCATCCTTGAAATCATTTATAGCCGCACCTGTTCTATCCCAGTACTCCTGAAAATACTTATCATCTATCCTGTCTGTATCAACCTTGATATTTTCAAGAGCATCTTTCACATCATCACAGGTGGTCTTGCCATTAAGCCTGAATGCATACAGATAAGTCTCTGTCTTGACACTCTTGCCTGTTGCATGAAGCTTTTCATATGCATTATCAGTTACAAATACCGTTCCGAACATTTTGCTGTCGACAACTGTATCTGACATCTCCTTGAAAAGAGCATTGTAATCAGGTGATGTTCCTATTCCTGTTACCTTGAAATCATTTCCGGCTATCTGTATCGTATCTCCAACCGACACTTCATTTACCTGGCTGAATCTCTTCTCAACAACTATCTCATCATCAGCCACTGCAAGACTTCCCTCATCACATTCTACAAGATCTATGTTCTTCCTGTTGGCAAATACTCTGATAGTCTTGCCATCCATGACATCATAGTCCTCGTAGAACATCTTCTCAACCTCTGCGCCCACACTCTCAAGCTCAGTGATCTCATCATCGCTCAAAGGAACGAACACTGAGAACTGTCCATCCTCTATCCTATTTGCCTTGTCATGTTCCTCACCATTATCGATGATGGTATATCCCGCACCTATGAGTGAAACAATAACATACATACCTATGATGATAAGAAATGCAAGTGCTATGTATCTGAACAGATTCTCCTTCAGATCCCTCAGAACCCTTTTTCTCAAAACCTTCTGCATATTACAAATCCTCCAATTCTGCCGCTGGTACTCTCACTTCATTCTCGTACTCCTTGCTTATAAGACCATCCTTTATGAAAATTACCTTATGTACCATATTCTTGATTGAATTGTTGTGAGTAACTATCAGCATGGTCGTTCCATACTTCGCATTTATCTCCTCGAGAAGAACAAGGATATCTCTGGAGGTCTTGGAATCAAGAGCACCCGTAGGCTCATCGCAGAGCAAAAGTTTCGGATTCTTCACAAGTGCTCTCGCTATGGCACATCTCTGCTGCTGGCCGCCTGAAAGCTGTGAAGGGAACTTGTTCTGGTGCTCCGTAAGTCCCAGTGTCTCGATCAGATCATCCATAGGAATCGGATTATCTGTCAGATACTCACACACCTGTATATTTTCCCTGACCGTGAGGTTTGGAACTAGGTTATAGAACTGAAATATGAATCCCAGATTATCTCGTCTATAATCTGCAAGCTGGTCACTGTTCATACCGAATATTTCTGTTCCATCGACCTTTATTGATCCTGAATCCATGGTATCAAGACCACCTATACAGTTCAGAAGTGTTGACTTACCCGAACCTGACGTTCCCTGTATAACACACATTTGCCCCTTCTCAACACCTGTGTTTATACCCTTGAGTACCTGAACATAACTTCCGCCTTCTCCGTAACTCTTCTTTACTCCTGACACTTCCAAATACATGTTTTTTCCTCCTTTATTCTCTCCTTAATATTATTTTAGTAGCTATTCAAATGTTCATTTGCATACATAACGCTGTTATGGTAAATGTCTTTTTTTAGGTCTTCCTATAATTCGGAAGACCTAAAACATTATCATCTTTTATTCTGGAGACTGCCACGGCTTGACAAGTCCATACCAGCCTGAGATCAGATATTTCATCCCTGTCTCAACAAACTTCTGGGCATCCTCCTCGTTGTCAATGTGTGTTACCATAAATATGAACATGTCGATCTGAGAATGTGACATCCAGTGTACAACATTTCTCTCAACCATCGGTGTTCCGTAAGCTTTGCACATCGCCTCACATATAAATGCATTGTGTGCATCCATCTGATCCACCATGTTATCCGGCACACTCTCCATACTGGATCCCTGTGACTTCGTAAGAACGAGAAGTACTTCATCTCTATGTTTATAAAGCTCATGCACAATATTCCTGGCTGATTCAAAGTCACTGCCCTCATTGTGTTCTGACGCCTTACCACTGTTCATCTCATCAACTTCAAACGAAAAATGTTCAGTCAGCGCAGCATTGAGCCTATCCATCATGTGTCCCACCACATTGCAGAACAGATCATCCTTATCCTTGAAAAAGAAATACAGCGCTCCTGTGGTCACTCCTGCCTTTTGGCATATGTTCCTGAGCGACGCGCCCATAAATCCTTTGTCCATGAACTCTTCCTTGGCACACCTTAGAAGTTCCGTTCTCGTCTCGCTGTCATGTTGTATTTTCTTTGCCATAATCCTCCCCCATTTAATCATAATATAAAAATAACATAACAGTGTTACGTTCCATAACGCTGTTATGTTACTATTTTTCATGTATATTGTCAATAGACGTTATAAAATTTATTTTACTATTTGTTTCCGGCGCATTTTTCCATCGATAATGAATATCACAGCCATGCCAAGCACCCCTGCCAGGCTGAATAATATTCCAATGCCCAGTTTTGGATATTTGAACTTTATCTGTGTCACACCCGTTCCGACACATAGCAGATTATTTTCATCCGTTATCTCCGAATCAGATACAAATATATCCTGATATGCAATGGTGGTATTTATCAAAGTTCCATCAGCAAGATCTGCCTGAGCATCACTTACTGTTATCACCATTCCGTCATCCGTTATCTCCTTGCTTACAGGAATCAGCGTTCTCTCAGGAAGATCCTCCGGGCTAACTCCTAGAATATCTTCAACTATCTTCTCTGCACCGCTATCCCCTGTCACACTGTAATAATACAGGAGATTCAGTCCCACATAATTGATATTCTGACTGTTCTCATCCGTAGCTGCAAATGCCAGCTGTTCCATCTCATAAGTGAATGTACCGGTCACATTCATGGCTCCAGTTATATATCCGGTGTTCCACTCTGACATATCATCAGGAAATCTGGTCGTAGATATCTGCTCGCCGTCATAGGTAAGAATCGGATAGCTAGACTTTAATGATACAGACATATCCGTAACTCCCAGAAATATGTGCTGTCTAGTTGCGTTGTCCGCCGGGACATGTGTCATATCTATTACAACATTTACTCCGGAATCCGCAAGAGATCTCACCATATCCTCGGCTTTATGCCTGTTATCATATGTGAATCCCGTCAGGATGACAGTGCGGTAGCTTTTCAGTTCGTCCACGGAATAGTCCTCTATATTTGGGGACATTCCAGCCTTAAACGAAGGAAATGCAAGGGTTATCCCATCCGCATAATCACCTATGGCGATACCATCATACTGTGTGACAACTCCGAACTCAACCGGGCTGTCAAGCTTAAAAAGGCATATCTTATCCGACTCATATGTCAGCGCGTAGCCACGCTTCTTTGCACTTGCAGTGACATCATCCAGAGTCTTCCCCTTTGCACCTATATACTTTCTGTCGATCGCAACTGTATCATCTCCAAGCTCTACAGATCTGTCGAACAGATAATCATACTGTTCGTTCTCAAGTGCCTGGTTGAGCAGCATTATGTTGTCTGCTGTCGCAGCACCCTGCCATGCCCAGCCAAATGTATATGACGCTCCCCCATCTGTACACACTCCGTACGATGGGTAAGAACCAAGACTTGACAGATCCATGAGCGATGCCCTCTGGTCTGTGTTATCCCTCAAAAGGTCTGCCACAGCCACACCGTCATCATTTGCCGGAATACTGTACCTCTCAAATGTAAATGATGGGATCGCATCTACCACAAGGATGAACACCACAGCTATCACAAATGGCTTTCTAAGTCTGTTCCACTCTATAAGCGACAGAAAGAAAAATCCATATGCTATAACTGTAAATCTCGTCATCCAGAGTGCCTGGCTCATCGGCATCTTTCGAAGTATCGGCAGAACATCCGGTGTCGTGAGCACAAGGATGACAAGTGCCAGGATAAATCCTGATTTTTTTCTGTTATCTGCAAGTAATATTCCCACTATGGAGAGCAGGACAACAGATATTCCAAAATAAAATGCACCGATATCTCCATTTATACGGTTTAACGGATTGAGTGATGAAGAAAGATCAGACATCCACATTGTCATGACATCTGATGCTGCCTCGGAATCCATGGATGATATTCCGCCCGAAAGTGATGGCACAAGCCACACTCCCATGATGAGTATGCCACATATCATCGTAAGCAGGATGATCACCTGACGTCTTATACCCATTTTTCTGTGATGATCAAACAACAGAAACAGGAATGTTCCTATTCCGATCATGGCGATCATCATGATATGGGTAACGGTGATGAGCATTGTAAATATAAGGATCCCGGCAAGCGCCCATCTCTTCTCTTCCCTGAGATATACCCATATAAAATATATGAGATACGGTAGGAGAAAAGATACGACCATTCTCGGCATATTGCCCTCGTCAATGTACATTCTCGCATTTTCAGGCATGAAAAACCACAGCACAGCAAGCGCTGTTCCAAACACAGGTCTTCCGATCCTTCTGCCGATGAGCAGAAATGCCAGTCCGCCGAAGAATATATACACGCCGAACAAGAGGTAATATGCGTTTATAACATTTCCCCCTGTGAAACACATGAGAAGTGCTGTTATATAATATGAAAGAGGCGGCCAGTACCTATATAACTGGATTCCGTTATACCAGGTCTCGTCATACAGAGGATATATCTGTCCACGTTTCAGTGCCTTATAGAGATACTCTGACTTGTACAGATGTCCCCATACATCATTTCCTGACGGTTCAGGCACTACACTCTTAAAATGTATGACTCCGACCACTGCCAGTGCGGCAAGGACAACCACACCAATGGCGAAATAAATATTAAGTTTTCTCCTGCTGAGTTTATCCTTTTCTGTCATTTGTCCTCGTTGTTTTCCTTTATATCTTTGAGTATCCTGTCGGTTATTGAGTTTATCGTCTGCATCTCCTCCGTGTAACTGTCATCAATAAGACTTACCACATACGACATCGATGGGGACTCGCTCATCTCCATCATGAGGAATATCCAGCCGTTTCTGTTTAATATCTTCGTGAGTTCTTCCTTGAAATACTCACATATATTCTCAAGTGTCGGATTGATCATATCAAATGGAGGGACATCATTTAATGTCTTGTCCTGATATGCACTTAAGAACTCCTCGACTCTGTGTTCAAGATGGTGGAACTTGACCGTCTCATCACGTCCCTTGACAACATTTATCACGATTTCCCAGGTATGGGGATGTATCTCACCCATGACTCCGTTTTTATATATGCCGTGTCTGGCATTCAGATAGAATTTGAATTTATACTGTCTGAACCTCATTTAATTCACCTCTCAAAACATTTGAATTTGCAATTCTTTACCAGTTTGCAAGATCCAGCAGTCTGTCCTTCTCATGGTAAAATGTATTTCTCGGATTTTCCGTGGATCCAACTTCTCTGAGTACAGTCTCCAGCTCCGCTCCCTTAGAAAATGCCTCCCATTTGGCAAGCATTCCCTCTCTCGCCTCTTCAGCTGCTGCAAGATCCGTCTTATACATGATCACCACGAAATATCCCTTTGAAAGCTCCGCTGTCACATGATTTTTTCCCATGGAACCCTTTATGAAGTCCATGATCCTGAAAATGGCATCCCGTGAGAAGTACCTATCTCCCATCCTGACGCGAATAAACATAAATGTGATTGGGAAAAGTTCAGGATCAGCGGATTTCGAAAGCAGAGTGTCAACTATCTCCATGTCATAATAGCCTTCCCTCTTTATCTCCGTCTTGTCGAGATCTCTGTTTCTGAGTTCTTCCTCGTACTGGCCTGTCAGTCTTTCGTACTCATAAAACTTTTCATTCCGCTCTGTAAGATCAGACTGCAGCGCAATAACTTTTCTTCCCTCATGTCCAATCCTTCCTGCAAATTCTATAAGTATACATCCAAACACCAGTATCGTAGCTATAACAGCAGTCACAATATAAAATTCCATATTTGAGGTTCCATACTCTTCAAGAACATAATCTTTGTCTGTAAATACACCGCACACATACTCTGTTCCCGTCAAAGACGCCTCACTGACGATTCCACCCAGATCTTCCATATATAGCTCAAATTCAGCCTTAGATGATATATATTCCAGACTCTTTGTTGTGTCATCATCCTTCATATACAGCACTCTGCCATCTTTGAGAAGAAATCCCCAAGTAGTTCCGGATACCGGCACAGAATGTCTTATGAAATCTATC
Organism: Coprococcus sp.; assembly: GCA_050874325.1. Classification (GTDB taxonomy): domain Bacteria; phylum Bacillota; class Clostridia; order Lachnospirales; family Lachnospiraceae; genus Coprococcus. Next base: position 42,387 of record JBNMKK010000010.1, on the reverse strand, counting down.
ATCTCATCATCTGACTTTCCAGCCAGCCCATCCGCAATGATCTGCACTGTGCTGTCCTGTTCATTCTCAAATGCATGTATGACATTGTCCCTGTTGTCCATGATATGATATCCATAATATATGATCTCGAGCAGTATAGTGACCAGAACAACTACAAATGCGGCCACAAGTCTTCCCCTGTACGTTTTTTTATTTTCTTTTCTATCTGTAGATCTGTCCATCATCTGTTCTCCTCATGCGCACTTGTCAGCTCATCCTCCGGATAGTTGACAAATCTGCGTACCTTATCTAGTCCGCGTGTAAGCCACAGAAAATCACTCTTTACTATTCCCGCGGCAGTATCCCTTTCCTCTGAGAAGTTCTGCATCTTCCAACTGCCCTTAGACTTCATGGAATTTATTATTCCGGCAAATCTGAACCAGAATACAACGAAATTGTAAAGTGGCAGTAGAAACACCAGATACCATTTTCTCATATAGTATCTTCTGAGCTTTTTAAACGGCTTTAAAAACAGGCTTATACATATATAAAGAAGTGCCGTCGTAAAAACATACAGCAGGTACATAATGATGACTGACTGGATGATGAGGCTGAATGGATAATTCACAAATCCAAGACATATGAGTGCGAAGTACCATATCATTCGCGGAAATGCAAATGTGTGGTCGAACATGACAAGTCTCACTATAAAATCTGAGAAAAATCCTCTGACCACATTCATCCTGTTCTTCATAAACATATGGACAACCTCGATCTCTCCTCGCTGCCATCTCTGTCTCTGAATATAAAGTCTGTTCATGTCCTCTATAGGATCAACATAAAATATCGCCTCACTGCAGAGAACTACCTTCTCACCGAGAACATCTCTTATCTGAAATGTTACGTGTGTATCCTCGCACACTGTATCCGTGTTGTACATATTGGTTCTCATGATGGTGGAACGTCTGAACGCTGAAAAAGCACCGGAAAGTGTAAATATGTTGTTGAATTCCGACTGAAAGTTTCTTCCGGCAAGGAAAGCCTGGGCATACTCGAAAAACTCAAGTTTTCTGAGCAGACGGAGTCCAAATTTCTTTGTCTCGTCTATCATCTCAGGATTTGTCATGATGGTACCCGTCATACAGTCGATATCAGGGTTTCTCTCAAACTTTGTGACCATATTTCTTATGGCATCCCTCTGCAGAACACCATCGCTGTCTATATGGATCACATATTTGCCAAAGCTGTTGAAAAGTCCAAGATTCAGTGCTTTAGACTTACCCTGCTTTGAATTTACCCAGTTCATGGTAAGTTCTGGGAACTCTTCCTGACACTCACAGAACACCTCGAAACTTCTGTCTGTACTCATGTTGTTAACGACAAGTATATATATCTTATCGTTTGGGTAACTTGAATCATTTATTGACTTTATACACCGTCTCAGACTGTGCTCCTGATTGTACACCGGTATTATCATAGTTATCTCGGGTGAAAAATTTACTGCCTTCTCCTTATGTGATACTATCTTTTTCTTTATCAGGATCACGAAGTTGCCTATGGTCGGAATGATCTCCATAACTATAGGTATGATGACCCAGGCTGCCCAGAATATGATGGAACTATGAAATATCTGCATTATGTGCGTCAAATTTAAAACCTCCAACCTTCTGTCTTATTATCTGTGACTTTGTAAATACAAAGAAATACAGTGCAACAGTGCATGCGTAGAACACAAGACGTCCTATTATCGTGTGGGCAATAAAGTATGCATTTCCTCCAAACAGATATATTATGAGGCAGATCACAAATATCCTGAGTACATTTGATAAAAATATTGCAAGTCCTCCCACTACGCTGAGCACGCTTTTCTCATATGTGTGATACAAAGGAAAAAACCACAGGAGAGCCAGAAATGCCAGTATCTCTATGATGCCTGAACACTCATAGTCTATATACATCGAAAGGTTCGTATCTCCTGTGGATATAAATATTATATTTTTGTTGAAATACGACTCATATATTCCAGTCATATCTCCAAACATACCCGCCACTGCGGACACTGCTTTCTGCAGTGGAGCCAGAACAACAGGCTCAACCAGTATAAGCATGTATATAAAGAGTCCTACACTGCCTGCGATGAAATACCAGAAATCAAGTTTGCCACGTTTCAAAACCGTAAGCACATATATCCATAATATAAATGTTACGATCAATAGTATGTTCATCCCGTGTTCTGCCTCCTTTTCATATCGTACTTTCAATTATTATACGAGGTTTTCCCTCTTCTTTCTCCTGCACACAAACACTCCGCCGGTTGCAAGTACCATCGCCATAGCTGCCCCTGCCCACGGACCTGTCGGAGTACCGGTTATGGTTACTCCCTGCGCACCGATATTTGGGTTTGACACTGTGATCGTTGCCCCCTGATCTATATTTATGCCAAGATAATCAGCCAGTTTTTTCAGTGATATTGAAAACTCTATCTCATCACCCTTTCCGGTCTCAGTGTGTGCCGCATCATAAACCGTAAATGCAACATCGCCATCTATATCCGTATAGTAACCTGCAAACACACCAAAATTCCTGTGTATTCCCTCGCCAAGATTATACATCTGTCCCGACCAGTTGATCGAACCGTCTGCATTGACCGGCAAGATATTAAGTACACACTGTTTACCATCGACAGTGATGTTCCAGAACTGAAACTGCATCTGCGAAGTGTACAGATCGTTCATGGAAAAATGCACATATAGCCTGTCGCCATCTATCGCAAGCTGTCCCTTGTGAACCGAATATCCATTATTGCTGTTATATGTTATATCCGCAGATGGATACTGACTCCACTCGCCATAATATCCATCTATAACAAGCCCTGTTGTGACAGGTCCGTTTGAACTGCTCTTTGCCGCATCAGTCTGGGTTGCCACTGCGTCATCTGCAAATGCCTGTATTCTGCCACCCATCATAGAAAAAAATGTAAAAATAACAGCGAAAGCAACAGCCATAACACTTCTGTTCAAATGTTTCTTATACGACTCTTTTTTCTTCATGTTCATCACGCCTCATCTCTGTTGTATATTTCATTACTTAATTTATCATCTGTCTGCACTTCATCTATATCAGCTAAGGCCTGTCATGCTCTCAAGCTTTAGTATATCGTCAAATATCTTCTGATAATTTCTGTTGCTCGTATCCATGTTCATAGTGGGCAGCAGCAACCTGTCAGATACCTGATACACACATAGAGGATTCTCTGATATGTCAAGCTGATATAACTCCATACCACTTTTCATCAGCTGTTTCCGCAGCTCTTCATAAAAGTAATCGCCTATGGTCTCCAGTGTATTTTCACATCCTTCAAATTCAGGAAGTTCATTAAGATATCGTCCCCTGTACTGGTCAATAAATGATGAAATGATTGCTTCCAGTTTGAAAAATGGAATATCCTCTTTCTTATCTTTCATACCTATATAGGTGACGACCGTAAATGAGTGACCATGTATCTTTGACACATCACCGTTAAAGCTGTGTTTTGCATTAAAGTAGGTTCTGTATATGTAATAGTTAAACAACCAGACACCTCCAACCATAAACTCTTATTTTCGACTTAATAAGACTCATTCTTATCATCTCTAAATTATAATTACATGATTGTGATATATCAATGATGAAAAATTGCCAAAATAATGTCTAATTTATGAACATTTTGTAACTTTGTGTATAATCGAATCGTTTCAACCGATTGCGCTGTTCATAATTTATTATATGTTTGATCGTTATTGATTGAATAGTCATAGAATCGGTCAAACGATCATAGTGTGAATGATCGCAAAAAAAGATCCCATCCATATGAATGAGATCTTTTTACATCTATCTATTATTGCTTTTTCTTTAATCGCTATATATCTTATAGTTTATAAATCCTATCTGCATTCCTACTCTGACATCATTATTTACGCTGCAAGCAGTTTCTCAACACTTACAAGCTTTACGCAGAGAACAAATATCTCTGTTGCCTGCTGCATCTCCTCAGGTGTAGGGAATGAAGGTGCGATTCTGATATTGCTGTCCTTTGGATCGTTGTGGTATGGGAATGTTGCTCCTGCTCCTGTGAGGATAACTCCTGCCTCCTTACACTTGGCAACTATAGCCTTTGCACAGCCCTCCATGGCGTCAAATGATATGAAATATCCGCCAAGAGGCTTGATCCATGAACCGATTCCAAGTCCGTCAAGCTCCTCCTCAAGAACTTTGAGTGTAGCCTCAAACTTTGGTCTCATGAAATCAGCGTGCTTCTTCATGTGCTCCTTAAGTCCGTCAAGGTTCTTGAAGTATCTTGCATGTCTGAGCTGATTTACCTTATCGTTACCTATGGTCTGGATTGTGTAATGCTTCTTGGCATCCTCAAGGTTTGCATGTGACATAGCCACTGCTGATACACCTGATCCTGGGAAACTAACCTTTGATGTTGAGGCAAACTCATATACCATATCAGGGTTGCCTGCCTTCTCGCACTCTCCGATGATATCAAGTATCTCTACCTGATTGTCCTCGTACAGATGATGGATTACATATGCATTGTCCCAGAATATTCTAAAGTCCTTAGCTGCTGGCTTAAGATTTGCAAATCTTCTTACTGTCTCATCGCTGTAGCAGATTCCCTGTGGATTTGAATACTTTGGCACGCACCATATACCCTTTACTGTAGGGTCTGAATTTACAAGCTCCTCAACCATATCCATGTCAGGACCTGTCACTGTCATAGGTATATTGATCATCTCTATTCCGAAATGCTCTGTGATAGCAAAATGTCTGTCATATCCTGGAACTGGGCAGAGAAATTTTACCTTGTCAAGCTTGCACCAAGGTGTCTCTCCCATTATTCCATGTGTATATGCTCTTGATACAGTGTCAAACATAAGAGTAAGACTTGCGTTACCACCGATGAAGATATGATCCTCGGTTGTACCCATCATCTCAGCCATAAGTCTCTTGACCTCTGGTATTCCATCAAGGCACCCGTAGTTTCTGCAGTCTGTGCCACACTCTGATCTCATATCAGAGTCACTGTTGATAACATCCATAAGACCAACAGATACTCCAAGCTGGGTTGGTGATGGCTTACCTCTTGACATATCAAGGTTCAGGCCAAGAGCCTTCTTCTCCTCATATGCCGCAAGCAGCTGCTCTCTAAGTTCCATTAACTCTTCTCTTGATAATTCACTGTACGCTTTCATAAAAAGTCTCCCTTGCTACCTAACAATGTTATAGTTATATGTCCGGGTTGCACATTAGAACTTTCTATATTAAATATACGATTCTAACGTTCAACCCTTGTATCATATAATTTATTTCTCCGGTTGTCTAGACCTTATTCGCATAAGTTTGCAGTATTTTGCAAATTTTGGTTGAAAAATCTAAGTCTATACACTAAATCCGGCTATATTTTCGTCAAAATTTCACCTTTGACTTTTTATTTTCAAGTTAGTCAACTTTCTGTCATCTTTTATATCTTTTTGCCAAGTGGGTTTTATTTACTTGGATGGGATCATTGATGCTATCTCAGCGGCAAGCTGTGACTTCGGCATGGTCTGAAGTGTAATTCTTCCAGGGCCTGTGACAACCGTGTTGAAGAACCCCTCTCCTCCAAAGAACATATTCATAGCTCCACCCTTTACTGTCTCAGCGTTCATCGAACATGTTGCATCCATCATTGCTAGATAACCAGTATCGATAACCATCTGCTGACCAGGTGCAAGCATGTAATCCACAACAGAACCATCGATTTCAAGGAACACTATGCCCTGACCTGTGATCTTCTGCATGATAAAACCTTCTCCTCCGAAGAAACCACCTGCGACTTTTTTCTGAAAAGCTATCTCCAGATTTACTCCCGGTGTTGATGCAAGATAAGCCGACTTCTGACAAATGATCTCCTTGCCCGGACCAATCTCTACTGCCATGATATTTCCAACAAAACTAGATCCGAATGCTATCAGTCCCTGGCCGCCCTGTGCCGTGTATGTGTTGCGGAACATTGATTCACCGGTTATGGCTCTGGTAAACATCTTACCTACCCCACCGCCGGTTGTCTGCATCTGCATATTCGGAGACATCCATACCATTGCCCCCTTCTCACAATTCATTGACTCTCCCGCCTCCAGGATAATCTCTACTACAGGCATCATGCCTCCTTTGATCTCGTATCTCATATAATTTGTCCTCCCTGTATTATACATATTTAAATATGAACTTCATTTTTTAAATGATACAAATTTATTATATAGTAAATACTATTCACATAACAATGTTTATTTATAAATCATGAAGAAATACCTGTTTTTTATTAAGCATCGCACTTTTTCGACCTTTTAGAGCGAGTTTTTTCATATATTAATTGCTTTTTTTGAAACACAATGGTATATTTATTCAGATAAAATATGAAAGGAAGATGTAAAAATGAAACTCAAAAAATTATTAGCAATTTCAATGTCAGCAGTTCTGGCTATGGCTGCCCTTACTGCATGTGGAAACAAGGCCGATTCAAAGAGCGGCTCATCAAGCTCAACATCATCAAAGAAGACTGCAAAGGTCATCGAGATCGACCTTACAGATGAGCAGTACGCATTTGGTGTCGACAAGGATCAGCCTGATCTGTTAACACAGGTTAACGATTTCATCAAGACAATGAACGATGATGGAACATTTGACGAGATCTGCAATCACTACTTCGGTGACGGTGAGCCAGTTGCTGTTGAGTCAGCTACACTTGACTCAAGCAAGGATCAGCTTGTTGTTGCTACAAACGCAGCATTTGAGCCATTTGAGTATACAAAGGGTGAGAACTACTACGGAATCGATATGGAGATAGCTAAGGCTCTCGCTGATAAGCTTGGCAAGGAGCTCGTTATCCAGAACATGGATTTCGATGCTGTATGTCTCTCAGTTGGTCAGCACAAATGTGATATCGCCATGGCTGGTCTTACTATCAAACCAGACCGTGAGGAGTATGTAAGTTTCTCAGATTCATACTACAAGGCTTCACAGAAACTTATCGTTCCATCTGACAACACAGAGTTCGACGAGTGCAAGACAGCTGATGATGTCAACAAGATCCTTCAGGCTAAGGGTTCAGACATGAAGATCGGTTTCCAGACAGGTACAACCGGACATTTCTACTGCGAGGGTGATGAGGACTGGGGATTCACAAAGCTTGCTATGACTTCAACAGGCTATAAGAACGGTTCTCTTGCAGTTCAGGATCTCTTAAATGGTAACCTCAACTACGTTATCATCGATGCAGATCCTGCAGCAAGCATCACTGCTGCTCTTAACGCAATGCAGTAAATTCCAAATCGGATTTAAGTAATTTTAGTTTTAACACCAATTATGTTTGAAAGGATATTTCATGGGAGACATTTCTACAAAAATACAAAAGTTCATAGAAATATTCATTGACAACAACGGGTATGTTAAGGTAGTCGAGGGTCTGAAGAACACTGTTATGATTGCCATTGCTGGTCTCATCATCGGTATTCTCATCGGTACCCTCATAGCTACCATCAGGGTTATTCCAAAGTATAAGCGTCTGCCTAGAGTTCTGGATGCTATCTGCAGTGTATATGTAGGATTCTTCCGTGGAACACCTATGGTCGTACAGCTTCTTCTCTTTTACTATGTTCTTCTTCCTATTGTGGGCGGACATATGACTGGAGTTCAGGTTGCTATGCTTGTATTCGGACTGAACAGTGGCGCCTACATCTCTGAGATCATGCGAAGTGGTATCCTCTCCGTAGATCCTGGTCAGATGGAGGGAGGACGTGCCATGGGTCTCAGCTTTGCGACCACCATGCGCAAGATCGTAATACCACAGGCGGTCAAGAATATCCTACCAACCCTTGGAAATGAATTTATTTCATTAATAAAAGAAACATCCGTTGTCAGCTTTGTCGGTGCAACTGATCTGTATGTTGCATTCAACTACATCGGAAGTAACAGCTACGAATTTATGATCCCTTATCTGGTTATGGCACTGATATATATCGTTATGGTACTTCTCATCAGTCTGGGAATCAAATTAATGGAAAGGAGCCTGAGAAAGAGTGATAGACGTCATTAATCTTGAAAAAAGTTTCGGTGACAACAAGGTCTTAAACGGCATCAACGTCACCATAGATAAAGGCGATATAATGGTTGTTATCGGTCCTTCAGGTTCTGGTAAAAGTACATTTCTTCGCTGTCTGAACTGTATGGAAGATCCAACCGGCGGCCAGATCATCTTCAACGGTGTCGATATCGCAGATCCTAAGGTCGATATCAATATACACCGCCGTCATATGGGTATGGTTTTCCAGCATTTCAACCTGTACAACAACAAGACTGTTATACAGAATATCATGCTCGCCCCTGTCTATGTCAGATGTCAGGATCTGAAGAAGGCAAAGCGGCATAATCTTCTGCTCCCTGTCACCAACCTCTTCCGCAAGGAAAAGCAGACAAAGCAGGAAATAACAACAACAAAGTCAGAGATCATTGCCGAGGCTCGTACAAAGGCTGAAGAACTCCTGAAAATGATCGGCCTGGAGGACAAGGCGGATGTATATCCTTCTACTCTCTCAGGCGGTCAGAAACAGCGTGTTGCCATTGTCCGCGCCCTTGCCATGAATCCTGATGTCATTCTGTTTGATGAACCAACCTCCGCTCTTGACCCTGAGATGGTCGGCGAGGTTCTTGATCTTATGAAGGCTCTTGCAGATGAAGGCATGACAATGATCATCGTTACCCATGAGATGGGATTTGCCAGAGAGGTTGCCAATAAAGTCGTATTTATTGATGACGGTCAGATTCTTGAATCTGGTACACCGGAAGAATTTTTCGGCAATCCTAAGAATCCTAGGCTTAAGGATTTCCTTTCAAAAGTGTTATAGAACATTTTATCTGTAATTTGTTAAATACAGATTGCAATATCATAACTAGTCCGGCATGTATGTTTTTCCATATGTGTCGGATTTTTTATTATTCAATTACTTATTTTAAGTTCATTTTTTCAATTTATTTCTTCTTTAGCTATGTACTTTTAGGCTCTTATCCTTTATAATAACAATAATTTGGGCATTTTTATAAAAGAAAATAAATCGTGTCCGTCATGCTATTTTCAGTGCTATCTGCTCTGAATAATAATCATTTTACAATAAGGAGAAAACTATGCCAAAAAGAGAAGACATTAACAAAGTTCTGATAATTGGCTCAGGTCCAATTATCATCGGTCAGGCATGTGAGTTCGACTACTCAGGAACTCAGGCTTGCAAGGCACTTAAGAAACTTGGATATGAGATCGTACTGGTCAATTCCAACCCTGCTACCATCATGACAGATCCAGAGACAGCTGATGTCACATACATCGAGCCACTCAATGTCAAGAGACTTGAGCAGATAATTGCAAAAGAGAGACCTGATGCTCTTCTTCCAAATCTCGGAGGACAGTCAGGACTTAACCTTTGTGCCGAACTGGCTAAGGAAGGCATTCTCGACAAATATAACGTCAAAGTCATCGGTGTTCAGGTAGATGCCATCGAGCGCGGTGAGGACAGAATCGAATTCAAGAAATCCATGAACGCAATCGGAATAGAAATGGCAAGAAGTGAAGTTGCCTACTCTGTAGATGAGGCTCTTGCCATCGCAGATCAGCTTGGCTATCCTGTTGTTCTTCGTCCTGCTTACACCATGGGGGGTGCCGGCGGCGGACTTGTATACAACAAGGAGGAGCTCAAGACTGTATGTGCAAGAGGTCTTCAGGCCAGCCTTGTAGGTCAGGTTCTTGTTGAGGAGTCTATCCTCGGATGGGAGGAGCTTGAGCTTGAGGTCGTACGTGACTGTGAGGGCAACATGATCACTGTTTGTTTCATCGAGAACATTGATCCTCTTGGCGTACACACAGGTGACTCATTCTGCTCCGCTCCTATGCTCACTATCTCTGAGGACGTTCAGAAGAGACTCCAGGAACAGGCATACAAGATCGTCGACTCTGTCGAAGTAATCGGTGGAACAAATGTACAGTTCGCACATGACCCTGTATCAGACAGAATCATCGTAATTGAGATAAACCCTAGAACATCCCGTTCTTCTGCCCTGGCATCAAAGGCTACAGGATTCCCTATCGCCCTTGTATCAGCCATGCTGGCAACAGGACTTACCCTCAAAGATATCGAGTGTGGTAAGTACGGTACTCTGGACAAATATGTTCCAGACGGCGACTACGTGGTTATCAAGTTCGCCCGCTGGGCATTTGAGAAGTTCAAGGGTGTTGAGGACAAGCTCGGAACACAGATGCGTGCCGTAGGTGAGGTCATGAGTATCGGCAAGACCTACAAGGAGGCATTCCAGAAGGCTATCCGAAGCCTTGAGACTGGAAGATATGGTCTCGGCTATGCCAAAGACTACAATACCAAGAGCAAGGACGAGCTGCTCCGCATGCTCGCACATCCATCAAGCGACAGACATTTCATCATGTACGAGGCTCTCAGAAAGGGCGCTACAGTAGATGAGATATTCGATATAACAAAGGTTAAGCATTACTTCGTTGAGCAGATGAAGGAACTCGTTGAGGAAGAGGAAACTCTCGCAGCACATAAGGGCTCTCTCCCATCTGACGAGGCACTTACCGCTGCCAAGAAGGACGGTTTTTCAGACAGATACCTCAGCCAGATCCTTGAGATTCCTGAGGAGGATATCAGAAATAAGAGAATCGAACTCGGCGTGACAGAGGCATGGGAAGGCGTACACGTAAGCGGAACAAAGGACAGCGCTTACTACTACTCCACATACAATGCACCTGACAGCAACCCTGTAAATGAGGATAAGCCAAAGGTCATGATCCTCGGTGGCGGCCCTAACAGAATCGGTCAGGGTATCGAATTTGACTACTGCTGCGTACATGCATCACTGGCACTTAAGAAACTCGGATTTGAGACTATCATAGTAAACTGTAATCCCGAGACTGTTTCAACTGATTACGATACATCAGACAAGCTCTACTTTGAGCCACTTACACTTGAGGATGTTCTCAGCATCTACAACAAGGAGAAGCCTGTCGGCGTCATCGCACAGTTCGGCGGACAGACACCTCTTAACCTTGCTTCAGACCTTGAAAAGAACGGCGTAAAGATCCTCGGTACATCTCCTGCTGTCATCGACCTTGCAGAGGACAGAGATCTCTTCCGTGAGATGATGGATAAACTTGAGATCCCTATGCCAGAGTCAGGCATGGCTACAACTGTTGAAGAGGCACTTGAGATTGCTCACAAGATCGGCTACCCTGTCATGGTCCGTCCATCATACGTTCTCGGCGGACGTGGTATGGAGGTCGTATACGACGATGAGAGTCTTGACGGATACATGAGAGCTGCCGTTGGTGTCACACCGGACAGACCTATACTTATAGACAGATTCCTGAATCATGCCCTTGAGTGTGAGGCAGATGCCATAAGCGACGGAACTCACGCATTTGTTCCTGCTGTTATGGAGCACATCGAGCTTGCCGGAGTTCACTCAGGTGATTCAGCCTGCATCATTCCTTCAGTTCACATCACTGCCGAGAATGTTGCCACAATCAAAGAATATACAAAGAAGATCGCTGAGGAGATGCATGTCGTAGGTCTTATGAACATGCAGTACGCTATTGAGAACGGCAAGGTATATGTTCTCGAGGCAAATCCTAGAGCATCACGTACTGTACCTCTCGTATCAAAGGTATGTAACGTGCGCATGGTTCCTATCGCTACTGATATCATCACATCAGAGCTCACAGGAAGGCCATCTCCTGTTCCAACACTCAAGGAGCAGCACATACCATATTACGGAGTTAAAGAAGCTGTATTCCCATTCAACATGTTCCCTGAGGTTGACCCGATCTTAGGGCCTGAGATGAGATCTACAGGTGAAGTTCTTGGACTTTCAACTTACTACGGAGAGGCATTCTACAAGGCTCAGGAGGCTACACAGACTCTCCTGCCTACAAGCGGAACTGTTCTCATCTCTGTAAACAGAAAGGACAAGGATGAGGTTATCGAGATCGCACAGCTCTTCGAGAAGGCTGGTTTCAAGATCCTCGCTACAAGCGGAACACACAGCATCATCACAGAGGCTGGTGTTAAGGCTGAGATGGTCAAGAAACTCTACGAGGGCAGACCAAATATCAACGATCTCATCACAAATGGAGATATTGATCTTATCATCAACTCTCCAAGCGGCAAGGAAAGTGCTCACGATGACAGTTACCTCAGAAAGGCTGCCATCAAGGCAAAGATTCCTTATGTGACAACTATCGCAGGCGCAAGAGCAACCGCCAAGGGTATCCTGTACGTTCAGGAGCACGGCGACAGCGATGTAAAGTCTCTGCAGGAACTTCACAGTGAGATAAAGGACGCTGAGTAATTATCCTTTTGTACAAGAAAACCAGGTGTAGGATACAAAGTTCTCAAAATTTGTATCTTACACCTGGTTTTTTATGTGTTCCAGGATAAAATTTTCCTTTTTACCGAAAATATAGCTATCTATGGATAAAGTAACATCCTGTCAGGACAAAATGCAAAGCATATGGCATCCACATTTCATGCATTTCCAGTCCGTGAAAAAATACAATTACAGGTGCTCCCTTCTTACCGCCATACTGATACCGGATCTTAATTCCATCAACATCAATTGTCTGAAATGGATATTGTTTCAAAAAATCCCTCTTTTTCTTCATTCTTCGCATACCAATAATGGATGTGCGTATCAATCTTCGGAACAGGATCCGGCACCTTATAGTTATTGCATGATTCAAATGTCCTCCACAGTGTCTTGCTGCTGCAATGCCTCATAACATCCGCAACATACTGCAGATCTTCCTTGGAATAGTCGTCTGTTGCAAATGCCTTTTTCAGCAAAGCCACGCCTCCAGCTCTGCCTATCATCATCATAAGATAATCCTTGAGCGCAATAAATCGTGTCACGATCCACGGCAACTGATACGGTGTGATTCCGCCATCTATCACACAGTGCCTTATTCTGACCTTCTGTCCCAGCGCAACCATCAGCGCCACTGAACCGCCCATCGAACAGCCATATACCGCATATATCTCCGTAAATCCTTTCGCCTTGATCCAATCGTTAAGGTCTGATGCAATCTGCTCCACGCTTGTAAAATCACTGTCATTGTCAAAATCATAACCGGGAAGTGCCGGGACCAGCAGATGATAATTCTTCTCCAACAGAGGAATCACATTCTCAAAGTAATCCCACTTCACAACAGATGGATGTATCAATATAATAGTTTCCTTATTTCCTTTTCAGAACTCGTGGATCGTCATTGTATTTTTCCTTCCTCATACCGTATTATTTATATATATCATGGTGCGAATCTTAAACTCTTGCTATCATGATTCAATCACAGCTCTCCAATCATTCCGGAGCACTGGCGCACTTTGTAAGCTCAATGTGAGCATTCGCATTATGACAATTGCAACGCCCATGATTCAATTTACCGTTCAACATTCATGCAAGAATATGACTCACTTACATTCATTATATCATCCACAAAGCATCTCTTATTGAGAGGATTTCACAATAATGCTCAATACTTAATTGATATATACGATTCTCATCCATTTATTTTATAATTTTTTACCGCCATTACAATCATTGCCACACTATATATCAAAGCAATTATCAGCATGCATCGTGAAATCAAGATCCCAGCAGTGAACTGTATCGGAATACAAATCAATGGTATGAGTATAATCGAAAATATGATCGTAACTATGGGATGTTTCCTCTTGATATTGAAATATAATGCAAGTATTGCCATAGCAATACCAATCAGAAACATAATTCCAAATACTATAAGTAAAAATGCTATTGTATTTACCATTGCAAACTCCCCCGTTCAAATAACATTGTGTCATACCCCATCGCAGCAGCAACCTCCCGCGCCTTTTCCTCACCGGCAAGGAACGCCAGCAGCTTATAAGCCACCCCCGCCGCGGTCTCAGGGCAAAAGCTGGTAATTATATTCTTATCAACAACTATGCGCTGATCCGGTATCACATCCACGCCGAACTCAGCAAGCTGTCTCTGTCGGTGTCCGCCGCTTAAGTGATATGTTGTCGCCTTTCTGCCTGTCAGAACACCGCTCTTTCCTATAGGAAGTGCTCCCACGCATATACTTGCAATGTATTTGCTGCATTTGTCAAATTCCGCGATCAGATCCAGAAAACGCTGGTTAAATGCCTCCTCGTAGAATCCATACTCCTCGAATCCCCCTGGAATAGCAAGTGCGTCATAATCACCTACATTTACCTCATCTATGGTTTTGTCGACAATCACTGGTATACCAAATGTAGAATAGATGGTCCTCGTAAATCCACATGTTATGGTCTCTATATCGCACCCAAAATCATTTTTCGCCCATCCGAACACATCCACAAACGGGGCAAATTCCATCATCGTAGTTCCCTTTCCAAGATCACTTTCAACATCTATCTCACCACCGTGAAGTGTCACTATCCATTTTACAATAGAAAGTCCAAGAACGGAACCATTTCTGTCCCTTGCCTTATCTGCCCTGTAAAATCTCTCGAAGATCTTTGGCTGGTCATCCTTGCTGATTCCAATTCCATCTTCTCATAATACGAAATTACAGAAAAAAAACCTGGAGCTGGCACTCCAGGCATTTCTGACTCCATTGGAATCATAATTGCTTTTCTTATCTCTGTACTGGCATCTATAGCTGGCTACTATATATGCAAATGGTTAGGCAGAGATAAATGACAGCACTAGCCTAATGGTGTAGTTCTCCGCAATGAACTTTAGAACCCTAGGAGCTGTGCACTCTTAGGGCTCTTTTATATATTATATTACAAAAATCTCTTTCTAAAACAAATTAGAAAAATAAACATTTCTATACACTCCACGAACTAAGCATCTTCATTATGATCTCCTGTGTATCTTCCCTGACCTTCTGACATTCCTGTGGAAACTTCTTCTCCCTTGGCAGTGCACCGTCCTTTTATCCTCGTGACATGGAAATTACAGCATTCATCCCCCTGTCCAAGGGTCTTGGTACGATGAAGCTGACCTCCTTCATTCCTATAATTTCTCTCGTCCATGTTGCACAGGCACGGAACGAATTCAAAGCAGTTTTCCCTCTTGCCCAGTTTGCATATTCCACATTCCGTATACGTGTTATAGAATTCGTCAACGCCTTTCTCATAGTGGAATTTCCAGTCAAGCTCATACTTCGATGTCTGGCTTGCTATGCTCTCCTGCACCTTTTTGTCCTGCACCTTGTCTGTGAAGAGCGTGCACTTCTTGTTCTCATGCGCCTTTACCATGAACGGTGAGTCGAACACCGCAGTAACCATCTCATCCACAACTTCAGGGTTGATCCTGTCCGGATCTGCCCTATGCAGTGAAAATACAAATGCCGCGATATACAGGTTCATCTCCAAACAGTCCTATGAATGCACAGTCAGCACCATTTGGATTCTCGTAGTATGTTCCGTAGAACCCATCCTTCTCAATCTCAAAAAACTGTTTTTTCACAACTTTTTCCTCCATTATCTACAGTAAATCAACCATTTCTCCTACCTGCTCTCATATGACTCAACTATGCAATGATCAATGCAGAGCGGATACATAGGAAACCACACATCACAGCCGGTCTTATGGACAAACCTTACGATCACATCCACATCGCCCTTATCCGGCCCGATCATCATACCGCCACCAAACATATACAATATTGCACGTTCAGCTCTCTGTTCTGCTCTCTGTTCTGCTTTCTGTACTATCAGGCATTTCTGTCCGAGCACTTCATGTTCCTTGTACACAGCCTTGTTATCCTTTGGCATATAGAAACCACGGCTTTTATTCATCTTACGAACTTCCTGTAAGAATTGTTCTTCCGGCAGGGAATACTTCTTCTTAATACCTGAAAGTTTCATTCCCGCATTGATAAGACTTGCACCAATACTCATTTTTTCATCTCCAAACTAATCAACACTTATCATCTACCTCCTTCTGTTTACAGTCCCTTTTATCCCAATGTTAGTCATTACTAACCTCGTTGTCAACTGTTATGCTCTGTCTTTTCTTCATTTTCTGCCAATTAACAAAACCATATATATCATTTAACAAGAACGCTACAAAAATCAGCACCACAGAAAATACCCACAGCATTATCTCACCCACTGAGAAATAGTTAATTGCTCTCTTTATCATAAATACCTCCTCCGACAAAAAAAGCACCCGAAAACACATCTTCTAAGACCTAATGATGTGTTTGCGGATGCTTTTAGCACCGTTTACTACCCGGTGGCAGTTTGTTTAATGCGGTAAAATTATCATAGTAAAATATAAATGTCAACAAAATAATTGCATTTTAATGATCTTTTTTTAACTCTTCTACTCTATATTCTAAAGATAATTCTTTTTTCATATATGTCAGTCCTCAGCGTATTTTCTCAAATATAACCCCTCTTGCGCAACTAATTTTTGTATCAAATCTATTTGCTCCGAATTTGCATTTATTATCTCTATCGAATTTCTGTTATTGATACTAAAGAGCATATCTCTGTCTTTTCCAATCAAAAGCTGTATTGATGAAATCTCATCTGTCAACACAAAACGTATCAAATCCGATATATACTCGAATTTCTGTTTTGCAATATCCATACTCTCGTCATATAACTTTTTGTAATCTCCTGTATAGCCATCCGGTAACTCCGTCATCACACCCGACGCATCGTAATATGCCAGCAAAGTTATAACTATATTGGAAATCTTCTCACAAAAACTGTTCAGGTTGTGTCTGAAATAATACTCCTCAAACTCATAGAATCTATCTCCCATACACTTCTCTGGCAGATAATCTATATAAAAATATTCACTACTCTTTTGTAACTCTTCTATCTTATCGAATATGTCCATTCAAATCTCCTTTTGGTGTTTCAGATTACTTGACAGGCCCACCCCAAGACGTAAATCTATCTGCATATGTGTCCAGATCAGCCGTGCTCACAGTCAGTTTACCATCTGTATTTTTATAGTCAATATATGTTGGATTACACCCGCCTGAAGTCTCGCCCACGCTGTCCATAGTAAATGTATTTCCACAGTTCTGGCATACCAGCTTTCCATTCTGCTCCTTAAAATATGCCCTTGGTGACGGATTACAAACCTGACAAGTGTTAAGTGACAGACGTGGTGTTCCATCAGATGCTTTCACAGCAATAAGCTGGATGTTCGTTCCATTTGAATCGTAGTTCACATATATCGGATCAGAAGTCAGTGTGTCTACATCAATTGCAATCTCTCCATTTTCTACTGTAGGAGTTACATATACATCCGTTTTGCTCTCCTCTGTAGTTGATTCAAGTTTTCCATTCCCTGATGAAGTTGAAATTCCTGATATATCTGAATTTCCTGAAGCATTTGTATTTACAGATGTATTCGAACTTCCACAAGCTGACAACATTGATACCACAAGTGCTGTCATTATAACTGTGAGTATTTTTCTACTCTGCACCGTTTTCCTTGCCATTGTTTTCTTTTTCATTATCTCATTCTCCTTCTCTGTCAATGATATTTATTTTGCCATTAATCATTCCCATCCAGCATGTGTACTGAACAGTACCCGGTTCTCCCGGTGTAAATTCGATCACATTCTCGCCCGGCGTAAATTCATGGGTTATGCCATATGCACTCAATACCATTTTGTAATTGCATCCGTTGATAACCTCCTCCGGCACATTTATTGTCCATTTGACCGGAATCCCACTATAAACTGTAATCTCTGGGTAACTTCCAAAGTCCAGTTCACTGCTTACATATTGCTCGTCACCTGACTTTGATATCTCTGCCATGTTTAACTCTTCTGTATTTTCTGATGAAGCGGCTGTTCTGTTCATATTTATTCCAGACAGGCTTACACCCTGTGAAAGCATCGCAAGTCCCAGAACCACGACCAGAATACATCCTGCCCGCATGACAATCTTTGTGTACTTTTTGCCAAGTGCAGACACGATACTTCCAAATCCAAGCATCAAAGGAACTGTACCCAGGCTGAACATCAACATTGCAAATGCTCCTGTGATAGGATTCCCTGAACCAAGCGCGATGATCTGCATAGACTGCATGGGGCCACACGGCATCAATCCGTTCAGTAAACCTACAAAGAACGGTCTTTTTTCTGTTATCTTTTTCCTGCTTATTTTATTTGCAAGTTTGTATGGAAATCTGATCTGAAACCTTCTCAGTACAGGAATAACTCCCAGCATGTTTATTCCCATTATCACCATAAACAGACCTGCTATTATCTTCAATATTCCCTGAAGGATCAGTGGAATTCCTGCCTCAGATCCACCTGTCAAGATCATGCCGATTCCGCCAAGCAGAAAACCAATTACTGTATAAGAAATCACCCGCCCTGTGTTATACAACAATGAAGGCATAATTGCACTTTTTCTCTTCCCGCAGTCATCTGTCCCCGAAGGTATACATTGCGACAGATTGATACCGCCGCACATCGCTATACAGTGAACCGATGTAAGTAGCCCCACTACAAACAGCATGCCATAGCTCATTGTTGAATCAGCAAGCATCGATGGAACAAGCAGGTTCAAAACACCAAATCTCTGTAACACATAATACAGGCAGATAATAATTGCAAATGTCCCTATTGAACTGAATATTTTCTTATAATCTATTTTTCTTCTTTGCACTACTGTATAATCAAGGTCCTGAATGATGTCTATAATTTGCTCCAGTGTCAGTATTCCACCATCAAACTCAACTTCCGCCTGCCCTTTGCTATATGAGACATGAGCTTTAGAAATTCCTGCCGTATTTCGTAATGCATGCTCTATCCTGTTCTGACAGTTGACACATGTCATTCCCTCAATCAATAGGACTTTTTTCTCCATTGACATACTTATTGTTCCTTTTTTATATACCCCTACAGGGTATTTTATAACATTGACAATATATACACCCGAATTATATTTGTCAACATTTTTCACAATTTCTTCAAACATTGGAAAAAGCAGCTTCAAATTTAACATTACTACGCTCTCATTTATTTATAAAATAGAGTCCAACAAGACAAATGACTATACCAATTATTTTGTTTGCTGTTATTGTCTCATGATACAGAACTCCACCAACAACAATCAACGCAACAGTTAAAAATGAACTTTGGACAATTGACGCTGTACTCACAGCCCAGCCATTTTTATAGGCATAAATAAATCCGACCTCCAATCCAACAACTGAAACTCCTAAAAAAATTGGTGCCCAATTCATTTTCGTATACTCCTGCAGCAAATTACCATTCCTGTTCATCACAAAATACATGATTGCAGAGCATACTGCCCCCACAATATATGTTATAGTCATGGATGCCATCGCATCCATATCTCTTGGCACTCCCTTTGCACAAATCTGATAAATAATATTAGAAAAAACAACAAGCGCAATCGGCCATATCATATCCATCTTTATTACCTCCTCACATAATCAGTCCAGTGTAATAAAAAAAAGCAGCCAGGCTAAAATTAGCCTGACTGCCGGTAGGTGCTCACCCAATTATTACATATAAATATTAACTTCAATTGAACCTTACAGCTCCTTGTGACGAGCAAAGTAGTCCTTTGTCTCTGCCACAACCACACCGCTGAGTGCCAGCAGTGCTATGATATTCGGAATCGCCATGAGTCCGTTGAATATATCTGCTATGGTCCATACAGCCTTTACTGTCATGTATGGTCCAATGAATACGCAAAGTATGTATAACCAACGATAGATCTGAACTGAAACCTTGCTTCCATTTGTAAGGTACTCAAGACATCTCTCACCGTAGTAATCCCAGCCAAGGATAGTTGTAAATGCGAAGAAAACAAGGCAGATCATAAGTATGAATGCTGCAACCTGACCTGGTATGAAGTGAAGTCCCTTCTGGAATGCATCTGTTGTGACTGCGATTCCCTCAAGCTTATCATTCTCCCAGCTTCCCATCATGACGATTGAAAGACCTGTCATTGTACACACGATTATGGTATCTATGAAAGTACCTGTCATAGTTACAAGCCCCTGACGAACAGGCTCCTTTGTCTGAGCTGCCGCTGCTGCGATAGGTGCTGAACCAAGACCAGCCTCATTTGAGAAGATACCACGGGCAACACCCTTCTGCATAGCAACTGCAATACTTGCAACCGCTCCACCTGTAAATGCCGCAGGCTTAAATGCACACTTAATGATCATTGCAAATGCTGCAGGAACCTTTGTTATATTTACTATTATGAGAACCAGACACACCACAATGTAGAGAACTGCCATGAATGGTACTATAACCTGTGAAACCTTTGATATTCTCTTAATTCCACCGATTACAACAAGTCCTACAAGGATAGCAAGTACAAATGCTGTGATAACGATTGCTACTGAGTAATCATTTCCAAGTATAGATATTGTATTTTCCTTGTCAGGATCAAAGAAAGCCTGAACTGCTGAAGCAATACCATTTACCTGGGTAAATGTACCAATACCCATGAGACCTACACAAGCGCCGAAGAATGCAAATATCTTGGCAAGCCACTTCCACTTGTGACCCATACCATTCTCAATGTAATAGAAAGGTCCACCGAGAACGTGACCATCCTCATCGATCTTTCTGTACTTTACAGCAAGAAGTCCCTCAGAATACTTTGTAGCCATTCCGAAGAGTGCTGCGATCCACATCCAGAAAAGTGCTCCAGGTCCACCGGCAAGAATACCTATAGCTGTTGCTACTCCTACGATGTTACCTGTACCGATTGTTGCTGAAAGTGCGGTACATAACGCGCCAAAGCTCGTTACCTCCCCTGTACCATCTTCCTCATTCTTGACCATGAATTTCAGTGCCTTTGGCAGATGAACTATCTGAAGGAACTTAAGTCTGATCGTCAGATAGATTCCGCAGACGATGATGAGTATTATGAGTGGTAATCCCCACACAATATCATCAACTTTGCCTAAAAAGTTTGTGAATGCGTCCATGTTACTCCTCCTATTTTTTTATATTTAATTCACAAGTGTAGATTATAACATAAAAATTCTCAAATAGAAACGAAAAAACACGTATTTTCAAGATTTTTCTTGATTATTTACGTGTTTTCGTGAATATTTATTCATTTTTTAAGGAAATATCGCACATTTTTATTCTTTACCAGGTCTTTGCCGGTTGTCATTCGTCTGTATACAGTCGCATTTTATTGCGATCAACATACCTATCATGCCTCTGCCTTTTTATTACCCTTGTCATTGCTTCTTATCATTATCCACACTAAAGAGCTTACAAGAAGCAGCATCGGGTAAAACAGATTCGGCAATATCTGGAATGCTGATATCTCATGTCCCAGCTCGGACACTGCTGATATGGCGACCAGCATCTGTGCACCATATGGAATGACACCCTGGAATATGCACGAAAATGTATCAAGCAATGATGCAGACCGCTTCGGTGTTATGCCGTAATCCTCCGCCATCTCCTTTGCTATCGGATTTGCCATGACTATTGCAACCGTATTGTTCGCCGTGGCTATGTCCATGGCACCAACCAGAAGCCCTATTCCAAGCTGACCACCCTTGTCACCCTTGAACACTTTCTTTATAGCCGAGAGCAATGCCTCAAATCCGCCATACTCCCTGATGAGCGAACACATGGCAGCAACAAGTATCGCAACCATACTCGTCTCGAACATTCCTGCCGCACCGCTTCCCATATTTGTCAGGAGATCCACTGCTGCCGTCTGCCCTGTGGCAAGCATGATGATCGAACCTGACACTATGCCTACTATCAGAACTATGAACACATTAAGTCCGACTATTCCGCCTATGAGCACAAGCACATAAGGGATTATCTGTATCATGTTGTAATCGTGATGTACGACTCCTCCTATCTCCGTGTTGAACGACTTGATCAGTATTACTATGAGCGTCACCACAGCCGCAGGAAATGCTATCCAGAAGTTTGCCCTGAACTTGTCCTTCATGGCACATCCCTGACCGTTGCAGGCTGCTATGGTTGTATCCGATATGAATGACAGGTTATCCCCGAACATCGCACCACCCATGATTGATGCCACGCAGAGCGGCATATTGAATCCTGACGCATCAGCCACCGCAACACCGATAGGCGTCAGGAGCGTTATCGTTCCAACAGAAGTTCCCATCGCCGTTGATACAAAACATGCCACAATAAAGAGAACTGCCACGGAGAATCTCGCCGGAATGATACTGAGCATGAAATACGCCACGCTCTCGGCACTGCTCCGACCCACAACGCCCACAAATATTCCCGCCGTCAGGAATATGAGCAGCATGGTTATTATGTTCTTGTCCGTCAAACCATTTGCCATGATCTGTAGTTTCTCATCAAAACTGACCTTTCTGTTCTGCAGACACGCCACAAATATCGCCACCATAAAGGCAACCACTATCGGAATATTGTAGAATCCCATAGGGATCTTCAGCACGTACTCAAACAGTATTCCAAGTCCCAGATACAGGACGAGGAAAACATATATCGGTATCAGTGCCGCACCATTTGACTTCTTCATAATTCTCCCTCCGCTTTTTTACCTAAATCTAATATCTTTTAATTGAACCTTTCTGCTGCCGTGGTATACAAGATACACGGCATGAACACCCTCCGGAAAATCCACTTTGTTCTCGCACCATCTCCACTCAATCTCTGAGATATCTTCAGATACAGGTATATCTATCCTTCCTATGCTCTCGCCATTTTCTGTCACACATATGTCAAAATATCTCTGTGCTTGTATATCATATGCAGGACACTTCTTATCATCCGGACTATCCGCCTTGTTATCACTGGATTCGCCAAGACTTGTTGACTCATTTTCTACAGAATTATTTGAGTTCTCCACATTCTCTGAGCTTTCGCAACGCTCGTCAATTCTGACAGGTCCCTCGTACACCACCTTATTCGCATCCGTCTCATATCTTATATTCACGCCAAATGTAATGCTGCCCTCAAGCGCAAAATACTTGTATCCGATAAGCGTTCCATCCTCTATCTCCGCGATAAATCTGTCCTCTCCCTTGTTGGTTACATTTGGAAATTCTGTCGTGTATATACTGTTTGAGCCATGTGGCATATGTCCATTTGTCAGGTTACATGCTATCACTGCCGGATACGAGCCATCTGCCACAAGCGGGCCATCGTTCAGTCCGCAGCTCGTAACCTCCACCTGGTCTATATGTCCATCCGCAGCTATATATATCTTCTCGGCACACGCCTGCCTGCTGTAGTCCGACTTGTGCGTGAGCCTGTGATAAAACACATACCACTGACCATCTATGCACTCTATACTTCCGTGTGTGGTACCTGTCATATTAAGCTTGTCCTCAAAACTCCTGCCCTTATAGCCCACATCACCATTTGACACTATAGTACCGCCAAATGTAAATCCGTGATCCGGGTAGTCGCTCACCGCATAGCACAGCTCATGGTTCTGCCATGACGAATAAACAAAGTAATATTTGTCTCCAACCTTTCGCATGGATGAACCCTCGAAAAATGGATGCTCCTCAAACGTCGTCCCCTTCACGGCGTAAGGGATGATGTGCCTCGGCTCTTCCTTAACCGTCAGCATATCGTCCTCAAGCACCACCATTATAGGGCCCATGATACTGTCCTTGTAGCTGAGTATCTCCTCCTTTGTTCTTCCGAACATGGACACCTCATCGTCCAGCCTGCCATTTGTCAGGAAATCAGGCTCTTCCTCATATCCGTACTGAGTTCCGTAGAATATCCTGATGGTTCCGTCATCATTCATGGCTGCCGGGTCAAAGCAAATGTACTTCTTCATCACCGTGCCGTCCTTATAATGTACATGGCCAAGATATTTATATTTGCCCGCAGGCGTATCGCACACAGCTACACTGATCGGGCCCGTGTATCCGCCGTAACCGTAGTCACCACCCATACAGTAATACAGATAGTATCTGCCGTCATTTCCTCTCACTACATCGGGCGCATACATATATTTCAGCTCCGGGTATGCCGGATCCTGACTCGCCCTGTATGTAACGCCCTCGAAACGCCAGTCCGTAAGATCTTTCACCGGCGCAGAATACACTACATAGTCCTGCATACAGAACGTATAACCACCCTCCTTGTCGTGAGACCCATAATGATAAACCCTGTCGCCCCATACATGCGGCTCGCCGTCCGGTATGTATTCATTCAGCGGCAAAAAGGGATTGTAAACCTGTCTGCTCATATATCTTCTCCTTATTGTATTATTTTTCTCTGTACCCCTAAAAAAACAAATACCCAACATGATCCGCGTCATCTACAGACATGTTGGGTTCTCATATTTACAAGTATATTTAATAGGACTTTTTTAGTCAACAAGCACTTATAAGAAAGGCTGCATCTGCTCGCAGAGTTTTTCCTCAAGCTCTATGAGTCTCTTCGTCTTATCCTTCGCCCTGTCATCCGCCGCCTTGTATTCGTTCAGATATTTGTTCAGCGACTTCACTCCCATGTTGCAGCCATCCGTCATAAGCTCCGCTATGGTATTATCCGACTCATCCACTATGAGTTTCACATTTGTCTTTATCCAGGACATGCTCTTGGCTATCGGATTTGGATCCTTGCCATCGTCGTGGTACTCATCCAGCAGTTTCTGTATCTCCTGCTTTATCGCATCGTGCTCCTCCTTGCATTCTATAAGTATCTTCTTCATCTTTGCCGCATGCACATATCCAAGCACCTCATCTATAGACGAAACACCCATCTTGATCCCGGCATCACATTCCCTGAGCAGCTTTATTGTGTCTGGTGATATCATCTCATATACCTCCTTTATTTTGACATTAGTCTTGAATATAAATCTGTATATGAAGTAGATTACCCTGTGTTTAAAAGTTATATACTCTGCTAAACAATCCTTTTTGGAGAGTTTCTTCATATGTATAGACAAAGGCTTTCATCAATGTTACAATCCATCTAAATCAACAAATGAAAGGATCGGTAAAGGAGGCTATTTTATGAACACATTTACACATCAGCCATCAACAAAATCACTTCTTGATAAACTCGATAAGGGTATCAATGATATGGAGTCTGGTAACGAAGTTTCTATTGATGATGCATATAGAATAGTTACCGACATGGTGAATAAATATAAGCTTAAAAGAATATAAAGTCATAATTACGAATGAAGCACTCCACGACATAATTGACATTGAAATATATATATTATGCCAATTTGGAGATGACCGACAACAAAAGTTTCATAATCAAATATTCAACGAAATATCTGATCTATCATTATCTGCTTTTGCTTATTCTAATTCAAGAATTTATTATCGCAACTATGTAATCTTTAAAAAGCCCTTTCCCCCATCAATAATATTCTATATTATCTGTGAATCCCAGGTACATATATTAAGGATTCTACGAGAGGAAACCAATTGGAATAAAATTCTTGCAGATCAAAAAAATTATACCTACCCAGACTAACATTAAAAACGCTTTCATATTACCTATATCTTCGCCCTACGATAATTTTCCATCCTCAAAGATAGGATACTTTTTCTTATCAGCCTCCGTTATCTCGCGGATCACCTTACATGGATTACAGTTTATACTGCATGAAATTACCGTTATGAACAAACCCGAAATCCGTATACAATTTAACACCCATGTCAGATGCTGTGATCTGTATCGTTCCACATCCATAATCCTTTGCATCATTTACAACGCGGGATAACAGTTCCTTTGCTATCCCCTTCCTTCTATAATTAGGGTTGGTGAACATACTGGAAAGCAACCCGATTCTTCCGCTCGGGCATCCAAAATATGGCGGTTTCTCCACGAATGACATACCGCTTGTTCCTATAATATCATCCCCATCAAAAGCTAGCCATGATACAAATGTGCCGTCTGCCATATGGCGGGTATAATAATCCTTAAGTGCTGGCACCAGGTCGATCTCTTCTTTTGCGCCCTCTTCCCTGAGCTGATTTATTCTCATATTTATAAATATATCCAATTCATTTTCTGTAAGTCTTCTATACTCTATTTTCATTCATTTCCTCCAATATATTTCCCTATAAATACAAATTATTTCTCCTGCACTTCTTTGCCACTTAGATGTTCGATCTCTATCTCAAACATCTGTACCGCCTTTCCGGCTCGCGCAATTTCATCGTCAACCAACTGCTCATCTGGGTAATATTTCATTGCAAAACGTTTTAACAATGAGGTCGTGTTCTCACTGCTTTCAAGCAAATGGCATCTTCCAAATACAACTGTACTCTGCATATATGGCGCCCAAGGTTCATCTTTTATTATTTCATTTCCATAAACAGTGAAACATACCTTATCACAAGCACGCAAAGCGTCAACCTTATGTCCTGCCCGTGCTCCATGGAAATAAATCCTTTGAGCATCTCTGTCATAGATATAGTTGATAGGAATCGCATATGGATAGCCATCATCGCCATTCACAGCAAGAACTCCACGGCGGCTTAAAAGCAAAAGCTCTTCCGCTGCATTTTTATCTATCTCGTTTATCTTTTTTCGGATTGTTCTGAACACTTTTCTACACTCCTTCTCTGTAATTCCTCATCTACAAACGAAAACTATTGACTTGGTCTTAACTCCAAGTTGTAGAATTGATATATATATTATATTCTAACATATTTCATATGATTTTACAGGAGGATCAAAATGAACAGACCTTATATTTTTTGTCATATGATGACATCCCTTGACGGAAAAATCATGGGAGATTATATGGAGACACCTGAAGGTGAGGCAGCCGGCAATGTATTCTATGACATAGCATTTGGAAAGGAGCCTTATTATCATCATCAGGGATGGCTGTCCGGGCGTATCACAACCGACGACAATTTTACTTTTTATGAAAAACCTGAGCTTGACAAGTATGCAAAGCCTGTACCAGATGGAGATTTTATTGTTAAATCAGATGTGCCAATGTACTATGTATCTGTCGATCCATCTGGCAAACTCGGCTGGAAAAGTAACATTCTTCATTATATAGACACAACAGCCCACGTAATTGAGATACTTACAGAAAAAGCCGGCAATTCATATAAGGCTTTTCTTCGAAAGCTGGGAATACCTTACATCATTGCCGGCACTGATAAGCTGGATTATTCACTTGCCATGGAGAAACTTTATGATCTGTTCGACATCCACACCTGCTCTCTTCTCCACCGGAAATGGATTCTCAGCAAATAAAGCAAAGGGATTAATTTTGGAAAGTGCTGAAGTAAAGGATGGCGGCAGCGTATGGCTGCGTTATAAAACTAAATAGAATTGATTACTTTAACTTATCATTATATAATTCTGACAGAAACCAATATGATGAATAAAGCCATCTGAAAGGAGAACCACGATCATGCTCTTACGTCAAATCGAATATTTACAGGCTGTAGTTGAAAATGGGAATTTCTATCTGGCTGCCGAGCAGTGCAGCGTATCTCAGTCTGCCATTTCCCAGCAGATAAAAAAATTGGAGGATGAACTTGGAGTAAAACTTTTAGAACGACATAACCGCACATTTACGCTCACTCCTGCCGGGGAGCATTTTTATCGTAAGAGCCTTATTATATCTGGGGAACTGAACCAATTGATTCGTGAAACAAAGAAAATTGCTGCCAACGACAACGCCATTTTGCGAATTGGATATTATAAAGGATATCACGGAAATGAACTTTCAGAGGCTGCCTCTCTGTTTTCAGAAAAATATCCTGATGTGGACATAAAGATCACGGTTGGAAGCCATGAAGAGTTGTATCATGCCATGGAAAATGACACTATAGATCTCGCCATCAACGACCAAAGACGTGCATTTTCCGATGCCTATAATAATGAGATCCTTGCAGAGAGCAGGATTTATATTGAACTTTCATCCAAGAATCCACTCAGCAAATTGAGCACACTCCAGACAGATGATTTGAGGAATATGCCTTGTATCCTTGTGATCAACCAGACAGGCCAAAAGGAAGAACAAAACTATTACGAAAGTATAATCGGATTACATGGAGACTTTCTCTTTGCGGACACCATGCAGGAAGCCCGGCTCAAAATCATCACCGGACAGGGGTATATGCCTGTGGACGTGATCGGCGACCAGGTATGGTTTGACACTTCCGTCAGCAGGATACCGCTTGTGAGAAACCAGTCTCCCATCAAGAAAACTTACTGTGCCTTCTGGAAGAAGGATAATTCCGGCTATTATATCGAGGAATTTGCTGAGATGCTGAGAAATTGCTTTTAATTGGAAAATAAGTACCCTCCTTACTGATTTTATTCAATAAGAAAGGTACTTATCATTTCAACTTATTTTTATTACATATAGGTTACTGTCTCTTCCAGATCTTTTCGGCTGCTGTGATTTGGAAGTGCTCCTGTTCCTTCTGCAGCTATTCCAAGATCGAGCAGCATCAAAATCTCCTCATCTTCAGGAAGTCCAAGACCAGCTGCCAGTTCATTCGGATCAAAGAAGTTGATCCAGCAGCTATCCACGCCTTCATTGTAAGCCGCCAGCATCATATGAGTTGCCACAATACTTGCATCCTCAATTCCGGAATCTCTTTTTCCGCCAGGATAGGTAAACACGTTGTTCTTGTTATATGCTACAACCAGCACAACCGGCGCATTATAACGGCAAGGTGTTACTTTATCGATTGCAGCTAAACCATTTTCTGACTGCACTACATAAATATGCTGTTCCTGAAGATTTTTTGCTGTTGGAGCTACACGTCCTGCCCCCAGGATCTTATCAAGCGCCTCTTTCTTCACTTCTTTATCGCTGAATTTTTTACAGGAATACCTATTCTTAATTACCTCTGTAAAATCCATTCTAAACCATCCTTTCTGTATATGTTATTGTCACTATTCTATCATATCGACTATCGACTCAATGTGGACATTCACATTATGACGACTTGCACGAGCACACCCATCGCAATTTTCATTATATTTTGTCACTCTGCACAAGTTCATCTATAAGCTCTATGGCCTCCCTGATCATGCCGTCGCAGTGAATCTTCTTGACTCCGCCCTTTTCGGCATTTGCCTTTAACAGATCAGCACAATCTGTCATTCCATTGTGGTTATCAGCTATCCTGCGCCTGAACTGATTTATCACATATGGATTCTCAACGCCCAGTGCGCCAAGCACCATTAGTCCTCCTGTGATCGCGCCGCAAGTTGAACCACACTTCATACCTCCACCAAAATTGGCGCTGAGCTTTGCCGCCATATCTCCTGTTATTCCAAGCTCGTCCGCGTAAGCCCGCAGAATGGTCTGCGCACAGTTATTGACCATCGATGTCTCGTTTCTTATCTCCATAGCTTTTTCTACATGTTTGTTCATGGTAACTTCCTCCCATCATGCAAAATAAGAGACATCCTAAGATGTCTCTTATTGTTGTTAAACCCTCCACTTAAAGGCAGGAGCTCTCCAATAAGATCTTATATATTTATTATATGCAAGATTCTTATATTTGATTTTATCATACTTTTGTTCATTTTCAAGGATATTTTCGTTTCCCTCACTCACTGATAATCTTCCTGCTGCACAGATACGTTATAAGGAAATATCCACCATATATAAACACTACGATTGCTGCAGTGATTCCGATAGCACCTGATATATCATACGCTCCCATAGTGTCAAGTATCTGCTTGCTGACCATCATTCCAAATACAGAATGGACTATGGCAAGGGCAAGTGGGAATACGAAGAACAGTCCCATCTGTGAGAAAAGTGCCTTGTTGATCATATGCTGATCCACGCCAAGCTTTCTGAGCATCTTGTATCTCTCTATGTTGTCTGTGCTCTCTGAGAGCTCCTTGAGTGCAAGGATGGCTGCTCCAGATATGAGGAATATGAGTCCGATATACATACCTATAAACGATGCTATCGCCCCTACTCCCACGCTGGCTGCTTTCACGCTGTCCTTGGTATTTACTGTGATAAGTCCGCCAAGTTCATCCTTCTTTGATACATTCTTTATGATCGTATCGCTATCCTGTATGACATCCCTGTCCTGATCGGCATACTTTCCGATGAAATATTCTTTGGCGAACTGTGCGCCTTCAATAACTGAATCCGGTACGATAAACACACCTGTGTTGAGCGGCTGTGTGGCGAGCTCTATATCTCCGTCTATACAATATGAGATGACAGGCTCAAGTTTGTTGCCAAATACCTCTATCTCTTTTCCCTCCTGAAGTCTCTCATCACGGATCTTCACGAACATTCTATAATTTGCAAGGATGGCATACTCGTCATCGGCAAGCTGAATCTCAGCCTTATCATAAAGCTTTGCAACCTTGTTGTAGTCAGACTGTGAAATGATCTCCTCCGTTCCCTCAAATCCTGACAGAGCGTTTACATCTATTCCAAGAGAATCAATCAGAGCCTCATCTCCCAGATAGTTTCTGATAGTAAGTGTAGGACATGTATACGTGTGTACGTCAACGTAATCTGAGAAGTATGATCCAAGATTCACATTATTTTCACTATATACATCTTCTATGCTCTTTCCATCAGTCACCTCAAGTTTCTTCAAAAGATTCTTTGTCTCGCTGTCATTACCCATCTCGTCTTCATCATAATAGATTGAATCACCGCTCTGGGTCTTGGATATACACACATCCGCTCTTGCATATTTCGCAATGCCCTCATTGAAAGAATTCTTTACTGCAAGTGCTGATGAAAGCACGCATATTGTCACAAAAAGCATAAGACAGATTAATGATATCGAAAGTACATTTGTGTTGACACGACTGCTCATCTGTCTCACGACAAATGAATTGAGTCCCTTGTAATACACATTCTTCATGGATGACACGATCCTGAAGAGCATTCCGGATACTGACCAGAAGAAAAGTACTGTTGCAACACATCCGATCACGATCCACTTGTACAGATCGTTCATGTACATGTCACTTATGTCTGCAGTCACCGCATGATAAGCGTATCCAAGTGCTACAACCGATATCAGGAATACGATAACTGATACCCATGGATTCTTGATCTTGACGTTCTCAGACTTTCTTCCATTCTGAAAAAGGTCGATGAGCTTACATTTGCTGATGATAAATGTATTGAAGATTATGACTACCACATATATGATTGCAAAATACAGACATGTCTTGGCAAATGCACTGCCTGAGAACACAAAGCTGAATGATGACATATCAGCGTCGAACATATTTGCAACAAGTACACTTGTGAGCTGTGAGATTCCTATTCCGGCAAGGAGTCCTACCACAAGTGATACAAGTCCGATGATGAGTGTCTCAATAAAAAGCATTGTGGACACTTTTCGTTTTCCCATTCCGAGAATAAGGTACAGTCCAAATTCTTTGTTACGTCTCTTCATCAGAAATCGGCTTGCATATATGATGAGGAAACCGAGCACAAATGCGATGAAAACGCTGACACCTGCGATCATCTTGCTCATGAGCTGTACTACCTCTCTGGTGTCAGCCGATATCTGAAGCATTGCAGTCTGGGTCTCTATGGCATTAAATACATAGAAGATCGCGACGCCGAGTACCAGTGTGAAGAAATATATGGCATAGTCCTTTATACTCTTCTTCATATTTGATGCGGAAAGCTTAAAGAGCGTCATTCAGATCACCTCCAAGCAATGTCACGACATCTATGATCTTGTTGAAGAATTCTTTTCTGGTGTCTCCTCCTCTTCTGAGCTCGTGGAACACCTTGCCGTCCTTGATGAAGAGGATCCTACTTGCATAGCTTGCTGTAAATGAATCATGTGTTACCATGAGTATCGTTGTCATGAGATCCTCATTCAGGTGCTTAAATCTCTCCAGAAGCAGCTTTGCCGACTTTGAATCAAGTGCTCCGGTCGGCTCATCTGCAAGAACAAGTTTTGGATTGGTTATGATAGCTCTCGCAGACGCAACTCTCTGTTTCTGACCACCTGACATCTGGTATGGATATTTCTTAAGTACGCTCTCGATCTCAAGCTCCTTTGCAACAGCCCTGACCTTTGCATCTATCTGCTTCGCAGGAACATTCTGTATCGAAAGTGCCAGTGCGACATTCTCATATGCTGTTAGTGTATCAAGAAGATTGAAATCCTGGAATATAAATCCAAGCTCCTCTCTTCTGAACTCATTCAGCTTGTTACCCTTAAGTGTTGTGATATCCTTGCCTCCCACATATATGTGACCGCTGCTAACCTTATCTATAGTGGAAACGCAGTTGAGCAGTGTGGTCTTACCACTTCCGGATGCGCCCATGATAGCGACAAACTCTCCTGCCTCCACATCAAATGATATTCCATCTATGGCCTTTGTCATATTGGATTTGTTTCCGTAATACTTCTCAATGTTGTCAATCTTTAATATTGTTTCCATTGATATGCCTCCTTAAATGTTTGTTTATTACTGCTCTCCTTTGAACACCAGCCAATTTAAAGCTGCCTTCGGCAGTGGCTGGTGCTGCATAACAGGTTATCGCAGATAACCTGTTACATACATTACATTTGCAGTTTACACATTTTGAAAACAATTGTCCTTTTTCCATTATTACTTAACATTACAATTATGTAACCTTGAGAACTCTCTCTAAATCTAACATCCCACTGTGACAGAGCTCATTTAGCATATCAATCAATCTTATATATATCATTACGGCCAAATACTATGCACACATCCGTATACTCATTCACCTCTGATGTTATCTCAAGTCTGTGTCCAAGCTGCCTGCACAGACTGTCGATTATGTACAGTCCCATTCCCGTGGACTTCGCGTGTTTCCGCCCATTTTCCCCGGTAAAAGACTTTCTGCGCACAAGCGGAATATCCGACTCCGGTATTCCTATTCCATTGTCCCTTATGTGCAAAGCTTTTCCGTCACGCACATTCCCAGCCCATATCTCTATAAGTTTCTCCTGTCCGCGGTCTATGTACTTGATACTGTTGCTCATGATCTGATTTACCATGAATTCAAGCCACTTTGAATCCGTCACTACACTATCATCCACATCGTGAACATTCAGCGATATGCCACCATCAAGCAGCATGTCCTTATTCTTCACCGCCACCCTTCCGATGACACTCTTAAGATTTGTCTCAGCAAATCTGTAATCCGCCGATGCATGCTCCGCCCTCACATAGTAGAGGACCTGATCTGCATATGCGTCAAGCCTTGCAACCTGCTCCGCATATTTTCTCGGGATCACATCCCTGTTGTTGTGGCACATGAGCACCAGACTGGCTATCGGAAGCTTGATCTCGTGAACCCATATCTCTATAAAATCCTTGAAATCCTCCACACTGTCCCTGTACTTCTTCACGTTCTCAGTCATTGACTTGTTGATGTCGTACAACGCGGAATACACCAGCTTTCCCTCGTAAAAATCCGGTTCATCCAAAGTGTCAAGCACAAGATATTTCTGATCCAGTTCCTCAAGATGACCGACAAGGCTATTGTAGAACCTATATTTTCTCAGATAATCAAAGACGATAACCGAGGCAACAAATATCACAGCCACAATTACGAACATAATCCTCATCTGTATCTGAGAGCGAAATGCCCTCATGAGAAAATATGTGAACATCACAAATCCCGCATATCCTGCTATTATTCCAAGTTTGTCCTTTATATACTCGCCAAATTTCATTTAATACTTTTACTCCCATCTTCTGTCTGTCACACAAGCCTGTATCCCTGTTTTTTCCTTGTCTCAATGGCGTCATCATATCCGAGATCTGCCAGCTTTCCCCTGAGTCTGCTGATGTTCACCGTGAGCGCGTTATCATTTACAAATTCATCATTATCCCAGAGATCCGTCATGATCTCATCCCTTGACACGATCTTTTCCTTGTTGGCAAGCAGCAACTGAAATATTATCATCTCATTCTTTGTGAGTACCATCTCCTGATCTCCTTTGCTGATTGTTCCCTTACTAAAGTTGACCTCCGCATCTCTGTATGCCGCCGTGTTCTGACTGCCCTCCATGCGCTTGAGCACCGCAGCTATCCTGAGCAGAAGTATCGTCGGATTGTAAGGTTTTGTTATATAGTCATCCGCGCCGTAGCTCATGGACAGCACCTCATCCATCTCGGAAGTTCGGCTTGTGACCATGATGATAGGCACATCAGATTCCTTTCGTATCTCTTTAACCAGATTCCTGCCATTTATCCCAGGAATATTGATATCCATGAGTACCAGATTTGGCGCAGCCTTCAGTATATCGTCCTTTGTATTGTCAAAGCTCTTAAGGCTCTCAGCCTCATAGCCTTCATTCTCAAGTATCTGCACAAGCTCCTCGCAAATGCTCTCATCATCTTCCACAACAAATATCTTTTTCACGTTTATTCCTCCTTTAGTGGCATGTCCACTAACATCCTCGCCCTGTTGTAGACATTAAGCTTTGAACCGCTGGAATCCACATCACAGCTCACTATCATGCCCTGTGGCAGTTTTTTCTGAAGAGATGGGTACAAACCTCTTCCGCAGGTATGATTAGGCATACAGCCAAATGGCTGAACTGCCAGAACCTTTGGGCAATCATGAAGTATGTGTCCAGTTATCTCAGCGCCGATGAGCCAGCCATCTCCTGTTTTGTAGTCCCAGCTCACATATCCATCCGCCTCTCGTTTCATCGTGAAGAAATCCTCCATGGTATAGAAACCATATTTTCTAAGAGCCTCTATCATCGTCTTCTGCAGACTGCCGAAGAACCTCAGTCCTGCCTTATATAGCAGAGATTCAAATGTCACGTTGTCCGTAAGGTGTGAGTCCATATAGTACATGGCATACCATGAAAGTCCATTTGTATGGCTCTCACACCCATTTGACTCAAGGAACTTTATCATATCCCAGTTTCCAATATGACAGTATTTTATGTAAAGCTCTCCTACTATCCCCACTCGCTGTTTTCTCTTATCATGTAGCTTTACCCGTGAAAAATCCCTGGTGATCCTGACAAAATTCCTCTTCATTCTTCCAAGTGTCAGGTTCTTTCCCTCTTTCAGATCTTTGGACAGGATGTCTATCCACTTCTGCCAAACCTTTTGTGACTGCCCCTTTTTCACCTCATTTGGTCTTGTCTGATTAAGCAAGAGCATGAGTATGTCACCGTAAAAAAGGCCGAACAGTGCTCTCCATACCATGAATGGCTGTACGCGCATCTGGCAGTTCTTCTCCAGCCCCTTTACGTTCAGTGACAGGATCTTTACCCTGCCAAATCCCGCCTTTCTCACAGATTCCTTGAGCACATGTAAGTAATTTGCGCCCCTGCAGGCATCTCCGGCTGTTGGCATGAGAAGTCTTGTCCGGCTGATATCGTATTTGCCTGACTGCAAGGCATCTATCATCTGCCCGGCATTTAACACTATCGGATAGCACATATCATTGTTGACATACTTTAACCCTACATCTGTGATATGTTCCTCATTTGACAGAATGACCGGGTGATAATCCTTTGAATAGAATGCATATTTTATCAATGGAAAATGTGCATCCAGCATGGCCGGAATAAGCAGTATATATTTTTCATTCCATGTATCTTCATCTATCTTATACATAATTTAATCCCCGTGTTCCCCAAAATTTCTATTAGAATTCTGAACAATTAACTTACATTATAACTTCTTTTGCGTATACCTATCCACTGTTTACTGATTAATTTTGTTAAACTTATTATACAATATTTCAAATTCATCCAAGATCATCTGATGAATGCTAATTTATGAACAACTACTGCTAACCATTTTTATAATACATAAAATTTGACAAATCAATCGACCAAGCACCATGCCCTATATGATTCATCCTATGCTTGCTTTATATTCCCGCAATAATGAGCAGTACAGAAAGCAGCACAAATCCAAATCCAAGAGCTCCTATGATCCTGACACCGCACTTCTTGAGCGGCATAATAACTATCAGTGAACCGATAGGATTTAAGACAACACACCACTTTGGAACATGGAGTACTCCGGTAAGGATTGCTGCTATCACTGTGACCGCAAGGCCGAGCCAGAGTACCACACCAGCCAAGTACATTGGTGGATTAAAGACCGGATCGATAGCTTTGATAACTTCATTACTTTCATCGTCTGACATTTTCTTGCAAAGTCTCTGGTACAGGAGCGGTTTCAGACAGAACACAACATGGCTCATAAGGCCAGTGTAACATCCAAGTAATGTTATGACCTTGAGGATGCTTGCAAGTGCCACATTCTCCTTTGAGATCATATCGGCGAGGAGCCACATAACGATATATCCTCCCGGCTGTCCAAGAAATGAAAGCCAAAACGAAACCTTGAATCTCTTTGAGGTCACATCTGCCCACCACGGACAAACTCCACCTAATTTTAGATTTTCACTCTGATTCGGCATGACAAGCGGTACATCTGCAAAGGATGCAATAAGTCCACTTATTATTCCAAATATTCCCCACGCTATATAACTATTCATCTCTTTATCCTCCTCTTAATTTCTTTCTACTCCCTGTTATCCTTTAGGCTTTCAACCATATCTGCTTTCTTCACCTTTCGGCCTAACAGCCACAGAGATATCACGTAGCTTATAAGAACACACACGGCATACTTAACAAAACAAAGCGGCGTGTACACTGTCTCTATATATGTGTTGTATGCTGATACACTTGCCTCAAAGTTCACCCTGCATAGCACCACTCCAAGCACTGAGCCTATCACGATTCCTATCGGAACAAGGATGTGATATATGCTTATCATCATACGATTTATCTGTCTGTCATCGTATCCAAGCACCTTTAACATTGATATCGAAGATGCATTTTCGCTTATTAACATATTTACCATCAGATATACACATATAACTATGATAAGCACGGCAAATCCGATACAAACTGAGAGCGTCGACTTCATCTGTTCTGTGATCTGACCTATCTGATCCGAAAGATCTGACTTGGTTATCCTATACAGATAATCAGACTCCTTATAGTCAAGTTCTTTGTCAGACATAACAGCGTTGTAGCTGCCCTCAGGCACATCAAGCAGATCACATGCATCCTTCCAGCTGCTGAAGAGTATACTCTGAGAGTCGTTCTGCACAACGTCATCTATCGTGACCGTATACTCACTGAGTGATGCCTGATCATAGAATGTGAGCTCATCGCCCTTGTCTACGCCATATATCATGGCTCCCATTGCAGATATATACGTTTTGCCTGATGTAAGCTCCAGCTTATCTCCTGACGTACTCTTTAAATCCATGTACTCATTGTCATCCATACCCATGTATGTCAGATTGGTCGTGTATCCATCCACACTGAATGTACCTGCCATTATCTCCGCTGCACCATCCACTTTTTCCGTCTGGATACTGCTTAAAAAATACTCATACTCATAGTCCCCGACTTCATTTACAGACACATCGCAGTAGTTCTCAAGTGAATCTATGCAGACGCAACAGAACACCATCAATATTCCACCGACAGCGATTCCGAATACAACCACAAGACTTCTGCTCCAGTTGCCAAGGATAGACCGGATCTTGAACTTTGTCGTAAACTTCATATTTGACTTTGCCATGCGAAGTCTCCTGCGTTTTCTCGTTCCACCGTTTCCTTGGAGGAGATCTATGGTTTTGAATCTTAGTACTCTCATTGCCGTAAGCAATCCCACAATACCATATGCCACCACCGGTACAATACATATGACCACAAACTGCACTGTTTCCGAACTGTAATCCACCGGAAGTATCTCTGTCTTCAGCTCAAATATTGCCGTAGCAAGCGCATCCCTGCATGGGACAGCCGCAATGGCACCTATCACAGCGCCTATCACTCCCGGAATGACACCAAACAATCCGTAGTGCAGTGAGAGTCTTGTCCTGCCATATCCAAGAGCAGACAAAACTCCTATCTGTCTCGCCTCTGACTTGATCTTTCTTCCGAGCACTATCGCTATGATTATCATCACAAATACAACCAACATAGGTATGATCATATTCATATACAGCTTTAACTGTTCCCTCTCATTCTGCGGAACCTTTATTCTCACATTCGTGGATGCCGAAATGTATGACAGAGTGTAATACTCGCTGTGTACCGCCTCTCTGAATGCCTTCTCCTGATCCTTATCATCGTATATGACCGTATAGTATGATGTCTTTGTGTCATCATTTATCTGCGCAAATGCAGACTCACTCACTACTGCATATCCAAATGTATCAAACAGGAACATATTGTCAGACAAGTTCTTGTATACCGCCAGATAATCAGGTCTCGCCATCGTTCCTACTATTTTGTAGTTTCTTCCATCAATATCAAGAAAGTCACCTATCTGCAGTCCCCTGGCATCCATCAGATGAGGATTCAAGAGTATCTCGTCATCAGAAGTCACATCCTCTCCATCCAGCAGCTTATATGTATCGATCTTCTTTGACGGCATAAATATCCTTAATGTGTAATTCTCCGCTATATCCCTACCTGTCCTGTCATCGCAGTTCTCCTCAGACAGATCGATATCAGCATATGTCTGCTTTTCAAGCTGTACATTGTACTTCTCTTCAAGATCGCTGATAGATTTATCATCTATAGGATTTGCTGTGACAAACTGAGCCTCCTCAACATTTGTATCTTCATAGAACGAATCAAGATATCTGCCCTCTCCATCATAAGCACCTGTGACACCGATATACATGACTATCACCAGCGCGGTGAGGATCGTAACACATATGTAGAAAGAAAGATTGTGCTTTATATTCCTTATATATCTTCTATTTAATGTCATGTCTCCACCTCTTATAATTCAAGCTGTTTTGCCGGTATCTTTTTTTCATTTGCCTTGCTGAGTGATACCTTGCCATCTTTTATTCGGATTATCCCATCGGCCATCCCCGCTATAGCCTCATTGTGGGTGATGATCGCAACCGTTGTTCCAAACTGTCTGTTGACCTTCTCCACAAATTCAAGAACACTTCTCGACGTCTTTGAATCGAGGGCACCAGTAAGCTCATCACAGAGCAAAAGTTTCGGATTCTTGATGATGGCTCTGGCGATGGCAACTCTCTGCTGCTGACCGCCTGACAGTTCATTTGGAAATCTGTCTTTGTACTTCTCTATGTCCACAGCCTTCATGACCTCATCTATAGGAAGTGGATCCTTTGCAATATCCTCTACCACCTGTATATTCTCCTTAACTGTGAGATCCGGCAGCAGATTATAGAACTGGAACACAAATCCCACATCAGTCTTTCTGTATTTTGTCAGCTCACCAGATTTCAATCTGGATATCTCCTTTCCATCCACCGTGATACTTCCCTCATCCAGGCTGTCGAGACCTCCCATCATATTGAGAAGTGTACTCTTGCCTGAACCCGATGGTCCAAGTATCACATATAT
This sequence comes from Coprococcus sp., assembly GCA_050874325.1. Lineage (GTDB taxonomy): Bacteria > Bacillota > Clostridia > Lachnospirales > Lachnospiraceae > Coprococcus. Next base: position 2,940 of record JBNMKK010000010.1, on the reverse strand, counting down.
CTTTCCCTGCTCCAGTGCCAGTTCTACTCCATCTAAGGCATGAACAGTATTCTCCCCCTTTCCATAACTTTTTCTTGCATTTTTCATCTGAATAAACATTCTGCTTACCTCCAAGTAAAATTATTGTTTCTAACTATTTGATATACATTAAATTGTCTCTCCGCCCAGTCTCCTGTACTCGAGAGGTGTGCAGCCATATTTGCGCTTGAACACCGTGCCAAACTTACTCTGACACTCATATCCAACAGAAAGAGCTATATCCGCAACAGAGATATTGCTGCCTGTAAGCTGCTTTGCAGCATATGTCATTCTCCTGCTTTGCATATACCTCTTCACAGTATCCCCATACATGATCTCAAAATACTTATTGATAGATACTGAACTCATACCATACCGTCTCTCCAGTTCTGCCATGGAAATATCCCTGCTGAGATCCTGCCTGATCGTGTCATATATCTCCTGCACGATACGTCTCTGCCCCTTTGTCAGATAAAACTGCGTATCACGCACCTCTATATCATCAGTCCTTATAAGATCAAGTACATATAGCATATTTATAAGATATGAATTTTTGTCCTTATCACCATTTTCTATGATATCCCTCAGATCATCAAATGCATGCCTCAGCCTATCCTGACACTCTCCTATATAATATTGACCGTTCTGCTCACAGGCTTTTCTGATATTTTCCACATCGATCCCGACTCTTCCCAGAAATGCCTCATCCTCACTGCTGATATTGTCGACACATATCACTATCTCCAGGCCGCCATATATGTCATCATAGAAATTGAATATCTTGCCGGCCTCCTGATGCCACTCTATACAGAACGTTCCAGGCTTCATGTATGCATATTTACCATCATTAACATTGATCTCTGCTCTTCCCCTGTTGCAGTAGTGGATGACCATTGTATTGGCAAGTGCTCTGGCCTTGGAATGTCCCGGCATATCATCCATACCGCCCATATAATATTCTTGTATATCGATTCCCGGCATAGGCGAAACAAAATTCATATACTGTCCATTTTGTCTCATTTTTAAACGGAGCACTTCACCATATTTATCCGATATGTCAAGCTGGATCATCTCAAGAAAAAATGACAACATCTCCGGTGGAATACGCGATATAAGATTGCTTAAATACGTGCTTTTAGCCATGATCTTCTGTATTTTCTCGTCCATGAATTCTCCTTTTCTAACTTTTGTTTGTTGTGTCTAACCATGTTATAACATGCCGTAAATAAAAATTCTATTCCATTTTCATTATTTTATTCCATTTCTAAAATAGGCTTATAACCTCCCCCATTCCCCTGTATGTTCCTTGATATATCATGCCAACCGATAAGTTCTCATACAAGTATGACTTTGATTGATCACCCATGTACAGATTATAAAAATCCATTCCGTCGTCTCCTCAAATTATCCATGCAGCCGCCAAAGTCATGTTCAAGCACAGGCTTCGAACAATTACATCTGAAAATAAAAAAAGACACAGGTACTATATAAAATGTCACACCCGTTACAACGGTTTTAACATCTTATATAGCACCTGTGTCTTAACACAAATATTTTTATAGACTACTACGGCATCGACCGGAATTTGAACTATAAATGATTTTCCCAATTCATATTTTTAAGTTTATTCCAGAATACCCTTTGCAAGTTTCTGCTGCTCCTCTGTAGGCGGATCTATTCCCTCAAGCTTGTATGGTATTCCTAGTCTCTCCCACTCAGTGATTCCGAGCTTGTGATATGGAAGTACCTCAACCTTGTCTACAGTCTTAAGAGTATCTATGAACTCCTTTGTCTTCCTCAGATCATCCTCATCAGTTGTGATGGTTGGTACCAGTACGTGTCTGATCCACATATGCTTTCCGTTATCTGAAAGATACTGTGCAAGATCAAGAATGTTGCTGTTGGAGAATCCAGTGAGATCACGATGCTTGTCATCGTTGATCTGCTTGATATCAAGCAGAAACAGATCTGTTAGATTCATGAGCTCATTGAACTTGGAGAAGAATGGCTCCTCCCTTGTAAATGGATTGCCTGCTGTATCTATAGTGGTATGAATACCCTCAGCCTTTGCAAGCTTGAAAAACTCTATGAGGAAATCCATCTGCAGCAATGCCTCTCCACCGCTGACTGTTATACCACCACCATTTTTCCAATATGGCTTATAGCGGAGTGCCTGCTTTAACAGATCCTCAGGAGTCCTTGCCTCAATCTTGACGCCCTTATCCTTCAGCAGCTTTGTATTCTCTTCTATCTTCTTCTCAAGTGCTTCTCTCTCAGTATCGCTTGTATCATCTGAGTAAAGCTTACTATAGTCTGTCACAAGATTCCATGTCTCTGGGTTGTGACAATATTTACATCTCATCTTGCAGCCCTGTAAAAAAACTACAAATCTTATGCCCGGACCATCTACGGCTCCAAAGCTCTCTGTCGAATGGACATATCCTAAAACCTGTTTCTTTTCAGACATATTTCACCTCTAAGTTCTTCCTATTCAAATCCAATTGAAAATCTCATCAAACAAAACTACATGTCTATTATCTCTTATAAAACTGATATAAATGCATGTTCTTAAAAAAAGTCCCGGAGAGGTTATCCCCGGGACCATGGTTTGCTAATTATCTGTCAAAACATCTGTGACAACTTTAAGAATTAAAGTGAATCATGGAATGTTCTGTTGATAACGTCGAGCTGCTGCTCACGTGTAAGTGATATGAACTTAACAGCATATCCTGATACACGGATTGTGAAGTTAGCGTACTCTGGCTTATCTGGGTTCTCCATAGCATCAAGGAGCTTATCCTTACCGAATACGTTTACATTAAGGTGATGAGCACCCTGATCGAAGTATCCGTCCATTGCGCTTACAAGCTTAGTAGCTCTCTCTTCCTCATCATGTCCAAGTGCTGATGGGTTCATTGTCTG
>JBNMKK010000009.1:0-91714 GCA_050874325.1 Coprococcus sp. | reverse complement strand
TCTTTTCTGGAACAATTGCCATTCAAATATTCCTGCGCAACCTTAGCCCTAAACTCAGGTGTATATGATGATTTAGACATAAAAAACCTCCTAAGTAGATTTTGGTTATTTGCCTTGTCTACTTAAGAGGTATCATATCACCGATGCGGTGGTTTTAAATATAAATTCTATATCACAGCAATTACTTAATATCCATTTAGCCGAATAAAGGAGTTGAGTAATATCTGTCTCCACTGTCTGGAAGAAGAACTACAATGTTCTTGCCTGCATACTCAGGACGCTCTGCGATCTGCTTTGCTGCATAGTATGCTGCACCTGATGATATTCCAACGAGGATTCCCTCTGCTGATGCAATCTCCTTGGCTGCTGCAAATGCGTCATCATTCTCAACTGCGATGATCTCATCATATACCTTTGTATTCAGAGTGTCAGGAACAAATCCTGCACCGATTCCCTGTATCTTGTGTGCTCCTGAAACACCCTTTGAGAGAACTGGTGATGTGGCTGGCTCAACTGCGATGACCTTGACATCAGGATTCTTCTCCTTCAGATACTCGCCAACACCTGTGATGGTTCCACCTGTTCCGATACCGGCTACAAATACATCTACCTTGCCGTCTGTATCCTCCCAGATCTCTGGACCTGTTGTGAGTCTGTGTGCCTTTGGATTTGATGGATTTACGAACTGTCCGGCTACAAAGCTGCCTGGGATCTCCTTTGAAAGCTCATCAGCCTTTGCGATGGCACCCTTCATTCCCTTTGTTCCATCTGTGAGAACTATCTCTGCGCCGTATGCCTTGATGATGTTACGTCTCTCAACGCTCATGGTCTCAGGCATAACGATGATCGCCTTATAACCTTTTGCTGTTGCTATTGATGCAAGACCGATACCTGTGTTACCTGATGTTGGCTCGATGATTGTTGCGCCTGGCTTAAGTGTGCCATCCTTCTCTGCATCCTCGATCATCTGGAATGCGATCCTGTCCTTAACACTTCCTGCTGGGTTGAAATACTCAAGCTTTGCAAGGATATTTGCCTTGAGATCATTCTTCTTCTCTATGTTTGAAAGCTCCAGAAGTGGAGTCTTACCTATAAGCTCTGCTGCACTCTTATATATTTTGCTCATATTATTGTACCATTACCTTTCCTTATATTTTATAATGCTCACTATTTATAGTCTGCTCTTATATTCTGTTCAATGTTCATCTGTTTTAAACGACGCCAGGCTTCAACATATTCGTCAAAGCCAGCGCCGTCCTATATCCATTATTTATATCGATTACTCCTGAATTGCCTTGAATGCCTCGTCAAGATCCTCGATGATATCGTCTATGTTCTCAGTACCTATTGAAAGTCTGATAGTGTTCTGCTTGATTCCCTGATCGAGAAGCTCAGCGTCGTTCAGCTCTGAGTGAGTTGTTGATGCTGGGTGGATAGCCAGTGACTTAACATCAGCGACATTTGCAAGAAGTGAGAATATCTCCAGGTTATCGATGAACTTCTTGGCTGTCTCTGCATCGCCCTTGATCTCGAATGTGAAGATCGAACCACCGCCGTTAGGGAAGTACTTCTTGTACAATCTCTGCTGCTCAGGATCTTTTGATACTGATGGGTGGTTTACCTTCTCAACAAGTGGATGGTTGTTCAGGTACTCAACTACCTTGAGTGCATTTGATACATGTCTTTCAACACGAAGTGACAGTGTCTCAAGTCCCTGAAGGAATATCCATGAGTGGATAGGTGAGATCGTAGCACCTGTGTCACGGAGAAGGATTGCTCTGATTCTTGTGACAAATGCTGCAGGGCCTGCTGCGTCTACGAAACTGATTCCATGGTAGCTCTCGTTTGGCTCAGTGAGCTGTGGGAACTTGCCTGATGCCTTCCAATCGAAGTTACCGCTGTCGATGATGACACCACCGATAGTTGTTCCGTGACCACCGATGAACTTTGTTGCTGAGTGAACTACGATGTCAGCGCCGTACTCTATAGGTCTTACAAGGTATGGTGTTGCAAATGTGCTGTCGATCACAAGTGGAATCTTGTGTGCGTGAGCAATCTTTGCAATTGTCTCGATATCTGAAACCTCTGAGTTAGGATTTCCAAGAACCTCGATGTAGAGGGCCTTTGTATTCTCCTGGATAGCATCCTCAAATGCCTGTGGATCAAGTGGATCAACGAATGTTGTGTCTACGTTGTAATCCTTAAGTGTATGTGCAAGGAGATTGTATGTTCCACCGTAGATGTTCTTTGCTGCTACGATGTGATCTCCTGCGAGTGCAAGGTTCTGAATTGTGTATGTTACTGCTGCTGCACCTGATCCAACTGCAAGTGCTGCAACGCCACCCTCAAGAGCTGCGATTCTTCTCTCAAATACATCCTCTGTTGGGTTTGTCAGTCTTCCGTAGATGTTACCTGCATCCTTGAGTGCGAATCTGTCAGCTGCATGCTGTGAGTTGTGGAATACATATGATGATGTCTGGTAGATAGGTACTGCTCTTGCATCTGTAACTGGATCTGCTGTCTCCTGTCCTACGTGTAACTGTAATGTCTCAAACTTTAAATTTCTCTCTGCTCTTGTCTTCTTTGCCATGATCTTATTCTCCTTATATTCAAATATTTTATCCGTCATGCACGTTGCTCATTCATCTCATCCTGTATGTGAGCTCCTGTGCCATTATACTCTTCTTTATTATTCTCTGTCTATTATGTATGATCTGTTATTTATATCTCTGCTGTAAATTTTGTGGTTGCTCTAACAGCAGCAACACATGACTTCTCTGCAACACATTCGTCTGTCTTCGTTAAGGTACTGTGGTTTAAATGTTCTTCCAGGCATATCAACACCTCTTTCTCGTTTTTTTGCCTTTGCATTTTACCTGACTTTTGTCTGGTCTGTGATTATTTTTACTTTTCACACAATTCCTACTCGGAAACTATGAATTAAGCATAGTTGTATATTACAGCCTAATTCCCACTTTGTCAATAGGTTTTTTATGAATTATCTTGATTGTTTTTTCCCAGATGGTATAATAGGCATATAAATGATAGAAAATCGTCAGTAAATAAAGGCATTTGGAGGTTTATATATGAAAGTATCCACAAAAGGACGTTACGCTCTGCGTTTCCTTATAAACATAGCGGCAAGGACAGACGGCAAACCCGTGAGCATCAAAGATGTTGCCGCACAGGAAGAGATATCCGAGAAGTACCTTGAGCAGATCACATCTGTTCTGAACTCCGGCGGACTGGTGAAGAGTACCAGAGGACCGCAGGGAGGCTACCTTCTCCGAAAAGCCCCAGAAGACATAACAGTGGGCATGGTCTTAAGGCTCACCGAGGGCGGCATATCACCTGTTGCGTGTCTTGATGCAGATGAATTTCAGTGCGACCGCGAGGCAAAATGCTCCACAATAGGACTGTGGCGCAGACTGGATAAAGCGATCCGTGATGTGGTCGACACCACCACCATCGCAGACCTTGTGGCAGAAAGACCAGAGGCAGCAGATAACTATTGCATTTAAATCAAATTAGGAGGAACCGATTCCGAGTATGAACTTCGTTCATAGCGGTTCCTCCTCACATAATGTTCTTTATATCTTTGACTTCAAAAGACGTATGACTTCCTCAACATACGGCTTTACTCCCTCCACAGGCATCACATCTTCCGGCATTTCAAATCCGTGCTCATCACGGCACATATAATACCTGTTCTCTATGTATTCACCATATTTTTCATAAAGCTCAGATACCTCCATGGATTCAAAATCATCCAGCATCGTCACCGTCTTCACAAGTATGCTGTCACAGAAATCCTCAGCTATCGCCTCCACTCCCATCGTTAATATTTCGTTTCCAGGAAATTCTCCGTCTACCGAATATATCTCAGCTCGCCCTATCATCTCGCCATTTTCCAGAACGATATAGTTTGAATCACCGTCTATTGCACTAATTCTTATGTTATACAGAGTTATCAGCTTTTCGCCTTTATGATCCCAATATTTAATGCTCGCCAGTTTTTCCCCCTCCGATATAAGAGTCAGACTACCCTTGAAACACATCAGAACTTCACCGTCGATTTTTTTGTCATACATAGCATTCTCCCAGCGGGATTTTACCCCGAGATTATACCAGTCCTCCGCGTATTCTATAAACCTCGTCACGCAAGTATACAGGCAGCGGATATCCTCCCTGTTCAGATCGATCAGTCTGTAAAAATGTGCACTGCCCGGTATATCCTGGCAATTTGTTCCTATCTCCAGCTCATACCTGTCCGGCATGTCACACTCTGGATATCTCTTTATCCTGCTAATGACATAACCATCCTCCACATGTGCCCCCTCTGTTCCCAGGCACAATACTTTTTCATATGGCTCACCGCAGTTGTCACGCACAATCTGAGCATCTTCCATATCAGAATTCAGGATGGTTCGTATATCCTCCCTTAGCTGTCGGACATTCGGGAAATCATAGGCTGCAGCATCTATCAGTGTTTCCCAGGTCTCACTGTCTTTTTCGTACTTATTACTCCTGCATACAAGGAACCGCATATGATAGCCAAATGAGATGATCTTATTATCCCCTATCTCCAGATCAAGTATATTGTCATCATCCGAAGTTCCTATGTCGGGGCGGAAATAACAAAGCATATATGTGTCATTGGTCCAACAGAAAGCGTCAGGGGAAAATTTAAGTGCGCTGCCATCTCTCAGATCACATCCTGAATGTCTTCTAAAAAATCTATATCTATGCCTCATATACCATACCTCCTTCTATGTCTGATTCCAAAAGATCTTCAATAAAAATAATACCCTGTCCTTTCGGACAGGGTAAGTGAACCTGTGGTGTAATATTTTTGCTCTTACTTGTGAGCCATTGTCTTGATCTCTGTGTCGATCTTCTGTACAAACTCGTCAAGTGGAAGGACTGTTGTGTCAGCCTCACCGTGAAGTCTGTATGATACTGTTCCATTCTCAGCCTCGTTGAATCCGATTACGAGAAGGTATGGAACCTTCTGAACCTGACCCTCACGCATACGATAGCCAAGTTTCTCTGCTCTGTCATCAAGTTCTACACGAACGTCGATGGCATCAAGGGCATCAACAACCTTGTGAGCGTAAGCCATGAGATCCTCGTTGTCTGTCTTTACTGGCATAACTCTTACCTGTACAGGTGCAAGCCATGTTGGAAGATTTCCCTTTGTCTCCTCAAGGATGTAAGCCATGAATCTGTCGAGTGATCCAAGGATTGCTCTGTGGAGAACTACAGGAGTCTTCTTCTCGCCGTCCTTGTCGATATACTTCAGATCGAACTTGGCTGGCAGACAGAAGTCGAGCTGACATGTTGAGAGTGTGTACTCATTTCCTACAGCCGGCTTAACATTTACATCAAGCTTTGGTCCGTAGAATGCAGCCTCACCGATCTCCTCTGTGTAATCGATTCCTATGTCATCAAGAACTCTTCTGAGGGCGTTCTCTGCTGTGTTCCACATTTCATCGTCGTCATGATACTTTACCTTGTCCTCTGGATCACGGAGTGACAGTACACATCTGTAATCTGTGATTCCAAAGTCCTTGTATGTGTCAAATATGAGCTTAACAACTCCTGCGAACTCTTCCTCGATCTGGTCTGGTGTCACAAATATATGTGAATCGTTCTGACAGAAATGTCTTCCTCTCTCAATTCCCTTAAGTGTACCACTTGCCTCAAATCTGAAGTCGTGTGCGATCTCTGCAATCCTGATTGGGAGATCCTTATATGAATGCATCTTGTTTGCATATATCATCATGTGGTGTGGACAGTTCATTGGACGAAGTACAAATGACTCTCCCTCCATCTCCATTGCAGGGAACATGTTGTCCTTGTAGTGATCCCAGTGACCTGATGTCTTGTAGAGATTTACTGTACCTACACAAGGTGTCATAACGTGGAGGTATCCAAGCTTTCTCTCCTTGCGCTTGATGTAGTTCTCAAGCTCCTGCCATACTGTATATCCCTTTGGAAGGAACATTGGAAGTCCACGTCCCACAAGGTCATCGACCATAAAGAGCTGCATATCCTTGCCGATCTTTCTGTGGTCTCTCTCCTTTGCCTCCTCAAGTAACTGAAGATGCTCTTCAAGCTCCTCCTTTGTTGGGAAACATACTCCGTATATTCTCTGAAGGACCTTGTTCTTGCTGTCGCCCTTCCAGTAAGCTCCTGAATGTCTGATGAGCTTGAAGTTACGGCAAAGCTTTACATTGTCTACGTGAGGTCCACGACAGAGATCTGTGAAATCACCCTGCTCATAGCATGTGATAGTTCCATCCTCAAGTCCATTTATAAGATCGATCTTGTACTCATCATCCTTAAACATCTCAAGAGCCTCAGCCTTTGTGATCTCCTTGCGGATGATCTTCTTGCCGCTCTTGGCGATCTTCTTCATCTCTTTCTCGATGGCTGCGAGATCTTCCTCACCTCTGATAACATCATCGCCGAGATCCACATCATAGTAGAATCCTTCTGCAACTACCGGTCCTACCCAGAACTTTGCCTGTGGATACAGGTGCTTGATCGCCTGTGCCATAAGATGTGCACATGAATGATTCAGTGTCTTAAGCTGTTCGTCTTCTTTGAAATTAACCATGTCAATTCTCCTTCTTACTTCTTAATAAAGTGAAAATAATCTGCCTATACCAATTAAAAAAGCACCCCTAGATATCATCTATCTAAGGGTGCATATGCACGTTTCCACCTTAATTTTTAACTCAATTATGCCTTTAACGCAGCTACGCGGTGACGCTTATGTCGCGCACGGCTCAGGAGTGGTCTTCATGTGATATATCATAAGCTGCTTCCACCATATGTTCAGATCTCTGCTCAATCCACATATGCAGCTCTCTCTGGATGCATCCACCACACTACTCTTTCCGTCTATGCCTTTGTCATATCTGCCACTTAGTGTAGCACGATATATTTTTTTGCACAATAGTATTTTTTATTTTTTTAAATCCAATTTATTCACAAACACTCATCCGCATATATGCTTTTCTGTTATTATCCGACCAGCCATTTGTACTTTGCCACGCTGTAGAGCGGAACCAGCGGAATGAGTATAGGAGTGTTCTTCACATACTTCTGATACTCCGGGTCATCCCCGTAATTCTTATTCTGTCTCAGTTCAAGTCTCCTTGCGCCGCCAAACATTATGTAAACTATGCACGCCCAACCTGCTACTGCTGCTATCCATTCCAGCACACCTGAGAGTGCTGTAACTCCCGATATGAACATTCCCGTCCAGATCATGACCTCACCGAAATAGTTCGGGCAGCGGACTATCCTGAACAGTCCCACGTTGCAGAAGTCATGCGGATGATCTTTCTTGAATCTGTTTTTCGTAAAATCAGACGCGGACTCGAGTATGATTCCAAGTGCCATTATGACCGTTCCGGCTATGGCTGCTCCGTCCACATCGGAGCCATGTTTCATCCTGAAGAATGCTGGAGATACCTCTAGGCAGTATAGCAGTGCACAGCTTATCCATATAACTATCTTGAGAATAAGATTCATGGACGAACCATCCTTGATGTCATTTTTCATGGTTGCCTTGTATGATGCACTTTTCATCTCCCTTACCATGAGATAACCGCCAAGTCTGCATCCGTATATCATACACAGTATGCACAGTATCACCGTCACAGGACTTAAACTATGCCTGAATATTACTAGCATCGCCACACCGAGCCCAGTTATGGAAAATCCATATCCAAGGGATATGAACCACACAAATCTCTTAAATCCTATGGCACTTATGACCAATGCCACGATCAACATTATCCAAAACTCCATCCGCTCATTCCTTCTTTCTATTTCATCTCCATGGAAAGATCCATATTCTGTCCATCCACCGTCAGCGTACCCATACTTCCGCATACCACAGGCATCATCGGCGACAGATGTCCGAGATCCACATCCATGACAACAGGCACATTGTACTTTTCTATGATTCCCAGCACCGCCTGATACTGGTCAAGTCCCATCATCTCCTGACCAAACTGCAGCGGTCTGCCGATCATAAATCCCTTACAGTATTTGAACCAGCCGCCGCCATCCATCTGCCACATGGCACGCCTTATGGACATGACATTCAGATCGCAGGATTCAAGGAACCAGATAAATCCATCATTCTTATATCTCTCAAGGAAATCACCTACCTGGTCAAACTTTGTTCCTATGAGGTTCACCAGACAGTCCATGCATCCTCCTATCATACGGCCGCTCACCTGAAATTTCTCAGGATAACCCTTTATCACTCTCGGCTCCGTTATATTGTACGGCAGAAATGGATGGTCCTCATCCCTGAGGGACTCCTTCTCCCATCCGTCATATCCGGCAAATGACAGTTTCTGTCCCTGAAGGACCGCCATGGCATCCGCGATCGATCTGTGCCAAGGCTCCTGACCAAATGCCGCCGCACATGGACCATATATGGATGCCGTGTCGCACAGTGTTGTGAGCAGAAATGTTAGATTTGTATTGTCTGAATATCCCATGAACCACTTCGGGTCTGCTGCCCTCAGCCTGTCAAAGTCAACATAGTTAAGTATCTCACACATGAGTTCACCGCCGCCGCAGGATATGAGCGCATCGTTCTTCTCCGATGTGTAATAATCATTTATCTCCTGTCCGCACAGTTCCGGCTTGTTGCTTATTCCTATACCATCACCGGTATAACAATTAGGTCCTATCTGTATGCCGAATCCCATGTTTCTGAAGTTTTCCTGCGCTCTGCCAAATGCAGTCTTATACGGCTCTGTATCACAGCCAAATGATGGTGCAACAAAACCTATCGTATCACCCTTGCCTATAAATTTTGGAAATCTCATATATCATATGCAGGTATATCCTGCTTACCTCCTTCTACACAAATTTCAGCACCCACTCAACAACGAACACTGTCACACAGGCGGCCGCAGCCACAACTATAAGTCCCTTCTGCTTGATTCCAAGTATCAGGGCAACCACAAATCCGCACACTGCACTTATGATACTCTCCGTACTGTATAGAATAGACGGGAGTGTCAATGCCGTCAGACACGAGTACGGCACATAGTACAGGAATGAATTGACAAATCTGTTCTCTATCTTCTTTCGAAATGCCACAAGCGGCACCATTCTTATGAGGTAAGTGACTACCGCCATGGTTATTATATATATGTATATGTTCATCACTGCACCTCCTCGCCGCTTTTATCTATTGTACTTTTTATACCATCTTCATTATCTGCTTTCGCTGTATCACCGGCATTTTCGACTCCCACCGGGAAGAATATAGCTCCGATCACCGACGCTGCCACAGTGCTTATGATTATGGCAATTCCCGTCGATATGAATTTGAATATCGGAACATAATACAGCACACATGATATGACAGCTGCCACAAGTGCAACTATGGCAACCGGTCTCGACTTCTTAGCAACCGGCATGACTATGGCAACAAACATTCCATAAAGTGCCAGACTCAGTGCACTGCTGATGGACTTTGGAAGAAGACCTGATGCCACCGCACCGAACAGCGTTCCGCCCGTCCAACCGACTATCGGCAGCAGCTGAAGACCGATCATATAGCCAAATGTCAGCTCCTTCACATGTCCCATGGCAACCGCAAATATTTCGTCAGTATTTGCAAAAGCGATCACAAGTCTCTCCTTGATTCCCACTGCCTCCCCCAGTTTCTGAGAGAGCGACAAACTCATGAGAGAATATCTCAGATTGATTATGAACTGGGTGAGGATCATCTCAACCAATGTTCCACCAGCCAAGATGATCTTGAGTCCTGCAAACTGTCCCGCGCTTGTTACATTTGTCAGGCTTATGATGACCGCCTGAAAACTTGTGAGCCCGCCCTTCACCGCCAGCAGACCAAAACTAAAACTTACCGCGAAATACCCCAATGCTATAGGGATTCCATCCTTTAACCCTTTTCTAAATTCCATCTCTAATACTACTTCTTTCGTTACAAATTATTGCTATCTCTTTCTCCTGCGTCCTCCACAGTCGTAGCACTTCACATACTTCCACACAAGCCTCTCCTTAAAATTCAGACTCCAGTATGTGTATGCCCTTATCTTATTATAAAGCTTTCTTGCCATCTTTAGCTGTTCATCATCCGGTACGATCTGTCCGTACACAGCAGCCTGAACGCAAGCTACAAATGCTCTGAACTCATCTCCGCCTATGATCCTGACTCTCTCTGTGACAATATCTGCATACTCGCTGTCATCCGAGCCTACCCCATCGGTAAGATCTGCAAATGTGAGCATATCCCACATGGCTGCCGACATTTCGTGTACAGCTGTTATACGATCCCTGCCCACAAGCTTACGCCTTCGGCGGGTCACTATCACCCTTCTTCTAAGCAGGGCAGCTGCCACTAAGAGCACAACCGCCAATATGATGGATGCCGCGATCTTAAACGGTCTGCTGTCAAACAGTTCTGACAGTCCATTTGACGAATCCCCATCGCCGGTTCCGCCCCCTGTCTGATTCCATCCGTTTCCATCCTCATTTCCTGTACCACTGCCATCTGTGTCATTTTCCGTTGTGGTCTCACTCACGGAAGATGCCTGATTCTCCGTGCTGCTGCCGGATGGATCATCGCTACTGCCTGTAGTCATCTCCTCCGTCTCCTGTGTTGTGACCTCGGTCGAAACTTCGGTTGTCACCTCTTCCGTAGTTGACTCAGTGTCACTTCCCCTGGAGCCATCATCTTCACCCTGTCCATTCTGATCACCTGAGCTATCCGGTTCATCCGGTATGCCCAGCGTATCTGCGCGATTTCCAAGAGGTGTGGCGTCCACGATCACCCAATCGCTTCTCTCTTTTTCGTATGCCTCTATCCATGCGTGGCTGTATTTCTCAAGGATATATGCATGATACGTTCCGTCTGACTGCCTCGTCCATGCAGCTGATGGAACCACATATCCTGTATTGTACTTTGTCGGTATGCCTGCCGTCCTTAGTCCGATCGCAGCGGCAGAAGCAAAGTGTACACAGTATCCCTCATGACCTGTATATAATGCATACAAAACCGGATCCTTATCTTCTGCAAATGGTTTAGGGGATATTGTGTATGATATGTGCTGCCTTATATACTCAACGACCTTATCCACGACAACCTCGTCCTCGGCAGAATCACCTGAAAGCTCCTCTATCGCCTTCCCATAACCGCTGAACGTGTCGCTGTCGTATCTGAGCAATATCTCACTGTCAGGGCTGTACCCTATATCCCTGTTTCTCCATGTTCCCTTGTCATACACTACATAACTTCGTGATTTTACATACAGATTTCCCTCTGGCTTGTCGTTTCTTGTTATCTCATCCACGACCTCATCTGTAGGATTTACCTCACTTCCATCAACCTTATAGTAAGTAGAGTATCCTTTCCCGGAATCACCGGAAAAGAAATATTCCACATTTTCCACCATCTCTATGAGTACCCCTTGAAATTTCACTCCGCGCTCATAAGCTTTGCTGTATATCAGCAAAGATGCAACTATACACACCGCAAGAACGATCAGGGGAACCGTCACGTTCCAGACCACCGACAGCGGCTGTCCATTTCTCATCAGTACATACCTTATCACTATGAGTGACAATACCGTGAGTATGACTCCTGCCGGACTGACACGCACATCCAACATAGCCCCGGATACCATAAACAAAAAGGCAAGTCCCACCGCGATCATTATACTGTCACATCTGAATATCATGTATGCGGCAAAGAACATCGCCACCGCTGTGACAAACAGTACAAACTCATAAACAGCACCCACGCTTATGTAGTCAAGCTCTATGGCTCCCGTCTTGACGCCATACGCTTTCTTTAACTCATAGGCTATGCTGTATATCATTCCTCTGCCCCCGGCATACAGCATCTTCCGTCTGGCAAGTCCCCATACCAGAAGTGTACAAACCGGCACCAGTATGTCCACAAGCCTTTTCTCTTTTCTCAGGAGATACCAGCAGCTATAGACAGCTGCTATAACCAGTCCCCCAACGATACACATCGTCATCAGATTGGCCGACTCCATATATTTATTTATATCTGAACTGAACGCGATATCCCCCACCAGATATGCTATACCTGATGCCAGCATCCACACCGCCAGACTCAATATAATCTTCAACTCTGCACCTCTATCCGAGCCAGATATCACCGGCTCTCTACAAACCTCTTACTCAAAAGGCTACACTAAACCGTGAGACAGATATGAGTGAGATCATCCTTCAATGTCTCAAACTCAACATGATAACTGTCATCTCCGCACTGTATATTTCCCTTCATGTCTATGTCTATAAAACTTGTAAAATCCTCACCGCGGTATTTCTCCCTGTACATGCCTATCACATCATACCTGTCCATACTGCGGGCATCCACATATGACATGCGCGCTGCGGCGTCATATACATCCTCTTCCTTTGTTATCCTATAACGGGTGATCGACATCTCCTCCGGATCATACCACGCAATAAAATGTGGTACCTTTATGTCTATGAGCGAAAAGCTCAGAGAAACCATGGATTCAAGCGCCGCAGACATTGCATGGCCATAATTCTTGCAGTCCCTTCCGTCCAGATTGACACATATTATCACAGGGCATGACAGGGTCTTGTTCATATCTCTCACCATTATCTCATCCTGTCTCGCAGTAAGTTTCCAGTGTATATTTCTGACGCTGTCACCAGGTCTGTATTCCCTCACCTGATAAACCTCCGAGGAGTCATCTCCGCGTATATCTGCATGATACACATCGCTGTCGGTTACAAAATCCCTGGTGTTCTTCGTGACATTCACCGGCATGAGATAACACTGTGGGAGAACATAGACATTTGCTGTGTTTTTGATCTTCTTTTTTATATAGAACATATGAAATGCGTCGTACACACGCACTCTTGTGGCAGCTATCTCATATCTTCCGCTCACGGAGAGCGCCATATCTCCCTGACACACACCATTCCAAGTGTCTATCTGTCTGAAACTACTGTTCTGTTTCTTCTTCATACCTGCTGCCACAACTCTGAAAACTGCAGACACGTACGGTACCTGTCCCGAATCAGACTTCACTGTGAGTTCCGGGTGGAATGTCCTGTTCTTCTCGACAACAGGGATGTTCATCTGCATTTTTATGTCCGTCCTGATATATCTTATGAACAGTCCGGCAAGCAGACATACCATGACCGCCAGCATGAGAGCGGCAGCATAAAAATATGCCTCCTCTTTGTTGATTATCCCTATATATACACAGACCAGGATCAGTGCAATATATATTATTCCTCTTTTCATATTCTACCTGCTATCCCGGTACGATCTACCGTCCTATCTCGCTCTGCTGCTTCTTCGTCTCACCGATGGCTTGTACACATGTTCCATGATGTCCTTGAGCACCGCCTCCGGTGTAATGTGGTTGACTCTCGCCTTTGCGTTCAGTATTATCCTGTGTCTTACCACATCCTTCCACACCATCTGAACATCCTCCGGTATGACGAAATCTCTTCCGCTTATATACGCCCAGCTTTTTGCCATCTTTGTCAGCGCAATGGTTCCTCTCGGACTTACACCAAGCTCCAGACTTGGATTGTCTCTTGTCTCCGTTACAAGCTGTCCTATATACGTGTAAACCTCATCGCTGACCTTCACATGAGTCACCTCTTCCCTGATCATGCGCAGCTCTGCAGCTCCTATGACAGGGTGTATCTCCTCAAATCCATGGGCTGACGTTCTGCCCTTCACTATATCAAGCTCATTTTCTATGGAAGGATATCCCAGTTTCAGACACACCATAAATCTGTCCAGCTGCGAATCCGGCAGGAGCTGTGTTCCGGCACTTCCGATAGGGTTCTCCGTTGCAATAACTATAAATGGCTCCGGTACCGGGTATGTGACACCGTCAACAGTGACATGCCCCTCCTCCATTACCTCCAGCAGTGCAGACTGCGTCTTCGGAGATGTTCTGTTTATCTCATCGGCAAGAAACAGATTGCACATAACCGCCCCCGGTCTGTACACAAATTTGTTTGTCACCTTGTCATACATCGTAAATCCGGTTATATCTCCCGGCAGTACATCCGGGGTAAACTGCATTCGCTTGTTCTCAAGTCCCATCGCATTTGCAAATGCTAGAGCCATAGTGGTCTTACCGACTCCCGGGACGTCATCCATAAGGATATTGCCTCCTGCTATTATGGATGCCATGATCTTGGCAACACAGATATCCTTTCCAACCACAACCTTTTTAACCTCTTCTATAACATCAAGTACCTTACCATTGTAATTCATCTCAATCTCCATTTCATATACTTTGTCTTCGCAGATCCGACTTATACATATATCGGGAGGACACTGGAATTGTCCTCCCGATATATCATATTCAATTCGCAAGCTGCGACTTTACCGTATCTATATTGCCCATTATGACTCTGTATGTATCATTGTCCCCATAGATCCCATATATCTCCTCCGCTGCCAGCTCGTAGAATTTGAGCGCCTGTACAAGGTCCCCCTGCCTGTACCATGCCTCTGCCACAGCAGACAATGCAGCGCTGTAATGATAACCGCGCTCTCCGATCAGCTGGTATCTTCTCACCGCCTCAGTCAGCCTGTCCTTTGCATCTTCCAGCCTTCCCGCCCTAAGAAGGCTTTCACCAAGATTCACATATGTTGCCGCTATCTCTGTACCGGCTTTTTCATGTCTCTCTATTATTGCAAGAGCATGTTCAAATGAATCCACCGCCTTGTCGTACTCTCCAAGATCCTGATAGAGCAGCGCTACATTGTTGTAATATGTTGCCATGAGTATATCATACGGACTCACCTGCCCCTGATATATCGCCTTCACCTTCTTGAAGTATGCAAGCGACTCCAGAAGGTTGCCCGCTGCCCTGTTAGTGTTTGCCACATTCATGAGCGTTGTCCCGTACTCCACCGTATCTTCTATATCCATCTTCTTTGCCAGCCTCATCACCTGTCTGCAGAAATAGAGTGCCTTATCATACTCTCCCGTTGACCTGTGGAAACTGATGAGCTCGTTATATATAGCCTGCATGGACTCGCGATCGCCATCATACTCAGCCTCGCTGAGTGCCTGGGTCAGGTACCGCTCGACCTCAGTTATTCTATTTTCCGCAAACAGCCTGTCCAGCTGGTCCGATATCTCATTAATATTCATCCGATCTTCCTCCATGCCATAACTGTTTCATCATAACACAACGAGATTTGCCTTGTCTATATTGCCCGACTCAAAGTTCACAGCATTGTCAAGGGTTGTCCTGCTTATGGCCTCAAGAGCCTCCTCCGTCAAAAATCCCTGATGGGATGTAACTATGACATTTGGAAATGAAAGCAGTCTCGCAGTTATTGATGTCTCAAGGATATCATCCTCCCTGTTCTCAAATACATTGTGAGTCTCTTCCTCATATACATCCAGCCCCACTCCAAAAAACTTTCTGCTCCTTATTCCGGCTATGAGATCCTCTGTCTTTATGAGCGCACCTCTGGATGTGTTGACCAGGATCACCTTGTCCTTCATCTGTGTTATAGTCTTTTCGTTCACAAGATGATATGTGTCGTCAGTGAGCGGACAATGCAGCGAAATGAGATCTGATGTCTTAAGCAGCTCCGGCAGTTCAACATATGTTACAAAGTCCAGATCCGGATTGTGATACATGTCATATGCAATGACATTCATGCCAAAGCCACGGCATATCCTTGCCATAGCTGCACCTATCTTGCCAGTTCCGACTATTCCTGCCGTCTTACCATGGAAGTTCATTCCTGTGAGCCCCACCAGACTGAAGTTGTTTTCCCTTACTTTTATATAACTCTTGTGTATTTTTCTGTTGACCGCCATCGCCAGAGCCATCGCATGTTCTGCAACTGCCTCCGGTGAATACCCCGGAACTCTGAGAACCGTCATCCCACAGTTTTTTGTTGCCTCCAGATCAACATTGTTGAATCCGGCACATCTCATGAGTATCAATTTCACTCCCGCCTCACTCAGGGCATTTACCACTGATGCACTCACATCTGAACTCACAAATGCACATATCGCGTCGTAACCTCTTGCCAGTCTAGCCGTTCTGACCGACAAGTCGGCATCCACATAGTCTATACACAGCTCAGGATACTGATCCTTTATCGCATCAAATGAATCTCTGTCGTATTTCTTTGTATCATAAAATAAAATATTCATGCGTTTCACCTCTCTTCAGATCATTGTCTTTAGTATACCATCTTTCCCTTTCATTTATCACGGAATGTACAGATACAGATAAATTTTTATAAAAAAGGACATGCGGCATCTTTTGATATCCGCACGTCCTCAACCTCATTCTTTTTCGTCCTTCGCATTGTGATGCGTTCCCCCGGACAATATGGCAGTAAGTCCCTGCGTCGGCACTCCGACGTTGTCGTCATAAAATACATTTGGCAGCGTGAGCGTTGCCTCATATACCTTACCTTTTCTGCATGTCACAAATGAACCGTTCATCTCCTCCGCCATCTTCTGACAGGTGAGCGTTCCTATATGGGTACTCTCCGCCCTGGTACTGTCAGCACTTATATAGTTTCGGAAGAAGATCCTGACCTTTCTGACATCCACATACACTCTCACATCTATCGGTCTGGATTTATCTGAATACTTTCTTATATTTGTGAACACGTTGTCTGTTATACGTTTCATGCCCTGGACATCCACCGATATCTCCGCCTCTTTGTCCGAGATATCAATGTTGAACTGATAACCGTTCTCTCCGAGAAGTACCATATACTCTCCAAGCATCTGATCCAGGAACGGTCCTGCCTGAAACGTCTCCATCTTAAGTGCATCACTGCCCTTTGAGTATACATAAAAGTATCTGAACATCTTATCGGACATCATTCTCAGCTGCTCCGCTTTCTCCGAGCTTATCCTGATATATTCATCAAGCTCCTCCTGCGTTGAATATTCCTTGTTCTTCATGAGTTCAAGGTACCCAGCCATGACAGTGAGCGGAGTTCTGATATCATGCGCCATGGCTGTGACAAGGTCGCTGTTCGCCTGCCAAGCCTCCTTCTCCCTGCTGAGCTGCTCTATGATGGTCGCCCTCATGGTATCTATATTCTCCGCCAGCATGCATATCTCATCCTGACCCTTTATTGTGATCGGACCATTGATATCAACATCCTTGATGTCCATGACCTGATTCGTAAGTCTCCTGAGTCTTCGTATCTCTCTGCCAAAGTAATATATGATGATACCTATGAAAAGGATACAGCAAAGCACGAATATCGCTACTCTTCCGACTTCCTTGAGCGTTTCATCGGAATAATCGACTATACACACATCAAACACTCCATCCCGGAACAATACGGGATAAAAGTCGTAATCTGCCTCCTGAACGCCGCCGTCATCCGATGACGCCAGCTCGTCCGTGGCATCTGTTATAGCTGTACTGCCCCTTACCGCCTTATCCTGGCTGACCTCAGTTCCGCTGGTGCTGTTCTGTCTCCTGATCTTTCTTATGGTGCCATGATTGTCCTGTATCAGTATGATCATCTCACCGGTTTCAGAGTTGGTTATGACATATTTGTATGCGCCCCTCTTCTCTATCATCCACTGTGAGTCGAACACTATATCCTCATTGTTGTAGACCAGGATATACACATTTTTATGCTGCTCCTGCCATGCCCTCAGCGCTCTGGAATCTGTCGCTTTCATGGAATGACTGTTCACATATGCCGCAAAACTCTGTATCTGTTTCATGGATCGTCTCTGTACATTTGTCTCGCTCATATAGACATTTGCCAGATATCTGTCAAGTACAAACATGCCTGCAAAGAACGTGACTACCGCCATCAGAAGTCCCAGCACCACAACTATGAACATCTTGACCTTAAGGGTGCGCCTAAATGTCTTCTTCATATCAGTCTACCTGATATCCCTTTCCATATATGGTCCTTATGATCTCCGGCTGTGCGGAATTGTCCTCTATCTTCTGTCTCAGTCTCAAGATATGAACCATAACAGTATTTGATGACGATGGAAGATATTTCTCCTGCCATATATTCTCATAAAGTGCCTCAAGTGACCACGGCTTGCCTCTGTGCTCAACAAGGAAGAACAGGAGCGCATACTCCTTGTCTGTGAGCTTGATGACCTCACCGTTTTTGGTGACTATCCTCTTGAACGAATCTATGCTGATATTGCCCACAGTGATATTCTTGGCATCAACCTCTGACTTGCCGCGGTATACCCTATACCTTCTGATCAGGGCATTTACCTTTCTGTTGAAATCATTCTGGGTAAATGGCTTTGGAAGGAAATCATCTCCTCCCACAACATATGCCTCGTTCTGATCCGGTTCCTTTGTCTTTGCTGTGAGGAACAGAACCGGCACGGAGGAGAACTCTCTTATCTGCTCACACGCCTCAGTTCCCGACAATTTCGGCATCATGATATCCATAACTATGAGGTCTATGTCACTGTTGGCTCTGACTGTCTCCACAGCCTCAACACCGTCTGCCGCCTCAACCACCTCATAACCAAGTCTCTTCAGGTATATGTTGAGCAGAGTCCTTATATCCTGCTCGTCATCCACAACGAGAACCTTGATCGACTCCTTTTCACTCTCATTTATATTTTCTACTGTATTTTCCATATCCATACTCCTTCGTCAAATATACACACTCATATCTACGCAGGTACAGTGAACGCTGCACCAAAACTGTGTACATTATAACAAATAATTGCCCATTGATTACACCTATTTAATCTTGTTAAGGAATTTTAAGCAAAACAAGACCCCCTTATCTATGATAAGAGGGCCTCGCCTTTTCTTTATAAAATGATTGGAAGAGCTATAGTTAGGTGTGTCTAACTGTTTATGAGTATATCCAATTTATACCTGCATGTCAATGCAATTGTCGGTATATATAGTGATAACATTTCTCATTTCGTCCTAACCGGCTCTCCGCGCCGCTACTTTCCGTTTAATGTGTCTGACTGCTCCCATTATCATATCCCTGTAAACTCCCGGATTGAATATGAGAAGCAATGGGAAAAGTTCAAGTCTTCCCGCAAGCATATCAAACATCAGTATATATTTAGTAAATCCAGTCAGCATGCCAAAGTTCTGCGTAGGTCCAACCTGCGAAAGTCCCGGACCTATGTTGTTGAGGCAGGCTGCCACAGCTGTGAAATTCGTCACCAGATCTCTGCCCTCAAATGACACCAGAAGGACCGATATGGTAAATATTCCCATGAGTGTTATGAAGTATACATTCACTGCTCTCACTACCTCATGCTCAACCGGTCTGCCGTCCATCTTGATCTTCTTGATATTCTTCGGATGGAAATACGAGCCAAGTTCCTTGACAACCGTCTTGAACATGATTATCAGTCTAGACACCTTCATACCACCGCCTGTACTGCCCGCGCAGGCACCGATAAACATCAGTATCACAAGAACCGTCTTACATGTCTGAGTCCACTGATCGAAGTCGATCGACGCGTAACCCGTGGTCGTTATGATAGATGCCACCTGGAACGATGCATGTCTCAGCGCATCCCAGGCATTTGACATGGTCTGCATGAGATTGACAAATATTATGCCTATAGCTCCGAGAATTATCAGGAAGTATGTCCTTACCTCCTCCATGGACAGAGCCTTTCTCACATTTCTGTATAATATATAGTAATAGAAGTTGAAATTCACGCCAAACAGTATCATGAATATTGTTACTACCCACTGTATATATGATGAGAAACTTGCAAAACTGTCGTTCTTGATACCAAATCCACCGGTTCCGGCTGTTCCAAATGCTGTGCAGAGCGCATCATACAGGCTCATACGACCAAATAGCAGAAGGACCACCTCAAGCAGCGTCATGGCAAAATATATAGCATATAGTATACGTGCCGTGTGCTTGAGCCTAGGCACGAGTTTACCAACCGATGGTCCCGGGCTTTCTGCCTTCATCAGGTTCATATTGGATCCAGATGCGCTGTTCATAGGTATGATAGCCAGCAGGAATACCAGAACTCCCATTCCACCTATCCAATGTGTAAAGCATCTCCAGAGCATCATTCCGTGTGACATCGCCTCGACATCACTCAGGATACTCGCTCCTGTGGTTGTAAGTCCCGACACGGTCTCAAAAAGAGCATTTGTAAATGACGGGATCTCACCAGATATGACAAAAGGCATACTGCCAAATATACTGAGCAATACCCAGCTAAATGCCGTGGCTATACATCCCTCCTTCAGATATATCGTCTGATTGGATGGTTTCCTTATCGTCATAAGTGTTCCCACTATCACGCAGGCAAGTATGACCACAAGGAATGCAAAGCCCTCATGCTCCTGGTATATGAGAGACGTGATACAAGGTATGACCATCAGTATTCCCTCAAGTCTTATCACCTGACCGAGTATAAATACGATCATGGAATTATTCATAACTGCCTCCTAACCAAGGATATCTCTTATATCTGTAAATCCGGTCTCTGTTGTAACTATCATGGCTGTGTCTCCGACCTGTATGGAATCCTGTCCTGTAGGCAGAAGTATCGAACCATTTCTGTTTATAAATGCGATAAGCAGATTCTTCTTGAGTCTCAGATCCTTGAGTGGGATATCCGTCACCTCTGACTTCTCATCCACTCTGAACTCTATCGCCTCCGCTCTTGAGTCAAACATGTGATAGAGTGTCTCTATATTGTTGCTGTTGGAATTCTGTTTTGCCCTTACGTACGCAACTATTGACTCCGCTGTGATACTGCACGGATAAACGACACTTCCAAGATCAAGGCTGTTGATGACCTCACGGAAATTACTTCTGTTTATCTTGGTTATGGTCTTTGCATTTGAGTGCTTTCTCGCATGAAGTGTGAGCAGGATATTTTCCTCATCTATTCCTGTGAGAGAGACAAATGACTCCGCCTCCGCCAGACCTTCCTCATTTAGGATCTCCTGGTCTGTTCCGTCACCGTTTATGATTATAGCTTTTGGAAGTAATACCGAAAGCTCCTCGCAGCGTTTCTTGTTCTCCTCTATTATCTTGACCGATATGCCCATATTCACAAGCTGTCCAGCCAGATAATATGCGACATTTCCTCCTCCTATTATCATGGTGTCCTTCACACGGGCTGTCTTGAATCCGATATGCTCCATAAACTTTCTGGACATAGGTCTTGTTCCGACACAGGACATTATATCCCCCGCCTTGAGCACAAAATCTCCGGAAGGTATGTAAAACTCCCCGGCTCTCTCGACGGCGGCTATCAGTATATTGATAGGTTTCTGCTTGCTTGCAAGATCCTTGCCCAGATCTGCTATGCTCTTGTTGTCCAAAACGTTTTTCTCCGGTATCTTGATCCTGGTCATCTCCGCCTGTCCATGAGCAAATGAGTTTATCTCAAGAGCCGTTGGCAGATAGAGCACCCTCGACACCTCTATCGCAGTCTCAAGCTCCGGATTGATGATCATTGTGAGTCCAAGTTTCTCTCGTAAGTAGCTTGCCTCCTTGCTGTAATCCGGATCTCTCAGCCTGGCTATCGTCGCACAGTCACCAACCTGTTTTGCAATTGTGCAACACAGGATGTTCAGCTCATCCGACGATGTCACCGCAGCAATAAGATCTGCATTCTGTATGCCAGCGTCCAGCTGTACGCTGTGATTTGCCCCATTTCCTACAACCCCCATCACATCGTACTGATTGGAGTATGTCGCTACCTTCTGCGGATCCTTGTCTATGATCGTTATGTCATGTCCCTCATTTGCCAGCTGCTTTAAGATAGCTACACCTACCTTGCCGCAGCCCACTATTATAATTTTAAGTCCTGTCTTTCTGTTCGACTTACTACCAAACACAGGTCTATCCTCCTTAAATACCTTCATATAACTAAGCCAAGTATAACATGAAGATTTTAAAAATCAACCACAGCTGATCTTCTTTACCGAAACCTTACACGAACATCCTTATTATGCAGCATACCAGCACAAATATTACAAACGCAATACCCACTATAGTATTCGTTCTTTTGCTGAAACCTCTGGTCGGCTTTCTGTATATCTCGGTATCTTCCTCTTTCTTCCTTCTCATACTGTCTCCTTTCCTTCCGCCATATTCATAAGTCTCTTTATGAGAAGATTTACATTTGTATGGCGTTTCAGTGAATTCTCTCCACTCCTTATAAAATCCCATGACTCATCATAAGTCATGTCCGTGGTCTCCGTTTCATTCTCGATGAAAAACTTCTCCAAAGATCCTGACTCCTCATGAGCCATCGAAAATTCAAGAGCCTTTCTGGTCTTGTCATGCTCATCAAAATTGGCATCTCCATGAAGAAAATGATCCAGGTTACAGGAAAAATAATACGCCGAATATTTTACCTTCTTACTTCCGATCTTGACGGATGTGAGCGATGTGAGCACATCCAGATTGTCGCTCTTTCTGTGGTTTCTCTCCACGACATGCGCCGGATTGCCTGTCACTATGTAATCCGGATAGTACACCGGATCATCGCTCTCATTGCCGCTGGCAGCTACCAGTGCATCGTCTATATACACACCATCCGTGTCTACAAAATGTACTATCTCCAAAATATCCTTTGGATATAGTCCTGTCTGTTTCAAAAATGGACTGACCATTATCTCATCTATGAACCGCTCTATGTTGTCCGGATGTATCCCATTCTTTGAAGTTATGTCACCACCGGCATGCCCATCGTCATTCATAACCATGGCAAATTCCAGCAGTATATCTGGATCTATGTCCTCTAGCAGCTGTCCAAATGGGATCTCCAGCGCATTCTTGTCTGACATTCCCTCTACCAGAAATAACACTATCTTCTTCTTAGGTCGTTTCCCCATTGTCAATCCCCGCCTTTCTGAACGCTGATACGACCTTGTATTTCTTGGTATTTCTGTACAGCTCCTCGTCCTGCTCCCCCACAAGTATCTCTCTAAAATAGGTACTTCTCAGATTATTGGTGTTGCCAATTCCCTTCATTCTGATATACCTGTTCTCCGGATTGGTTGTCGTAAAACATATAAAGTCTTTGCTTATGACCTCCAGAGGTCTCAAATTATGAGACGTAAAAATAAACTGTCCCTTTCCCGACTCCTGGAATGTCTGAAGCACCTCTCCCAGCAGATACTCAAACACTCCGGCATCCAGTTCATCTATGGCTATTGTACACGACTGCTCGTTGTACGCATCTATTATAAGGCTGAGCACTGAGACTATCTTTCTGATTCCATCTGACTCATATCGAAACGGCATCATAAGCCTGCCCTCAGGTGCAGTGTCGGCATTGTGTTCATTGCTCATATCAGATTCATTTCTGCTCGACACGATCTCGACCACATGTCCCATACTTCCATCCTTCATCATCGTCGGCGATAGCTCATGCATATTCACATTTAACCCCGGAACGATCTGGCTGAGTACTATATTTATGTTATCAAACTGCGACTTAAGTTCGGTGAACACGAGATCCGGCATTATGTTCGGCATGTCCGTCTTTAGCAGATATCTGCCGCTCTGGGTATACAGAGGAAGTCCATAGTTGAGCCTTATATATCCTGTGGATTTTGTGTCCACCACATGGAGATAGAGCTGACTGTAATACGCAAGCTCAAGCACCACCTGATAAAACTCTGAGTACATCCCACAGTCGTCAAATACTTTTGCTGCGCCTAGGGAGAACACAAATGATGTGGATTTCTCCTCCGCAAGTCTCCTGACTATATTTAACTCATCCGCATATTTCCTGTCACCTGTCACGAAAAACTTCTGCTTTGACACCGGACCAAACGGTCTCTCATCCCCGGAAGTATCTATGACCGGCTGCATTATGATCTTTCTTCCTTCAAAGTCCCCGGACATGCTAAGTTTCTCATCACTTATCTTAACTCTGTACTTTGAATGCTGAGTGCTGCCATTGTCCTCCGCACCATACTGTCCAAAACCACTTACCTGCTCATTTTCCACGGAAGATAGTGAGAACTCATACACAACCTTCCTTATCCGCCCATCCGGGTACTGAAGATCAAATGTGAACTCCAGTCTGGACTTCTCCTGTCCTTTTGCCACACATTCAGCGTATACTCCAGGCACCTCAACCCCCATCATCAGCAACTTTAAAATGGCGAGTGCCTCTATGAAACTTGTCTTTCCTGATCCATTTTGTCCATACAGTCCCAATATATCCGATTCCGTTCCATATGGGACAAACTTTTTGCCGCAGGCAAACACTATCTCTCCGTGCTCAACGCTCTTAAAATTATCGAGAACCGCCCTCTGTATTCTTATTGTTGGCAGTCTGTCCCAATGATCTTCTCTAAATTGTCTGATTCTCATTCACGATCTCCTCAGATGTTATTGATTTAATACTGTAATTATATGTTTATACATTCAATACGTCAACAAACTTCATTTTTTGAATTTTTTATCTTGTTTTTTTGATCTCTCACAAACCTGCCATTTCTGTACCTGAGTGGTGGCTCCCCCACCGCCTCAGAAAATTTCCTTATGAAGTAACTTACATTAGGATATCCTGATTTCATGGCAATCTCAGTAACCGACAGATCTGTGGACTCTAAAAGATGTCTTGCACTTCTAAGTCTCACATAGTTAACATACTGAGTGAATGTCATATGGAATCTCTCACTGAAGAATCTTGACATGTATTTTTCCGACAAATGAAAGTGGTCAGAAAGTTCAGCAAGTCCTATATGCTCATGATAATTATTCTGTATATACAGAAGTATCTCCTTTTCCAGTTCACCTGATGATCTTCTTATTTTCTCTTCAAATTGATCGTATTCCACCAGCAGGTCCACCATCTGCAGCAGTCTGATCCTCACCTGTATCTGTCTGTGTGTACCAATTTTACCATTCGCCTCTGCCAGCTCATCAAGAATAGGTATGAGTTTCTCAAGTAGATTCCGGTTCGTTACCTCTGGTCTGAATCCCCGGGTGTGATTCCTCAGAGGGAAGAATACCTCATCCTCCAAAGCATCCTTTGTCTGAAACGATATGAATTCCAGCGGGAACAAAAATGTAAAATAGTCCACCGGAGTCTCCGGAGCGCTCATCATGTGCAACACTCCCGGACTCACAATATACACCGAGCTATCATCACCTGTAAATTGCTGTCCATCAATCTCAATCGTAAGCGGACCTTTTCTCACATATATTATCTCTACCTCATCATGCCAATGAACCGGAATCTGAAATGCATGAGGCCAATATCTCATATGATACTCACAAAATGGATATTCCCTTGTTCCGTGCGGATGATTTTCCTTTAATTCTGCGTACATTATAATCTCCTGATGCCACATTTATTATGTAATTACGAAACATGCAAACCCGGCGCTATAGAATTTGACAATTATATGTATATTTCACCGCATTTGTCTCTTACTGCGTTGTCATATTAACCCACATGTGGAATATGTGCAACTTTTGATTGAAATAGTACAAGATTCAGACAGCACCAACGCGATATTATACAATTTAGTTACAGATTTTTTTACTTACCGCCAAAGGAGTACTGATTTTATGAAGAAATTATCCGCACTTTTTATACCTATATGTTTTGAAACACTATTCTATATGCTGTCCGGCATGGTTGACACCCTCATGCTCTCATCAGTTGGGGACTATGCTGTAGGTGCTGTCGGAACCGCCAACAGCTATATAGGAATGTTTATCATCATGTTCTCCATCATATCATCAGGAATGATGACAGTCATGACTCAGAATATTGGCGCAGGCAGACCTGGAATCGCTTATCAGGCACGCCAGCTTGGTCTGATATTTAATTCAGTCATAGGCGTGGGAATGTCCATATTTCTGTTTATTTTCTCCGGGAACATTCTTGATCTGATAGGAATCGCCGGGAACCTCAGAGAACCTGCCATGAGCTATCTTGAAATCGTGGGCGGAGGATGTTTTCTTAACGCCCTGATTCCCATATTTGCGAGCTACCTCAGAGCATTTGGTCACACTAAGCAGCCACTTATAGCCACCATAATCGGTAATCTTGTAAACTTTGCTTTAAATGCAATATTCCTTTTCGTGCTGCACCGAGGGGTACAGGGTGTTGCCACAGCTACGATCATATCTAAGGTCATCAACCTTTCAATCGTTATTATATTCTCCTGCACCCTTATAAAAGCAGGGAAAAGCCCTGAAAGGCTCCCAAATAAGGCCGTGCTTGCCCAGATCATCAAGGTTGGACTGCCATCAGCATTTGAATCTGTACTGTACAATGTTGCAATGATGCTGGTTGTCAAATTTCTGAACCAGATGGATGCCGACGGAATAAATGTCACCGCCCGTTCCTACGCCTCCCAGATAAGCAATTTCTCTTTCTGCGCAGGCTCGGCTCTTGCCCAGGCAAATGCCATCATGACAGGCTGGCATATAGGCGCCGGAAATATCGAAGCTTGTAAACGCGACACCAAAAAGGCCGCCATCATCGGTGTGATCGTGGCGACCTGTCTTGAATCTTTATTTGCTGTCACTGCCCCATGGACCATGAAACTGTTCACTGGCAATCCAGACATGGTTCGCATTGTCACAAGACTCCTTACCATTGACATCGTCCTTGAGATTGGCAGAGTCACCAACCTTGTCTACGGTCAGGCTCTCAAGACCAGTGGTGATGCTGTATTTCCTGCTGCCATAGCCGCAGTCTTCATGTTCGTGTGTGCCGCCGGAGGCACGTGGCTGTTCGGCCTGCACTTTGGTCTCCTTGTAACCGGCACCTACATAGGACTTACCTGCGACGAATGTGTACGTGCAGTTGGCATGATCATGCGTTGGCGAAGTGGAAAGTGGACAACGAAGAAACTTGTGTGATAATCCTCTCTGTATATCACAGGATTCCTCCTATCATATACATCGCAAATGCTGAAAGCCATGCTACAATGCACTGCCAGATAACCACCATTACAGCCCAGCGATGTCCCATCTCTCTCTTTATCGACGCGATGGCTGCTATACATGGTGAGTAAAGCAGGCTAAATACAAGCAACGATGCCGCAGCCCGGGTTGTTATGGCCGCTGTCACAGATCCGTTAAACAGGATCTCGAGTGTAGACACCACACTCTCCTTTGCCATGATTCCACTTATGAGCGACGTACATATTCTCCAGTCGCCAAGTCCAAGTGGCTTAAATATCGGAACCAACAGGCCTGCTATAGCCGCCAGTATACTGTCCTGTGAATCCTTCACCATGTTCAGGTGAAGGTCAAAACTCTGAAGGAACCAGATACATATAGTTGCAAGAAAGATGACAGTAAATGCCTTCTGCAGAAAGTCCTTTGCCTTCTCCCACAAGAGCTGTCCTACATTCTTTGCTCCCGGGAGCCTGTAATTTGGAAGTTCCATTACAAATGGTACCGCATTTCCCTTAAACAGGGTTCCACGATAAAGCATAGCGACCAATATTCCTATGATAATTCCCAGGAAATAAAGTCCTGTCATAATAAGCCCGCCCTTTCCAGGGAAGAATGCACTTACAAAGAATGCATATATCGGAAGTTTTGCCGAACAGCTCATGTATGGGGTGAGCAGAATGGTCATCTTTCGGTCTCGCTCACTTGGCAGAGTCCTAGTTGCCATGACAGCCGGAACCGTACAGCCAAATCCTATCAGCATCGGAACTATACTCTTGCCAGAAAGTCCAATCTTTCTGAGCAGTTTATCCATTACAAATGCAACCCTTGCTATATAACCACTGTCCTCCATAAGCGACAGGAAAAAGAACAGAGTAACAATGATCGGCAGGAAACTAAGCACACTTCCAACGCCTGCAAATATTCCATCCAGCACAAGACTCCTCACCACCACATTCACATGTATTGCCGTCAGTAATTTTCCAACTTGAACAGTAAGGGCATCTATCCCCATCTCCAGCAGACTTTGAAGTCCTGCTCCTATAACATTAAAAGTCAGATAAAACACTGCAAGCATAATTCCTATAAAACACGGAATGGCCGTATACTTGCCTGTGAGGATCCTATCGATCTTTTCACTTCTGATCCGCTCCTTGCTCTCCTTCGGCTTTACAACGCACTTCTCACAGATCTTTTCTATGAAGTTAAACCTCATATCAGCTATAGCTGCGCTCCTGTCAAGCCCACGCTCCTTCTCCATCTGTATTATGAGGTGTTCTATCGTCTCTTTCTCATTCTCATCAAGCGCCAGCTTGTCCAATATAAGGTGATCTCCCTCAATGATCTTGGTCGCAGCAAATCTCAGCGGCATATCTGCCGCCTCAGCGTGATCCTCTATGAGATGTGCAACAGAGTGTATACATCTGTGAACCGCCCCGCCGAATTCATTTTCATCGCAGAAATCCTGTCTTCCTGGCTTTTCCTGATATTTTGCTATATGTATGGCATGTCTTACAAGCTCGTCCACGCCCTCATTTTTCGCCGCAGATATCGGAACCACAGGAGTTCCAAGCAATGCCTCCATCCCATTCACATCTATGGAACCTGAATTGCCCGTGACCTCGTCCATCATATTGAGTGCCACAACAACCGGTATCTCCATCTCAAGAAGCTGCATGGTCAAATACAGATTTCTCTCTATGTTTGTCGCATCCACAATATTTATTATCGCCTTAGGATGTTCTTCCAACACGAAATTTCTGGACACGATCTCCTCGCTGCTATAGGGAGACATTGAATATATTCCAGGAAGATCAGTCACCGATGTATTTCCCCTGCCTCTTATCGGTCCATCTTTCCTGTCCACCGTAACTCCTGGGAAATTGCCTATATGCTGATTTGAACCGGTAAGCTGATTGAACAGAGTAGTCTTGCCACAGTTCTGATTTCCCACCAGCGCAAATGTAAGTCTGGTTCCCTCTGGAAGCGGATCGCCATCTCCTTTGACATGGTACTTTCCTTCCTCGCCAAGTCCCGGATGTTCCTTTTCCTCTATGTTTTCCACTCTGGTGTGTGTTCTTGACCTTGTCTCTATCTGCTCTGCATCTATCTGCTCCGCATCAGCCAGCCTTAATGTAAGCTCATATCCATGGATCTGAAACTCCATAGGATCGCCCATAGGTGCAAGTTTCACAAGTGTGAGTTCCGCTCCAGGGATAACTCCCATATCCAGGAAATGCTGCCTGAGCTCTCCTTCTCCGCCAACGGTCTTTATCCTGGCACTCTGTCCTACCTTTAAATCTCTCAATGTCATAATCGTTTATCCTTCTGTCGAATGTCGTCTATTTTTGTTTGTTGATAATTTTTCTCAATTATAGCACGATATGTTTTATGCGCAACAGCTTTATATCGTTACTGTATCATTTGCCTTAAAAGAGAGTTCTCTCAGTTCCTTCACAGTGAACACGCCGCAGACTACGGCGGTTATCCCATCCGCTATAGGTCCTGCGTACATGACTCCATCGATTCCCATGAACATAGGAAATATGATTATGAGCGGCAGCAGGAAGAGTATCTGTCTGGTGAGTGACATGAACACTCCAAGTCTCGCCTTGCCTATGGAGTTGAAGAAGTTAGATGTCACCGGCTGGATTCCATTTACAATTGTCAGGAACATGTATATTCTGAAATATCTCTCGGAGAACTGGAAGTACAGCTCACTTCCCTCTCCAAACGCGCTGATGATCTGTCTTGGGAATATCTGGAATGCTGCAAATGCCACTACCGACAGAGCCGATGCAGCTGCCAGCGCCAGAAGGTAGGTCTTCCTCACTCTCCTATACTTTCTCGCACCATAGTTGAATCCTATAATAGGCTGTGTTCCCTGGGATATTCCTATGACTATCGCCATAAATATCATGTTGACCTTACTTATGATCCCCGAACAGGCAAGGGGTATATCTCCTCCGTACACCGACTGTGCTCCATATTTTGAAAGTGTATTGTTCATTACCACCTGAACTACCGCCATTGCTATCTGATTAAAGCACGCAGACGCGCCAAATCTGAATATATTGGTACATGTTTCTACACGCATGACGAAACTTTCCCTGGTGAGTTTTATCGTCTTGAAGTGGAACATATATCTGAGGCTTATGGCAAATGATATGATCTGTCCTGTGATGGTCGCAAGGGCAGCACCGCGCATTCCCATATCAAGCCCAAATATCAGTATTGGGTCAAGTATCGTGTTGATGACAGCTCCAATCAACATGGATATCATTGAGTATCTCGGACTTCCATCCGCCATGATCAGCTTGCTCATTCCCGTGTTTGCTATCAGAAACGGGAAACCTATAGCTGTGATCCTTGTGTACTCCTGCGCAAACGGAAGTACCTTGTCAGTTGCACCAAATGCCTTAAGCATAGGTGTAAGAAACACGGTCGTCACAATGAAAAGTACAACACCGAATATTGCCATAAGGCATATTCCATTTCCTGCTGCCTCAGCTGACTTTCTCTCATCTCCTGCACCAAGTTTCAGTGAAAAACTTGTTGCACTTCCTATTCCAAGGAGCAGTGATATCGCGGTACAAGCCGTGGAGAGCGGAAATGCTATATTTGTCGCAGCATTTCCAAGCATTCCAACACCGTGTCCTATAAATATCTGGTCCACTATATTGTAAAGCGCAGTCACCAGCATGGAAATTATGCATGGGATTGCAAATCTGGTGAGCAGATGAGCCTCATTCTCATATCCAAGCGGGTTATCCTGATTTTCATTTTTTTTCGCATTATCCGATGTCATGATCTTTCTTGCCTTTCCGTATATATAATTATCCTCTATCATAGGTTTCTACTGCCTCAGATTTTTATTCCATACTTCTTCAGATCCACCCTGTCATTTACAACTTCTATCCCATCAGCCCTGAGCCGGTCTGCCTGTACATTTGCACCGCCGAATGCAAAGGCTCCTGCCAGCTCACCCTTGGAATTCACCACACGGTAACAAGGGATATTTTCAGGATCAGGATTCTTGTGGAGCGCATTGCCGACCGCTCTCGCCATCTTCCTGTCCCCCGCCATCTCAGCCACCTGACCATAGGTTGCAACACAGCCCTTCGGTATCTTCTTCACCGCATCATATATCCTCTTTGTCGGACTGTACGTCACTATATCGTAACTCTCTGCGATCATCTGTCTCACTGCATCTTCCGGAATGCTGCCGTCCAATATGATCGTGTTCCAGTGCTCCTTGTTCTGGTGCCATCCGGGAATGACACTATCAAATGCCTGCCTCCAGAAGTCCCTGGACTCCGGATCAGCTTTAACGTTCAGATTGATATAGCCATCCCTCTCATACGTCCACAGGAACGCCTTCTTACTCCCTTTAACCCTCACAAGCTGCCAGTTCTGATCATGAAACGGTGCCTCCTGGTAGGTATCAGGAAACGAGAGACCATATGCCAGGACCTCATCTCTTGTTGTCATCTATAGCTGCCTCCTTTCATGTTGTAAAGTCATATCATATGACTTCTTTCCATCTCACCTTCTGAATTTCTTCAGGTACACTTTTTGCTCGTCCGTTATCCGATAGCTCTCAACAGCTTTCTGTATGGTCTTCCGATGAACCCAGTCAGACATCTTATGCCCTTCTATATAAGGGATCACGGCATCCCACTGCTTTGCAAGCGCCGTAGCCATATACCAGGCGATCATCATGTTGACATAATACTCATCGGACTTGACTCCTGCCACAAGCTCGGCATATTCCGGTTCAAAATCTTCATCCAGATAAAGTCTCATAAGCATCCCCATCCCATATCTCACCGTATAAGTCTCACCCGAGGCTATCCACTTCTTCACAACCGGCAGCAATTCCTCTTTATGTTTCTCAAAACACTTTGGTGCCGGGAAATCACAGGTTGCCCAGTTGTCTATATATGGAAGGAATCTTTCTATCTCCGACAGGCATCTGTCATAATCCTTTATCCCAGTTATCAGCATCATATGCAGGTTGTTTTCCTCATAATACTTATGTGGAAGTTCTTCAATGAACCTGTCCGCAGTTTCTGTCCCTGCCAAACTTCTGGCATACTTCCTGAGTACCGGAACGCGAATTCCTATGACCGTCTCCTTGTCCGTATCCGGCATCAACTTACTGTGAAAATCCCTGTATTTTATATCCTGCAGTTCAAATAACTGTCTCTGTATCTCTGTCATGTTGTATCTCCTCGTATATGATCAAATATTATTTACATGGTCTGATATGAACCGGAAAAGTTCAGTGTTGACCTTTTCATTCTTCTTCTCCGCCTCAAGATACTCTGGCACAGGGATATCGATCTGACTCTCACCACATATATCCACACCCAGTATTCGTGGATATCTTATTTCTCCGGCATCACTTTTATCATCCTGGCTGCCCAGGAACACACTGAGCAGACGTTCAAGACCATTTACTGACATGTCCCCCTGACTCCAGTTTGTCTCAGAATACTCTGTTCCAAGTACATCTTTATCTATGGATATGTACCAAGGCAGATCCGATCTTATAAACCTCAGCTTATCCTCAGACACCCCTACACGCAACTCCTCACTGGAAAATGTAAGCAGTCTTCCGTTTTCAATATCCTGAGAAACATCGCCCACAGCCTGCTCTATATCTGCCTCCGGCGGTCCAACTATCACCAGCTGCATGAGATTTTTATTCTGGACCAGTGCCTGTTCTGCCCAGTCACCACAACTCATCATTCCCGGAACCATAGGTATCTGCATATCTGTGTGATGATCATACATAACCAGGCCAAATGGTTCATCTATGTGGTCCGTCATGATCTTCGTTATGTAATGATAATTACCCGAATCCATAAAATGTATCCCACAAATACCGTAAGGTGATATCCTGTCCCATATCATTCCATACGCATTTTCTGAACAATACATGTCCGTACCCTCTATATCAGAACAATCTATATATGTGAATCTGTCTATATCCTTTATGTACTCATCACGGTATACGTGTGTAAAATCCAGGATAATATTCTCATTTTTTAATCTTCTGTCTTCCATACGCAAGCTCCCTGTTTCGTTGTCCAAATAAGTCAAAATCGCCCGATTGCATTCTGACACGATCGGGCGATTTCTATTATTATTATTTATCATTCTTTTTTCTTATATGGATCTCTGGTATCGCCACCGTGTCATACGTCACGGATGAATCATCAGCTCCCACATTGTCGTCATTGTCATCATGGCTCTTTGTGTTCACCTCTGGAATCGCCAGATTGTCAAATGACATGTTGAATCTGTGGTGCTCTTTGCGCTTTTCTTTATTTTTTTCTCTCATAGTTATACCCCCTGTACTAAAGTATGTTTATGAAAAATGTTATTACCAGGCTGTTCAGGAAATCTGCAAACAAACTTCCTATAAGCGGGATTATCAGATATGCCTTGACCGAAGGAACGTAACGGTCGCATATAGCCTGCATGTTCGCCATTGCATTTGGTGTGGCTCCCATACCGAAACCGCATGTTCCCGCTGACAAAACCGCCGCATCGTAATCCCTGCCCATCACATTGAACACAACAAAATATGTGAACAATATCATAAGTATGAGCTGTGCTGAAAGCAGGATTATCAATGGTAATGCAAGTTCTGCAAGCTGCCACAGTTTCAGTGTGATCATTGCCATTCCCAGGAACAATGACAGACAGATACCACCGAGATTGTTGATCTCACCCATATATATATCAAACTTACCGGAATATTCCCCGATATTCCTGATGACCGCAGCCGCGATCATCGCACCTATATATATAGGAAATGTAAGTCCTGTCTTTGTGAGAAGTTCCGATATGATGGTTCCTATTCCTACAGCTATTATGAGCTGGAATACCGCAGCTGCATACATATTTGTATGACGCTCATGTTTCTTTTCATCCTCAACCAAAATACTGTCATCCTCGGCAACCGCTGTATCCAGGAGATTTCTCTTTTCTATGAGCCTCTTGCCTATCGGTCCACCTATAAGACTGCCCGCAATGAGTCCAAATGTTGCCGCAGCCGTGCATATGGTCGTTGCACCCTGTACATCGAAATCCTCAAGTACCGGCCCAAATGCTCCCGCTGTTCCATGACCGCCTACCATAGGTATCGATCCGGTGCAGAGTCCAACCAGTGGATCGAGATGCAGGACTTTTGACACTACAAGTGCCAGAAAGTTCTGGGACACTATGAGTATCACTACAAGTCCAAGAAATATGAACAATGACTTTCCGCCACTCTTAAGCACCTTTAGATTCGCCTGGAATCCAACCGACGTGAAAAAGAATACCATGCACACCTCTCTGAGTGTATCATCAAATGTAAATTCTGCTATGCCGAGACTGTAGCACACACAGGTCAGGACTGCAAACAACAGACCTCCTATGACCGGTGCCGGTATACAGAATTTCTCCAGAAAATATATCTTTTTTTTCAAAAACTGTCCTAATATAAGTACCAAAACTGACACAGCCAGCGTCTGATACATATCTATCTGTATCTCCATGTAAGACCTCTCTTATCTGTATTTATTTCATCTGTATCCAATATTTTTATCACTATATCCTGTATTATTATCATTTCTCCGGGATCTCTATCCCTTTTTTCTGATAATACGCCTTCGCTCCGTCGTGGAACGGAATAGTCACGTTCTTAACCGCCTCACTCTCTTCTATCTGGAAAGTAAGCGCTATAGAATACTGGATATCCTGTGCATGTTCAAAGAGAAGTCCCGTGAGTTTCTCCACAGTCCCCTCGTCCATATCATCTCTGGCAAGAAGTACTGCTCTGACCCCAAGTGTCTCCACGTCCTGGGTCTGTCCCTCGTAGGTTCCAGCCGGTATGGTGTAATCAGTATAGAAACCATACACCGATTTCAATCTGTCCCTGCATTTGGCATCGATACTGATAAGTTTCACATCACATTCCTTTGAAAGCTCCTCGATCACAGATGTCTGTATACCCGCTGTACAGAAGAATGCATCGATCTGTCCGTCCTTTAATTCATTTGCAGCATCTATATAATCCAGATTGACCGTGTCAACCAACGGCTCCACCAGACCAGTCATCTGAAGTATCTGCTCCGCATTTCTCTGAGTTCCGGATTCTTCCTCGCCCACAGATATCTTTTTGTTCTGAAGGTCGTCCAAGCTATCTATACCCGAATCAGCTCTGACTACGATCTGACATGCCTCGGTGTAAAGACTGGCAACCGCCGAATAACCTCTGTACCTCTTCTTGTCGGTAACTCCGGTTCCATTGTATGCCGCATCCACAAGATCCGCCTGGGCTATAGCCATATCCACATAACCATCGGACAGAAGTCGGATGTTGGCTGTGGACCCCGCCGTCGCCTTTACCTCAAAGTTCAGATCCTCATCCTCCGCGGATGCTATCTGCGCAAATGCGTTGGAGAACGCATAATATCCACCGCCAACTCCAGCGGCTCCCAGTTTCACTGAGTCGTCACCGATACCACACCCGGCAAGTGAGAGTGTGACCGCCATGATGGCTCCTGCTGCCATCACACGCTTTATTAAATTTCTCTTTATCATGTCGTCCTCCTTACCTCTGCACAACATTTGTCAGAGTACATCCTCTTTTTTATTCTTCACACGAAATAAAGGGCTTATCGCCCTTTATTTCGGTTATTTCCATACATCCTCTATCCACTTTATGCACTCTTCTCCCATAATCTTGCGCTCCTGCGCACATGCCTCTGGATCTGCCTTCTCTGATTTAATGAAGTACTTTATTCCCTTGCCGCAATACTCCAGCATCATATGGCTCATATGGTCAAAACTCATATGCATATACTGATGCGGGAATTTCTTCTCAGCAAGTCTGTCGCACATCTTGCGGCAGCTCTCATCTGATGGCCAAACGGTGTCAACCTTGGTTGAAAACATCAGTATCGGTCCATGTATGAGTTCCACCGGTATGATGGAATTCTCAGTAACCGCCTTGTTCGTATTGAGTTCCAACACATTATATTCCCTGGCCTTGAGCATCATCCCCAGTGCGTTTGCATGTCTCTCCTTATATGGTGTAAATGGGATCTCCATACCATCATATGTCCAGCAGCTATTTCCTGAAGGCTGCTTGTTCACCATGCCCTCACTGTAAAACCATGACGGTGTCTTAACTATCACACAGGATATCTCCGGATACTCTATGGCTGCCGCAATGGAATACTCGGCGCCTTTAGACACGCCCTCTATACCAATCTTGTCATATCCCTGTCTCTTCAACCACTGTATCACAGTGCCTACCCTGTCAACTGGTATTTTGTCAAGATTCTTTCCTGTATGCTTTGTCCTGAACAGGGCAAAAGCCAATGCCGGAATCTTATTGTCAGCCAGAAATCTCGCAAGCTTTTCTGCATGTTCAAGTCCGCCATCACTTCCGGACATAACGATCATTATCTTTTTCTTACTTCCATCAGCAGTGTACAGCACACCATCCCAGTTATCACCGCAGACTACTTTGCGTTCCCCCATGGTCTTCCCCCTTTTCTTATATTTTCAGTCTTATCTTAATTCTATCTTAATAAAACAAAAAGTCAACTTGTAAATGCAACACAAAAAACCTTTTAAAATAGAGCATTTGTAGGGATTTGCCATATATCATAATAGAATGTATTATTATGTTCTGACTGGCTTTATATTGGAGGCACACTATGAAAAAAATACTTGTAATAGACGATGAAACAGATATATGTACTATGCTCAAAGACTATCTCCAGCTCGAGGGCTACCTGGTATACACAGCGGGGAATGGTACTGAGGCATTATCCCTCATGAACATGGGACCGGATCTCATTCTTCTGGACATCAACATGCCCGGCATGGATGGCTATGAGGTATGTGAGCGCATCCGTGAGCATGTATTTTGTCCGATCATATTCCTTTCCGCAAGGGTAGAAGACGCCGACAGGATAAAAGGGTTCCGTTCCGGCGGTGACGACTATGTCACCAAGCCTTTCAGCATGGACGAACTTATCGCCCGCATCGAAGCACATCTTCGCAGGGAAGAACGGCGAACTTCATCATCCCACGTATACATGAACGGACACCTGACTGTGGATTTCGATTCCGGACAGATGCTGTATGACAGCACAGACATCGGTCTCACCAGAACGGAATTCCTCATATGTGAATTTCTTATCACCCACGCAGGCTGCGTATTTGACAAGGAGCAGATATATGAGAACGTACGAGGTTTTGACGGGGAAGCCGATGCGTCCATCATCATGGAACATGTAAGAAGGATAAGAAAAAAGATAAAAAAATTCACTGACACGGAATACATAGAGACCGTATGGGGAGTTGGCTACAAATGGATCTGATCGAAACACTTATCACAAAAGCAAAAAACAAGATAACCAATTCCAGCATAGGCGGAAGCATAACCTATACCATGCTCCTGTACTTTTTGCTGGGCATGACTGCATACATATTAGTATGGATACTGTGTTCAGGCTGGTATACTGTGATCCTTCAGAGATATGATCTGATATCAGCAAACGGCGACATAGTAACTTCAATAAATGGAAAAATCAAATATGTCCTGGTATTTCTGCAGCTGATCATCGATCACAGCGCAATATTCTGGGTCACACTGTCTGAGGTGATCGGGATCTGGAGATTTGTCAGATTCCGACTCACAGCCGAGACCGCAGCTGTACACAGTGCCCTGGAATATATGACACTTGGAGATCTGAGCCATGAACAGGCATTTATCGGAAACGATGAGATCGGTGCTCTGGCAGCGCAGACTGAATCCTTAAGGATACATATGCTTGAATCCAAACGGGATGAATGGGAGCTGCAAAAAGAACAGAAAAGTATCAATTCCGCATTTGCACATGATATGAGAACTCCCCTCACAGTTATGAAGGGATACACTGAATTTCTCCTGCGATTTATCCCCCAGGGCAAACTGTCCCAGGATACCATTCTGGAAAAACTCCGCACCATACTGGAACAGCAGGAAAGACTTCTGGAGTTCTCCAAAACCATGTCCGGGATTCAGAATATCGAGATGAGGGAACTTCGCTGCGCACCGGTCTCCGTAGAAAAACTCTCCGAGAATATACGCAGCATGACGCTCTCACTGTTAAATGATTCACAGTCATCGGATGTGATCGTGGATGACAACACTCCACCGACACTCACCCTGGATGACTCACTTGTCATGGAGGTATGTGAAAATCTGGTGTCAAATGCCGTTAGATACTCCAGATCACTAGTCACCATAAAACTGTCATTCGCTGATGAACGTTTTATTGTATATGTGGAGGACGACGGTCCGGGATTTTCAGCTGGCGGACTTGAAAATGCAGCCACACTTTACTGGACTGAGAGCAGCCAGAGTGGCAACCACTTTGGCATGGGGCTTTATATATGCTCAAAGCTCTGCGAAAAACACGGCGGCATACTCCAGCATATAAACAAAATAAACGGCGGAGCCATAGTCTCCGCCGAATTCAAAACACATATATCAGAATAGCCTTACCACTCACGCACATTTGACTCCAAGCCCCACACGCTGAACAATGAGTCCGCAGCCTCAAGCGCGGTCTGACCGTCAGGGAGTGCCATGTAACTACCGGTAGCTGAGACTATTCCATCGCCCTGGTTACTGAAAGATATACAAAACGCGCAGCCTTCTCCCGCCGGTATCACCCATACCTGATCCTCAACAGGCTCACTTACAACATACGCCTGATTATACTTCAGTATAGATGCGGCTGCCAACGCGCTTGAGCCTCCGGCACTGGCTGTCACGTAATTTGAAAATGCCGTGCACACATTCTTTTCCACACTGTCTTTTGCCGTCTCTGACATAGATGCAGCACTGTCATCCTGTCCCATCAATAATTTGACAGCGTCCTCTGTGATCTTTACAACCACGATCTTACCACTTGTATCGGCGGTATTATCTCCCCAGCCACTGGCAACCTCAGTTACCT
Organism: Coprococcus sp.; assembly: GCA_050874325.1. Classification (GTDB taxonomy): domain Bacteria; phylum Bacillota; class Clostridia; order Lachnospirales; family Lachnospiraceae; genus Coprococcus. The sequence continues at coordinate 52,765 of JBNMKK010000009.1, read as the reverse complement.
CATCATTTCCACCCATCATCTTTATATATGTTTCATCATTTGCAAGTTCATGCACCGAATCAGCCACATCAAGTGCGGTCTCCTTAAACCACTCATCATCCGGCGTATTCACTTTGAACTGTCCCTGACTCTCTATACTGGATTTATTCCCTTTTGTTTCGTCTGTCTTATCACTGCTTATCACGGATGAGCAACCCGCAAGACCCACCAGTGCTGCCAGCATACATACCACGATACCTGTCTTCTTCATATTACGTTTACCCCTTTTCTCCCATATGTTTTTCAAGGATCCATATCCCCGATCTGTCTATATTACAATAAACCCATACATTTGCACAACAGTTTAAAACTTAAATAACCTTTTTTCCGGCTGTAGGGTATTTGTAGGGAGTCATGCAATATAGTGTCTGTATGTTAACAAATAATATAATTACTTTATGTGCAAAAGGAGATTACTATGGATAATTCGATCAGTATAACAGAGCTCACGAAACGCTTTGGAAACAAATTGGCACTGGACAGCATCGATCTGGACATCCCTCAGGGAATGTTCGGCCTGCTTGGTCCAAACGGAGCTGGCAAGACAACACTTATGAAGATCATATCAACACTGCTGAGGAAAAACGACGGCAAGGTGTCTGTATGTGGGATACCCGTAGAAAATACCAGAGATATAAGAAAGATCATTGGCTATCTGCCGCAGGACTTCTCAATGTACGCCAACATGACTGCATATGATGCGCTGGACTATCTGGCAACGTTGTCAGGAATGAGCAAGACTGACAGAAAGCTAAAGGTGCCTGAGACTTTGGAAAAGGTCAATCTCTTAGATCAGAAGAAGACAAGAGTCAAATCAATGTCCGGCGGCATGCAGAGGAGGCTTGGTATCGCCCAGGCGATAATCCACGATCCGCGGGTCATCATAGTGGATGAACCCACAGCTGGTCTCGATCCCGAGGAGCGAGTAAGATTCAGAAACATGTTGTGCGAGATCGCCAGAGACAGGGTTGTACTGCTCTCCACCCACATAGTCGGTGATATAGAGGCAACCTGTGAGGAGATTGCCATACTTGATCACGGACACATAATATTCAGGGGGCGTGTTGTGGAACTTCTGAACATGGTATCTGGCAAAGTATACACTGCCACCATTTCCACCTCGGAGCTGGAATCCGTCAAGGAACGCTACCTTGTGACCGGAATTCTCACCTCGGGAAGTCTGACGACTGTCAAACTCATCGCCGATGAAGAGCCATTTGAATCAGCCACAAAGGCTGCTGCCGATGTGGAAGATGCATATATGTACATCATGCACAGACAGGAGGCGGTATAATGTTTTTAAATCTATTCACAAAGGAGTGCAGGCAGATACTGTCAAGTCTTGTATTCTACATCTATATAGTACTATTCGTGCTGTTCATGGCGTCACAGCTAAATGAAGTCGACGTGGTGAGCATGCCAGAGCCAGGGCAACAGGACTACGGATATACATATACAACCGATAAATCAGCTATCATGGAAAGCACCCTGATGGATCTGTTTACGGACATAGACAACAGCACATTTAACACATATCCATGGGGCTTTCTCAAAACTGTCGTCCCGGACGATGATGATCTGAAAAAACTCACCGACATACTTGAGCGGTGCACCGGATGCAGTATGGACGAACTTGCAGATATTGAATATAAAGCGTTTCAAAATTCCACCGGCGCAACCGATCAGGGCTTTACCTTTACCATTCCGCTTGCGGATGACCTCGACTATGACACATTTCTTGCCGAGATGTCTAAGGTATGTGATATCGTAGGAAAAGGAAGCAGCTATGAAAGGACATCTTTCGAGACTGTCACCCGCGTGCCTATGACCTACGATCAGGCTATGGAATCTTACAACGAGATATGCGATATTGACCATGTCACCGATTCATACATGAGACTGTTCTGCGATTATGCATCCATCATGTTGGGACTTCTCCCTATATTCGTCATGGTTACAAGGTGCGTCCGGGACAGACGCTCTCACGTCATGCAGGTGGTTTATGCCAAATCGGCATCGTCTGCGAAAATAGTTCTGTCCAGATACCTGTCGAATCTCGTCATGGTGCTTTTACCTGTCCTCATACTTGCATTTGCCATGGAGCTTCCATATATATATCAGGCACATACTCTGGGCGTAGTACCACATTACCTGTCCTTCCTGAAGTACACCGTTATCTGGCTGGTTCCGATCACCGCCTGGATCATGGCTCTCTCCTATCTGCTGGCGGAGCTCACAAACGGTGTGATCGCAGTGGTAATACCTGCTCTATACACATTCATCAGTGATCTTGCAAGCAGCATACTTGTCGGTAACTGGGGGCTCAAACTCATGCCTAGGTGGAATACATTTGGCAATGCGGGCAATTTCTTCCAGCACAGAAGTGAGTTGTACATCAACAGACTGTTTTACACCGGGCTTGCGGTTCTTGCCGTGATCCTCACGATGATCGTATACAACTGCAAGAGAAAAGGAGGACTGACACGTCATGGAAAAAGTAACTGATCCAATGCACTGCAATTTACCCGCTTTGGAGAAATATTTTGTCAGATATCACTATGCCCCTCATCTGGCCATAGTCCTCATATTCTGTCTGATATCCCCCGCAGTGATCGGATACTCAAACCTGGACACTGCCCAGGCCGCCAGAGTCATGGAAATGTACTATTCTATAACAGGAATGCTGCTCTTTGCGCCCCTGCTCATACCGGAGCAGGACTGCAGCATAAGATCTCTTATAAGATCAAAGGAGCTGCCTATATGGCAGCTCCATCTGGTAAGACTTGCCACCGCTGTACTGGTGGCAGTTGTTATGATCCTGGTAATTTTATCTATAATAAAAAGTTCTGGTGGAGTCATTGCATACGGCAGTTTATTCGCCGGAAGTTTCGCTGAGATCTTGTTTCTCGGAAGTATAAGCTTTCTCGCAGGCAGTCTCACAAATCAGTTCATCCTCGGCTACATGGCAGGTTTCATGTATTATGCAGTAAACCTCGGTGCATCCAGATATCTTGGTCACTTTGCACTGTTCCAAATGATCCGCGGATCATACGACTTTATTCCGTGGATGCTGATTCTAAGTGCCGTATTCTTCATCATTGGTACAGTATACAATGAACAACGATCTTAGCCTGGCGTGTTACTTAAACACGTCCTGTCCGTGTTCCTTAAAATATACCATCATCTCATGGGTAAGGCTCAGGTGCTCAGGATAGTCTGGGATATCCTCCCGCTTTACCCACTCTCCGGTCGCAAGTTCCTGTCTGTCTATAGTCAGGTGATCGTCACTGCCCTCCGGTATGTCCGCCTGACAGAAATAACCCATGAGAAGATTGCTGTCATAGCCCCATGGCTGTGACTTGTAATATGTGATGTTCTTAACGCCGATGCCAACCTCCTCCATGACCTCACGTCTGACGGTCTGCTCTGCACTCTCCCCTATCTCAGTAAATCCGGCTATAAGGGCGTATCTCTTGTACTCTCTGCCCGCATATGTGGTGAGTATTATCCTGTCACCGTCAGTGACACCCACTATGACCGCAGGGGCTATGGTGGGGAATATCATCTTTCCGCAGGATGGACATCTGAGCATTCTTTCTTTTTCATCATGTACTGTTCTCTCTCCACAGGCTCCGCAGAATCTGTTGGTTCTGTACCATAGCGACAGATGCCACCCCGTAGCCGCCGCAAGCACTGCCGTCTTTGGATGGCATGCCCTCGTCTTGTACATACTGCGGTATTCATATCCCGCTGCTGTAAGTCTTGTATCTCCATTCCACAGAAAATACGCCGTATCATCTATCGAAAACAGATAAACCAGATCCTCCGCACTTTTATCACCTGTTTTCATATCATCGCAGAAGATCTGCTGCAGCTCGCCATATGACAGAAATTCCAGCTGATCTTCATCATCCATGATCCTTGCAAATATCATTTTCTCAGAAAAAGAGAGAACCCTGTCATGATCCTCCGGTTCTCTCCTGTTAATATACTGATTATTAAATTTCTGTGGTTCTATATCCTGTATCATTTCAATATTCCCCATTGTATTTTAATATTTCTTCTTCATCCGCTTTGCAAATGAATAATATGAAGATGCGCACATAAGCATCATCAAAACGTATAACGCAACTAAGATTATACATACAATCCCCGGAATTGACAACAGACTATATCCCGTCATAACCCTGTAAAAACATGGAACAATGACACAGAGGAAAATAACACAGACCGGAAGCAGCCTGGATCTCACTATCCTGTTCATCATATCCACTCTGGATTCGTTGTCACAGAATATCTTCTCATCACCGTTCATTTCACTGGCTTTCTTCCTGAAATAACTGTATCCGCTGTAATCCGACAGATATTCCCAGCCGCAATCCTCGAACATCTTTATGTACTCCGCCTTGTCATTTCTGCCAGCCTGGCAGTAATCCAGCTGATATACCACATCCTCAGGCTCGCACGCCTCAAATTCATATACCCCGATACCCGATACCTTTTTTAGTTTCCAGCCATTTTGGTGTTCATGTCTCAGAAACTCTGCCTCTTTCTCATACTGTACTATAGAGAAAAATCTTATCATCTTCTTAGTTGTCTTATCCTGCTTACTCACTGTAGTTCCTCCCTTGAATTCCTATACAAACGCTCTATCCTCGCAAGCTCTATATCAAGGATCTCCCTGCCAAGATCAGTGATCACGTATATCTTTCTCTTTTCCTCCTCAGCCACATATCTTATCAGTCCATCCTTCTCCATCTTGGACAGACTTCCGTACATGGTTCCCGGAGCAAGTATGATCTCATCTCCTGTCATCTTCCGAACTTTCTGAACTATACCATATCCGTGATTCGGTGTCCTTAGACATAGCAATATATAGAATCCGGTCTCAGTCATGGGTACATATACCTTCTTTATATGTGCATCCATATATAAGTGCTCCTTCCAGCATGCAGACAATAAACAACTGTCTCTATTCTACACTTTTTTCATCCGGTCTTCTATATATCGCAGTGCGATATACGCACTATATCGTACTGCGATATATATGTCAACAGTATTTTACAATTAAACAGCTTTTATCATACAAAAGGCGGCAGGAATTTATCTCTAATTCCTGCCGCGCCTCTTCACTTATCTTCTATACTGCTATAACCAGGCATTTTTCCTGACCATCAAGCTCTATAGCTCTTGCTCTGTCTCTGGAACTTGTTATATATATAACCTTCGCAAAGCGTTCCACTGTATTATGTCGTATTATATGGTCTACAACGCTATACTCTCCACCATTTGCTACTGTGCCCAAAAGTTCCTGTAGCATTACATCATACTCTGAATACTCAAACACATCTCTGTGAACCACCTTATTATGCGCTGTATTCATTCTGTACACTGTATGTCCGGTTGCCGACTGCATAAGTTCTTTGCTTATTGTTGCCACAGCCTCTATTATCTTCTTATTCTCTTCCTTATCATTGGATGTTGAATAATCAAATGCAAGCATGGTGGACATATCATTAGGTCTGTCAAATTCCTTCACCATGATGTCATCAAACTTTGCCGACATCTTCCAATGGATCTGCTTGATACTGTCGCCCACAACATACTTTCGTATCTGCAGGATCTCCGATACATCATTACCCTTGACATGCTTATAGTTGACATCGCTGTCACTGGATTTGTTGCCTTCAAACTCCTGAAGTACCTCATCGGATTCATTTGGATATTGGTAAAAGTAACAATCTCCATGAGGTCTGAGTTTCTTTGCTGTTATGCCCAGCCAGTCATAAACCTTTATTCCGAATATGTCTATGTTGATTCGTCCACAATACTTACTTCCTATAGGAACCTCATATGTACTTGTCTTTCTGGCTCCAACAGAGCAATCAACCGTAGCATTACAGTCCGTCGCAAACACCACATTCTGGCAGCCGAACACGACCCTCACATGGGCTGCCGGAAATATTGACTTGTTCTCAACACACAGCTGGAGCTGTCTGTCCTCCGAGAGCTCATTCAATATGGTAAAACTTATCTTTATCTTTTTTGCAACAAACAGGTTGATAACTGCCGCAATGACCTCTACCCCGATTACCGCAACAGCGATCCACATCGTATACAGATTGTTTGTCCATATATATGCCAGCAGGAGCAGTATAACTATTATGCCATATTCTATTTTAGCTTTCATATCTATACCTCTCCTACCTTAGTGCATTCCAGAATCCCATCTTGATCCTGCTCAATATATTCTCTTCATGAACAACTTTCTTTTTCAGCTCAAGAGCCGACTTCCTTACAAACCCTGCATCATCCGCTGTAGGTATATATCTGCTGAACTTATATTTCTGGAGCAGTTCTAACAGCTGTGGACTTATATTATCCTCAAGCCTCTTCTTCTGATATGCAAGAAGTGCCGCCATATAGTCACCCGATGCAGCTATCGACTTCTCATTATCCGGATCGTTCATCCTCTTTCTTCTGACTATTGCACACACGATCCTTCTTATTATGAGAACAATAATAAACAGTGCTATGAGTCCGATAAGGATATATCCTATAAATAATATAGTCTCCATCGAACCACCGCCGCCACCATTATCATCCTGCTGATCTTCCGGCTCAGGTGGAATTGTCTGTGGTGTTGTTCCACTGTCCGCATTCGCCATACCGGTATCATCATCATCTGAATAGTATCCTGGGGTTACCTCTATAGGAATGAATCCCAAACCACCTGCATATATCTCTACCCATGCATGAGAATCTTCGTCAGTGACAGAGATCACATCAGATCCTGCCGGCGGATTTACCAGATAACCTTCGACATACCTTGCAGGTATTCCATAATATCTGAAAAGCATAGTTGCCACGGTTGCAAAATGTGCCGAATAACCTGATTTATGCTCATTCAGCATCTCTATTACAAAATCTTCATTTCCAGAGTATTCATCCGCATCATTATTGTATGACATATTTCCTGCAATATAGTCACGCACGATCTTTATCGCGTCAAAAGGATTCATCTTCTGCCCTGCACTCGGCACATGACTGTCAAAATACGCCCTCATATCATCCGGAACATCCTCGTAATATGTTCTTGCAAATGTACCGTACACATTTTCACTGTTATGAAACGTCTTATCTCCAGTCTGATCCTGATACCACTGCTCTCCATATATAGCCTTATAGTCATTATTTATGACATCAACCATATCAAACGAATAATCTGTCTCCCGTCCAAGTCCTTGAGATCTGAAATTCACATCATTCTTTGGCGCATACAGATTTTCAAGAGAATAATACGTTACACATTCCGGCACATACTGATATTTGCGCCTTGCAGAGATATTTGACACCTCAACATATATACTGTTCTCCTCTGCCTCACCGCCATTTGCTGCCGACTGCGCAACATATGCAGACAGATTGGTAAGAGGTGAATACTCATTCGCAGAGAACCACTCAAACACACCTTCGTAATCTCCACCATATATATTCAGATCACTGTCCTCCCAGCCATCCTCCGTATATTTGGCTCCTACAAAGCCTCTCATATACATCTGTTTTGGCTGAGACATCTTGATCTGTAACCGTTCTTCTCCTGTTATCACCGTATCGTCATATCTGGAAAATTTACCCTCAGGATAATCACTCTTACCGTATATGACATTTTCTCCGTGATACTGCATATTTGACTTTATATCAGCAACGACCTGCAATGGGCTATAAGTCATAAACATATATACACAGGTAGTTATCGCTGCTATCAGTGCCATGCAAACTCCAAGGTGTACATACATATCTGCCGTGATCTTTCCGTGAACATTTCCCACATACATTATGAGTACAACACTCACAAGACCAAGCATCAGCCAGATTGCATGACCATCACCTTTATATATCATAGGAATTGTGACTGCCAGAAATACCAGCAGTGATGCCAGCAGATTAAGTCTGGCTCTTAAGATAAGAGCAATCACCGCAGACACTACAAATGCCATCAATATCACCGTGAGCATCTCATCTGTCCTTGCAGTGCTGTCATCCACCACGAACATCAGATTTGCCATAGCCATATTCCTATTTACCGTTGTCAGAATATCATTCGCGATTTTCGCAAATCCATTTCCGACCTGACTCATCATAACAACACAAGCCACAGCAATTGCCACAACGAAAGATACATAGCCTATGATCGCTGATTTCTTCTTTCTGAGCAAAAACTGAAATAAAAGACCACCTATAAGAGTTCCCGGTATAACCGCTATTATGCCAACGTCCAGATTAAAACCTGAGATAATTCCCATCATAATACTGAGCGATGCACAAAACGAAATCACACCTCTGAGGATCCAGGTATTTTTCGAGGAGTCTTTTATAGCGCTTATGTCTATCGAAATCTCATTTCCCATAAGTTACTCCACTTCATCTATACCTATGATCTCAACCTGTCCAGGCTGATCATCATCTCCGCCTATGCCTTTTCCGCCTGAGCCTTTTCCGCCCGAGCCACCTGTGCCGGAGCCGCCCTGACCGCCATCGCCACTTCCGCCATCGCCGTCGCCTCCGCCAACTGATATTCCTGCTCCCGGATCATCACTGCTATCGTCTGGGGCATCATCAACCGTTATATCAGATGGATCGACCTGCTGCTCCGTAGATGGCTGCTCCGTCTGTGCCTCCGTTGTGGTCTCAGTGGTTGCCTCGGTTGTAGCCTCAGTGGTTGCCTCAGTGGTTGCCTGTGTAGTCGCCTCCGTGGTCATTTCTGTGGTCTCCTCCTCAGTCTTATCCCCGGAGTCTTCCTCAGTATCATCTGTATCTTTATCAGCCATATCGGCAAACTTCTGGTCTTTCATTCTCTCCTCTGTATTCTGGTTATCTCGCATTGAGAATTTAGATTTCTGTCTCGTACATCCGGTTGCTGCCATGGAAAGTATGAGTCCTGCCACCAGGAACACATATATCTTTTTTTTCATTCCACATTCTCCTATCTTCTAGCTCCATTCACTGCAGGAGGCTTTATCTGATTAACCACATCTTTAACTATATTTGCCGCAGCATTCTTCTCACGTCTTGCAGAAGGTGTAAGGACAAGTCTGTGCATAAATACATCGTATATGACTGCTGACACATCGTCCGGAATGACATAATTTCTGCCATTCATATATGCACATGCCTTCGCAAGATTGGCAAATGCCTTTGTACCTCGTGGACTTATACCACATTCGATCTTATCGTGATGTCTTGTCGCATCAACCAGAAGTGATATATACTCTGCAACTTCCTGGGATATGTACGTCTGTGCCACCTGTGTTCTGATCGCAACCAGCTGTTCCAGATTCATAACAGGGACGATCTGATCTATCGGGTTACCGCCGTGATCCTCAAGGATCATTGCCATCTGGCTCTGTACATCCGGATAACCCATGCTCAGCTTGACCATGAATCTGTCGAGCTGCGAATCAGGAAGTGCCTGCGTTCCGCCTGACGTGATCGGATTCTGTGTGGCAATTGTGATGAATGGGTTTGGGAGCTTATATGTATTACCCTCAGCCGTAACTGTACCCTCAGCCATCGCCTCAAGGAGGGCTGCCTGAGTCTTACTCGATGTTCTGTTGATCTCATCCGCAAGGAGAAGATTGGTAAACACAGGACCCTTGGTAAACTGCATCTTATTTGTCTCCTTGTTAAGGATCGAATAACCTACTATATCACTGGGCATTGTGTCCGGTGTGAACTGTATTCTGTCATCGTTCAAGCTCATTGCTTTTGCCAGTGACTTGGCAAGAGTTGTCTTGCCAAGTCCCGGATTATCTTCAAGGAGGATATGTCCCGATGCAAGGATGACCATTATAACTTTACATATTACCTCATCCTTACCCTTTATAGCTTTTTTTATTTCCATTATTAACTGTTGTATCTGCTGATTCATTCTTTTATCTCCATATCAAGTTTTATGAAATATAAATTACGTTGTGAGTTACTTGCGTTTCCACTTTGCGTATACACGCGCTCCTGATGGAAGTTTTGTTGTTATTTTTACAGAAATCTCTTTTCCACCAGCTCTGTAATACCAGCCCATAAATTCATAGCCGGATCTCACAGGAGTATATAGCTTACCGCTTAGCAATGTTGAACTTGTCATAAGTGATTTTCCCTTCACAAATACAACTTTTCTTACTGCCTGTTTGCCACCTATCTTTCCACCCTTAGGGTCAAATGTCGCTGACGCCCTGGTACATCCCACGTCACGGAATGTTGTCCACGCAGAATATGCTGGTTTTCCATTGGAATCATTGAATATAGCCCGTACCTGTACAACTACAAATTCCCGACTGGTTGACACTTGCAGCCCATTTCCAAGCTTTTTTCCTGACTCTTTATTTACCGTATATATACGCGCACTCTTAAGACCACTCTCTTTAAATGCTGCCTTATACTGGAATCCGATAAACCTTGAATCTTCCTTCCACGACACAATCATGATCTTTTTCGTATTATTGATCTTTGTTGCATTTTTCACAACAGCTGGCCTGATCCATTTTGCGATAAGTGTAACGCTGCCTTCTATACGTGTATTGTTATCTACCCTTATCGATCTATTGCCACTCTTGTAATACCAGCCACCGAACAGATATCCTGTTCTCTTTCTGCACCTGCTGTATATACTTCTGGTTCCCAACTCTCCCAGCGACTTGTTATACAGCACGTTCTCATATCCCTTAACCACCTTATTATTCTTCTTGTAATTCAGATTATAGGTCACTTTATATGTAGGTCTGCTGATATCTGCCTTCAATGTAACCGATGAAGTTACTTTGGTGTCTTTTGTAAGGTATTTTTTTACCTTATTTCCATTAACGGTTTTAACGTAATACCATCCAACAAATTTTTTATTCTCACTTTTCTGTGCAGTTGTCAACACAGGTACTACATCGCCTATTTTTTCATTGTAATTATAAGTTTTTGTGTATGTCTTTTTGCCACTAATGCTTGCTTCACCGCAGTCAAACTTCAATGTGAACTGCTTTATCTTCCATACCGGGTGAACCTCTATATCGTCTGTATATTTATATTCTGAGTCTGCTGTTATGAGTTCGTTGTCTGGGGTTGCCCATCCAAGGAAATCGCATCCTTTAAGTGTCGGCGTTGGAAGTTTTGCCGCAAATTTCTCTCCAAATACAACCGTATATGTCATCTGAGTATTTGCACCAAGTGAACCATTTCCGTATCCAGGACTGTTGAGATTTATCATGATCTCATATGTATTTGGAGTCCACTGAGCATAAAGGGTTACGACTATTGTATAGCCATCTTCCTCATCTATTGTTCCACCACGAATCACTTCTTTGTTGTTAAGAGGCATAAACCTGTCATCGATCTGCGTTCCCGTTCCATCTTCCTTTGTATTCCAGCCTGCGAACTCATATCCCTCTTTATAACTGGAATCCGCACCAGGAGTTATAATTCCCTTTGATGAATTCGTGCTTATCTTATTACTGTCCTTGATCTGTTCATCCGTTCCAGTTACATATCTCAGCTTAAAGCTCTCAGATCTCCAGACAGCATAAAGTATAACTTCCGCGCCATCCTCATCAGCAAGAATGATGTCACAGCTCTGACCTGGTTCTATAGCGCTGTTTCCATCGCCCTCTTCTACACCATTGATATTAGTACACCAGTAATCCAATCTGTAACCCGGTCTGCTCATCGCATCTGAATCATACTCAGGTGCAACAAATGATCTGCCGTATTCACACTCTATGCTGTCAGGTGCTGTTCCGGTCGCACCGATTCCTATATCAAATTTAACGGTATATTTTATAAGCCTCCACTGGGCATAAAGTTTAAATACTGCTTTGTCAGTGGCACTGAGATTCTCAACCACCTGATTATCTGTAATTGCCATTCCGGTGCCATCAGGCTCTGTGTTCCATCCAGTGAATACATGTCCCTTATACTCAAAGCCGCACATACCTATCTTGGACGGTTTGTCATATGTCATTCTCACAGGATCTGTATAACCATCGACAATATCGCCATCTTCGACATTTGCGTCAAACGTGATCGTATATGTTATAGGAGTCCATTTAGCGTATAATGTTACTTCTCCGGCTGTATCCATCAGATTTACTGCCTTCGTGAACTGACCTGTACCGTTCTTTTCCGTTGACCATCCTGTCAGTTTATATCCTGTTCGCTCATATCTGTCACAGTCAATGGCGTATGTCTTTGAATACTTCATCTTAACAGGTCCGTACTCATCAGCGCCCTCTTTAAGCGTTCCACCATTGCTGTCAAATTTGACAGTATATTCCACCGGCTGCATATCAGCATAAAGATAAACTTCTCCATTATCCTCGGTTGTCAGCTCATATGCTCTGTCAACTTTTCTTCCGGTCTTGGTCATCCATCCATTGAATGTATATCCTTTGCATGAATATCCATCAGGAAGAAGTTTTGATTCATCATAATCTGCATACAGTCTGTCTATCTGTTCAGATACTGACGCCTTTATCCCCTGTTCCTCATCCTCATACAGATCAGGTCTTACAAATACAACAGAATAACTTATCGGTTTCCATATAGCATATAATGTTATAATTGCCCCATTAGTTTCTGTCATATTGCTTACGGACGCACCTGCCTTGTACAATGTCTTTCCGGTATTGTCAGTCGACCATCCTGCAAACTTGTATCCCTCATTTTCAAAATAACATGTTGACAGGCTCGCGGATGAATTATATGTCATTGTTCTGTCACCCATCTCACCGCGTCCACCGTTCGCATCATACCTGATCGTATATGTTATTGGTATCCATTTTGCATACAACTTTACCACTCCGCCGTTTACCGGAGTCAGGTTTGACAGACTTGTAACAGGACCACTGGTACATTTCGCATCTTTGTACCATCCGCCAAATGAGAAACCTTTAATGGAATATGCGTTAGCTGGCATTGCCTTTGCTGTTCCATATGTACAGCCCACATTGTTCATGGTTCCGCTCACAGTCAGTTCCTTTAAGGTGTCAAATCCCTTTGGGGCATTCTTCACAAACTGGACTGTATATGTATTTGCTTTCCAGATCGCATAGAGATTGATCTGGCCATTTTTTGTAAGATTATATACTTCCTGATCTGCAGCGTATGAGGTTCCTTTTCCATCCGCCTTTGTATTCCATTTCTGGAACGTGTATCCAGTCCTTGTAAACATACCAGCAGATGCCAGGTATGTTACTTCTGCTGTATCCGGATCCGTCTGATATGATATCTTGCTGTCTGTTTCTTTATTATTCTGACCATCATTGCTGTTATATATGATATTGTAATAATAAACTATCACACTTCCAGGAATCTTTCCTGTGACAACAGTCTTGATCGACGTGTTTGGAACGTATGTTACACAGTTTGATTTTATTCCCTTAAACGCATCTGTGCCTATCGAACTGAGTTTTGTCGGTCTGACCGCATTTACAACACCGATCTTTGCACATCCATTAAATGCATTGTCATCTATTTTTGTAAGTCCGGCAGGAAGAGCCAGTCCGCCTGTAGTTGTACTCTCAAGCATCTTATCCCCCTGAAACGCACTCGCACCTATCGTTGTAAGCTTGGTCGCATAATTCAGATAATAGACTCTCTTTAGATTAGTACATCCGTAAAATGCGTTAGCCCTTATGGAGGTAAGGTTAACAGCATTTTTAAAATTGACAGATGTGATCTTTGTGTTACCCTTGTATGCTCCATTTCCTATCGTTGTAACCTTTATAGGATCCTTTACTCCCTTTACCGATACAGTAGCCGGTATCACGACCGCACCCGAATTGACTTTGTCTATCGTCTTGTTTGTGACCGGGTGAATGATACATTTGCCGTCACTCTTTTGAACCCATACTCTCCACTTTCCATCGGTACTTACCTGATCCTTGATCGTGTACTCTATAGTCGCCGCGTCAGACTTCATCGGCACATTGCTTACTGCCAGCACTGTAAGCAGCAATGCACAAGCGATCATCAGCCAAATTTTCACTTTCTTTGCCATGTTTCTTCCTCCCTTTTTATTTATGTGTATTATTTAGATGTCACTTTACTCTGAACTGAACTCCACGAACCATATACTTTCTTTCCTTTCTTTACCGCATATGATCTCACTCTGAAATAATATCTTGTCCCTGCTTTCAGGTTTCCAACTTCTCTTGTGTAACTTCCGGCTCCAGTCATTCTGTCTGTGAGTGTTACAGCACCGGCAAAGCCTGCCGATGTCGAATATTGAAGTTCATATCCCTTAGCCCCTGCGATCTTTGCCACATTCATAACTATCCGGACCTTTTTTGACGTTGCTTTCCAGTGGGCAAACAAGGTGATGTTTGAATTCACCTTATATACCATATTGACCTTCGAGCCGCCTTCATTGGCTGTGTACCATCCCTCAAGTTCATAGCCCTTACGCGTTACAGCCGGGAACTGTCCCAGCGGCTTTCCTGCAGCAGCCTCCATTGTGCTCATGCCCTCCAGCTTTCCACCGTTTGCATTGAAGGTCACTGTATATTTCTGTGGCTCCCATCTCGCATAAAGCAGGATGTCACAGTCCATATCTATCACCGTGTCACTCGTATACTGAGTTCCGCCCTTTGTTCTTGTAAACCAGCCCTGGAATGCCCAGCCCGATCTCTTCGGTATCGGCAACGTTCCGCAAGGCTCACCAAACTGCACCTGTTTTGATGTTTTTGCTACGGCTCCGCCATTTGCATTAAACGTGAGTGTTACTATATTCGGATTCCATATAGCATATAAAGTGAATGTCTCCCCTTCTTCCTTAACCGCATGCATCATATTGCTGCCATCAGGATATGACACACCGGAACCATCCGGTCTGGTATTCCACTCAAGGAACTCTGCACCCTCCTTTATATATCCAACCTTTTTAAGCGGATGAAGTTCCTGACTTGCCACAGTCTGATTTGGCATATAACCTTCACCGCCATTCGGATCATATATCAATGTGTAATTGAGCTTGCTCCACACTGCAGTGAGTCTTATATCACCTTCCTCAGCAGTTCTGCATATAACAGCTCCATCCGCATAACTTATGCTATCCTCGCCTGCAACTGCCCAGCCGGCAAATATGTAGCCTTTTTTGTAAAATGTACATTCAGGAAGTTTTCTGTTCTCGCCGCATATATATGTAACCTGTTTCATTGAGCCACTTCCGCCATTTGCCCTGAACTGAACCTTGTATGTAGAAAGCTTACTCCATACAGGTTTCAGCTCAACACGCAGGTTCTCATCAGCAAACATATATAACGCGTATATGTCGGATTCATCCAACATTCCGCCGCGGGCTATATCCGCTTCTGATATTAATATTTTTTTGTCAGTCTCCGACGACATCTGTTCCACTGTCCAGCCGGCAAACTCATAACCTTCCTTGACTGTCTTGTTCTGCAATACATCTGCCGACAACTGACCATGTTCACTGACGACATCCGCCATCTCCCCGTCATCAGTTTCAAAACCGATTGTAAGATCCTTATATATAATGTCAGGAATAAATGATACCGACTCTGTTACTGTCAAATCAGAACCGCCGTTGTGGTCACTGCCGGCTGCCGTTCCCGGGAATCTGAACGACACTATGTCATCAGTCTGGGCTGCGGACCTCCATCCTGTAAATACTGCAATATCTTCCCACTTTTTCGTCAAGATCTGTTCCTGATCATCACCGTCTACATATGAATATGTAAGTTCGTCAGAAACCATCTCCTGACCACTGGCATTCTTCTTGTCTACCGCATCTTTATACGACAGTACCTTCTCAACGTCACCGCTGTATACCCTTACTCCGTAACCACTACATACAAACTTACCATTCTTTATGGATGTTGGAAGGTAATATGTTATCGTCTCTATCTTCTTCCACTGAGCATACAAAGTCACTTCGTCTTCATTTGTCACGGAACTTACCGTTTCGCCATCGGAATAACTCTTTCCCGTACCGTCCGCCTTCGTATTCCATCCGCTGAACACGTAGCCTCGTCTTGACATAACGTTCTTTCTAAGCACTATATCAGAAAAATATTTGACATCCTCCTGGGCACTCATCTTGCCATTTCCGCCGTTTGCATCATAGCTGATCGAATAAACATGTTCCTTTAGCAAGCCAATCAACGATATCTTTCCATTCTTGGTAAGCCTGGAGACACTGACATTGCTGCCTATGTGAATATTTTCCACGCCATATTCACCCGATTCGCCAAGCATTATCCATGAATAGTCATATCCATCCGGAGCCTTCGGTGAAAAATCTGATATCTTGAACTCATCATTATACCCTACCGTCTTAGATGCCACCGCAGTTAACCCTGCTGATCCTTTTGTCATTAACTCTACCGTGTATTTTCTTACGATCAATCCATCTGATGGAACAACGCCATCCTTATATTCATTCAGGTCATCGCTCCAAATTTTACAATCTTCTAATATTTTACCTTTCATACCTGAGCTGTTGACATATATCTCTCCGCTGAATTCGCCCAAGTCTTCCCAATCGGACCAATATGCACCCTCGTCTGCACAGTAGGCATTTGTTGCAAACGTATCAAAAGATACATCTATATAATCTGCTGCAATATCGATAAGTGCAAGCTTTGGACAATTCATAAACACACCTGACCACAGTTCCGTCACCGCAGCCGGAAGTTTTATACTTCCAAGTGACTTGCATCCGGCAAAAGCATAATTTTCAATGACTGAACAATTAGAATCTTTTGCAAATGTTACAGATGCCAATGCCCTGCATTTTGAAAAACATTCTGTTTCTATTTTTGTCACCCCGGCCGGCACAGTAAACGATTTTAAGCTGGTACACTCCCAAAATAAATCATTTGGCAACACTTTTATCTTTGCAGCCGGATCGATCACGACAGAAGTAAGTTTGGTACATCCATAAAATGCATATTCTCCTATCGATGATAAACTTGCAGGAAGTTTTACCGATGACAGTTTCGTACAACTGTCAAATGCATTATTCTCTATCTTCGTACAGCTGGAGTTTTTTCCAAATGTCAGGGAGGTTATATCTGAACCTGAAAAGGCGTATGTTCCTATTGTCTTCACGGAATCCGGTATCACAAAATTACCAAACTTCACGTTATACTGCACATAACTATCTGCCGCCTCTTTATCATTTTCATCTATATAATTTATCTCGGCACATATACTTGTACACTGTGAACCTGACGCAAAGCTTATCGTAGTCTTTGGACAATCAGTAAAAATATCAAGGTTTAATTTCTTAATCCCGGTAGGGATTTTAAACGACTTGAGTTTATCACACCCATCTATAAATCCCTCCCCCAGTGATCTGACGCTCGCCGGCATAGTGAGGCTTGTAAGTTCTGAACATTCCGAAAAAGCCCAGTCCCCTATCTTTGTAACCTTTCCAGGAATATCCAACTTTGTGATGGACGTCTCGCTAAATGCGTAATCCCCTATGGATGTACACTTACATCCCTCAGCAAACTTTACTGTTTTCAGCTCGCTGTTTCCACAAAATGCATTTTCTCCTATTTTCGTCACATTTGCAGGTATTGTAACGCCTGTCAAAACACCATTTACAAATGCGTAATCTCCGATAGAGGTCAGCCCATCAGGCAGCGTTATCTTTGCCAATAAGTTATCTGAAAACGCCCAATCCCCGATAGTAGTCAGTCCAGCAGGCAGAGCCACCTTTGTTAGTGGATTATTAAAAAATGCATAATCCCCAACAACCTTACACCGTGAACCGGAACCAAATGATACTTCTGATATATACATTGAACAAAAAGTTCCCATACCAATTTTGGTAACACTCGAAGGTATGACTATTTTATCTATATTATCCGCAAAATAAATTTCTTGCTCTATTCCATATTCACCTATAATTACCTCTTTTTTATCAAAATCAAACATAGGATAATAGTCATAATCTTCTGATTCTTTGTCCCACTTACGTGAACCTGTTATTTCTGATACTGTGTATTTCACACCCTTCTTTGACACTATTGTCGATGGGATTGAAAATGTGCTTTTATAGTCAGATTTTTTGCTTGAAAGGAACTTGACCAAACGAACAGTCTTGGCTGTTGAGTCAACTACCTGATATTGCCACATTCCATCTTTAGTTGTATATGTAGTTGGTTGCTTGGATGAATCTGCCGCACTGACATGTGCCATATTGAACATTAGAATCGTAAGAATAAGTATGATTACCCCTGCAATTATAGTTGATCTTGATCTGGTAGTTTTCATATTCTTTTGTCTCCCCTCTTTATGTATATCCTCTATTCATATCCCTTATGTATATTGCCCTTTATTTATATTCCCATATTAAATCATATTTAGAATACAATAATACTCTTATATTGATACACCACTACATTGTTTGTTGTCAATGTCATAAATAGCAGACTTTTTTTGTGCATTTTTAATATAATTTTAATCTTCTTAAAAATAAGAAAGAGAAACACCAATTCTAAAGGACAAATTAGTGTTTCTCCTACTGATAGCATCACAAAAAACTATTATTCTATTTTTCCAAAAATCTCATAGATGATGGCATCTCTCATTCGTTCCATGGTCTCTTCATATGCCACCTCATGCAGCATATCTCTGCCTTCCGCTCCCAGCACATATATCTTGATGAGATTCGCCGCCACCGCAATGTTTACATCCGACCTTACACCATCCATCCACTGAATGAACCTCGCACCGATTGCTTTCTCCCGCTGCAGATTCGGTCTTGCCTGTTCAGGCAGCATCTCGAGAAGTTTCCGTTCATCCTCCGGTGTGAGACTCGGAAAAACGCTGTAGTTATCATCGATCATGAATTTCAGATAAGTCCTGACCTCAGCCGGGCCGGCTTTCTCCTTGCCATTTAGCGCAAGATTCATAAGATCCGGAATTATTTTTCTCCTGTATTTGAGGACTTCATACACATACGCCTCTTTGGATGGAAAAAAATTATAGAAGGTGCTCACACCAATCCCCGCCGCATCCGTGATCTTTGCAACAGACATATGCGTCATGCCATATTTTTTCAGCAGGTCAAAACCAGCCGCCAGCATCTTCTCTCTGTATTCCTCTCGTTCTTCCTCTGTAAACACTCGTTTAGCCATGTGGATCCCTTTCTTCACGCCATTTCGATATGTGCCTTTTGCACATTGCTCCTATTCCATTCTATTATTTTCCTTCAAAGACCCCACCATGTCAATCCTTGATATTTTTCTTTTCTGAAGGAAAAGTGATATCTCATATGTGATCCATGTGAGAACAAACCCGATAATGACTGACTTAACCTTGAGAACAGGAGCAAGCAACATTCCATAATTCTCTATAGTGTCCGCATAGCCAACCTTTACAAATGCATAAGCCGCCGGAATACCGATCAGAAATCCTATACACACAAGTATGTGATTGACGTTCAAAACTCTGTTTGTGATCTCACGTCTGCTGAAACCAAGTACTTTCATTACTGATATATTCGTGCCCATCTCCGACACTATCATGTTGATCACCAGATACAGGACAAATACTCCAAGCACGATTCCTAGTACCTCTATACCTATGATGATCGCGTTCATAGGCCCCATGATGTTCTCCATCGTATCCGCAGATACAGCCATGCTGGTCTCACTCGCCACCAGATCCTTGTCAAGTGTCAGTTTTTTATCACTTATGATACAGTTGTACACGTCATTGTCCACTCCTGCCAGCTCAGTTGCATTTTTTCTGGAAGTGTAGAGATAGCAATGCGTATTGTCTGTCACAACGCCACTTATCTTCACTTTGTGTTCCTTGAGATCTGCAATATTGCAGAATGTGAACTCGTCACCAGTTTTCACTCCGTATGTCTCCGCGGCTGCACTCGTAAGATAGTATTTATCAAGATCCATTTTCTCCCCGGTATCTGTCTTGTCGGGAAAATACTTTGAGTCCTCATCTATTCCCTGTGTGGAGAGCTGCACCGTATTTCCATCCACTTCATAGTAGTTCTGGAAAAGTGCCTCACCCTCATCCGGAGTTCCTTCCCCCAGAGAGTTCAGCCTGTACAGATAATCATATTTAACCGAACTTGTGAGGCCATCATGCAACAGACTGTCTAGACTGTCATTCATGATAAGTCCTGCCATGATACAGAATGCAGCAACACACACTCCAATTGTTGTAACTATACTCCTTCCGGGATGACCAAGCACACTTCTTATCCTCATCTTGAATTGGGTCTTTGCATGGCTGTTCTTCATTATCCCTATAGCTCTGCTGTCCTTTCCGGTGTTTCTGAGCAGATCCACAGGTGATTTTCTGAGTAGTCTTGACGCCTGAACAGCTATAGCCAGACAGTAGATCACTGTTGGAAGAATAAACGCTATTAATATAGAAGAAACATCATATGTCACTGTATACTCGAGTTTCTCAAAATCATACTCTATATAGAAATAACTTATGGCTTTCGTGACCGGGATCGCCGCAATAATACCGATCACACTTCCTACAATTCCAGGCAGCATACCAAATCTCATGTAATGTCTGACAACCTGTTTCTTTGAGAATCCAAGTGCAAGAAATGTTCCAAGCAGATACTGCTCGTTTCTTATATTTCTTCCAAGTACCATTACAATAAGAGCAAGAACTATTATGAACATTATAGGGGCATACATGGTCGCCATATTTGTGACCGCATCTCCCTCATTTACAGGCATCGATATTCTTGTGTTGGTGGTAGCGGCAAGATAGCTGGCTATGACATAGTCATCATTCAGTTTCGTTCTTACCTCCTTGCTGTTATCAGTGTTGTATCTTATGGAATAGTAACCTGTCTCATCAGCATCTATCTTGTCATAATCCTCGTGGCCGACCACCATCACGGCAAATTTGTCCTTCTCCACATATCCGGAAAGTTTCTCAAGCATGTATATGTAATCGGCTTTCGTTGCAAATGCCGACACTTTGTATGAATACTCTCCTGCTGTCACCGTATCACCGACCTTGATACCGTGGGCATCTGCAAAATTCTGTGTGAGAAGTGCCTCACCGCTCTCAGGCATGCGTCCATCCCTGACGTTGCACAGATTCAGTTTCTCCGGCATATCAAACACTCTGACTGTTGAACCATCAAGTTCTCCTGAATCGATCTTTATATCCTTATACCTGCTGTATTCAATGACCACATCATAATCATTTTCCAGCTTTGCCATATCATCATCGGATATCGGCTTATATGTTACAAACTCTGCATCCTCCACTTTGTAGTCATCCACAAATTCATCTATAATCTTCATCATATTATGTCCCGTGGATACCGGTGCCACTATGAGGATACATATAAGTACCGTCAGAATAGTACTTATTATATAGAAGGAAATATTTTTCTTTATGCTGCGTACAGCTCTTTTATTGATCGTCATATTACAGCTCCATCTCCTCTACATTCTGTTTATTGTCGTTCTTGACGTTGGTTACCACCTTGCCATCTTTGATCTTTATGATCCTGTCCGCCATATTCGCAATGTTTACGTTGTGGGTTATTATCAGGATAGTTGTTCCGTATGTATCATTCATCTTCTGAACCCTTTTCAAAACGTCTCTGGACGATTTTGAATCAAGTGCTCCTGTGAGCTCGTCACACAACAGAATATCCGGTTTCTTCACCATGGCTCTGGCTATCGCAACCCTCTGCTGCTGTCCACCTGAAAGTTCCTTCGGAAAATGTTTCTCATATTTTGTAAGTCCAAGTTCCTGTACGAGATCATCCACACTGAGCGGATCCTTAACAAGTTCCGCTGTCATCTCTATATTCTCACGAGCTGTCAGGTCCGGTGTGAGATTGTATGACTGAAATACAAATCCAAGCCTGTCTCTCCTGTAAAGCTCCAGCTCCTTTGCCGACATCTTCTCAAGATCCTTTCCGTCCACGATCAGAGTTCCTTCAGTCGCTTTGTCCAGACCTCCGAGTATATTCAAAAGTGTACTCTTACCACTTCCACTCGGTCCCAGGATCACAACTACCTCGCCCTTTTCCATGCTGAAATCCGCATGGTCCAAAGCAAATACCGCAGCCTCCCCTTTGCCATATTTCTTTACAAGGTTCTTTCCTTCTATGAACATCATTTTACCTCCCTATGCCTTTTCACATCGACACATATTCTTCGTACTTAATTTCTATAGTGTTTATGCGAACATTTTGTATTTTTCATTCGCATATCATGTTAGTCTTTTCTAACCTACATGTCAATAGGTTTTGTGAATATTTTTATATTTTTATTCGCATGTTATTCAGAACTTTAATCTCTAAGCCAAACTTGCCACGGTCGGAATCGAATAAACAAAAAAGATCAGGCAATTGGTATTTCGCCAACTGCCTGATCTTTTTTTGTAAATATTATATTTAAAACCTTTATCGGGGATTCCCCCAATTCATCGATTAAGCCTCTGCTTTCTCAGCATTTTCCTTCTTCATAAGAACAAGTTTCTTGATACATGTGATTGCCACTATGATACCAAGTACGATAAGGAATACAGCGACTATAAGCTGAAGTCCCTCAACAAGGAATGTAGCTGTACCAGCCTGGAACTTCTGTATATTGCCAATTACATTGAGCACTATAGCTGTAAATGTAACAGCAAGCATTATCAGCATAGGTGGGTAAAGCATTGCATGCTTTCTGTTTGTAGCTTTGAGGAATACTGCTACACCTATAAGTACCAGGGCTGCAAGCATCTGGTTTGCTGATCCGAAGAGTGGCCATACATTTGAATATCCACCCTTGCAGAGAAGGTAACCAAAGAACAGTGTTATAACTGTTGCAAAGTACTTGTTTGTGAGTATCTTCTGCCATACAGGCATCTTAGATGTATCTGTTGTGTCTCCCATAAAGAGCTCCTGGAATGACATACGTCCGATACGTGCAACTGAGTCAAGTGATGTAAGAGCAAGTGCTGATACACACATTGTCATGAACACATTTGCAACTGAGTTTGGAAGACCGAACTTCTCGAGAAATCCTGCGATACCCTGTGAGAAGATCTGGAAAGGTGTAAGTCCCTCTGGAGCCTTACCGCCGACTGCAACTGCACCAACTACTATAAGTGAGATAACTCCGAGGAGTGTCTCAAGTATCATTGCTCCGTAACCTACGAAAAGCATATCTTTTTCATTTCTTACTGTCTTTGATGATGTTCCCGATGAAACAAGGCTGTGGAAACCTGAAACCGCACCACATGCGATCGTTACAAACAGTGTTGGGAACAGATAACTCTTGGCTCCTGTCGATGATACAACTGTGAAACCATTGAACGCATTCAGGTTCATGTCAGGATGTCCTACCAGAACACCGACAAATGCACCAACTAACATGCCAACCAGCATGAATGTTGTCATGTAATCTCTCGGCTGCATGAGTAACCACATTGGAAGTACTGATGCGAGGAAGAGGTAAGCCATGATGACGTAATTCCACTGGTCACCATTTAAGTACCAAGGAAGTTTCATACCTACTGCAAACATTGCAACGATGAGGACGATGGCTACTATAGCCTTAAGCCACTCCTTCATATTCTTGCATGTCTTCATAACAACACCGAATACCATGGCTACTACGATGAACAGCATAGAAACTGTAGCAGCTGCTGCACCATTGAAGTTCTTTGTCACAACTCCATCAGCATCTGTAGCAAATCCATTGAACGTCGATGAAACCATCGATGTGAAGGCTGCTATAACAAGGAGTGTAAAGAGCCAGCAGAACAGTGAGAAGAATCTTCTTCCTGCCTTGCCTATGTACTTCTCAATGACAAGTCCTATCGACTTACCACCATTCTTAACTGATGCATAAAGTGATCCAAAATCCTGAACTGCACCGAAGAATACGCCTCCGACAAGCAGCCAGAGTAAAACTGGAACCCATCCGAACATAGCTGCGATGATCGGTCCCTGGACAGGTCCGGCACCTGCTATTGATGAAAACTGATGTGCAAATACTGTAAGCTTTGATGATGGTACATAATCCTTGCCATCCTCATTTGCAACTGCAGGGGTCTTTGCATTTGGATCAACTCCCCACTTCTTGGCAAGCCATCTTCCATAGCCCAGATAGCCAGCACCTAAAACTACTACTGCGATAAGAACAATTACTAAACTATTCATATCTTTCTCCTTTCTCACGCCTTATAGCGATATCTCATTTTTTGCAAAGAGTAAATTAAAAAAGGCTTTCGTCTCTATGTAATCCCATAAAGACGAAAGCCTGTATACTTCCGCGTTACCACTTTATTTGCCATCATAAAAGAATGACCTCTCTGATCTCATCTCGCCTGACCACTACTCAATGTCTATTGAAATAAGTTTCTATGTAACGGTAGAAAACCGGTGACACCTACTCATTCCCATATCTCTCAATCAGGAAATTCAGTGCACTGCTCGCAGAGGATAACCATCAAGGACATACACCGTCTCACACCAACCGACGGCTCTCTGAAGTATGCGATCTTTGACGACCGTATTCTGTTCTTTGCATTTGCTCTTTGTTCGATACCTAAATTACCACCACGCTTTTATGATGTCAATAGCTTTTTTTATTTTATTTAATTTTTTAATTTAGCATTAACGTTCTTCTCTCTTTTTCTTGTAGATCACAATAGCGCCAGATCCTGCAAGTGCGAAGATAACTATCAGTGCTACAGCCTTAAGAGGTGCATTGTCACCTGTATTTGGCTTACCTGTAGTTGTTGTCTGTGTACTTGTTCCATCCGCAGTTCCTTCTGTTGTTGCCTGTGTATTTGTTCCATCCACAGTTCCTCTGGTAGTTACCTCCGTCGTTGTCTTGTCTGCTGTTGTAACCTCGGTTGTCTTATCCTCGGTTGTGGTCGCTGTTGTATCCTCGGTTGTTACTACTTCTGTTGTGCCCTCAGTTGTACCAGCATCTGTAGTTGGTTCTGTTGTTGGCTCTGTTGTTGGCTCTGTCGTCGGCTCGGTCGTTGGCTCTGACTTCTTATCCACCATAGTAATTGTTACTACCTTGTTCTCACCTGCTGCCACTTTGTCATCTGAAACAGTGAATCTGATATCTGTAGCCACTTCATATCCCTCTGGAGCTGAAGTCTCTCTGAGAGTATATGTCTTTCCAACTGTGAGAAGTCTTGTAACAGTATGTGCTGCTGAACCTGACTTCCACTGGTCGATCACATCGTCATTCTCATCAATTATCTGAAGAGATGCACCTGCAACAGCATTTCCATCCTCATCGACCTTGTTAAATTCATATATAACTGAAGGCTCAAGCCATGTTATATTGCCATTCTCATCGATTGTTGCTGTACTCTTTCCTGTGTCTTCATTCTTTCCGTCATCAAACTTCTTCACGGTAACTTTACCATTTGAATCCACGCCAAATTCAATTGTGATCGGATTTTCTGATACATAGCTGCCGTCTGGAGCTGTGATCTCCTCTACTACATACTCTGTGTTGAGAAGTACACCGACAAATTTAATCTTTCCGTTTGAATCTGTATTTGCCTTCGCAATAAGTTTCTTGCTGCCTGATGAAGTCTTTCTATAAAGACCATATTCGCAGTTCTCAAGCTTGACATTTTTATCATCCTCAGCTACCTTAACGATCTCTATATCTTTTCTTGGAACATCATTTACAATAGTGTTGCCTGATACATTTTCAAGCTCCGCATAAGTATCCATGTCATCTGCTGTTACATTTACTCTGTATGTGTGTGTATCAAGTATATAATCATCTACTGTCTTAGTCTCTTTTACAATGTATGATCCAACTTCCACATCATCAAATGTGACTACTCCATACACACTCTTTGCCTTTGCTACAGGTGATGTAAGTGCTGTGTCATCTGCTCTGTAAAGAGTAAATTCAACTCCGCTGAGTTTCTTTGTAACATCCTTGTCTGCTGAGCAAGCCTCGTTTATAAGTCCCGCCTTGTTGAATCTGATCGATCCTGTCTCAGGAACTACTACCTCTGCATCATCAAGCATCGCTATAACTCTGCCTGATGAAAGTGACTTATAGTCATTTATAACGCCTGTGATACTTCCGTCCTTTGCAACGATGAACGAAATATCTGTAGCAATCTTATATCCGTTTGGAGCAGATACCTCATGGATAGTATAAGTCTGACCTGCCTTTAACAGCTTTCCTGATACTGTATATACTGATCCATCTGATGTCCAGCTCACAAGAGGAACTGCATTCTCACTGTATGCGCCCTCATAAAGTGTCATCTCTGCACCAGCAAGCTCTGAGCTTACACCGTCTGTTACACTTACCTTGCTGATACCAACGTCTGCAATAGCATCATCCTTCATGGTAAGTTCTTTTCCATCTACACCTGATATATTTCCGTTCTCATCAACTGTAAATGTAATGTCTGATGCATATGTATATCCTGTTGGTGCTCCAGACTCCTTGAGTGTGTATGTACCCGGCTTAAGTGTTATATTCTTTGACAGCTTGTCCTGGAAACTCTTGTTTGCTTTTGTATCTACTGTAATTGCCTTTGCCTTGTCGCCTGATACCCACTCGGCAATCTTCCCATCGCCGTCGTACAGGCTGAGTGTTGCTCCTGCAAGCTCATCCTCGCCGGTAGCAGCCTTCTTGCTTATAGTAATTGTGTATGTAGTTATTGGTTCAGTCGTCGGCTCTGTTGTTGGTTCCGTTGTCGGCTCTGTCGTTGGTTCCGTTGTCGGCTCTGTCGTTGGTTCAGTCGTCGGCTCTGTTGTTGGTTCAGTCGTCGGCTCGGTTGTTGGTTCCGTTGTTGGTTCAGTCGTTGGCTCGGTTGTTGGTTCCGTTGTCGGCTCGGTCGTTGGCTCAGTCGTCGGCTCGGTCGTTGGCTCAGTCGTCGGCTCTGTCGTTGGTTCAGTCGTCGGCTCTGTTGTTGGTTCAGTCGTCGGCTCTGTCGTTGGTTCAGTCGTCGGCTCGGTTGTAACTTCAGTTGTCTCTGTTGTTTCCGTTGTCTCTGTTGTCTTGTCTGAGTATGACTTTGTTTTGTTGTATGGATAGAAATGTGCTTCCGCACTGCATGAAACAATGCTCTTTGCTATTACATTTCCCTCGAAGTTTCCTCCGCCAATTGACACATCCGCATTTGGTGCGATCAGATGTCCTGAAAGTCCTGAAACATTTACTGTAGTTGCATCCACCACATTGGTGATAAGTTTCATACCGCCAAGGTTGCACTGACTGTCTCCGGTTGTCTCTGATACACCTGACATGTTCTTAAGGACGTTGTCGAATGTTCCCCATTCATTTGATCCATTGAACATGACCTTCTTCATATCAGATGATTGATCCTCAAACTGTCCAGGACCATAGTTCAGTTCAACATTATCAACGCCTACTATGTTGAGAACATATTCGTTGCTTGCAAAATCATTTATAGAACTGATACCTGTGATATTTATGTTTGTAAACTTGTGGAATGTATCCGCATCTATCGTGTAACTGCTGTGCTTTGAGAAATCCAGATTGAGTATCTTGGCATTCGAATACTGCATACTCTCTATGTCATCCTCGGTAACCACATATCCAGTATCCGCCAGAGCCTCGGACTCACTTCTTATGCTGGAAAATGCTGTGTCAAAATCTACATACGGTTCATCTACCTTCTCGTAAAATGAATCGCTTGCTGATCCGTTTGAATAGTACACCTTTGTCTTGTCGTAATATTCCTTATAATCATTAGAAAGATTCTTGAAATAATTACCATTATTATAATTACCTACGTTTCCAAGCGTATTGATATAACTGTTTTCTATCGCTCCATCACCGAAGGCAAGTGTGCTTCCCGTTCCTCCACATGCAACTGCACCTACAGTGTGTGAACCAAGATTCATATCTCCTTCTGTAAAAAATTGATAATTACTCAGTATGTCCCTTACCGAGTACCCGCCTTGATACGTCTTTGAATTGCTGCCCGCAAATACCTGAACTCCTGACAGGCAGGCTGATAATCCTGTTGCTGCTGCCAAACATATTGCCAGAGCCTTAGTTCGTAACCCTTTTAATGTCATCTCTGTTTCTCTCCTTTACTTAATTTCGATTAATTTTTTCTCTTTTCTAGCTAATCGTCTCCAAGTTATTAGTTATATTATATCAATAATTTAGGTAAAATCCAGATTAATCAACATAAAAAAAGGTTAAAAAAGCAACTTTTTTATAAAAAAATTACTTTTTTAACCTGTTAACTTATTTTATATATAATACGGTGTAATTATTCGCTCTCCAACCTGTGTTTTACCGGGATCTGAGAAAGAATTATAGCGGCAAATATCAGTCCGCATCCCGCAAGCTGTCTGGCTCCCATTTTCTCCCCGAGTATAAGCCATCCCGCAATGACTGAAAACACGGACTCAAGGCTCATGATCATAGATGCCACCGTTGGATTGAGTCCATTCTGACCAACGATCTGCAATGTATATCCAACGCCGCATGACAAAACTCCCGCATACAGTATCGGTATCCACGCATCCAATGTTCCAAGGGGCTGTGCCCAAGCAGCAATCCCTGACACACTGTGGTGCATCTCAGAAAAAAACATTGGTATCAAACTCCATATACCACACACCCAGAACTGTATGCACGACATCCTGACACCGTCTACAAGTGGAGAAAAATGATCTATCACAAGTATATGTATCGCAAAAAGAAGAGCACACACGAGCACCATAAGGTCACTCGACTGAAATGCCAGTGAACCATTCATGCAGAGCAGATACAAACCTGCCACAGCAATCAATATTCCTACCCATATGTTCCACCCACATTTTCTCCTCATGAACAGACTAAGTATTGGAACAAGAAGTATATAACACGCTGTAAGGAATCCTGCCTTTCCTGCAGGTGTTCCCATATAGAGCCCCAGCTGCTGCGCTGAACTCGCCAAAAACAGCACAGTTCCGCAACACACGCCCCCAAAGACCAGTCGTTTCTTATCTTCTCTATTCTTCGGTTTTCTGTCAGACGGATCTATTCTGTCCACCACAAATATAACTGGCAGCAGAACTGCCCCTCCTATCAATGATCGTATCCCATTGAAAGAAAACGGACCAACCGCATCCCCTCCCTGTCTCTGTGCAACAAATGCCGATCCCCAAATAAGCGCTGTCAGAACCAGCAGCAGGGAATTTCTCACTTTCATACTCTTCATATCTATGATCCTCTCAAGTCATATTTTTCTTATGTCAAATCTTATAATGTTGTATCATGTTCCTGTTAAATATGCAAATTTTCTGAGACTGCGCAAAAAAGCGGCAACAGAGTCTTAGATTTATCCTGGTATACATGAAATCTTCAGAGCCCCATCGCCACTTTTTAAATTATGTTAACTATACATGTTCCTATTTATATCCATTTTTAAGGCGTTCCTCAAAGTCTTTGCAGGTAAGCGGTCTGTCAAACACATATCCCTGAACTATATCACATCCAAGTTTCTTCAGATAGTCAAGCTGAATCTCCGTCTCGACACCCTCTGCCACGGATCTCTTGCCCAATTTGTTGATAAGGCTGACAATGCTTGAGAACATCACTATATCCTGTTCCTTGGTGTCAATGCCATTATCAAGTGGTATAAGGGATTTGTCTATTTTGATGGTGTCAAGATCAACCTCCTTGATCATATTGAGTGAGGAGAAACCTGTGCCAAAATCATCTATCGATGTGCTTATTCCTCGCTCCTTCAGTCTGTTTATGACATTTGACATGATCTCATAATTCTGATAGTCCTCACTCTCCGTGAGTTCTATCTCTATGTAGCTATGATCGATGCCGTATCTGTCTACAACTTCCACTATCCTGTCTACCAGATCATCCTCCTCAAGATGTCTCCTTGAAAAGTTTACAGATATCGGAACTATCTTCTTGCCATTTTCCATCCTGTTCTTAAGGAATATACATGTCTGCTCAAGCACGTAATAGTCGAGCATACACACACTGCCCTCACGCTCAAGCTGAGGTATAAACCGCATAGGAGGAACCAACTCTCCCTGTCTGAACCAGCGCACCAGAGCCTCTGCACCATACATAGTCTTGTCTGAAATGTTGACCTTCGGCTGGTAATACACAGTGAACTCCCCATTTGCAAGTGCCTGCGGGAACGCAGATAATATCTCCTGGTCATCCATGAGGTGTTTCTGTATCTCCTGGGTGAACATCACCATAGAACCTGCACCACGTCTTCTTGCCGCCTGGTATGCTATACTCGTTCTCGCCATCACATCTCTTGGAGCCACGATTTTGTCAAGACGTGCAACACCCACGGTCGCACCAAGCTGGAATTCTCTCTTCATAGACTTCCATTCATGACTTATACGGACATCCCGTATCTTTCTTATAAATTCATCCGCATTCTCATTCCTGACCACCACAACAAAATTGTCGCCTCCGAGTCTTGCTATCAGCTCATCCGGCTGCAGATAACTCTTTATCAACTGAGAATAGTTTCTAAGGATAACATCCCCCTGTGAATAAGCAAATACTTTGTTCACATATTTGAAATTATGGATATTGTAGAATATTCCTGTATATCCGTCCAGTTGTCCGGTCTTCATCAACCGGATAACATAATACATGAGTGCATCCTGATTGGCTACACCTGTATTTATGTCTGTGTTCATGACCTGCTCTATCATCCACTGTGACATAGTCCTGTTGTACTGATAGAATATCTCCCTGAAAATAAATTGATGTATCTTCGTTTCCTCATCAGTATAATCATGGTCCAGTGGAATATCAGTTATAACAACTCTTCCGCCAGTACTTATATTTATCTCCATCTCCAGGGCTTTTCCGCATTTGCCCTCTCCTGAATCATATAAGACGGAACTATAGTGCTCACCGTCAGGTAACAATCTATTCTTTGGCAATTCTATGACAAGTTCCGCTCTGCCAAGCCTAAGCCTTTCCGCCAGGACTTGCAGTCCTTTCTTTATGCACTCCTCGCGCTCCCTGAGAGTCTCTGCATCCGCCCCTATAGACTCGAAGAACATCTTCATCTCCTCATCAAATTGTATATCGTTATTCACGCATTCTCCTCCTTCCGCACAACTACGATCTCTCCTCAAATGCGTTAATCAACATTAAAATTATTTAAAAAATATTAACAGCCTTATTTATTATATCAGTGCGCAAACGAATACGCAATGTAAGATACTACCCCTGTCTCTTTTTCCCCCAGAAAAACAACGCAACTGTACCCGGACCTGTATGACTTCCTATGGTTGTTCCCACATAGTTTATCTCCACCTTGCCGTCAAGCTTTGGAAATCTCTCCTCGACAAGCTTTGCCACAGCCTTTGCATCATCCATACATGCCGACTGGGAGATATAACATTTGCCCGAATAATCAAGTCCGTCCTCCGCATTCTCCTCCATGCGTTTCACGATCTCCTGTATGACCTTCTTCTTACCCCTTATCTTGGAACGTGGGATCAGCCTTCCCTGATCGTCCATATTCAAGAGCGGACAAATGCCCAGTATGGTTCCAACTGTCCCAGCAGTCTTTGATATCCTTCCGCCCTTGATATAGAAAGTGAGATCCGTTGAGAAGAACCAGTGATTGAGATTCAGTTTGTGCTCCTCTATCCAGTCATGCACCTCATCTATAGATTTTCCTTCGTCTCTCATTCCGGCTAAAGTGTCCATGATGAGTCCGTAGCCCGATGACGCACCGAGGGAATCTACCACATATATCTTCCTGTCCGGGAACTCCTCTGTCAGGTCATCCCTGGCTATATTTGCCGAATTTATAACACCGCTTATTCCTGATGACAATGTCAAATGGAGTATGTCATACCCCTGCTCAAGGTACGGTTTCCAGAAATCATAGAACTCATCCGCATTGACCTGGGATGTCTTTGTATCTGCCCCCTCTGCCATCTTCTTATAGAATTCCTCAAACGGCATGGACTGTCCGAGGTCATCTGAATGTTCTACCCCATCAAGTTCATAGTGAAAACATATATATTTTACATCTATCTTCTCGAAATGCTCCTTTGTGAGATCTGCCGTTGAGCAGCAGCTTATTATATATTTTGCCATTGTCTATTCCACCTTTCATCACCGATGTGTCGGCATAACAACACAGCCGTCCGTTTATCATACTATCTACTATTGTATCATCTCAGGCATTTTATTCATAGTCATAAATACGATAAAAAACAGACAAAAATATCCACAACATATTGTTTCAAAAACTATGTCGTGGATATCTGTTCTCTACTGTCTTGCATACTTCTTTCGTGTGAACAGTTTGGCAGGTCTGTATCTCTCTCCCTCCTGGATATGATCAGTCTCCTCAACGTGATCAGCAATCTTTCTTCTGAAATTCGGTGTGGTGAGCTCCCTGTCCCATATCTGCTCAAATACATTCTGAAGCTCCGACAGTGTGAACCTTTCCGGAAGCAGATCAAACGCCAGATCCAGATCACGCTCCAGTTCCCCCCGAAGTCCAAGAACCGCCTCGGTTATGATCTTGGCATGGTCAAATGCCAGCCCCTCGCACTCATCTATATCGTAGCTGTCCGAGCTGCGTCCGCATGTGCTCATATCTGTTTTTCGTAGCACCGCAGAAAGCCGTGTATCCGAGCTGGAATCCGTGAGAACGAGTCTGTACCTTTCACCGTCACCAGACGTCTCATTTTCCCCAGAAATACCTCTGAGTTCCACCGTGAACCATCTTGCATCCTGTGCGTCATCCCCCGCCTTTATATGGCATCTCTCACCGTCTATGAGTGCCATGTAAGTTGAGGATATGACCCAGCCTCTAGGATCTCTGTCCGGCTCTCCATACACTCCCACAAGTTTGATATATACATCTCCTAAACCGGTTTCCTCACAGAGTTCCCTTCTGGCGGAGTCTATCACATCTTCTCCCTTTTGGCAGAACCCTCCCGGCATTGCCCAGCAGCCCTTGTACGGATATCCGCCTCTCTTTATGAGAAGTATCTTCAGTCTCCTATCCTGAGGTTTTCTTGTGTTGTCCCTTTCTCCATCTGCCATGATCGCAAATACAACTATGTCCGCCGCCACCGACGGTCTGTCGTATTTAGTAAGATCATATCCTGCAAGGAACTCCTTTTCCTCCTCACTCATCTCATATTTCTTCATAAGTCCGCTGCATCCTCCTGTACGTGCTGTATTTTATCTGACCACCTCAACCTGGCACATCGCCATAGTGGTGAGTGCTGCCTCATGGCTCTCAGGCGTCACTCCCGCGCAGCACCTTGCATCAACCTTCACATTTATCTCAGGATACAGAGCCTTGATTATAAGTGCATTGGATACGACACAAATGTCCGTGCAGAGTCCGACCATCTCAACATCCTGAAGATCAAAATCCCCCCATCCCGTATATCCAAAACTCGTCTTGTTTATATATATGGCGCCTGGAACCTCAAGACCATCTGCGATCTCCCAGCCCCTGGTCTCCTCAATACAATGAGGAACCGGGAGGTGACGTCCCTCATTTGTCTCCATGTAGTTTTCGTAATGCGTATCCCTTGTGAAGATGATCTCGTCACCACGGTCAGCATATTCCCTGATCTTGTTTCTTACATTCTCCACGATAGATCCGGCTTCCTTTGTACCCAAGGCTCCATCGATAAAATCATTCTGCATATCCACAACTATGAGCGTCTTTTTCTTGCTATTATCCATATTTATCCTCCTTCAATTTAAGTCATTTACACTTATTATCCTTTTGATAATATCTTCGAGTTGCATTTATCTTACTATCATTTTGATAATATGTCAACTCATTTTCCTCTTTTGTTCTCTGATCATACAGAAAAAGCGCCGCAGTCCGCCATACATCTTCAATCCTGAAGATCTGCATGACAGATCTGCCGCACTTAATATTTGTAATTATTTTTTATTTGCCATTTATGCTCTTTCTCAATTGTCTGAGCAGTACAAACGCAAAGAACAATACCGATATCAATGCAAATACTGCACCTACAAATCCTATATATGATATTGCCCCCTTGTCGCACACTATTCCGCCTATCCAACTGCCTCCGCCTATTCCAAGGTTGAACAGGCCGGAATATATCGCAGTTGCAACAGCGGATCCTTTCTCATCCACACTTCTTATGACCTCGGACTGTGTGGTTACATTGAACGCCATGGCTGTGATTCCCCATAATGCGCAGAGAATGACCATGGTTGCCAGACTCTTTGACGCCGGGAGCAAAAGCAGTAGCCACACAAGGAGTGTCGTCATGACTGCACCTATAAACACGAATCTATGCCTGTCGTAGAGCTTTGAGAACAGATAACTTCCCAAAAGGCCCATAGCTCCAAATATCAGCAGCACTATGGTTATCACATTGTTCTCGAGCTTTGCAACCTGCTGCATAAATGGCTCTATATAACTGTATACCGTGTAGTAACCAATGACGAACAATATCGTCTGAACATACAGGGCTATGAGCATCGGATTTTTCAGAAGTTCAGGCAGATCCTTCACATGGAACTGCTCTCCACTTGCTATCTTCGGGAAAACAAATGCCATATATACAAGCACTGCAAAAGCTATAACACCAACTATCAGGAATGTAACTCTCCAGCCCATATACTGTCCCACCAGCCTTCCAAGTGGAAGTCCCGCTATAGTTGCTATTGATGTTCCAGTGACAACCATGCTGAGGGCAAATGATCTGTGTTCCTCATCCACCAATCTTATAGCCACAGGTGATGCTATCGACCAAAATATCGCATGGGTACATGCCACTCCGATTCGGGATGCCATGAGCACTCCGTAACCAGGCGCAAGCACTGACACGATCTGACATATTCCAAACAGTGCTATCGTTCCCATGAACAGTTTTCTGAAATCTATCTTCGATACAAGGAGTATGAGGGGCAGAGACAACAGCATAACGATCCATGAATATACCGTTATGAGCATTCCCGCCTTTGACTCCGATATGTCAAATGACTTTGCTATATCAGTAAGCAATCCTATGGGCATAAATTCCGATGTGTTGAATATGAATGCCGAGACTGTCATTCCTACAAGTGGAAGAATTTCTTTTTTCTTCAATCTGCTTTTCATTTTATTCCTCTTCCTTTTCATGTGTAATTGCTATTTAATTTTTCGATCACTAGCCACATGTTATAGGAAACATCGTATCCAGCCAATGCACTTTTGAATGATTATACTGTCCAAATGTTAGATTTCATCAAAAACTATACCCCATATCTGAGTTTCAACCTTGTTGTCAACTTTCTTGCACTTCCAGCCTCATACAGTTTTTCAGCAAACACATACAGTGTCCTTATCTCACCTGTGGTAAGCTCCAGACCTCCATATGCGTATTTATCCATGATCTGTGATATCCTGAGGTATTCCCCCGCAAAAAACTTCGAACCATCCCCCAGCTCATTTGCTATAAACTCATCCACTTTCGCCGCATTCCAGCCCAGTGTGACATCACATCCATACAGACTTATCAGCTTTATTATTACACTGCACAACGCCTTTGTCTTTTGTACATCTGTGAGCCTGCCATATCTCTTCTCAAGTGTGAGTCTTCTTACAAAATATCTTATCTCCAGCAGAACCAACACCAGGGCAGCAATCATCACCATCACAGCCAATATGTCCAAAGGTATCGTGATATTTGTTTTCTTGTCCTTCTTTCTCGGAGTCGCCGTGGACTGCTCACTGTTTTCATCGAGCTGAGTACCCATGTTGCTGCTGTCATCACTCGCCGCCGACTCATTAACATTCTGAGGCTTTTTCACCATCTGCAGGAGGGTGTATGTATCATAATAAAATCCCGGTGTGACATCCACTGGGATCCATCCCACACCATCCAGATACACCTCGACCCAGGCATGACTGTTCCTGTTTGTGAGTATCATCTTTTCAGTCCCGATGTTTTCGGGAACCATATACCCCTCCACATATCGTGCCGGGATGCCCTTGCACCTGTATGCCATGACAGCCGCTGACGCATAGAGCACAGAGTTACCCTGTCTGCCTCCCACAAGGAACCAAGTCACGGGATCCTCATCCCCCGGAAGTTCCGGTGATTCCACATACATCGTATGATCCTTAAGTACATTCCTGATCTGCTCTGTGACTGAATATATCGTCTCCGCGTTCTCCCATGCATTTGCATCCGCCTCCTCTGTATCCCCTGATACATTCTCAGAGAATAACTTATCTATGATATCAGCCACGCCGCTGTCCACATCAAGATAACTGTCATATACGAAGTCGGCATATACCTTCTCCGCCTCCACATACTGCTCCTGCTCCTCCGTTTCCGGGTTCGTCACCCAGCCATCCGCATAGAGCAGCTCTCCCGGTCTGTCTCCCGACCGGTCCACAAATTCATAATTCTCTGCACCCATAAATCCAAATGCAAGATAATTGGAATCCTCATTTATTGAAACCTTCGTGCCATCCGGTACATCCGCCGAATAAGGTGCATACACATACTTTCGATTTGCACCTATATTTTTAACCGTCACCAGGTTTCCAGGGTCATCTTTTCCCAAGTCCAGATACTCATAGCGTGAATACTGATCCTGCACAATGAAATTTCTGTCGCTGAGCCAGCTGAACATACCGTCTCTGTCCCCCCTGTACTGTGCATCCGAGAGGGCTGTCCATTTGCCATCCTCATATCGCGCTCCCACAAAGCCCTTTAAATATATATTCTTTTTCTGCTCAGTTGTGATCTCAAGGACAGGATCATCACCGGCCAGCAGCATATCCGCTTTTGATATGTCTCCCTCCGGAAGTGTGTCATGCCCATATCTAAAGTGCTGTATCGCCTGATCTGCCTGATCTTTTATATTGACAACCGCGTTCATCTTTCCCGTGCCTGCAAACAACGCCGAGCCAATGCAGACCGCACTTACAGCAAGCTGCCACACGATACCGCGCACACCGGACGCCGAGGCTCCTCTCACCAAAAGCAGTCCAAACCAGCCAGCAAGCATTGCTCCACAGGCTGCCACCGATCCCGACTGGATCACAAGCCCCGGTATCACAAATACAAGTATGACTACAAGTCCCGCAAGCACCCTGTGATGTCTGACTATATTCCACCATACCGGTATCATTATGAGAACGATCACAGTCACACAAAGTCTCACATCGTCTGTTCCAATCTGATCCTCCATAACAAGTTTGACTGCATCCTCATGACTTACATTCCACCAGCTTATCATATAATTTATTATTCCAAAGAAACCATAATAGACAGAACTCACTCCATGTATCAATACGGTGATAACCAATATGAGAGGTGCCGCCATATAACCAAACACATGTCTTTCAGACACATGTCCAAGGATCACTGTAACCATGGCTGCAACGCCAAATATGATCCACAGTCTTACGCTCTCAATTCTGCCTGTCTGGGTCCACGCAATCAGCTGTCCTCCCACTCCTATGAGCAGCATTGTCATAACTATGATATCCTGGAGGACATCTGTCAGCCTGTGTCCCGTTCTCACTTCCGGGTATTCAGTTTTCATCCTTATTCCTATACTGCTGTTCATAATACGAGTCCTCTACATATATATGTAATGCGCATGATCATAAAGTTCCCCCACCGGGATCTCAATGAGCGTGCTTTTCCCTTTTTTCGCTGTTGTCACCCTGTCCACCCTGTCTGTTATGCATATTGCAACTACCTGCATCACTCCGGCAAGCTCATACAACTTATCAGTAAAACTTCCATTCACAATATAAATGACCCTTGAATATCTGTCATGCATATTATTTGCCCAGAAATGTGCCAGCGCCCTTCCAGTATCACTCTGTATGGCAACTCCCATATTCTGCTGAACCAGATCCGCCAGATCATCAAGCATCGCCATCTCATTTACCACAAATGTATCCTTCAGATACATTCCTACATAATGTGGTCTCGGAAGTTCCAGCATCTTCTTGCTGAGTGTGACCGCAAAATCCACCACACCCGCAAGCACTTCATCACTGCACACCTGACCGTGGCTTTTTTCCCCCGCATCAAACAGCACCATAGTGTCAAAATGTGACGAATATCCAGCCTCTCTGACAAGAATCTTATCTACCTTACTGGAAAGTTTCCAGTGTATGGATCTTATGTCGTCTCCGTTCTGATATTCCCTGATATCGAAAACCTCTGCGGCATCATTGCCTTTTTTTCGAGTATCCGTCTGATCCCCGTCGAGAAGTCCCCATGAATGTCTGTCTTCTATAAGGGTAGTCATTGTCTCCCTTGGCACCACCACGAGTCTCTGATCTTGAAAAGGCTTTACATGTACACGGCAGATATTGAACACCCCATAACACTCTATACTTTTGCAGGATATTGTCACTTCACCGCACATATCGGATTTCATAATCCCCTCGTAAGTGCTATTCATATACGATACCGGGATCTGAAGTTCCTGCCGAACATCCCTGCCATAAAGCCCATTGTGATAATTGAGCACTACCTGCACTCTTCCCAGTGCCACAAATGCTCTGCCTCCATGAAATACCAGACTGACCGGGCTGTCCTCTCCTGCCATACAGCCCCTTGCTGTCTTTATGTCCACATTTATATGAGCAGTCTCCAACCGGAGCAATATATATATCAATATTGGCAAAATAACTTCCACCATAGCAAGCCACCACAAAAAACTGCTCTGAAACAACACGAGCAAGATCAGTGTTGTGACCACCACTGCACCATAAACGATCCTATCTCTCTTCATATATCCACCCACTTACAGTACGGTTTTTGCATCAGGCTTTATACTGTGCATTATATCTTCCAGGATCTCTTCCGCTCTCACACCCTCTATCCTCGCCTGAGGTCTGAGTATCAGTCTGTGCGCACACACATCAACAAACACTGCTCTCACATCCTCAGGGACCACATATCCGCGTTCCTCAAGAACCGCGTGCGACTTCGCCATACGTGTCAGGGCATGCACACATCTCGGACTGACTCCCGTTTCCACCAGATCAACTTTTCTCGTCTCCTCACACAATCTTATTATGTAATAGAGAACTTCATCGCTGATCTTTACAGAGCTGAGATAATTCTGAACCTCCGCAAGATTCTCTATAGTTGCAACCTGCTGTATGTCATCAAGAGGATTTGAATATCTGCGCGCCTTAAGTATCTGCAGCTGATCCTCCGCAGACGGATAACCTATGGATAATCTCACCATGAATCTGTCCATCTGGGAATCCGGAAGTGCCTGGGTTCCTGCCACACCTGTAGGGTTCTGCGTTGCTATGCATATAAACGGATTTGGGAGAACATGTGTCACACCGTCAACTGTGACCCTGTGCTCCTCCATAGCCTCAAGAAGTGCCGACTGAGTCTTTGGAGATGTTCGGTTTATCTCATCTGCAAGGAGAAGATTACAGTCCGCCGCGCCCGGATGATATTCCATATCTCCTGTCTGTCTGTTAAACATCGTAAAGCCCGTGATATCAGAAGGGAGTGTATCTGTGGTAAACTGCACTCTCTTAAATCTCATGTTTATAGCATTTGCAAATGCCAGAGCAAGCGTGGTCTTTCCAACGCCCGGACAATCCTCCAAAAGTATGTTTCCACCAGCATAAAATGTCATGAGAACCTTTCTTATGATCTCATCCTTTCCCATGAACGCCTTGCCTACCTCGCGCATTATGTGTTCCGACTGCTCTAAAATCATTGTTCATCCTCCAAACTCTCTCTGTCATCCTGACTGTCACTTGCCACATCGCTGTCACTTGCCACATCGCTGTCACCTGCTGCGTCGCTGTCTTCTGCTGCATTGCAGTCTTCATCCGCATCACTGTCATCTGTCGCCCCATCTTCACGGTCTTCCATCTCATCATCCTGGTCTGTTTCTGGTGCAATGTCCATGTCGCCTGCTGTTTTATCCTCGTCAGGATCTACTTTCTCCTCCGTGTTCTTATTCTCCTCTGCCACATCTTCTGTCGTTTTATCTTCCTGAACTTTTGCGTCGTCGTTGTCCCCTTCAGTATCACTTTTATCCACCGGCTCCTGCGTATCCCTCGGATCCAGTCCCATATACGCTCTCACCATATTCTCACCCTCTAAAAGCTGATCATCTGCCAGATCACCCGGATTATCCGGTGTCCAGCCATACATGTAATACTTCCATGTATCTATATATGCCTGCTCACAGCCCTCAGGAACCGTAAGCCAGCCCTTCTCCGGAAGATCACTTCCAAAATTAAACTGCATTCCCGGTCCGTACACAAGAAGTTCCGGCACGCTGGTTCCCGTGAGATTAACCTTTTTCAGGTTGCCACAGGAGTCAAATGCTCCATAACCAATACCTTTGAGTTTCTCCGGCAGAGTGATCTCTGATATGGCTGTCATGCCAAGCGCACCGTATGAAACTGTATCAATTCCGGCACCCTTATCTATCTCCATCGAAGTTAATGATGTACATCCCATAAATGCATTTTCACAGAGATCATAGTATCCTGTTCCCTTTATAGTGACTCTCTCTAATCCTGTACACCATGAGAACACATTGCTGCCAAGCGGGCCTACATAGTATGCCTTGTTTAGACTTGAACCATCGATCACTACATCCGTTATACCTGTACATCCGCTAAACGCGTAGTCCCCGACATACACACATGTGCTAGGGATATTTACATTTCCCGTTATACCTGAATTTCTAAATGCATCGCCGCCTATTGCTACTATGTCGTCCATCCCCGTGATGGTGAATTCATTTGTACAGCTCGTAAATACATTTGATGCGATCTCAAGAATGTCCTCTCTAAGTCTTATATCACCCGACACGTCAAGTGTTGCACCTAGCAGATAACTGCCTTCAGCAGCCTCGCCTTTGTCATCCGATGCCTTGCCGTAGAGCAATTTCCCACTGTCAGCGTTTTCCAGGAAGTAGTATGGGCTGAATCTGTCCGCTCCGGTATATCCGACACCATTGCTTGGGGCAAAGAATGATGCACCACCATTATATAAATAGCAACCCAGATCCGCCGCATTAAATGCCACAAACCTCAGATTCCATGTGTTATCA
This sequence comes from Coprococcus sp., assembly GCA_050874325.1. Lineage (GTDB taxonomy): Bacteria > Bacillota > Clostridia > Lachnospirales > Lachnospiraceae > Coprococcus. Next base: position 11,663 of record JBNMKK010000009.1, on the reverse strand, counting down.
AACGCCCCATCATCCACTGTCACAGAATCTTTTGCATATGACACAACGCCCTGCAGATTCGTACATCCGGCAAATGCACTTCTTCCTATGCTCTTTACCGTATCAGGAAGTTCCGCCATATACAGGCTACCACAGTCTGCAAATGCCCTCGAAGCTATCATCTTCCAAGAGACACCAGGTACACTCTCCGAATCAAAATATGTGATATCTCCTGCCGCCTTTATCAGTATCGCACCTGCACCATCATTATCGCACGCCTTCTCGTCAAGGTATTTAAATCCATCCTGTCCTCCGTCCACGTAATTGAACTCGCGGTAGCATATATTTTCCACATTGCACAGATCAGAGCTCCATGCACTGCCATATGATGACTTTGCCGACTTCTGCACCTGGAGGACAGTAGTATCGCCAAATGTACCCTTTTCTATGACAGGTGCAGTATCGCCCAGAAATACTATCTTACCCGGTGGATTGTCTGTCAGACTGCCACTTTCCAGACGACTTATGCTCTCCGGAAGTATCATTATGTCTATCTGTCCGCAGTTTTCAAGTGCTCCGGAAACTATATACTTCACACCGGATTTCACAACATACACACCGTCAACTGAACTTTTCACTGATATCAGGGTCTCACCATCAGCAGAATAGATCGCCTGATCGTCCTCAACCACCTGCTGTTCCTGACCGTTGTCCGGCAAAAGCATATTGCTGCCCCCCGGATTCTTGCCCCACGCAGACAGATACCTGATGTACGATGACGCAGGAACATATATCTTTGCTCCGCTTATCTCATTGAAATCCATATTTATCGGTTTCTGACTGTTCATATGTATCTCGGTTATATTGTTGTCCGCTGAAAAATTCACCTTCTGAACCGTTTCAGGGACATTCACTTCTTTTATATTGGAAGGGATAGCATATATACATGTCTGATCTTTGTTAAGCAGCATACCATCATATGATGAATACACCTGATTGTCCTCATCAACCTCATATCTGTCCTGTACCCTGAATGAATAACTCGCTGCCTGACTCGCACTGCCGTAACTTCCGCCCAGCAGCATCATGGATGCTGGAACTTTCACCACACTGTATGTAGGCACCACCAGTTCCCATGTATCCCAGTCTACATCTACTGGCAGGTCCACATACTGTATTCCATCCTGAATATCAAGCACATCCTCCCCCTGGCTATATTCCTTTAGAGTCTGAAGTGCCGGATAGTTAAACATTCCATTTATATCCAATCCGATTTTGTTCCACTCAACGCTGCTACACAGTGAATTTCGGTTCGCAGACACCGGATACATCACCTTTGCACCTGTGTCCTCAAATGTATAAAAAGGTCCTACACTCTTTCCCCCCTCAGTCTCAGACCATCCCAAAAACAATCTGTCTATCGGATTGCTGATGCTATCTGTCATATCACTGTAATAGCTGAACATTTTGATATCCGGATCAGTGTACGGTACTAAATATTGCTCAGCATACTCGCCGTCATTCCATCCCTTGAGAAGAAGCTTGCCTGAATATAAGATTGGGTAACTGTATGTCCCCTCTATCCATTCATAATCCTCCCCCGGTCTGTAACGAAATGTGACATCCACTGTGTCAGTATTTATCTGCTCCGGATATGCTCCAATCTGGAAATTATCTCCAAGCTCAGTGAGCCTGTACTTTGGCACACCATCCACACACACATATACCAGCACTGAACAAAGTACTCTCTGATCATTCAGATACTCTCCCATATAAAGACAATTCACTCTGTCAGCATCATTTTGAATTCCGATCACAAAGAGACTGTACCTCTTATACTCTTCATCATTGATATCTATATTGTCATCACCCGGATATGGATCTGCCGGGATTATCACGTCATCTTTTGGAAGTGACGGAACCGTCGTATCAACATCCAAAGCACCCGGATCAGGGGTTGCTGGATCATCATCAACCTTCCCCGGCTTTTCATCACTGCCCGGATCGTTGTCATCTTTACCAGGTTTATTGTCATTTCCCGGTTTATCATCTCCATTTCCAGGCTTATTATCATCGGAACCATCATTATTTCCCGGCTTGTTTCCGTTTCCCGGATCTCCATCACTCTTACCCGGCTTGCCATCTGTGTTCCCAGGTCTTTTTCCATCGCCGGTTCCATCATCTATGCCGGTTCTATCGCCACCGCCATTGCTGTCTGTGATCGTTTTATCACCGTTATCTTTCTTTTTATCTTTCTTTGACGAATATACCTCATCCCCTGTATCACCGTCAGAACTCTCTTTTCCAGGATCCGTATCTGCGTCTGCAACCTTCTTTGTCTGAAAAAGCATCGGTGCCGATGATCTATCCTCTGGTTTTAAGTTATCCTCAGCGTTATCATCACGCTCCCACATCTCGCTCTCATCCGAGCCGTCCTCATCCATGGCGACATCCTGTCCCGGAAAGACGATCTGATTATCCTTTTTCTGACGCTCATTTGTATACTTGTCTGGTTGGAATCCTTTGTCACGGTATGTCGCAACAGTGAGTCCTGTTCCTGTTGCAGCAAGTGCCACAGCCACAACGCCGCTCACGATCTTCCATTTATTCTTTCCCATTTTGTTCTTATGCATCACAATCCACCTCGATTCGACATCACAGTCTGACCTATACGCTTTCTAACTTCCTCAAAGTTGACCGGCTTTGCAAAGTGTCCGTTCATTCCAGCCTCAATAGACAATCTCTCATCCTCGTAGAACGCGTCCGCAGAAAGTGCAAATATGAGCAGATCTGATGCATCTGCCCTGTCCATCTGTCTTATCTGTCTCGCAGCCTCTCTTCCATCCATCACTGGCATCTGAATATCCATCAGGACAAAGTCATAATATCCCGGCTGATGCTCTGCGACCATCTGAACAGCCTCCTGTCCATTTCCTGCCACATCCACCTGTGCGCCCGCATCCGTGAGTATCTCACTCGCGATCTCCGCATTTATATCATTGTCCTCCGCCATTAGGATATGCTTTCCTGCAAACGTATAATCATCATTAGCCACTGTCTCAGGCAGCTCTGGCTCCACATCTTGTATCTGCGCGGTATCTGCAACCGGAAGGTGCAAATATACTGTAAAGTCTGATCCGCGCCCCGGCATACTGTCGATCACTATCTCACCGCCCATAAGCCTGACTATCTGATCCGTGATCGCCATTCCAAGTCCCGTTCCACCGTAATTATGGGATATGTTGGAATTTTCCTGCTCAAAAGGCTTGAATATCCTGTTCATGAACTCCGGAGCCATGCCGATACCAGTATCGTGAACGCGTATCATGATATCAGACACGTTATCCTCGAGGAGCATCTGCTTGAACGTTACCCTGATCTCACCTTCGCTTGTGAACTTTACTGCATTTGAGAGAAAATTCACTATAACCTGTGACAATCTGAACTCATCCCCCACCAATACCGGTTCAGTGACATCAACCATGTCAACACCAAACTGCACCCCTTTTGCCTCGATACTCTCCTGAAACATATTCCTCAGCTTATCTGCCAGACTTCTGATGTCAAATGGCTTGTGGTCGAGTTCTATCTTGCCTGCCTCTATTCGCGACATATCCAGTATATCGTTGACAAGCGACACAAGATGCTCAGACAGATTCTCCGCCTTGGTGAGATATGTGTCGATCTGCGACCCCGGCTCCACCTGTCTGTGCGATAAAGTCATCATTCCGATTATTCCATTTATAGGAGTCCTTATCTCATGGGACATTCTCGAGAGGAATGTTGTCTTTGACTGGCTTTCCTCCTCCGCCTTCTTAAGTTCCATCTCCAGCTCTGCCACGGCAGCTCTCTCATCTGTTATATCTCTAAATATGAAAAGTTCACAATCATCGTCCGCATCCGGAACCACAACGATCCTCATCCAACGGTTTTCATCATCGGTTCTCCTGTAATCGTTCTCAATGATGTCTTGCCTGTTCCAGCCCGCTACAATATCGTCAAATCTCTTGTAATCCCTTCGCTCCATGAGAGATTTTAACGCTCCCATATCCTCGTAAAATCTATCTGGGGACATTCCCGTTGTCTGCTCAAAGTTCCCGGAAAAAAACAAAGGAGCCATATCTGACATTCTGACCAGCATGTGCGCCTCATCGGTTCCGCCACATACCATCTTGTCATAAAGTCTGGCTCCAATCTCTCTATCTTTAAATCTCTTCTCTCTCCTCCTCACACTGATATACATATTCAGTATAAGAACAAGAATAAGCAGCTCTGCTATCACCGCTGCCACAAGTCCCACATTTATATATCTCATCTCAAACAATCCCAACATTTTTATCCCCCATATACAGATACGGCCACTCATGTCATATCCAGCTGCAAGTACATCTCACACAATTATATCTTTATAATTTTAACAGCTTGGCAGACCATTGTATATGGCATAAAGAAACAAATGTTATGCTTATTGACCAAATTCCGTCATTCTCAGTCCTGTTCCAGCTCCTCCAGGGCATCAAAATAGTTTTCCATCCACTGTGTCTGGCGCATCACCTTCTCATCTCCATCATCCGGAGCCTCTATATCCTCCGGCCACTCATCACCCTCTGAAAGTTCCTGAACCGTCAGCCAGTTGTCCGCAGCCTCAAACTGTATGACCCTTCCGTCATCGCTCTCAAGGCTCACCAATACCATCAACGGTTCCCCCGGAAGTCTCTCCTCGCAGCCGAAATCTGCCTCATCTATTCTCTTTATTGTCCACATATCATCACACCTCGTTTTCTACTTCTCTCTTATTCTAAGGAAATCCATCAACGTCTCCAGCGTCAGCTCCTCCTTGCGCCCTATCCATTCCGTCTCTATGGTATAGAATAAACCTCCGCCTATCTCACACGCCGCAGCAAACTTCTGTCTCTGCTTTCTCGACTTTTTATATTTAAATATGTAATAGTAGTAGAGTTTTCCATCTATCAGCTCCTGTCTCAGGAATGATCTAGTCCGAAACTCCTCAGGACAGTTTTCATCCTCCACAAGCTCATCAAGCACATAATCCTCCGCTGTCTCATCATCGATCGCCTCCTGCAATGAGCAATAGACAAGTTCCGGCTTGAGTTCCTCACCAAATCCCGCAAATGCCGGATCACCGTCATCCCCATCTATCAGCCTGTATCTCTGAGGCAGGTCAAATCTTATCTTTCTGGCACCCGACTGCAGAGAATACTCTTTGATAAACTGGTCACTCTCTGTCGTTCCATACGCGCCAGCATTTGTTATGCCTGTATATCTATATTCATCCGCAGCATCATATCCAGCACCGTCATACTCATTCCCATCATTAGCAGCCTTATCTGCCTCACTTGCTTTCTTTGCCTGAAATCCCGATATCAGAAACGACACAGATGCCAGCAATCCGATCAGGAACATCATCCCCTGCTTTGAAATATACGACCAAAGCTCTGACAGATCCGATATGCTGCCATGTGATTCCTGATATATATTGTATATCCCCGCGCCCCAGAATAGCACCAGCATAGCGCCAGACACAAAAAAGCAAGCTGTCTTACTTCTTAAAACATACTTTAATCTTCTCATATCTCTTTCACTCCCGTAATTTTTGATACCGCATATTATACCCTTCACTTTGCATAATATCAATCTCATATCCAATACATAAAGACGGCACTTCCCAGCCAATGCCGAAAAATGCCGTCTTAAATCATATCGTCCAGTATTTTATCTCTGTTGTGTATGCCCTACACATCCATATCTTTATACCTCTTGACAAGGAAGTTGTTTTTGCCCTTCTGTTTCACCTCGTACAGCGCAGCATCGGCAGCCTTGAACAGGTCATCGTAAGCTATCTCCTCTTCCACGACGACTACGCCCACGCTTATGGACAGATCAACAGAATCTCCGCCGTGTTCAAATTTTCTGTCCATACGTGTGACAAGCTCCCTGAACCTGTCATTTACAACATCCATGTCCTTGGCGTGGAATCCGATGACAAACTCATCACCGCCATATCTTCCTAGCACCGCTTTATTGCCAAATACCTGTTTCATGGTGTTGCCGAGGAGCTGCAGTGCCTCATCACCACCCATATGTCCAAGTGTGTCATTCACCGTCTTGAAATTGTCTATATCCAGAATTGATACAACCATAGGGAAGTTATTTTTTTCATATAGCCTCTTCATATAATCCCTTATGCCATATCTGTTGTAGAGTCCTGTGAGAGCATCCATCTTTGCGATCTTCGCACGCTGTCTTGCAAATATAACGATCACAGCAATTATTATGGCAAAAAGTATTATCAGCGCAATGAGGAACGGTATTGTATTTGCCTCTACAAATCTCTTGAATGAAACGCTCTGATTCTCACTCTTCATATACTCGTCCAACATGATCTGCATGTTCTCATCAGGTATACTGTAAAGTATCTTATTGCAGACCGATATCATCCTTGTATCACAATCCTTGGTATATGCAAAATACAGACTGCTGCTGCCCGAGATAGGAGTGATATCGAGGTGTTCGTACCCCTCTCTCTCAGTGTAGTAATACACACTGTAATAATCCGATACGGTGAAATCTGCCTTCAGATTCTCTATCGCGTCAAGACTCTCCACAAGCGTATCTGTGTTTCTTACATCCGATGCATCCGTCTGAAGATCAGTGTAATCCTCACCATTTATCTGAGCCATTGTTCCCTTGAGAGCATCGTTGGAACTCTTAGAATCACTCTTCACCATGACCTTCATGACATCCATGGACTTCACAGAGAACTTGAGCTCCGATCCGTATTTTCCAGATTTATTCATACCTGCGATCATATCGATCTCGCCGGATTTCAGAGCCTTCACCAGTTCCTGAGTGTTGTCATACCCCTTTTCTTCAACCTCAACATCAAGATCTGAGGCGACAATATTCACAATATCCCTGAGGACTCCGTGGAAACTTCCGCCCTCATAGTACTGGAACGGCGCCATCTCCTTCAGATATCCAACCCTGACCGTCTTCAGGCTGTCTATGTATTCCTGCTCTGTATCTGAAAATTCCACATTATAATTCTGACTTAATGCACTGTTGAGAACTGTCTTCTGTGAAGTTCCATCCGGCATCATATCAGCCGTCCTGGATGACTCCCATCTCTCGTTCCAATCCTGGGCAATCTCATCAAATGTCTCATTCCTCTTACCCTCTGCAGCCTCTATTACACGCTTTATCTCATCGGTACTATCAAGGATATTGAGATTCGCAGAAAGCGTCTGTCTCTTCTGATAATTGTTGTCACTTGACTCATTGTCACACAGGCATATAACGCTGTTCATATCTCCGTAGCTGTCCAGTATAGGGTCTGTCTTTACAACTGACAGTACTTCCTGATTGAGCGCATATCCAGATTCGTCCAGCATGAAATCTATGTAGTCCCTGGCAGCCTCTTTCTGCCCGCTGTTCTTATTTATGGCATAGCAGTAATCATCCACTATAGTCATATATTGCTTGCCGTCCACCTCATTCGGAAATGGCATATAAGCCACGCTGTCACCGTTACTTCCAGCGTCCTGAACCTGCTTTAAAGCCCATGAACCGATCGCCATGCAGCCAATCTCGCCATTGTTCAGCATCACCTTTGACTGATCCCAATCACTCTCCTCAGGCTTTGCCTCGCACAATCCATTGCTGACTATATCATAGAGCAGCTTATACACCTGATAGTGCGTTGTCCCCTCAAGGAAAGGATCCAGCTCATTTACAAAGCCATTAGCTTTGTAGTCAGGATCGCCCGTCATGGCAAGAAACGGGTACTGCTCCCATGCCTGCAATGTCCAATCCGCCGCATAGTTTGTGTAAAATGGGATCGCATCTGTTCGATCCTTGATCATATACAGATCCTCTAAAAACTCGTCTATTGACTTTGGTGTGTCTGTTATTCCAGCTTTAGCCCATACCTCTTTATTGTAGACTATTCCATTCACATATGCCGATGACGGGATTCCGTATACCGTATCCTTTATGAGTTTGCTGCCCTCCAGATACTGGTATTTCTTCTCCAGTTCATCTCTCGTTCCAAGTGGTTCAAAATACTCAGCATACTTATCAGAACCTACTGATCCCGGCACAAAAAGGACATCTGGATAATCACCAGATTCCATCTGCTTGCCGACCTCGGTCTCATAGTCCGAATAGTAATTATAATCTATCTCTATTCCCGGATATTTCTTGTTGAACGCATCCAGATATGACTGCATCTCCTGCTTTGACTTGTTGGACGCCACCGTTATCGTAGCTTTAATACTCGTATCCCCAACCTCTGCAGCTTGGACTGTAAATCCCGGCACAAACTGAACCGCAACAAGACATATCATCAAAGCTGCAGCTATTATCCTCATTAGTTTTTTCTTTTTTTTCATAACATTTCTTCTCCACAAATACCCGTTTAGTTTTACTTAACTTCTACTTATAACACTTTTCATTTTTTTTGCACGTATTTTACTTCAAATCCGCTTTTATGCCATATATATACTTCATTTTACCTCTATATTTTATCACAGTTATCATGAGCAGTCCCACTGTTTCATTTTTATACGAGCACAGACTTGGAGCCGCTGCTCATACAAAAAGGGAACCCCAGATCTGAAGTGTGTACTTCTATTCTAGGGTTCCTTTTTCCATATATACTAGATATGTCCTGTTTTAGTACAGCTTTGCACCTGCAGGAATATGGTTATCTACCATGAGAAGGTGAAGTTTCTCCTCGCCCTCTTCCTCATGGATAGCTGAAAGCAGCATACCACATGAATCTATTCCCATCATCTTTCTAGGTGGGAGGTTTGTTATTGCTATAAGCGTCTTGCCAACAAGCTCCTCTGGCTCATAAAATGCATGGATTCCTGAGAGGATAGTTCTGTCTGTGCCCGTGCCGTCATCCAGTGTGAACTGGAGGAGTTTCTTGCTCTTTGGAACTGCCGCGCACTCCTTAACCTTTACTGCTCTGAAGTCGGATCTTGAGAATGTCTCGAAATCAACCTCGTCCTTGAATAAAGGCTCTATGTCAACCTTTGAGAAGTCGATCTTCTCATTTGGTGTGAAGAATCCGTTGTTGTCACCGGCTGTCTCTGACTCTGAACCAGAATCTGAGCTGCCCTCACTCTTCATTGTCGGGAACAGAAGAACATCTCTGATCGCCTGTGAATCTGTAAGGAGCATGACCAGTCTGTCTATACCATATCCGATACCGCCTGTTGGAGGCATACCGATCTCAAGCGCATTGAGGAAATCCTCATCTGTGTGCTCAGCCTCGTCATCTCCTGCTGCTGCATTCGCATCCTGAGCAGCGAATCTCTCACGCTGGTCGATAGGATCATTCAGCTCTGAGTAAGCGTTACACATCTCCCATGTGTTGATGAACAGCTCGAAACGCTCAACCTTTGTAGGATCTGAAGGTTTCTTCTTTGTAAGTGGTGAAATCTCGATTGGATGATCCATGATAAATGTAGGCTGGATCAGTTTCTCCTCACAGAACTCCTCAAAGAACAGGTTCACGATGTCACCCTTCTTGTGGCGTTCCTCATACTCAACACCCTTCTCGTCAGCTATCTTCTTTGCCTCTGCATCATCTGCAACCTGGTCAAAATCAACACCTGTATATTTCTTGATAGCGTCAACCATAGTAAGACGCTCAAACGGCTTACCAAAGTCGATCTCTATTCCGTTGTATGATATCTTGGTACTTCCACATACCTTCTCAGCGAGATAACGGAACATGGACTCTGTAAGTTCCATCATACCATAGTAATCTGTATATGCCTGGTAAAGCTCCATGAGTGTGAACTCTGGATTGTGACGGGTGTCAACACCCTCGTTACGGAATACTCGTCCGATCTCATACACTCTCTCAAGACCGCCAACGATAAGTCTCTTCAGATATAACTCAAGTGAGATACGAAGTTTTACATCCTCATTCAGTGCATTGTAATGTGTCTCAAATGGTCTGGCTGCTGCACCGCCGGCATTGCTCACCAGCATAGGTGTCTCAACCTCCATGAAATCACGGCCTGCCAGGAAGTTACGGATCTCCTTTAAGATCTGTGATCTCTTGATAAATACTTCCTTGCTGTCCTGATTCATGATGAGATCAACATATCTCTGACGATATCTCATATCTGTATCTGTCAGTCCGTGGAACTTCTCAGGAAGTATCTGAAGTGACTTGGAGAGAAGTGTTATCTCCTCAGCATGTATGGATATCTCTCCTGTCTTTGTTCTGAACGCATATCCTTTTACACCATATATATCACCTATATCAGACTTCTTGAAGTCAGCATATGACTCCTCACCGATCTGATCTCTGGCAACATATACCTGGATATTGCCCTTGAGATCCTGGATATTACAGAATGATGCCTTACCCATAACACGCTTGAACATCATACGTCCTGCGATACTCACATTGATAGGTGACGCATCCATGATAGATCTTCTCTCATTGTAGTCATTGTTGATGACTTCTCTCTTCTCTGCCTCGTCAAGCCCCTCAACTGAAGGTGCCTGTCTTCCTGCAAGCAGCTCAGCCTCATGTGCTGTGTACATCTCCTTAACATCTGTGCTGTGCTGCTGCACATCATACTTTGTTATAACAAACGGATCCTTTCCCGCTGCCTGGAGGTCTGCCAGTTTCTCACGGCGCACAACCTGCAGCTTATTAAGATCCTGATCTTTTCCCTTGTTATTCTGCTCTGCCATCTTCTCTTACAGCTCCTGTCTCTTAATATCAAGTACTCTGTACTTAAATTCTCCGTCCGGTGCCTCAACCAGAACTTCCTCACCGACCTTTGCGCCCTTGAGTGCCATTCCGACTGGTGACTCGTCTGAAATCTTATTGTTCATGATATCTGCCTGTGATGAACCAACGATATCATACTCAACTTCCTCATCAAACTCATAATCGTATACAACTACCTTACAGCCGATACCTACAACTCCTGTATCAACTTCATCCTCATCTACGACCTCAATATTCTTAAGCATGGTTTCGAGCTGCTCGATCCTTGCCTCGATGTCTCTCTGCTCATCCTTGGCTGCATCGTACTCTGCATTCTCTGACAGATCTCCCTGCTCTCTCGCCTCTTTGATCTTGGCTGCAATCTCTCTACGCTTATTTACTTTCAGATCCTGGAGTTCTTCCTCAATCTTTTTGAGACCTGAATAGGTAACTACATTCTTTTTCTCTGCCATCGCCGCACATACCTCCTAAAATATTAAAATTAACTTTTGGTATAAAAAAATGCGGAAGATGGGACTTGAACCCACACGGTATTGCTACCACAGGCACCTGAAGCCTGCGCGTCTGCCAATTCCGCCACTTCCGCATGTTCACAACGAACGTTAATATAATAAACTGTCAGTTATGATATGTCAACAACTTTTTTAGAAAAGATAACTCATACTAATCCCTCAGATAAGTCGCCGCCACCCCTAAAAGGGGTGGCTCGACGTGCTGGCTATAAGCCCTTAACACCGGACAGCGTCTCAAGGCGCTCCAGACTTTCTCTCCGTTCAAGTCACTATTGCACTTGACGCGTTGCCAATACCCCTGAAGGGGTGTTCGTATTACTTCGACTTTAACCCTTAAAAGGGTCCTCGTATTCCTTCACACTTAATTTGTCCTGCATAATATCATATTT
>JBNMKK010000008.1:0-105600 GCA_050874325.1 Coprococcus sp. | reverse complement strand
TTCATCTCTTCCAGAATCCTAATCATCATTATAATTTTCAGACCAGCACTGGTGTGGTGGTCTTATTTTGATACCTAATTTTCAACCTGTATAAAATTTTCAATGTTCTTCAATTTAGCCTTGACTTTTTATTTGCAGGCTTTTTATTGACAATTCCGATTTACCAATTTCATTAAATAATAAATTTCACGAACTAACTACATTGTCAAAAAATTCATTACAAGATTCACCATTATATCTTTTTCTTCTGGTCTTGACTCTGCAATCATAAGCGTAATCGCAACCAATGCTCCATCACTGATTATCTTACTATCATCTCTATACAAGGCATTATTCCGAGCAAGAAATTCTAAAAATAAAGATGCTGCAATTCGCTTACATCCATCTGCATATGGATGATCCTTAATCATAAAATATAATAAATTAGCAGCTTTTTCCTCTAATGACGGGTATACATCTCCACCAAACACACTCTGATAAACTGCTGCCAAAATACCCTCAACTTTACCATTTTCTTTCTCCACACCAAATACATCCGATTTAAATGAATCCTCCATGTGTGAAACCATTTTTTTACATTCCTCATATGTTATTTTATAAATAGGCCTGTTTCCCGCAGGTTTTTTAAGAGATTGATGATCATATTGGTCTAAAAGTATTAATGCATCTGTATACGAGGTAACAGCCTTTAAAATGTCTGATTCTTCAACCTCCAATGTGCACGCAAGCATCTTTGTTTGAATATCAACGGTTCTTTCAAGCGCTTGCAATCGTTTTTCATTAATAGCATAGCCTTGAATCACATATTGCTTTAACACAGAATTAGCCCATCTACGAAATGCGATGCCGCGTTTTGAATTAACACGATATCCCACAGATAATATCATATCAAGATTATATATCTTGGGTTTTCTTCCTCCAGAACTTTTGTCGGAAAAACCGACAGAAGTCCCATCTAATTCTCCTGAAGAAAGAATATTGGAAATATGCTCACTCACTGTAGCATGCTTAACATCAAATAATTCTTCCATTTGTTTCTGTGTCAACCATACAGTTTCTAATTCTGGACTTAACTCAACTTCAAGATTTATATCACCATCTGTAAATAAAACAATTTCATTTTTCAAAAAATATCACCACCTATTGCATCAAATAATTAATCGCATCTTCAACAGTCATGCATGTAGCACACTCCTACAAATTCCAATTTTATGCTTTTCTCATGTGTAAAAAAAGAGAGACCACTTGCGTCTGTATGTTCTTTATATGGTTTATAACCCATTTTTCATACAGTAGTATTTGAGCCAAGCCATGGTGTCGATAATCTGGATGTATCATCAAACGACCAACACCTATAAATTCAGCCTTATTAAACAATACCCTTTCTTAATTCAAAAAGTCTTGCCATAACAGGCTTTTTAAAATGTACCGTTAATACATTCCCTTTGAATTCAAAATCAACCGGTTCCTTCTTAGGATAAATGCAGGATACCTGCATACCGTCTCTGACAAAAGGAATACTGTCCAACGGTATGGACAAACTGTCATCTGTGCAGTTTATGCCGGCTTTCATGTACCTGTCATTATTTTTTCCTTCCATTTGTCGCTTCCATACTGCAAGATATGCTTTGTTTTCAAGCTGAAGACCTCCGCATACCCACATATCCTCATTGTCAGCAATGTCAAGCGGCCAATAAGGTACCGCATATTTGATATCCTGACGAATCGTCTTATAACAGGCAATTCCCTCTTTCACTAATGCAAGACGTTCCGGTGGAAGTTGTGCCAGATGACCACTCTGATGAATACGAAGCGGCATGGCATTTATCATATTATAAATTACTTCTTCCTTGTCTCCCTGGCGCATCGGATACGACCAGACTGCCGCCTGTTCCGGAGTAACTCCTGCCGCAGCATTTGCTGCTATCGTCGCATAATTCCGGTAATCTTCCTGATCCGATGTAGACTGAATACTATATCTTGAAAGCAATGCATAATCAATGCGAAGGCCTCCACTGGAACAATTTTCAATTACCAGATCCGGATATCGTGCAAATACATCATCAAGCCAGTTTAGATATGCTTTTTCATGTTCAAGCAGTCCCTGCCCCACACTTTCCGCGCCAAGTTCCGTACCTATGCCCGGTTCGATGTTATAATCCATCTTGATGTATCCCACTCCATAATCCTTGACTACCCGATCGATCACTTCATTGACATGTTCGATGACTTCCGGATTTCTAAAATCGAGCTGATATCTGCTGCGGTCATATACACGCTTTCCGTGACGGATAAAAAACCAGTCATCCGGCGCATTTTTTGCTTTCTCACAATTGATCCCCATCACTTCAAGTTCCAGCCAAACGCCCGGAATCATTCCCTTTTGACGAATGTAATCGGTTACTTCTTTAATTCCATTCGGAAAACGTTCCCTGCTTTCCTGCCATTCGCCAACACTGTCCCACCATTCTCCGGGAGCATACCAACCGGCATCGATCACATAGTATTCACAACCGCATTCCGCAGCTGCATCAATCAGCGGAAGTTCTTTCTCCGTTGTCGGATCACCAAACAGGCAATTCATATAATCGTTGAAAATAACCGGTAAATTCTCATCATCCTTATTTGGTCTTCGAATCATACGGCGATATTTTGTCAGCTCACCCATTGCTTTTTCAAAGCTGTCATCTGCCACACCCACAGCAACCGGTACCGATTCAAATGATTCTCCCGGTGCGAGATTTTTGAACCAGTGCGACTGTACTTCGGTCGGTCCGCTGACACAGACATAAAAATGAGTATTCTGATCACTGATTTCATAATGCCAGGAACCGTTATGTTCAATCTGCCAGAATAAGCTTGTATGTGCCTCTGTATTTTCTACATACCCCAATGGTAAATACTTCTTCGTAGACCAGTTTCCGGTATTCGATACTTCAAGTACCTGTGAAGTACGCTGGTATACCCCAGGTTGTGTCTGCGCCAGTCCTACATCTCCGAATTTATATTCTTTGATACTCATCTCTTTCTGCCATCCATTATAAGGAATGCGCACTCTCATTTTCGCATCAGAATTGCTTTTTCCCTCTTTTTCAATTCCTGTATAGCAAAATGAGGATAGATATTCCAGACACTGTGTACTATCGCCTTCATTGATCACTTTATTGACCATACGAACAATAGACGTACCCTTATAAAACTGCATTCTTGTTTCTACACGGACATGCGTCTCTTCCTTATCTTCCTGATAAATGGTAATCTTACGTCCAATCTCATTCTCACTGTCTTCCATTCCCACATAGGTCAATATATATCCTGGTGCTGTACAAATATGTTTATTTCCATGCTTTTCATACGGACGATTATATCCGGACAGATTTACCTGTACAAGTTGAAAAGCCTCATTTATAAATTGCTCTTTTCTTGCCAGATCTTCTGCCTTACATTCCTTACCATATTTGAAAATATCATTTTCATCAAATTCTACTTTTGAAAAATGCAGCAATTTGATCTGATCTTTGTTTGTAATTCCAAATACAATATGAATTCCGTTTTCATTGATTTTGATATATTTCATTTTTATTACCTTTCATTTTCTTCTTTTTATTTAACTAAATTCCATTTTTCTCCTTATAATCATAACAAATATAATCTTATCCTACAATCTCATACACCATAAAGAGGAATCCATTTCCAACAACAAAAGGGACACTCCCCTATAATCTCTTACCGGAAAGTGTCCCTGTTATTTTTCTGTTATTTGATTTTCCTATGAATCAGGTCAGATTACTTTACGTTTCTGTAGATGATATCTGTCTTCCAGCCTGGAAGTGTCTCATATACAGGCTTTGCCTTCTTGAACTTTGATGTTGTTGGAAAGTCCGTTGTATTTGCTTGGTGCAAATATATTTTTTAATTCGCACCTAACACGTTTAACTATAAATTTCTATCTTATGACTGTCCAATTTGCTTTTCTCTTTGTTCCGTTCTGCACCAGTATACCCTTTTCTTGTAAAGAAGCAAACAATCTAGAAATCGTTCTTTTTGACACACCCATATATTCTGCATAATATGCCTGTGTCGCAGACGGACTTTTCTCTATAATTTGCAACAATTTCTCTATCTGTGTCTGTTCCTTATTAAGCAGTTCTTCAGTGCCATTAGTACCATTTCCGGTCTCATTAACGCCATTTTTCATCTTATTAACGCCATTTTTAACGCCATTAGCGCCATCTTTTATCTCATTAACGCCATTTTCAGTATAATTGACATCAATTGTGGCGTTATTTGTATCAAACTGGCCTCGATAAATATTGATACGCAAATCAACTTCGCCACCAATAAACTCTGGCTCCCGCAATCCGGCAGCTTTTACTTTATTAATAATTCTCGGAATGCCACTTCCCCAGTGCTCAATAAGATTCATATAAGCAAACGCATGGGCAAGGGCTTCATTTCTGATCTTAGAATATCCTTCTTTCATACGATTGATCGTTTGCCCCATTGGCAGTTTTCCCGGAGAAGTAATTTCCAATCGGTTGTCATATACTGCAACCTGTATCGTACCATGATCCAGGTAACTACGATGCACCATAGCATTAATTATTAACTCACGAATGGCATCCGGAGGAATCTCATAAATATCCTGCCTATAAATTCCCACAATAGTAGCACCTAAATGTATATTTCTCAATACAAACTGAAATGCTTCGTCTATCTGTTCCCAAATCGGTCCAGTATATTCTCTGCGGTCAACAAACACCGCTTTCGTTGTACCTTTGAACACACCGCATTGCGTTGCAACATGGAGCCCTCCAATGCCAGTCAGAATAGCAAAAGCATTAGATGGATAATCTTTTCCATCACGCTCAATCAAAACTCCCCAAGAACGAAGTTGTTGTCTGCCAACGTCTTTAACGGCTGCTTTCTGTTCCTCATTATGGGCATTCTTGACTGCCTGCTCTTTCATAGCTTTGCAAAGAACATCAATATCTTCATCCGTGATATTAAGACCAGTGCACAAAGCCTGATCATAGTAGCGGTTGCTGCCCTCAAACAGCAATTCTTTTATCATATACTCGTCAGCAGGACGTGTGGTTCCAGCAACACGAACATAGACACCTGCTTCTCTACCAAGAGATTTAATATAATACGGACGCTGTCTACCTTCGGGAACATCTACAACAATAACTGTCTTGCCTTCAATCGTTTGTAAAGTAATATCCGGTATAATCGCCGGTTCGCAGCTGTCTGATACTGCATTAGCAATGGCATCCATTTTCTTGAACACATCTTCCTTGTTGAAACCTATAACCTCTTTGGTTTTATCAACAATTCCAAAAATTATTTTTCCTCCGTTTCCATTTGCAAAGGCAACAACTGACTTCATATATTTAATGCTCTTCTCAGGGATATTTTCTTTGAACTCAACGTTTTTTGATTCTCCTGCAAGAATTTCTTCAATATTCATCATATCACTCCTCACCCATTGGTTATCAAATATAACATTCATCTGCACCTGACACCTTAAATTAAAAATCCTCCTATCAAAGGCATTCATCAAATTTTCATGTATTAAATTCACTTATATCTGATTGTTTAAACCTTGGATAAACTGGAATCCCACTGGCTTGATTACACTTCCTTAGCTGGCGCGCGCAACTGGAATTTATCGATTAAGTTTGCTCCATTCTTCTCGTGTTATAGCATACGCGTATGAAATCTCATTCTTTACATAGGGATATTCCTTTACCTTTTTCATTCCATTTGCAATTGCTGTAGAATATGATCCAACCGCTCTGTTTCAAGTACCATTATCATTCCTCCAAATACCAATTTATCTCCATTTAATTCTACTAAATTTTTTATCTCATATTCGTCTGAATATTGTTTCTTTAACATATCAATATTCTTTGGAAAAACCTCCAAGCTAATTTGCTTAATGTTCCTTGTCCAAATCAGTTTCTTGAACCATCCATTTTTCACTATATCATTAGTTTTTCTTGACTAACTATACAATCCAATTACACCATTAATCAATACATCCTTTTGGTTCAGTTTAGAATTTAACGTTGTCACTGTCAACTTTTGATATTCATAAATTTCATATATTAATAATTTTTGAATTATTAATACCATACTTTGTTATTAGATAATTGACATTGCTTTTCTGTTCTTCGCCTCTTACATAAAACCTCCAATATGCAGCTGGATATCTTTCTCTTATATCACCAAAATATTCAAAATCAATTGCACAAGAATGCCCATAAACAATAATCTCATCTATATTTCGTTTCTCATCCAGAAATTCGTCTAATAAGTCAAGTCTGATATCCTTATAAAATGATTTACATTTATCAAGCAAATCTTCGTACGCTGTTCTAATGTAATAATCTTCTATATTCGCAATATAATCTTCTATTTCTATTTCACTATAACAGCCTCTTCCTTTTCCTCTTATATCATAACTGTATTTTTCAGGTAAAAATTTTCCTTTTGGATATCCTAATTTTAGGTTATTTTCTCCAACTTCCCCATGAATGTGTAAAACTTGTTCCCTTGGAATTTCATATATGTATTCAAGTGTATGCGTATAATTAAAAGTAAGATAATATCCATCTGGATCAAGAATTCGCCTAACAAGAACATTACTTTGTATATTGCTTAAGGCTCTTTCCGCGTTATCTGCAAACACATATAATGCATCCTGTAATTTTCCATTCAGTTCCACCTGATAAATAATCGCATCTCTATCACTTTCTCTTTCTGATAAATAATCTGGTTCATAACCATAGAAAATCTCTTCGATAGCATTAAAATCCGGATATCCCAGTAAATTTTCAAAATCTGACCAAATATCATCCTCACGAGATTGGTATAAATCCCAAAAATTATCCTGCTCATATCTTCTGGCTATATTCTTAAAGTCCGGATCAAATTTAGTTGGAAGTCCATGTGCCAGATCAAATCCATTACCTATAACAAATAATTTATTTTTCATACAAGTAATTTCCCTATTTCATATCTGTAATCATTTCTATACCCTTTTCAAACTACTACATAGTCAACAACTACCAATATCTTCTAATTCACCTGTTAATATAACTTTGCAGTAATCATAACAAATATAATCTTATTCCACAATCTCCTTACACCACAAATAGAACTCAATTTCCAACAACAAAAAAGACACTTTCCAATAATCTCTCACCGGAAAGTGTCCCTGTTATTTTTCTGTTATTTGATTTTCCTATGAATCAGGTCAAATTACTTTGCGTTTCTGTAGATGATATCGTTTCTTCCAGGACCATTTGAGATCATGGTGATTGGGAATCCGATATGCTCCTCCACGAACTCAATGTACTTTCTGCAGTTCTCTGGGAGATCCTCATACTTCTTGATTCCTCTGATATCTGTCTTCCAGCCTGGAAGTGTCTCATATACAGGCTTTGCCTTCTTGAGCTTTGATGTTGTTGGGAAGTCTGTTGTAACCTCACCGTCGATATCGTAGCCTACACATACTGGAATCTCATCGAGATATCCAAGTACATCAAGTACTGTAAATGCAACGTCTGTTGTTCCCTGGATACGGCAGCCGTACTTTGATGCCACACAGTCGAACCAGCCCATTCTTCTAGGTCTTCCTGTTGTTGCGCCGTACTCACCGCCATCACCGCCGCGGCGTCTGAGCTCATCTGCCTCATCACCAAATATCTCACTTACGAACTCACCAGCTCCTACTGCACTTGAGTATGCCTTACATACAGTGATGATCTGCTTGATCTCGTATGGAGGTATACCAGCACCGATGGCACCGTAAGCTGCCAGAGTTGATGATGATGTAACCATAGGATAGATTCCGTGATCAGGATCCTTAAGTGAACCAAGCTGACCTTCGAGAAGGATGTTCTTGCCCTCCTTGATAGCCTCGTAGAGGTATGCTGATACATCACATACATAAGGAGCAACCATCTCCTTGTACTCCATGAGTGTGTTGAATATATCGTCAACCTTTAAAAGTGGCTTGTGGTACAGGTTCTCAAGAAGAACATTCTTCTGTACTATAACTCTCTCGATCTTCTCCTTCAGTGCGTCCTCATCAAAGAGCTCGCTTACCTGAAAACCAATCTTTGCATATTTATCTGAATAGAATGGAGCGATTCCTGACTTTGTTGATCCAAATGACTTACCTGCAAGTCTCTCCTCCTCATACTCGTCGAAGAGAATGTGGTATGGCATAACCATCTGTGCTCTGTCAGATACAAGAATCTTAGGCATTGGTACATTTCTGTCTGTGATTGACTTTATTTCCTTGAAAAGAACAGGGATGTTAAGTGCAACACCGTTTCCAATGATACTTGTTGTGTGACTGTAGAACACTCCTGATGGAAGTGTATGTAAAGCAAATTTACCATAGTCATTGACAATTGTGTGACCTGCGTTGGCACCACCCTGGAATCTTACGATAATGTCTGACTCCTGGCCTAACATGTCTGTGATCTTACCTTTTCCTTCGTCGCCCCAATTGGCTCCTACAACCGCTCTTACCATAATACTTTTCCTCGCTTTCGCAGCATTTTGAAATATTTTAAATACTTTCTCATTATAACACTATTGTGTCATAAGTAAAATCAATATTATTTATATTTATTATAAGTATATCTTATATTTATCTTTACATTTTGCGGAAACCAACATAAACTGTAAATATGATGGATTTTGTCCACTACAAATGTACTTTTGTGCAATAAAACATATTATTTACACACGCATATTGATCGATCTCTATTGAATCTGGAGGAAATTATATATGAACATAAATTTTGAATATTACAAAATCTTCTACCATGTTGCCAAGGTTTCCAGCATATCCGCTGCTGCCAGAGAGCTGTGTATATCCCAGCCAGCCGTAAGTCAGGCAGTCAAAGCACTGGAGCAGGCGATCGGCATAGAACTGTTCATACGAACAAAGAAGGGTGTCTCCCTGACAAATGCGGGAGAGATCCTCTACTCCCACGTTGCCGCGGGATACGAATCTATCTCATTGGGTGAGCAGCAGCTCTCACAGCTCCTACACATGGAGACCGGTGAGATAAGGATAGGTGCAAGTGATATGACTCTTCAGTTCTATCTTCTGCCATATCTGGAACATTTCCACCAGCTGTATCCAGGGATCAAGGTTCATGTCACAAATGCGCCTACCCCCAGCACGATAAACCATCTGCTCTCGGGCAACATAGACTTCGGTATCGTCACCAGTCCTCTCCCTGCAGATCCTCACATGGAGATCAGGCAGGCAAGGGAGATCGAAGACATCTTCATCGCCGGACCAAGGTTCGCATATCTTCAGAACAAGACTCTGAACTACCATGATCTGGACGACCTTCCGATCATTTGTCTGGAACACGACACCAGCACACGCGCATACGTTGACACCTTTCTAAGCCATGAGGGTGTGACTTTGCAGCCCGAATTCGAGCTGTCTACCAGCGA
Source organism: Coprococcus sp. (assembly GCA_050874325.1). GTDB lineage: Bacteria > Bacillota > Clostridia > Lachnospirales > Lachnospiraceae > Coprococcus. Next base: position 96,108 of record JBNMKK010000008.1, on the reverse strand, counting down.
TATGATAGCCCAGTTCGTCATGAGGAATCTCGGCATCGGCTCCATCATGGCAGACTTCGCCCAGAGCTATATAGATCACGGCGACCTGTTCCGCCTGCAATTTAAAAAGCCCATACCAAAGCGTCACATGTGTATCATCAGTGACAGGCGCCGTGGTATGAGTGTTGCAGCAAATAAACTTATGGATCTGTTATAGAAATAATACCCATATATATCATAGCAAAAAATAGAGCATGTCCTTCCATTTGAACACGCTCTATTTTTTACTCGTTACTGCCATCTGCAACTCTCTTTTGTTTTATCTGCATTCCAATTGCTGCAAACAGTAGGATCCATCCGATAATTAAAATGATCCAAAATACCGCCCTACTTATCTCGCTTTTAAATGCAATATCAACTGCAAATAAAACGGCACTGATTACTAATAGAATTATAGCTTTTTTATCTTTCATATATCTTCCCCGCCCGCAAAATAATAAATTTATGTCTAAAAGTATATCAAAATTATATCACGTGTCAACATAATTCATAGCTGTTCACTAGTTTTTCAACATCCTCTTTGCCGCAACAAAAGTCAGATCGTACAACGAACTGTATGTATAGTCAACACCGGCAAGCCTCATGGCCTCTTTCTGCTTATCCGTCACAACCGTATATGGATATATTCCAAACATAAACGGGAAAAATGAATACACAAACTCCTGTCTCTTGTCTGCGTCCATATCCCTGCGGAACTTAGCAAGCATAGCCATAACTGTCTTAAGAGCCTTGCCATATGATACCTTGAAATCAACCAGCATCTCCATACGGCTGTTGTCCTCAAGATCATAGTGGTTCATAGACATGATCTTGAGGAGCTGCCTGTGTTCATCCAAAGTCCTTGCCAGAACATCTGCTATCTCATCATCAGTCATCTTCTCATGTGACTCTGTTGCATCTTCAAGCTGTCTGATCCAGGAATCATACTCTCTCTTCAAAAGAGCAAGGAATATCTCCTCTTTTGTCTGAAAATAATTATAAATTGATGTTCTTGAAAAACTGGTCTCCTTGCCAATATCCTTCAGGGTTATATCCTTGAAACTCATTGTCTGATAAAGCTTTTCACACGCATTGATAATCTCTTCTTTTCTTGCATTTGTTCGTTCTATAGATCCCGCTGGCATATATTTGTCCCTTTCATTTTCAACCATAAAATCATTATCCCTATCCACTCATGGTATCGCCGATAGCTAGAACTGACCTGCCCAGTCCTGTACATCATTTGCAGACTCAGACCCGCTAAATCGCTGACCATCCATCCAGTTTCCACTACCCGCAAGGTTTTCCAGATTACCTGCCGAAGATCCTATTCCGCTGCTTGCTGAGGTACAGAACGGAATCACAGTTTTTCCTGAGAAATCATAGCTTTCCACAAATGTATCCATGATCCTTGGTGCATCTCCCCACCATATTGGATATCCTATAAACACCTTATCATACTGACTCCAGCTATCTATGGTTCCGGCTATCTCCGGTCTTGCAGAAGGATCGTTCATCTCCTTTGTACACCTGCTGTTGTCATCGTTATAATTCAAATCTTCATCTGTATATGGCTCTACCGGAACTATCTCGTAGATATCTGCCTGAAGTCCCTCCGCAATACTCTCTGCTATCGCCTTTGTATTTCCTGTAGCTGAGAAATATACTACCAATACATTACTTCCATTTTCAGTAGGTGCGGTAGTTTCCGCCTCTTCCTGTACTTCAGCTTCAGTTGCCACTTCTGTCGTCTCTCTTTCTGTCTCTGATACCTGTATGTCTTCCGTGCTGTTTTCTTCACTTACCGTTGTATCACCAGTCGCTGATTTATTATCCGACTCACTGTTACTTCCACATGCTACAAGACAAACACATAAAACTGCCATCAACATCAAAGAAATTATTTTTTTCATAACAAGTCCTCCTACGCCTATAAAATATGTAATTCTGACACCATGTCACTTTATATGAATGTTATCATTATGCTGACACTGTGTCAATATGTATTTTGACACTGTGTCAGACATAATTAATATTCTAAAAAAACTCCCGTTATTTTTTTACCAGCAACATAGTTTACTTAATTAGCGCCAAATCCCTGATAATCCGGAATCAATTCATCGCACAGCCCTGTATTCTCAAGCAGTTCTCTTGATGAGTCGCCATATATTCCAACTATATATCCGGCTCCTGCTGCCGCCGCTGCCCGGATTCCCGACGGACCATCCTCTATGACCATGGTCTCTTTCGGCACAGCTCCGATTCGCTCCATGGCACGGATGTACATATCAGGAGCCGGCTTTGCATTCATGGTCCCATCGTCATATGCACAAAGTGTTATATCAAACCATCTTCCGAGATCGAACTCTTTAAAATAGAATGCCAGATTTGTCATATTGGAACCTGTGGCTATATTCATCTTTATCCCCTGTTCCTTAAGTTTGTCAAGGTATGCCACGAGACCATCCACCAGCTTGAAGTTTGCGGTATCCTCCATGTACATCTCTCTGTACATTGCCTCCTTCTCCTCGGTGAGTTCAAGTATCCTCTCCTCGGTAAGCGTTCCCTTTCCCATGAGATATTCCAGAATATCCTTGTTCGTGTGCCCCAGCACCTGATGCTGAAACTCCTCCGTACTCATCTGTCTTCCGGCAAGCTTCTCCGCATAATCCTTCCATGCTATCTCATGATACTTTCCGTCAAATATCATGGTGCCGTTCATGTCAAATATAATGTTTTTTATCTTACAGTTCATCTTATTCATCCTCACTAAGCAAATGCTTGTACGTTCCATCTATTCCTATCGCGCCAAGCGGCGCAGTAACCACGATCGCCAACACGGCAACCGACAATACTATATTACCACATGCCAGCCCTGCCGCAAGTGGGACTGATCCGATGGCTGCCTGTACTGTAGCTTTCGGAAGATACGCGATGACACAGAACAGCCTTTCCTTCCATGTAAGTGATGTATGTGCCACGCAGATCAAGACACCCACTGTTCTAAATGCCAGTGCGACAAATATCATGAGTAATGCCGGAAGTCCTGCTGCTAGGGTATATCTGATATCCACAGCCGCACCCACAAGCACGAACAATATGACCTCCGCCGCAAGCCACAGCTTTCCAAATTTCTGTGAGAGTCTTCCTGACACCGACTCTGGGCATTTGAGTTTCAGTACACATGCCATGGCTACCACCGCAAGGAGTCCTGACACTGACACCTTTCCCTCAAGCCATCCCTCGATTGCTATAAGCATGAATGAAAATCCCAGCACGATGATGACCTTCATGCTGTTTCGCACGCAGTGTTTCCTTGCATAGGATGTCTCAAAGAACAGATAGAGTCCATATCCAACAACCACTCCGAGCAGTATTCCAAGCACAATGGATATCGGAATGTTCACAAAATCCATGACATGAGCACTTCCGCCCTGCGCCATGCTGAGGAATGTGGTGAAAAGCACTATGACCAATATGTCGTCGCACGACGCTCCCGCAAGTATCATCTGCGGGATTGCTTTGTCCGTTCCATACTTTTTCTCTATGAGATTCACCATTCTCGGAACAACGACAGCCGGTGATACCGCGCCGAGCACCGCTCCCATGACCGCTGCCTCAATACGGTTTATTCCAAGTATAACAGGCGCGCACAGTATATATCCGATGATCTCAAATGACGCCGGTACAAATGAGAGCAGCACCGCCGAGCGTCCTGCTTTCTTTAGATCCTTAAGGTCAAGGGACAGTCCCGCCTTGATGAGTATGATGATAAGTGCTATCTTTCTGAGATCCGCAGATATGGACAATATGGACGGATCTAGGAAATCCAGCACATACGGACCAAGAACGATTCCTGTCGCCAGCATTCCTATGATGCGCGGCAGCTTAAGTCTCTGGCAGATGGCTCCCATCGCCAGTCCGACTATGAAAATAAGTGCAAGTGATGTCAACATGATAATACAATACCTCCTTAATTTAGCAGATGTATCTAAGAATCTCTCTTTTAAAACAAAAAAAGCTGATACTTCTGCGACAAAAATAATCGTAGAAGTCATCAGCTATATCAGCAGTTTAGGTTGCCCATCGGGCTTTCCAAGGGAGAACCTCATTCCCTTTTATTTGTTTTATGTCCAAGTGGTATGATAATCTAGGCTGTCTCAAATGTCAATATAACATTCCTGTCACCTCGCACAGGTTCTCTCATTCTCCCTGCCATCGTAGTCAAACAGCCCGTCATTTTTCTCCTCCAACGCCTTTATCATGTGATATGCAAATTCATTGTAAGGCATCGGAATCCCGAGTTCTTTCCCCATTCTGACAAGTGCACCTGAGAACATGTCTATCTCTGTATGTCTTCCGGCATCAAGATCCTGAAGTGTCGAATATCTTGCTGAAGGCGGAACCGCACTTCCGTGCACCGATGCTCCATCTGCAAGTGAAAGATCTATCCCCTTCGCCGCAGCCACCGCCTCAAGCTCGGACTTTAGCGCATCGCTTATGATCCTCATATGCTCGCTGTCTCTGTAACAGCCCACGCCCGCGCCAAGGATAGCCTGTGGCAGATTGTTGCACACGTTGAGTCTGAATTTGCTCCATAGATCAACCATGATATGATCCGATATCGTGTAGTGAAGTCCTGTTCCATCAAACAGCCTGGCAATCGCCTGAACTCTCTCACTGTCATACGGAGCCTCGGTCTCCCCATAAATGACGCCTATGGTCGTCTCAGGATCAAAAAAGTAACCCTGCCCCTCTCTGTGGGATGCAACCTTTATAAGCGAATACAATATATGCTCATTTCCTATTCTCTCAGCTATGATCTCCTCACTGTCCACGCCGTTCATAAGACTCATGACAACGGTGTTCTCACCGACAGTCTTTGCTATGCTGTCCAAAGCCCCCTGCAGTGCCCCGTACTTCAGACACACGATGAGAAGATCCACGCCACGAGCCTGCTCCGGTGTCCACACCTTAGGTCTGTATGTCTCGCCGTTTATCAGGCATCCATTTGCGGAAAGCCTCTTGGCACGCTCACCCTCGGCTATAACTCCAAGCTCTATGTCGTCTCTTTCTGAGAGTCCCCATATCATATAAGAGCCAACTGCCCCGGCTCCTAAGATAGCAACCTTTTTTATATCCATATGTAAAATCCTTCTTTCATGTATTCATAAATATTATTATAAAAACCGGACAGGAATCATGTCAACTTTCAAAATCTTATCAGCTGCCAGGGTCAGACAGACCAGTCTGCAAATATTAATTTTAGTTCAAACTACCCCAGTAGTATTGACATTTTGTTTGTGGAAAAGTATTATGCAGACATAACACTACTGCAGTAGTTTGTAAAGGAGAACACATATGGATATAAAACTTTTTGATTCAGAACTTAAGGTGATGGGAGTCCTCTGGAATGAGGGCGACACAACTGCCAAACATATCTCCGATGTCCTGAAAGAGGAAATTGGCTGGAACATGAACACTACATATACGTTGATCAAGAGGTGTATCAAAAAAGGGGCAATTGAACGCTCTGAGCCAAATTTCATGTGCCACGCCATCATACCAAAGGAGGAGGTACAGGAGGCCGAGACAACCGAACTTATCAACAAGGTCTACGACGGAGCTGCCGATAAACTATTTGCCGCTCTTCTCGGCAGAAAGAAGCTTTCCTCTGAAGAGATCGCAAAGCTCAAACAGATCGTCAACGATTTAGAGTGAGGTGATGAGTATGAGCTTACTGCAAATGAGCGTTGCCGGAGCAGTTATGATCCTGGTGATCACAGTCATTCGCGCTCTGGCAATCAACCGATTGCCTAAAAAGACATTTCTGATACTGTGGGGAATCACGATCATCAGGCTGCTGATACCATTTTCATTCCCATCTGGGTTTAGCATCTATTCTCTGCTGGGAAGGAAAACAGTCTCTGACATAAATGATACACCAGCTGTCAGAATCATGCCTATCAATACTCAAGGATCTGTCACTACCCAGGCACCTCAATCTCAGATTCCTACATTCACGATTTCAGCGTGGGATATCATCTGGGTGGTAGGACTTGTTCTCTGCGCGGTATTTTTTATCTCGGCATACATCAGATGCTACAGGGAATTTCAGACATCGTTGCCGGTTGAAAATGCATTTACACGCAGATGGCTGGAGACACACAATTTAAAACGCGGGCTGTCCATACGACAGTCAGATCTGATCTCGGCACCGCTTACATTTGGCATATGGCACCCAGTGATCCTTATGCCAAAGAAAACGGACTGGAAAAATGAAGATACCCTGCGTTACGTGCTGGAACATGAATTTATACATATTAGAAGATTTGACACAGTTACCAAGTTTCTGCTGATCACCACGGTCTGCATACACTGGTTTAACCCTCTGGTGTGGGTTATGTACTTACTCGCCAACAGAGACATAGAGCTATCCTGCGACGAGGCGGTGATTCACCATTTCGGAGGCACAAGCAGGGCGTCCTACGCGAAGGCTCTGATCAGTATGGAGGAGACAAAGGGCGGTTTTATGCCACTCTGCAACCATTTTAGTAGAAACGCAATCGAAGAAAGGATAACAGCAATTATGAAAACAAAAAAGACGACTATCATATCATTCGCTGTAGCGATGGTCCTCGTCACCGGAACAGTGACAGTATTTGCAACATCAGCAAAGGGCGATGAATCCAGCAAGGCCACCGCAGCAGCTACAGAGACTACCAATACCACTTTCTCAGACACGGTTGATACGGAGACAATAATGTCTTATGTAAATCCGGATGACGGCAAGACATATTACAGCTTTGATAACGGAAAGACATTTGAATCAATGACCGACGACGAGTTTGATGCAAAGTTCCCAACTCCTGATATTGAGTGGTGGACATACGACGAGTATAAGGCATGGCTTGAGAACGAAAAAATCGAGCTCAGAAGCATCATCGGTAGTTCATATATATCCGGTGGCAAAAAATATGTATGGACACCGGATAGAGTAAATGAGACGATCGCCATGTACGAGGGCATTCTGGAGGATATCAAGAACGGGGCAAAATACTCCAAATCCATAGACGGGCAAGATGACGAGATGGTCAGCTACACTCCGGCTGACATAGCTCGGACAACCGACTAAAGTGTCAGCAAAAATCTGGATACCATTGTAGCCAAACACTAAAAAAACTGAACAAAGCAAACCGCCCTGTCTGGTACATATAACGTATCAGGCAGAGCGGTTTTACTATCTCTATACACGCCTACATCTTTATCCAGCCAAGTGCATTTGCAACCGAACTGAGCAGGATGATAATGGCAAATAAAGGACAGAGATACTTGATCATGACTACAAATACCTTCTTTCTCCTGAAGGCACTCTCGCCGTGGACTATCTCCTCCTCTATCTTATCTATTCCAACGACCTTTGACACAAGCAGGCTTGTGAGAAGTGCCGCTATAGGCATCATCACCGAATTGGTGAGGAAGTCGAACAGGTCAAGGAACTGCATGCCTATGATCTTGATCCCCGCCAGCGGACCATAGCCAAGGGATGACAGGCTTCCCAGTGCTAGCATGATAACTCCCACCAGCACCGTCGATTTCTTTCTTCCCCATCCAAGCTCATCCTCAAATGTCGACACTGCACTCTCCGTAAGTGCTATGGAGCTTGTGACCGCTGCGAACAATACGAGTAGGAAAAAAACGATTCCTATAGCTGTTCCAAAGCCCATGTTCTGGAATACCTTTGGAATAGTAATAAACATAAGTGAAGGTCCAGCCTGAAGAGTATCCGGATCTCCGCCTGAGAATGCGAACACCGCCGGGATTATCATAAGTCCCGCCATGATCGCTATTCCTGTGTCGAATATCTCGACATTCCTGGTTGAGTCCTCTATCGCCGTATCTTTCTTCATATAAGATCCAAATGTTATGAGTATTCCCATGGCAATTGAAAGCGAATAGAACATCTGACCCATGGCTGCAACCACTGTCATCCATGAGAAGTTCTTCACATTTGGCACAAGGAAGTATTTCACTCCCGCAAGTGCACCCGGTCTTGTCACAGAATATACTGCGATGATGATGGACAGAACGATGAGTATAGGCATCATGATCTTTGACACCCTCTCAATTCCATTCTGCACGCCGGCAAATATAATGATAAGTGTGAATGCGCAGAATGCCACGAAACACAGCTCCGTTGACACTCCATTTGATATGAAATCGGTGAAATATCCGTCCTCAGCCAGCAGCTTTGCATTTCCTCTGAAATACTCGACCAGATATTTGATAACCCAGCCGCCGATAACCGAATAGTACGGCACTATGAGCACCGGTATGACTGCATTTATCCAGCCGCCGAACGACAGCCATTTCTTCTTGCCAAATGATTTGAACGCTCCAACCGGACTCTTTCTAGTCATTCGTCCGATCGCCGTCTCCGCAACTATCATCGTATAGCCAAATGTAAGTGCAAGCACAATGTATATTATGAGGAAAATTCCTCCGCCATACTTTGCTGCAAGATAAGGAAATCTCCATATATTTCCAAGGCCCACCGATGCACCAGCCGCCGCCAGCACATACCCCAGCTTGCCAGAAAATGAACTTCTCTTATCGTTCTTCATATCTCCCATATACATTCACCATAGTTTACCTGGAACTTGTCCCCGTAAATCTTTATATCCCTTCCACATTTATTTGCATATACATGTGATTTTAACATGACCCTTGGGGTAAAGTCACTATATATTTATGTTCAGTTCACAGCTATTTGATTCTCATTTTTACTGAAACTATCTATCAACTCTCAATCAACGATGTCATACCCTGCTGCCGCCAGAGCTTCCAGTGCATTTTGAAAATTCTCCTTCTTCACCATAGCATAATCCGTATTGTATGTGGATACTGCAAATATCGAAATTCCATTATCCGCCAGAACAGATGCGATCTTAGCCAGAATCCCGATCAAAGAAAAATCCAGTACTTCCTGAATGCGAAAGGCTTTCCAGCCGTCATCACGCTTTATTGCATTTGCCGGAACTTCACTCACCGGGCATACCAGGGACTTTTCCTCATCAGTTTTCCCTATAAAACAATACTCAGAATCGAGATTCGCATATGTGTAATCTTCCACCTGACACACTGAAAATTCTTCATCAATCTTTTTTATCTCCATAACCTCTCCTTGAATCTATTTTGTAAGCACCTTTTTGCAATATTTATGTGCCCCGCAATGAGGACAAACTAATTTACGCTTTGTTAATGTATGTGCGCCCATTACATATGACTTCATATCAGGAACAAACCTAGTGTTGCAATCAGGACATTCAAATGCTCCTGCCTCTCTATCAAGAATACACGCAATCATAATTCCGCCACAGATCACTACTAACCCTATTGCGATAAGCAGAACTCTCAGCCAGTTCTCCATCTCCAGAATTCCTGACAATAAAAACAATGGAACTGCCGCAACTATCGTAAGTGCCGCGACCATTGCAGACAAAATAATTTTCTTTTTGCTTTCCTGTGCCTCTCTAACTAAATTCACCATATTAACCTCCGCTTTCTTTCGATAATCCTCTTCAGATACCCTTTCGCCAGACAGTAATTCATTCACTGTTATCTCTAATTCATCACATAGTGGCAACAATAATGAAACTTCTGGAAAACCATTTCCTCGTTCCCATTTTGAAATTGTTTTATCGCTGATTCCAAGTTTTTCAGAAAGCTGTTTTTGAGTATATCCCTTTCTCTTTCTCTCATCAGCGATGAATCGTCCAATTTTAATCTGGTCCATATGTTTTCCTCCTTTCTGGCTCCATTATCCCCCATTTTATTGTCAATCGCACCAACGATGCGTAGAATATGGTGAATCTATGCGGGTTCTACGCTTCGTAGACTAATCTATTTATCTGTTATATCACCTATTTCTTACCAAAACTGCTTATATCTGCTAAACCACTCCCCATCTACGACAGCTTGCAAACCATTATATATTCCTCATCATTCTCATCCACGATCTGGAATCCAACTTTTTTGTACATTCCGACCGCATAGTTTTGCTTTTGCACAGATAGTGAACCGTTCTTATATCCGCAATTTTTCAGCTCCGCCAGCATCCTTTTCATCAACTCAGTGCCAATTCCGTAATTCCTGTATTCTTTGAGCAGCGAGATTGCAAAAGACGGTGTATCGTCGTCAACATGCCCATAGTCGTCCATAATACGAACCCACACAGCTCCAACAACCTTATCATTTGCCTCTGCGACAAATGCCATATCCCCTGCTCTGTTTCCAAAGTCGTCAACGTACACTTGCAATTCCGGCTGATTGATAATGTCCCTTGGAGGTGCCTCCACGCCCTCTGGAATAAATATTGCCTCATATAAAAATGTATCCAATATACCGTTTTCTTCCTGTTTTAATCTTCTTATTGTGTAATCCATAAAGCCTCCGATTTTTAATTTTCTAAAACAGAATCACGATTTCTTCTTTATCGGATGTCTGATAACAGTTTTACATTTTTCTGGTGCAGTTTTTCTTGGGTCTGATAAATAGATTTCGTGATGATGTCGTTCATCAGTGAAATCATTCACATACCCGTTTTCTTCCAAATATTTATCCATAATTGCTACTGTCTCAGGTTCATTATCAAATGCTCCTATATGCATGATCTGAACACACAAACCTTCATCAATACTTAGAAATTCTGCATTGGTACAATCCATCTTTTTCTTCCTTGACGCAGTCTCAACTGCCCAGTCAAAATCCTTCTTTGTTACAAAATCAGGCAGACGAATAACAGAACTCCAGTTAAATGCAGATTTATTTGTATAATCCACACCTTCCGCATTATCCTGCCACCAAAAGCCTTCAAGTGGCGGGACAACATACTCAAAAAATCCCTCTATTTTGTAATCAGTCTTATAACTCATCTTGAGAGTGTACGCAACAGCATACAAAACACCGATCGCAGCTTTATATTCTCCGTCCTCCTCATTCGGGTTGCCTTTGCCCTTTACCGCTATGTAATTCGCCTTTGGAATCGTTACGATCTGCGGCTTATTTTTCGGTAAATAAAATTTCTTATATTCTTTCTTAAAATCAAACGCCATACCTTATCTCCTCAATCTTAGCAATATCACCAAACTCCAATGATCCACCAAATTGCAAATGTATTGTCTCTGCATTGAATGAATCAATCACAACATTCCGATAGGCATCATCCCGAAAATCAAAAAGTCCCCTTATCAAGCCCTCTCTTTTGCTACTTCAATCTTCACATTTTTAGCACAGAAAAAGTTTTTATCAACTTCATCTATATGCGGTTTCTCTTTTTCCTTTCCACTTGCTGGCAAGACAGATGTAACATATTTTCTTCCTATCATTCCATATACGCCCTTTTCTTTTTCTGAGCCTTGATAATAATACAAAAAATCTCTATCTTCTGAGATAATATAAACACCATACACACCGTCATTCCATCCCGTGAGTTCTATATCATATCGCTTGTTTCCAAAATCATGATTTTCATAGTTTGGTCTATAGTTCGGTCTGTCTGTTTCTTTATTACTTTTTTGTTCTTTTGTATTTCCAAGCAATTCGTCTAAACTGATATCAAAAACTGCTGCCAGTTGTATCAGATTATCAATTTCTGGAATATCTCCATCTGTTTCCCACTTTGCAACCGCTGAACGAGATACATTTAATTTCTCTGCAAGCTTTTCCTGAGAAAGACCATTCTCATTTCTTAACTGTTTTATTTTTTCTCTTACTGTCATAATTTATATTCCTCCTGTTTTTTTCAAGCTTATTATCATAACCCTTGATAGTCCATATACGCACTATGACAATGCTGTTACTTATAGTAACAGGTGCTTGCAGAGTCCATTTTTTACTCTCATTTATATTCAGGATTGCATGCCAAACATATGTTTGCTATAATATATTTGGTGCTACCCTATTCGGTAGGCGGTTAACCTTCACCACAGGAGTTTGTAGCCTGTGTTTACATAGAAAATCCATTTATGGAAATCTATCACGGAGGTTTTTGCTTATGCTTACAACGGATCTTTTTATAGCCATCCTCAGCTTATGTCTTACTTGCTTTAATCTTGGTTATGCCGTTGGCTCTAAGAGCAAGAATAAGACAAAAAAATAACCGCCCAGCCTGGTAAACTGTGAGCGGTTATTTTATACCATTCATATATCAAGGCTAACCGTCTATCGGTAGCACCTTTTGATATTATACTAGCATTTAACCGCTTGCATGTCAAACGTATCTTTGCTTGTCATTTTTCATAAACAACGCAGTTCCCTACACCTCATTAAGCATCCGTACAGCCTCGTTGAAACACCTCTTACTCTCCGGGAACACCGGCACGCAGGAATACCCGTGCATCATCTTCGGCTGGATATGTATGTGAAGTTTGTCGCCTGCCCCCGCCCTGTCATATGCCTCTCTGTATGCCCTGACATTTCCGGCGCAGAGCTCCTCCGCATAATACATATATGTCTCAGGCGCATCGCGGAAATCCATGTAGATCGGGCAATAGTAGTCCTTTGGAGTATCCTGACCATGAGCCACGATCATCCCCAGCCCCTTAAATGCATTTACCGTGAAAAATGGATCTCTGGAGACATACTGCTCCATCTCAGCCCAGTCCTCTTCGGTATCCGGCACCCCCGCCGGTGAATTTCCTATAAACAGCTTTGGCATACCCACATCCAGTTCATCCCTGTTGATGCGGTTTATGATACCGGCGGCAAACATTCCGCCCATGGAATCGCCAACTATCGCAATATTCTCATCGCCGTATTTCTTCACCATTTTGCAGTATACGTCACACAGGACAGACACGGTAACTGTTACGTTCACATCTGTTATCGGCGGATAAATGGGATACCAGACATCCATACCTGTAAGGTCGCTGTAACGCCTTGCCATTCCAAGCTCACTCTTCCACTGAAGAGTCTCACCGCCATATATGAGGAGCAGCCCCTTGTTCTTCTTATTCTCTCTCTTCTTGCTCCTGATGATCAGACAAGGATGCCGCTCACGGTTATCTCTTTGTACAGAGCCTTTTTATCCTTTGGAGATACATATTTGTTCTTTTCGTTGAACTTTCTCGCCTTCTCCAGCGCGGTATCAAGGTCTGTGAAGTCTTCCTTCATCCCCGGAAATACTTTCGCCATCACCATAAGCATCCTGTATGCTGCATTTCCTGAAAAACTCATCCCTTTTCCCCCTTTTAATGCCTCTCAGGACGTTTCTCCGCCGTCCATTTTCCCGGGTTGGTGTCGTCCTCCGCCAGCCCTTTCATGATATCCTGATAATGTTCCACTTTCTGATTCATATATTCAACAGTCGTCTTCGCCTCTTCAAGCCTCTCAAATGCTTTCTCCCGCTGATCCAGGATGATCTGGTATCTGGCCCGCAGATTCTCCTCTGACTCCGGCAGCCTGCACAAATCACAGTATTTTCTGATTTCTTCAATGGATGCTCCACACCCCTTCAGGCAAATGATCCCCTGCATCCAGTTGACCGACTCCTCATCGAACACTCTGCGGTTCCTGCCAACTCTCTGACAAGGCAGAAGATCGATATCCGTGTAATAGCGGACAGTGTGCTCCGACACCCCAAACATCTCCGCAAATTCTTTTATCGTGTAAGTCATATGATACCCACTCCCCCTTTCTATAATTTATATCATCGCAGCCATGAAATGACATGCGAATTAAGTTTTATAATCGGGAATTAAGTTTTACATTTTACAAATAACAAGCGAAAAATTTCTTGACTTCGTGTAACTCGAACTTATTACAATGAATGTAACATAGAAATATAACCTATGCAAATAGATATTATGGAGGTCACAACATGGAATATTTAACTTTGAATAACAACATCCAGATGCCCCTTGCCGGATTTGGAACATTTATGCTGAGTGGCGAAACCTGCAGCAATGCAGTGGCAAATGCCATACAGGTCGGATACCGCATGATCGACACTGCTGAGGCATACGGCAACGAAAAGGAAGTGGGTGCAGGAATTGCGGCCAGCGGGATCGACCGAAAGGAGCTTTTTCTTGTGACAAAAGTAAATTTTAAATCCTACGAACATGCCGAGCAGACAGTCATGCAGTCTCTTGAAAATCTGCAGACCGACTACATTGATCTGCTTCTCCTACACTGGCCATTTGCCAATTATTATGCCGCCTGGCGCAGTCTTGAAAAGCTGTATGAGGATGGCGTGATCCGCGCCATAGGTGTATCCAACTTTGAACCTGATCAGCTACTTGACCTGATCGCATACAACAAGATCACTCCTGCCATAAACCAGATCGAGACAAATCTGTACTGTCAGCGCAGCACTGAGCGCACATGGATGGACAAAAAGCAGGTAGCGCATATGGCATATGCCCCACTTGGACAGGGCAGCCGCAATGAGATGTATCAGGAGCCTGCCGTGCTTGCCCTTGCTGAAAAATACGGCAAAACTCCCGCCCAGGTACTGCTCCGTTTTCTGACTCAGAAGAATATCGCTGTCATTCCAAGAAGTACAAAACCGGAGCATATCAAAGAAAACTTCCAGATCTTTGACTTTGCTCTGACCGGTGATGAGATGGCAGAACTTTCCTCTCTTGACAAGAAAGAGCCTCTGATCGGAAAGCCTGAAACTCCAGAACTGGTGGAATTTTCACTTACATGGTAATTGAAGAAGGTGGAGAATCACAAATGTGTTCTCCACCTTTTTTCTCACTTATCCACTATCTCCAGCTCATCACAGGTAACCCGGCACGTGAGATTTAACACCTCAACGCCTGCCGCCTTCGCCTCATAAAAAGTCTCTGCGAACTCCCTGTGTATTTCCGCATTTGGCCTGACCTCGGTTATCCCTGTCATCGGAATGACAAATGCTACATAACATTTATATCCCTCGGAGACCGCCTTCATCAGCTCCCGCAAATGCCTAACCCCCCTGTCGGTGGGCGCATCTGGGAAATATCCTATCCCATCGATTTCCTGTGTGCAGCCCTTTACCTCCATGAGATACTTCGTGTCATCCTTTTCCATATAGAAATCGATCCTTGACTCTCCGTATACATACTCCGGCTTTATAAAGTCATAATCCCTAGTTTTAAGCCATTCCAAGACCACCTTATTAGGCACCTGGCTATCCACATTCACCCAGCCAAGCTTTGGGTCATCCACCGCTATCAGATCGTATTTCGTCTTGCGGTTTGGATTTGCAGACTTCTCAAGGCTGACCGCATTTCCCGGAATCAGCAATCTGCTGAGACGTCCCGTGTTCTTCACATGCACGGTCTCCATAACTCCATCTATCTCCACATGGGCTGTGAACCTGTTCGGTCTGTCTATGAACTTGCCCGAGATAACATTTGCATACTTCACTTTATGTTACATCCTCCATCTACTCCACAACAGAGCGGTTCATCATGTAGAATGAGAACCTTGCCTTGTCCACAAGCTGTCCCTTGTCATCGTAAATATTTGCCTCGTACAATGACACTTTTTTGCCCTGGCGAATCTCCATTCCCTCACAGATGAGATATTCCGTGTTCATCGCCGGGGCTATATATGTCATAGTTCCATCTATAGTCGATGAGAACTTACCATAAGTACATGCCGCGATCCCGCTCACTATATCCGCAAGTGAATACAGACATCCTCCGTGTACAGAACCATATGGATTAAGGACATCCTCCGTGACCATCATCTTGCCCTTCACATATCCAAGACTCATGTCAACCAGCTCTATCTTCAGGTTCTGAACATAGGTATTGTCCCTGTTAAACCTTATCAGCGCCTGTTTCACATCCTCGGACATAACTTTTTTGTTGTCGTTTATCTCACTCATTTTTCAAATTACCTTTCAATTCTATTTTCATGTGCAGACATCCCGCGCACATATCAGAAACACTTATCCAGAATATCCGGATCCAGTTCTTTTCTTCCTGTTATAAATCCTATTCCAAAGTACAGCACTGCCCCGACAAGCAGTCCCCACACTACCGCATTTATTCCGGCTATCTTGATAAAATACGTTGCAAATATATATGTGGCGATCGCACCTACACTGCTGCACACCGCCGCCTGCTTTGTTCCCTTCTTCCAGAACAGGCCGCCCACAAGAGGCCAGAAGAATGTACATTCAAGTCCGCCAAATGCAAACATGTTGAGCATGAATATTATATCTGGCGGGTTTATCGTGAGAACCATCACAACAGCGCCGAGCACCATCGTGAGTATCGTGCTAACCAGCTTGACGTTCTTCTCGTACTTCTCATTTTTCACAGGATCATCGCCCACTACATAATTTTTCCACAGATCCTTAACGATGGCGGCTGTGGCAAGTATGAGGAGCGAATCCGCTGTCGACATGACGGCTGCCATCGGCGCTGCCAGGAATATCGCTGCGATTCCAGACGGCATAATCTTCTGTACTATATATGGTATAAAATAATCCGAGGTTGGAAGATTGTCCGTGTCCACAAGCGCCCCCGCCCATGTTCCTGCAAGGTGCATTCCTATAATTACAAAGCTGCATGTGAGAACTCCGATCCACATCGCTCTGTGCATGCTCTTCGTGTCCTTAAATCCCATGGCGCGAACAGCAGTCTGAGGAAGTCCCAGTGTTCCAAATCCCACAAGTACCCAATAGCTGAGCAGTCCTCCTGGCGTGTATTTCGAGAAAATGTCATCATACACCTCCGGAAGATTTGTCTGAAGACCGGCATCTATGGCGGCAAGACCGCCTCCGCTCCTTAAGACAAAAAATATAAACAAAAATGTTCCGATACACATTACTATTCCCTGAATCGTGTCAGTTATGACAACCGCACTGAATCCGCCGATGGCTGTGTACAGGATAACAACTGTTCCAAATATCAGAAGTGAAGTCACATGATCCATACCTGTTATGGATGCTATAAGTGTTGCTCCACCCGTAAACTGGCTTATCATCTGCGCGATGAAGAAAACTATAAGTCCAAGGCTTGTGATGACCACCAGCGCATCGCTCTTGTATCTCGCCTTGAAATAGCCCACCACAGTCACGGCACCCGTTCGTCTGGACACTATTGCCAGCTTATTCCCGAGCACGCCGAGCACCAGGAATGTGACCGGGACCTGGATAGCTGCAATCCACGCCTGTGCATATCCATATGTAAGCCCCGCAGCCCCCGGTCCTGATATAAATGAGCTTGCGGAGGTATATGTCGCCATGATCGTCATGGCAAGAACGATTCCGTTCATATTTCTTCCGCCTATGAAATACTTCTTCTCGGATGTGGTGTGCAGACTTTTCTCCGCCCTTCTACTGTAAACGATACTCACCACAATATTGAATAACAGATATCCGAGAAAAACCGATAAGATCAATATCTGATTACTGTTCATCTTCACCCTCACTCTCATCCTCTTCATATTGGAAATCTACAAACACGAACTTTAGTAGCCAGAACACTCCGATTATCGCAAGCACCACAGTTCCAAGCACCGAGACCACAAACCATGCCGGCATATGAAACACCGTCCACCCGGTGTCATTTAGCAGAAATGCGGTGAGTACATGCCATAAAAAACAGATAAATACCACAAGCAGCGTTGCTTTGATCTCTTTTATGCACTGCCTGTGCTGTTCTTCCTTTGTCAGTTTCATCATAATAATATATCCCCTTATATTTCATAAATACATTGAATAATGCTAATTATATCACGCTGATCAGTTTTTTCATAGTTGCCCCGACAGCCACCCAAATCATGTGCATATACAAACTCTGTATTATTGTCTGCACAAAAAAACTGGCGCACAGACGTTTCGTCCATACACCAGCTATTTATAGTTTACTGTATACCAATTTATGTTACACTATTTTCTCTTTGACATTTTCCAATTCATATCTCTATACATTGATCTCCGCAGTAACACCGAGGATATCCTTGTTCTCATCGAGGATTGGCTGAACGACCTCTGCAAGGAACTCTCTTGTCTGCTCAGGAGCACGTCCAACGAAGTTCTTTGGCTCAAGAATAGATACTATCTCCTCCTTTGTCATACCAAAGTCAGGATCTGCTGCGATACGGTCAACGAGATCATTCTCCCTTCCATACTTCTTAACCTGCTCACCGGCAAGCATTGAGTACTCTCTGATTTTCTCATGGAGCTCCTGACGGTTGCCGCCACGCTTAACAGCATCCATCATGATATTCTCTGTTGCCATGAAAGGAATCTCCTTCATGAAACACTGGTAGATAACCTTGTCATATACCACAAGACCGTCAACAACGTTCAGGTACAGATCAAGGATTCCGTCAACTGCGAGGAATGCCTCTGGAACTGAGATACGCTTATTTGCTGAATCATCAAGTGTTCTCTCAAACCACTGTGTTGCAGCTGTTATAGCTGGATTGAGTGCGTCACACATTACATAATTGGCAAGTGATGCGATTCTCTCACTTCTCATTGGGTTTCTCTTGTATGCCATCGCTGATGAACCGATCTGGTTCTTCTCAAATGGCTCCTCTATCTGCTTTAAGTGCTGAAGAAGTCTGATATCATTTGAGAACTTGTGCGCACTCTGTGCAATGCCTGAGAGCACGTTGAGAACTCTTGAGTCGACCTTTCTTGAGTATGTCTGACCTGATACAGGATAACACTCAGCAAATCCCATCTTCTCAGCGATCTTTCCATCTATCTTTCTTACTGTCTCGTGATCTCCTCCGAAGAGCTCAAGGAAACTTGCCTGTGTTCCTGTTGTTCCCTTTGATCCGAGAAGCTTCTGCTGGCTGATCATGTACTCTATATCAGAGAGATCAAGGAGCAGCTCCTGCATCCAGAGTGTTGCACGCTTACCGACTGTTGTAGGCTGTGCAGGCTGGAAATGTGTAAATGCAAGAGTTGGGAGATCCTTGTACTGATCTGCAAACTTTGCCAGCTCATTTATAACATTGATGAGTTTCTTTCTGACAAGCTTCAATGCCTCTGTCATAACGATAACATCTGTGTTGTCGCCTACATAGCAGCTTGTTGCTCCAAGGTGGATTATTCCGGCTGCCTTAGGGCACTGAACACCGTATGCATATACGTGGCTCATTACGTCGTGACGAACCAGCTTTTCTCTCTCTCTGGCAACATCGTAGTTGATGTCCTCAGCGTGAGCCTTGAGCTCCTCGATCTGCTCATCTGTGATTCTTGGATTGCCGTTCTCGTCCTTAAGACCAAGCTCCTTCTCTGTCTCAGCAAGAGCTATCCACAGCTTTCTCCATGTCTTAAACTTCATATCAGGTGAGAAAATATACTGCATTTCCTTACTAGCGTATCTTTCACACAGTGGGCTTTCGTACTTGTCCTTACTCATCTCTTTACCTCTTTCTTCCTGTAGTCTCCCACATTTGCCAACTGACAAATGTTTTTATATCTTATCACAAAACTATTATACATAGGTTTCAGATTATTTCCACGCTTTTTTTGCACAAACCAGAAATTCGGAATCGATATCCGCATTTTTCGCGGATATGATTCCGAATTTTCACTTTAATTATGGAGCAGACGCATGAAAGGCGCTACGCGCGGCGTCTGCGTGCATCACCAGGACTCCTCCCGCTTGCGCGGGCCCCTCCTCATGATATAATATGTGACTCCGATCCTCTCTTGAAGTTCTCATGGTCACCTCTGATGTCCTCCGTTGGCGGTTTCATCGGATACTGACCGCTGAAACATCCGTGGCAGTACTGTCTTCCACCGGAAAGCTCCGGAAGTCTCTCCATCTTCAGGTACGCCAGAGAATCCGCACCTATGATCTTACAGATATCATCTATCGATCTGTTGTATGCTATAAGCTGCTCTCTGTCCGGAATATCTGTTCCGAAATAACAAGGATAGAGGAATGGAGGTGAACTGATCCTTACATGAACCTCTGTTGCTCCTGCCTCCCTGAGCATACCAACTATTCTGTCACTCGTAGTTCCTCGGACTATCGAGTCATCTATCATTATGACACGCTTGCCATTTACAGCCTCCTTCAGGACGTTCAGCTTGACTCGCACGCTGGACTCTCTCTGGCTCTGCTGTGGCTTTATGAATGTTCTTCCCACATATCCATTCTTGACAAATGCTGTTCCATATGGAATACCCGACTCAAGTGAGTAGCCCATGGCCGCTGCATTTCCCGACTCAGGCACACCCACGACCACATCAGCATCAACCGGGCTGTCCTTCGCAAGACATCTGCCGGCGGTTATACGTGAGTCGTACACAGGCATTCCATCTATGACTGAGTCCAGTCTAGCAAAGTATATATACTCAAATATACATCTTGCATGCTGCTCCTGGCACATGTTCTTGTATGACTGGATTCCGTACTCAGGTGATATAGTTACAACCTCTCCAGGCTCCACATCCCTGACAAATTCGGCACCGATAGTATCGAGCGCGCAGCTCTCAGATGCCAGTATGTATGCGTTATCACGCTTTCCTATACAGAGCGGTCTGAATCCAAATGGATCTCTGGCTCCGATAAGCTTTCTAGGACTCATGATAACAAGTGAATATGATCCCCTTACCTTCTTGAGGGCTCTTGTGACAGCCTCCTCAACGGAACCGCACTTAACTCTCTCCCTCGCTATATGGTAAGCTATTACCTCAGAATCTATGGTAGTCTGAAATATAGCTCCGGTGAGTTCCAGCTCACGTCTAAGCTCAGGCGCATTTACCAGATTGCCGTTATGCGCAAGTCCCAGAGTTCCCTTTACATAGTTGAGAACCAACGGCTGTGCATTTTCTATAGTGCTGGCACCGGCTGTTGAATATCTCACATGACCCACACCGATATTTCCCTTGAGCTTGCTCAGTGAATCAGGGGTGTACACCTCATTCACAAGACCCATGCCCTTTAAGGAACTGACCTTGCCCTTAGGTCCGGCAGTGTCCGACACTGCTATACCACAGCTCTCCTGTCCACGGTGCTGTAGCGCAAACAGACCATAATAGATCGTGTTCGCCACATCATTTCCATCGAAATCATAGATACCGAAGACTCCGCACTCTTCGTGCATCTCGTCCTCGTCATAATAATGGGATCTTAAACATTCGTTCATAAATATATGCCTCTCATGTTATATTATTGTAACTGTCACGGACCTGTGATACACATCGTGAATCTGGTGACAGTCATATCTTTCGCCACATAAAACTTTATCTTTTTTGTCACAACATGTCAACAGATAAATTCTATCATTTTTAGGACGATACCCCACTTTTTTCATGCATTTTCACCAACAACTGTATATTTCGCAAGTATTTATCTGTTTGAACTTGAGAATATCCATACGTTCACCTGACAGCACGCCTTATTTCATGTGTTATCCGGTGTTTTCCTTTTCCGTGCAATAACATAAGCACCCAGGATAAAATTATCCTAAAATCCATAAAAAAAGTCCCTAAGATACAATTTCTTCAAAAATTGTATCTTAAGGATCTGATATTGCATATTCCCGCAGATGCGCAACCAAATATAATTACTCCACAGCATATCCCTTCGCCTTGATGAGATCAACCATCTTGTATACATACTTCTCACACAGCTCATCTGTGGCTGCCTCGACCATAACTCTGATAACTGGCTCTGTACCACTCTGTCTGAGAAGAAGTCTTCCGTCATCTCCAAGCTCTGCTGCGATCTCATCGTTCAGTTTCAGCACATCAGCGTCGTTCATGACTGCATCCTTGCTTGAAACTTTGACATTCACAAGAAGCTGTGGATATATAGTCAGGCTGTGGAACAGCTCTGAAAGCTTGACCTTTCGTCCAAGTATCGTCTCCATGATCATCAATGAGGTGAGGACACCGTCACCTGTTGTTGCGTACTTGGAGAAGATGATATGTCCTGACTGCTCGCCGCCGATCGAATGTCCGTGCTCCATCATATTCTCAAACACGTACTTGTCGCCGACTGCTGTCTTCTCATAGTTTATTCCCTTCTTGTCAAGTGCCTTGTAAAGTCCAAGGTTTGACATGATGGTTGTGACGATCGTGTTGTTATTCAGCTCTCCCTTGTCCTTCAGGTATCGTCCGCATACATAGAGGATCTTGTCTCCATCCACGATCTCGCCCTTATCGTCCACTGCAAGACATCTGTCCGCATCACCGTCAAATGCAAATCCCACATCAAGTCCCTTCTCCTTGACAAATGCCTGGAGTTTCTCAATATGTGTCGAACCGCAGTCCGTGTTGATATTTGTTCCATTTGGCTCATTGTTGATGACATAAGTCTTTGCTCCGAGAGCGTCATACACTGACTTTGCAACAAGATATGATGCTCCATTTGCACAGTCAAGACCGATCCTCATGCCCTTGAAAGGTCTGGTAGGGATCGTGAGCAGATATCCTATATATCTGTTTCTTCCCATGGTGTAGTCGGTGGTCTTTCCGATGCTGTCCTTCTTTGCAAATGGTATCTCTCCGAGCTCGCCGTCTATATACTGCTCGATCTCATTCTCGATGGCAGCCTCAAGCTTATAGCCCTGACCGTTGATGACTTTGATACCATTGTCATAGTATGGGTTGTGGCTGGCTGAGATCATGATACCGCAGTCAAAATCACCTGTGCGGACTATATAAGACACGCTAGGGGTAGGTGTTACATGCATCAGATATACATCAGCTCCGCTGGCTGTAAGTCCTGCAACCAGTGAATACTCGAACATGTAACTTGAAAGCCTCGTATCCTTTCCGATGACAACGTGTGCCTTTCCATCCTCATGCTGCTTGCCGTAGTAGTATCCAAGGTATCTTCCAACCTTATATGCATGCTCCACGGTAAGGTCTACATTTGCCTCGCCTCTGAATCCGTCTGTTCCAAAATATTTACCCATTGTAAAATCCTCGATTCTATTATTCTATAACCGCATCCTGTTCGCTATCCTGAACTACCAGAAGATCTATCGCTCTCCTGTGGATGTGTATCTTGGTCTCCTTGTATTCTCCGCCAAACTCACCGTCGCATGTCCACGCAACCGGATCTTCAGCCTCAAACTTAACTCTGTGAGCCCTGAATGAAACCATACTCTTCTCGTTCGCATCTCCGGTGAGCAGTGCCCTGACAACTCTCTCCAGATCTGCCGGAGTCTTCATCGTCTTTATGAGTACGCCCTCAAAGAGTCCATCGTCAAACTCAACGCCCTTTCTTGTTATACTCTTAAAGCCTCCAACTGATACCGAATTGGACACCATACCGAATATGAACTCGCCTTCCTGCTCGTCCCCGTCTATTGTAACCTTCATCTTGTAAGCTGGCACATTTGCCAGGCTCTTGATTCCCTGCAATACATATGCCGCATGCCCGAATATATTCTTCATATTCTGCGGTGTTGCATATGATGTATCTGAGAATATTCCAAAAGCCGCAACATATACAAAATTCTTGTCGTTCAGGCTTCCTATGTCTATGGAGAACGGTTCTGCCTTCACTATCATCTCAGCCGCCTCAACCGTCTCTCTCGGAATGTCCATGCTCCTTGCAAAGTCATTGGTGGAGCCACACGGAATATACCCAAGTGGGACCTTTATCCCACTCTTCATATAACCGGTAACTGTGTTGCCCAGGGTTCCATCGCCCCCCGCACATACGATCACATCGTAGTTTGCGCCTTCCTCCTGAACAATTCTCTCTGCGTCATCTGCCGATTTCGTAAGATATGTCCTGACCGCATAATCGTGGTTGCAGAACACTTCCAGCACATCCACCAAAGAATTCTTCAGAGTAGTCCTACCCGCTTTGGGATTCATGATGAACAGCATATTCTTCATACTTTCAATAACACAACCTTTCCCTTTGATACTGCTTATTTACTTGTGATCCTCCTTGTACTTCATGTACAGGTCATACCCCTTCTTGCGGAGCTTGCATGATGGACAATGTCCGCAGCCCTCGCCCTTGATGCCGTTGTAACATGTAAGAGTCATATCTCTGATGACATCCAGTCCGCCCAGCTCATCAGCCATCTTCCATGTCTCCATCTTATCGATCCACATCAATGGTGTTATTATATCAAACTCGTAGTCCATTGCAAGGTTAAGTGTTGTATTTAATGATTTGATAAATATATCCCTGCAGTCTGGGTATCCTGAGAAGTCACTCTGGGACACTCCAGTTATTATATCAGATATTCCCCTCTGTTTGGCAAATATTGCAACAAATGTAAGAAATACCATGTTTCTTCCATCGACAAATGAGTTCGGTGTGCCCTCATCAGGTGCACTCTCATCTACCTTCATATCTGTTCTTGTCAATGAATTTGGTGCAAGCTGGTTGAGCAGACTCATATCAAGTATATGATGCTCCACTCCAAATTTGTCCGCAATCTCCTTTGCACACTCAAGCTCTAACGCATGTCTCTGTCCATAGTCAAATGATATCGCATACACCTTCTTATACTTCTTGAGCGCCCACAGAAGACATGTTGTGCTGTCCTGTCCACCGCTGAATACTACAACTGCCTCATCCTTATTCTTCAAATTCTGCATGATCTCATCCTCCATATATAATCAAATATGATATATTCCTGTAACTATCTTCCCGCATTGTACATCATAAGCATCTTGTTCTGCAGAGCCGTGTCACTCTCAAATCTTCCTCTGAGCGTTGTCGTCATAGTCTTACTGCCAGGCTTTTTGATGCCCCTTGCCGTCATACAGCTGTGATGCGCCTCTATCATGACCGCCACATCATCTGTTCCCGCAGCCTTGGATATGACGTAGGCTATATCCGAGCCTATCCTCTCCTGAAGCTGAAGTCTCTTCGCAACCATATCTGCGATCCTTGCTATCTTTGAAAGTCCCAGCACCCTTCCATTTGGAATGTATGCGACTGATACCTTCATGTCATACATGAGCGCCATGTGATGCTCACAGTAGCTGAACACCTCTATATCCTTCACAAACACCATGTCGCCTGCCTGTCTTGCCACTCCATCCTCGGCAAATGTCTTGCCGAACATCTCAGCCAGCTCATCGTTGGTGTAGTTCATCCCCTCAAATACTTCCTCATACATTCTGGCAACCCTGTCGGGAGTCTCTATCAACCCCTCTCTGTCAGGATCATCACCAAGGGCGATGAGTATTCCTCTTACGTGCTCCTTTATAGCCTCTTTATCTATAGCCATCTTATACACCTCTTTCTTCCGGATCCCAAATGAACTTGTGGAGCTGTAACTGCAGCTTTACATCGTTCATATCGTTCTCTATCATAAAGTCCACTATATCCGCCGGATCTATACTTCCATACACAGGACTGATGAACACCCTCGTCCTCTCATCCAGCGCATACTCCCTGATCACCTCAAGGCATTTATCAAGATCCTCCTGTGAACCTACCACAAACTTAACAGAATCATTCTTGTCTATATAATTGTAATTTGCAAGGCACATGTCGCTCTCCATACCGCTGGATGGGCATTTGTAATCCAGAGTGTATGATACATTTCCTCCGAGGGCTTTGAACTCTGCAATATCAACACTTCCATTCGTCTCGATCTCTACCCTTATGTCATCCTCAAGTGCAAATGCCAGAAGGAGCTTGTCTATGTCTTTCTGAATAAGCGGCTCACCGCCTGTCAGTGTGACATTCTTTACCTCTGTTCTCCTGACATAATCCACGAGTTCTTCCTCTGTAAGTTCCTGATAATCCACGCCCGGCTCATTTGCCCACTTGGTATCGCAGTATCCGCAGTCAAGGTTGCACCCAGCAAATCTGATGAACACGGCAAGTTCTCCTGCTCTTGCCGCCTCTCCGTTGATACTTATAAATCTCTCTACTACTCTATATGTACTCACGTCTGTATTTCCTTTCTCCCGATGTATATTGTCAATTTCTCTCATATCTGCCAGATATTAAGACCAGTCCATTTTCTCACCGGGATCTTATCATATATATTTACTCACAATAAGCAGCCACATTGTTCGGTGTCTCATACACACTTGCCTCTATTACCTTGTAGCCACGGCTCGTCATCTCATCGTATATATACTTTGCGAAGTTTTCAGCAGTAGGCCTGAAATCCACCTTCACTATCCTCAGATTTTCAGCAAGCAGAGCATCCTCCGTTGCCTGTCTCAGGCTGCCTGTCTCCATGATGAGACTGTGGTCAAAATAATCCGCGATCTCCTTCAGATCCTTCTTAAGATTGGAGAAATCTACCACCATTCCCCTGTTCTGTGTATCGTTCTCAAGAGCCTCCGCTCCGACCTCTATCTCCACCGTCCATCTGTGTCCGTGGATATTGCTGCATTTGCCCTCATAATCTTTTAGAAAATGTGCGCTGTCAAAACTTGCCTTTGTCTTTAACTTATACATAACTCCTCCTATAAGCATCCAACTGTTCACCACAAAAAAAGACCAGAATAGGACATTCTGATCTTCTTTTGTCCTAGTTTTGTTTAGTGACAGGATGGTACTAATGAACTGTCAATCTATTGTGTTGTATTTATACTGTATTCGTATATTAGATATTAAGGAATCCCTTAACCTCTGCCAGCATATCCTCCTTGTCACATACTGTATCGTGGAGAACCTTTGCTGATCTGATATCCTCTATAGCCTGAGGTACCTTTACTCCTGAGAGTTTCTCAAGCTCGTCTACCAGCTCAAAGTCTGTCTTGGAATCATACTCAGGATCTATAGCGTTCATAACACTTCTTGTGAACTTGTATGGGCTTGCTGTTGATGCGATGACTGTCGGTGTCTTATCACCTGTCTCTGCCACATACTTGCCATATACTGTAGCTGCAACTGCTGTATGTGTATCGATGATATAATCATCCGACTCATATACCTTCTTGATGGTGGCTGCTGTCTCTGCCTCTGTTGCATATCCGCCGTAGAACTCTGCAAGCTTTGCCTTCATATCGTCTGTGATAGTGTATACGCCATCTGTTGTGAGTTCCTTCATGAGCTCTGAGTTCTTCTCCGCATCGTTGCCTGCGATCTTGTATATCAGTCTCTCAAGGTTGCTTGAGATAAGTATATCCATTGATGGTGACGTTGTGAGTATAAACTCTCTGTTTCTATCGTATGTTCCTGTCTGGAAGAAATCAAACAGAACCTTGTTGTCATTTGATGCACATATGAACTTTGCGATTGGAAGTCCCATCTCCTTTGCATAGTATGCTGCAAGGATATTTCCAAAGTTACCTGTTGGTACATCCACATTGATCTTATCGCCTGCCTTGATTGTTCCGTCTGCAACAAGTCTTGTGTATGCGTATACATAGTATACCATCTGAGGTACAAGACGTCCGATATTGATGGAGTTTGCTGATGAGAACTGATAACCCTTCTCATCCATGTACTTTGCAAGCTCTGCATCTGAGAACATCTTCTTGACGCCTGTCTGAGCATCATCGAAGTTTCCTGTGATACCTACAACAAATGTATTGTCACCCTTCTGGGTAACCATCTGTTTCTCCTGAATAGGGCTTACGCCGTGTTTTGGATAGAATACTATGATCTTTGTTCCCGGTACATCTGCAAATCCTGCAAGAGCAGCTTTGCCTGTGTCTCCTGATGTTGCTGTGAGGATAACGATCTCATTCTTTACACCATTCTTCTTCGCTGATGTTGTGAGAAGATATGGAAGGATCGAGAGTGCCATATCCTTGAACGCTATTGTTGAACCGTGGAACAGCTCAAGATAATATGCTCCTGCCTTATTTACAAGTGGTGCTATGACTGGAGTATCAAACTTTGAGTCATATGCTGAATTTATACAATGCTTAAGCTCATCCTCAGTGAAATCTGTGAACATAAGCTTCATAACCTCATATGCCACCTGCTGATAGTTCATCTTTGCCAGATCTTCCAGTGACACATCAAGAGCCGGGATAGAATCCGGTACAAACAGTCCTCCCTCATTAGCAAGACCCTTGAGTATAGCCTGTGACGCTGTTGCTGTCTCGTTTGCATTTCTTGTACTTCTGTAAATCAGTTCCATTTGCCAATCTCCTTAAAATGTATTTAATCCTCTTGGTTATATGCATCTTCAAATATTCTGTAAATAGTTACATCCACAAATAATCGTGTGCATTATAACACAGGGATATAGAAAAAACAAGGCATTCAGGCAACCAATACCGGCATGATCTCAAAACCATCCGTTTCTTTTGCTCAGTCTTACATTACATAACACAAAAACCCACCATATGGTGGGTTTTTGCTGTGTAAGTTTATATTCAATTAAACTCTGATTGCTATATTACTTTACATATACATCATAGTATCCTGTTGCAAAGTTAAGAGCTGCCTGATGGTTTGAGAAGTAGATATCAAGGTGATTTCCATTGATTGCTCCGCCTCTATCCTGAACTGTGTATGTGTGTCCATCAACTATAAGCTCTGTTCCAAATGCAAAATTGCTTGGTGCTGCACATGTAACACCCTCTACTGCAGGTGCTCCTGATGCTGTTGTCGGATTATCCATGTTGCTGTACTCTCCACAGCAGATAGGACATGGACAGTATGCTGTGATCCAAAATGTTCCAAGATATGTACCTGATGTCTCTCCATCCACATACATTACCTTATCCTCTGGAAGTCCGTCTGTTGCCTTCTCTGTTGATGGATCCTCTGAGATCTCATCTGTTGGAAGTCCTGATACTGACTTGCTGTCATCCTCAACCTTCATCTCTGTTGCGGCCTCTGTAGTAGCCTCTGTATCAGGGACTGGAATGATCTTCTGCTCTATTGCCTCAGCTTTGCTCTCCTGAACTCCTCCGCTTATAGCGACAACCTGTCTTGTCGACTTCTTACTTGAAAGTGCTGTTGAACCTGTCTTGTTGACATCTGAAAGTGTTCCATCTGCCATCTGTTCTGTCGCTGTAGCATCCTCATAGTCTGCTGCGTTGTCTGCGTATAATGTATTGCCTGCTGCCGCAATGGATATACCCTTGCTCTTTGATGATACCATGCTGTCATCGGAGGAGATAACTCCGTATGATGAGATACCAACTGCTAAGAGTACTGCTCCTATGCTTATCTTCTTTACGTTCTTTCTAAGTGATGTCTTAAGTGATGTTTTCTTTAGTTTCTGTGATTTCATACGTGATGAATCTGAAAACTTTTGCATAACCTTTTCTCCTTAATTTCTTTACGGTTTCGGAATTGTTACAAAACCGTTAAAATTTAACTCATGACGCTATTATAATCTCTGTCAAAAGAAAGGTCAAGCAAAGTGGCTATTTTTATGAACACTGCACAACCGCCTAAAATTCTTTATTTCTGTTAATGTAAACATGCTACATTTTAACATGGTATTTTTGTGCATATTATATATTTAATACCTGTAACATTTTTGAAACAAATTAGCACATTGTACATTTTTACTTTCATTTTTTTAATATTTTCTTTATTTCCTGTTACATTTTTTAATTTTTATGTTAACTATTCATCACTTTTTCAGGTATACTTTCCTCCCACCTGTCAAGAAGATCCACCAGCTCCTGATAGGTCTCAACCTCATTTACACGGTTCCTCAATCTTGCCGAATCATACATTCCGACAGAATACCATGCCACATGTTTTCGCATCTCATGAATACCGGTATATTCACCCTTAAACTCTATCATAAGCTGGGCATGCCTGAGTATCATCTCTTTTATCTCATGTGGATCCGGTCTTTCTGGAAGTTTTCCATGTTCATAATAATACTTCATATCCCTGAATATCCACGGATTTCCCCGGGCTCCTCTGCCTATCATAAATCCGTCACAACCGGTCTGTTCCCGCATATCTATTATATCCTGCGGGGTGTTTATATCGCCATTTCCTATTACAGGAATACTACACGCCTGTTTTACCATCGCGATGACATTCCAGTCCGCATGTCCCTGATAATACTGCTGCCTGGTACGTCCGTGTACAGCTACTGCTGCAGCCCCGCTCTCCTGCGCTATATGAGCTATCTCCGGTGCGTTTATATGCTCCGCGTCAAACCCGCTCCTTATCTTGATGGTGAGTGGGATATCTATGGCATTTGCCATCTTTTCCACTATCTTTCCCACCAGGATCGGATCCTTCATAAGGGCAGATCCCTCTCCATTATTCACAACTTTCGGAACCGGACATCCCATATTCACGTCAATAAAGGAGTATCCATTTCCCTCTATACGTTTTGCCATCTCCGCCATTATCTCCGGATCCGATCCAAAGAGCTGGAGTCCAAACGGTTTTTCCCTGTCATCCATGACCAAAAGTGGTTTCGTATTCTTATTGTTGTAATATATTGCCTTGGCGCTGACCATCTCGCTGTACAGGATATCACACCCCTGTTCCTTGCATAAAAGACGAAATGGCTGGTCACATACACCAGCCATCGGCGCCAGGATCAATTTATCCCTAAAATCCATAAATTTCTCCGTTGCTTCTATATATAATATTGTGTAACGTCTAAATCCTACAATAATCTTGTTTGCTCTGCTTTTTTATTTCTGTTTGTCCATGATCAGTCTTAATCCATGCAGTGTCAGATCAGGATCATATACATCTATACAATCTGTATTCTCGTAGATCATCTTTCCAAGACCACCGGTAGCCACGACCTTCATATTGTCAAGACCGGATTCCTTTTTCATTCTCCTCACGATATACTCCGTCTGACCTATATATCCCATACACACGCCTGCCTGCATACTGGATATCGTATCCTTACACAGTATGGTTTCCGGCACCTTTATCTCTATCTCAGGGAGTTTTGCAGTCCCGGTCCACAGAGCATTTGCTATAAGTCTTATTCCAGGAGATGTGACCTCCGCCTCAAATACACCGTCTCCGCTTATGAGATCATATGTAGTCGCAGTTCCAAAATCCACAGTGAGGACAGGACCGCCATACATATGGTATGCCGCCACTGCATCCACGATCCTGTCAGCTCCAAGCTGTTTCGGGTTTGGAAGTGCTATATTGATACCAGTCCTTATTCCAGGTTCCACTATGAGAGGGGTAATTCCAAAGTATTTCTTTATGCCATTCACCAGGGAATGCATTATCTTTGGAACGACCGATGCGATTATAACCTCATCTATAACGTCAGTTGACAACTTTCTCATCCTGAGCCAGTCGCACAAAAATACACCATACTCATCTGATGTTCGTGATATTCCCGTGGTCATTCTAAATGTCTTTTTAAGTTCCTCCCCATCAAATAATCCGATGGTTATATTTGTATTTCCTGCATCAATAGCAAATAACATGATCTCTTTCCCTTCCTGATCATTAAAATTTTATCACTCTTTTATAAGGCTGTTTATGTCGACACCCTGTATAAATATCTTATAGAAAAGTTCCAGACTCTGGAACAACTCTCGTTTTTCATTCTGCAGCTTTTTTACTTTCAATCCACATCCAATGTCATCAAACAAAAGATCGTCATCAAGCGCCCTTGTCTGTATCCTGAGATTGCCTGCATCGTCAAAAACAAGCATGAATATTCCACCGACTTCCTGAGTGAATGCCCCACACATGGCATGCAGCTCATCCTTTATATCGTCTGGAAGTTTTGAAAACTCGTTATTCAGATAAAACTTCTGGTTATATATGGAACTGGCACAGAGCACCAGCTCTCCATCCTCTGTTCTTGTCGAAATGTCCATTTTTGCTCCTATCCTATGACATCTGCCATGTCATACATTCCTGCAGCTTTTCCTTTGAGGAATTTGCCAGCCTCAACTGCCCCCTTTGCAAATACCGACTTGGAATATGCAGTGTGCTTGAACTCTATAACCTCGTCTATTCCTGCAAATATTACCTCGTGTTCTCCCACTATAGTGCCGCCTCTGACAGCTGAGATTCCAAGCTCCTTCTTATCTCTCTTCTTTCTCACCTGACTTCTGTCATATACATATTCATACTGCTCACCACATGCCTCGTTTATGGAGTCAGCAAGTGCAAGAGCTGTTCCTGACGGTGCATCCACCTTCTGGTTGTGATGTTTCTCAACTATCTCTATATCATATCCTGCAGGGCTGAATACCTTTGCCGCATCCTTTAACAGTTTCATCAGGGTATTTATACCCAGAGACATATTTGCCGACTTGAGTATTGCCACCTTTTCACTGCAATCTTTAACCTTTGTCAGCTGTGCATCTGAGAGTCCTGTTGTACAGAGAACAATAGGTGTCTGTGTTCTCACACCATAATCAAGCAGTTTATCCACTGCTGCAGCTGCAGCAAAATCTATGATCACATCCGCCTGAACATCACATGCATCTATGTCTGTAAATACCGGGTAACCATTTTCCCTGTTGTCAACCACATCTATACCTGCAACTATCTCTGCCTCAGGATCATTTGCAACGATCCCTGTTATGACCTGTCCCATTCTTCCATTGCATCCATGCATTATGATCTTTACCATATCTATCCTCCATATATCAGTATTTTATATCATTATTTTCATTTGTTTCTGACATGTACACCATTTTACACATTTGAAGTCTATTGTGCAATGGTTATATACAATTTACGACGTTTTTACCGCTATTGCCGCCGCTTATTTCCACAACTTAAAATGTCTGCCGTCACATAGACCGCAGACATTTTGATCGTCACTATGATTTATTTTGATGCTTTAGAGTACTCCGTAGTCTTCCATTGCTTTCTTCAATCTCTCCACATTCTGTGGTTCCATCTCTGTGAGCGGCATTCTGAGTGTTCCATCACACATGCCGAGAAGTTCAACTGCCTTCTTGACAGGGATTGGATTGACCTCACAGAACAGAGCATTGCAGAGATCTATAGCCTTAAGCTGCAGTTCAAGACTTCCCTGAACATCACCATCCAGATACTTCTGTACCATATCGTGTACATCCTCTGGGATAATGTTGGCTGTAACTGAGATAACACCCTTTCCGCCGAGTGCAAGGAGTGGCACTACCTGATCATCATTTCCTGAGTATATATCTATGCATCCCCTTGCAAGGCTTGCAAGCTTTACTACCTGGCTTATGTTTCCTGATGCCTCCTTTATTCCCACGATGTTCTCCACGTTCTGTGCAAGATACACTGCTGTCTCAGGCTGGATATTACATCCCGTACGTGATGGAACATTGTAAAGAATGATAGGAATATTTACAGAGTTTGCAACTGCTGTAAAATGAGCTATAAGACCTTTCTGAGTAGCCTTGTTGTAATATGGTGTAACAACAAGCAGTCCGTCAACACCGTAGCTCTCTGCCTCGGTTGACAGATATATTGCTGTAGCTGTACAGTTTGAACCTGTACCTGCTATAACCTTTATTCTGTGATCTGCAAACTCAACACATTTCTTGACACATTCAAGGTGCTCCTCGTGTGAGAGTGTTGACGCCTCACCCGTTGTACCACATATTACTATCGCATCTGTCTTATGTGCCACATGGTACTCCACAAGCTCCTTGAGCTTATCATAATCCACATCTCCATTCTCAAGAAATGGTGTTACAAGTGCAACTGCTGAACCGGTAAAAATCGACATATTGTCATCCTCCTTAAAAATAATAGTTGATACAATATAGCATACCGCATAAAAATGGGCTGGCGAAAAGCCAACCCATAAAAATATCTCATTCTTATAAGTAGCTCTCCATCTCTGTATATCGATGACAGTCATACAGCTATTAACTGCACAACCAGCAGTGAACTTCGTGGCAGGTCCACAACTTCGGCGGTCTATCCTTTCGGCAGAAATCAATTGCAACCACATGCATCATTCTGCGTAATCATAAATCCCGCGCCTCTACTATATTGTATTCAATTAAACCTTAGATAGTGCTACTATATCACCGACTTCACCCTATGTCAATATCTATTTACCCGGAATCCTCCCGCTTACGCGGGTCCCTCCTTATGAAATATTATTCAAGACATTCCATTTTGCTCACAGACACCTCATATGCAACCCGGCTCACAACCTGATCATTATCAATTCGTTTCTGGTATTCTCTGCTCTGGATCCTTCCCCATATAGCCACATGCTCTCCCACCTGCAGTTTTCCCGCAAATCTGGCATTTCTGCCCCAGCATATGCATGGTATGTAATCACTCTTTCCGTATGCCCTGTTGACCGCAAGCAGGACATCCGCTATCTCTCTTCCAAGAGGTGTCATCCTGTACACAGGAGCCTTGCAGATATATCCGTCAAGATAGATCTGATTTGGTCTGTTCTCCTCCTCTGTCTCCTCCTCATCCAGCTGCTCGATCTCTCTCACAAAAACAGATAGTATGAGTCGGTTTTTCGTCTCCTCATGCTTATTGTACGACCTGAACTGTCCCTTTGCCATGATCTTCTCGCCAATGTGCGACTCATTCACATCAAAGAGTCTGTCCGATACCATAAGCGGAATGACATCATATGCATCGCTCAGACGGCTCACCATGAGATCGACCATATAAAATCCTTCTCCGAATATCTCGTGGCTGAATGTAAATTCTGATGCTATCTCTCCAGCCACCACTACCTGATTGTTGTTCAATGTTTTTTCAGTCATATTTTCTCCCTCCGTTATAACAAACTTTTGCATACTCTAAAAGTTATGCCTGAAGTTTCAAAAATATGCTGTCTTGTTTAATCTAGTTTTGTCGTGCATTCCTTCGCTGTCTCATAGCCTCATACGACAAAAGGGTTGCCGATATTGCGGCATTCAGCGACTCCACTCGTCCCTCCATCGGAATACGGAGAAGTCTGTCGGCCGTATCCGCTACCTCCGCCGAGAGTCCATTTCCCTCATTGCCTATGAGAAATGCTATTCTCTTTGTAAATGCCGTGTCATAGAGATCCTCTCCATCCAAATGCGCTCCATAAATGACCACATCATTTTGTTTCAGTTCACCTATAGTGTCTATCAGGTTACTGCTCTGAACAAAAGGAACCCTGAATATCGCTCCCATCGTTGATCTTACAACCTTAGGATTATATGGATCGCAGGACCCCGGACCTATCACAACAGCCTTCACGCCGGCAGCCTCCGCACTTCTGAAAATAGTGCCCATATTGCCAGGATCCTGGATCGTATCCAGTATGAGATAGGTCTCCTCGTCATCCATACCCGCTATGTCATTCATATCATAGTGAAAGCATCTGACAACTGCCATGCAGCCCTGTGGTGTCTTCGTCTGTGACACCCCAGCAAATACACTGTCGCTCATGACCGTGACCTCAGCCGCCTTATAGAGCGCCTGCAGATCGTCCTCATCCTGATATTCCGCATATGCAGATTCCGACATGTATATCTCCTCAACGCTGTCCGCCGGTATCTCTCTGAACATTCTTATCCCCTCCACAAGGAAGACATCTCTCTCTCTCCTGAGCTTGGAGTCCTTGTTCAGTTTGTTGAGCATTTTCACCTTTGGATTGCTGTTCGCCGTAATTATCTCAAAAGACCTGTTCAATATTCTATCTCTCCTTCATCTACACTTCTCTTAAAAGTACTCTGTCCTTGCCATATTCCATCTGCAGCGAATAGAGTATTCCCGAATTTTCATCAACACAGAAACCTCTTCCCATGTTTTTTGCCTGTCTAGTCGCCTTGAGCTGTACATACACAGGACAGTTTCCCTTATGCTCCTCGAGAAGTGATATAAATTCCGACTCATTTTTAACATACTCGTCCATATCGTCAAAGAGAACCCACAGCTGTTTATTGCTCTGAGCAGGCGTCTTCTTTGCTCCCCAGTTCTTCTGATAGCCAAATGACACCACACCGTTTGTCACGTTCTCAAACGCCACCAGATCAGAAAGAATGAGTTTGCTCTCCTTCTCTCCCACATCCGCGCGGCCTCTCACGAACACCCTGTTGTCAACCCTAAGCTGATCTCTGTGTTTCTCAAAATCTCTCGGAAATACCACTATCTCTATCTGTCCCACAAGATCCTCAAGGGTGACATACGCCATGTTCTGGTTCTTTCTTGTAAGTTTCACCGAGACATCCGTTATGATACCCCCGACAATATACAATGCACCATCCTGTAGTTTTCTGTCTCCATCATCCGTTCTGGATCCATCCATCTCTGCATCATCCTCAGCATCCGCAGCAAAATCCAGTGACTGAGCTGTACAATTTTTCTGCATCAGTTCAACATACTTTCCAAGCGGATGGCCTGAAATATATACTCCCAGAACCGACTTCTCAAGGGACAGTTTCTCCGTATCCGGATATTCCTCCACATCAGGATATGGAACCCTGTTGCTTGCGGCAAAATCATCACCCATGATATCAAACAGAGACATCTGACCGGATTCACGACTTTTCCTCTCCCTGGCAGTCTCCTCCGATATAGCTGGAAGTGCCATGAGCATCTGCTTTCTGTTTGCACCCATACCGTCAAATGCTCCACTGAGTATCAGAGCCTCCACAGTCTTCTTGTTGGTATCCTTCGACGGCATTCTTGTGAGGAAATCGTGCAGATCCTTAAATTTGCCATTTTTCTGCCTTTCTTCCACCACTCTGTCGACCACAGCGGCTCCTACACTCTTTATGCCGGACAGTCCGTATCTTATCTTTCCATCACTTATGGAGAATTTTGCAAATCCCTCATTTATATCAGGCGGCAGTATCTCCACATTCATCTGTTTACACACATTTATATACTTAGCAACCTTGCCATTGTTGTCGAGAACAGATGACATGAGCGCAGCCATAAACTCTACCGGGTAATAGTATTTCAGGTATGCAGTCTGAGCGGCAAGTACCGCATATGCAACCGAATGTGACTTGTTGAATGCATACTCGGCAAACTTCATCATCTCGTCAAATATCTTGTTGGCAACGTCCTCAGATATACCATTTGCAACACAGCCCGGCACGTTCAGCTCCTTGTTTCCGTAGACAAAGTTTTTGCGCTCCTTCTCCATCTCCTCAGGTTTTTTCTTTGCCATAGCCCTTCGCACAAGATCACTTCTTCCGAGGGTATATCCCGCAAGTTTCATAACGATCTGCATAACCTGCTCCTGATAGATGATACAGCCATATGTAGGCTCCAGTATCTCCTCAAGCTCCGGGGTGTCATACCTTACAAGTTCCCGGTTCTCCTTGCCCCTTATATAGTCATCTATGAACTGCATCGGTCCCGGTCTGAAAAGTGCCACTCCGGCGATTACGTCGTCCAGGCTCTGAGGTTTCAGTTTCATCATAAAGTTTTTCATACCCGGACTTTCAAGCTGGAACATGCCTTCTGTCTTGCCCTGCCCCATAAGCCCAAGGATATTCGGGTCATCATAGTCTATGTTGTCTATGTCCAGATCCCTGCCCGTGGTCTCCTTTATGAGTTTCACCGTATCCTGTATGACAGTTGCTGTACGAAGTCCCAAAAAGTCCATCTTGAGCATTCCCAGATGTTCCACTGTATTCTTCTCGAACTGGGTGACTACCGCACCCTCGGCGCCCACAGAAAGCGGTGCATATTCCTCTATCGCCTCTCTGCCGATAACCACTCCCGCCGCATGCATTCCGGCATTTCTCGGAAGTCCCTCAAGTTTCTTGGCTATGTTCACCAGTTTTCTTATCTCGTCCGAACCGTTGTACATATCCTGGAAATCCTTGCTGGTCTTAAGCGCTATATCGATTGTCATGTCTTTTTCCGCCGGTATTGCCTTTGCAAGGGCATCGCACTGAGCATATGGAATATCCATAGCCCTTCCCACATCCCTTATGACGTTTCTTGCGCCCATGGTCTGGTATGCGATTATCTGGGTAACACACTCTTCCCCATATTTCTTGACACAGTAATCGATAACTTCCTGTCTTCTTATATAACAGAAATCAATATCTATATCGGGCATGGACACTCGCTCAGGATTAAGGAATCGCTCGAAAAGGAGATCATACTGCAGCGGTTCTATGGTTGTTATGTCCAGGCAATACGCCACGACACTTCCAACCGCCGAGCCTCGTCCCGGTCCCACCGCAATACCATTTGTCTTGGCAAAATGTATGAAATCCCACACGATAAGGAAATAATCCACAAATCCCATGCTCTTTATGACAGACAGCTCATAATCTATTCTCTGACGAACATCATATCCCTTTTCGCCCTCCTTTAGGCCTTCCGTGTCCTCATACTTTATGCCATACTTCTTCTCCATGCCATCATATACGAGCTTTTCAAGATATTCCTCCGCCGTATAACCGTCAGGCACATCAAATCTAGGCACCTTTTGTTCACCAAATACGATCTTGACATTACATCTCTCTGCTATCTTATGGGTGTTCTCAAGAGCCTCAGTGGCATATGGAAACAGTTCTGCCATCTCCTCCTTCGACTTGAGATAATACTGCCCGCCGTCGTACCTCATTCTGTTCTCATCCTGAACCTTTCTGTTGGTCTGGATGCAGAGCAGCACATCATGCGCCTCCCAGTCCTCAGCATATATGTAATGCGAATCATTTGTGACCACCATCGGTATTCCCAGCTCTTTTGAGAGCCTCATGACACCGGCGTTTACCGTAGCCTGATCTGGTATCCCGTGATCCTGCATTTCAAGGAAATAATTATCCTCGCCAAATATATTTCTGTATTTGATCGCAGCATCCCTGGCACCATCATAGTCGTTCTTCCTCAAATGTGTTGCGACCTCACCGGCAAGACACGCACTCAGGGCTATTATACCCTCATGGTACTTTTCCAGTACTTCCATATCAACTCGTGGCTTGTAGTAAAATCCTTCTGTGAAACCACGGGTAACTATCTTTGAGAGATTGTGATACCCCTGATCTGTCTCAGCCAGAAGTACTAGATGATAATACCTCTCATCACCTTTTCCTACCTCCCTGTCAAATCTGGATCCAGGACTTACATACACTTCACATCCCAGAATAGGCTTGATGCCCTCGGCCATACATGCCTCATAGAACTCTATGACACCGTACATTACACCGTGGTCCGTTATGGCAAGAGAGTCATACCCAAGTTCCTTCGCCCGGTGTACCAACTCCTTTATCTTCGCTGCTCCATCGAGCAGACTGTAACCTGTATGCACATGCAAATGTGTAAACTCCATACATTATCCTCCCTAAACAACTCTGTGCGTCTGTCTATCTCTTGTTGTGCAGGATATCCCGCCTTATATGGTCAAACGTATAATCTTCACCTTTTTCTGCCAGCATCTTCAGCATAGACTCCAGCAGCTCTGCAGATTCCGGGTGAAGAAGATCCCTGGATCTCCCCTTAAGATAATACTCAAGAGGAAATGCATCCGTGTACTTATCACCGTTGTAGTTCTTGCTGGCAGCAACCCTGTCGCAGAACATCTCCACCACATACTTTACCGGCATCTTCATTCCGATAAGCTGTCTATTGCTCCTGTCAGCGCTGTAATCTATCCAATATTCAAGATGATGCTTGTTTCTTCCCTTGTGGTGCAGCCATGCACTGGAGTAACCCTTATCCTCCCTCTCAGCATCATTTGGACTTCTGGTACCCTGATAATATTTTGCTCCCACTGAGAATTCCGTCCACGAATACTTTGACAGATCGTGCAGCAGCCCTTGTTTGTATAAACCGCAACGGAAACAGTTCTTCATAACCATGCGTTTGTGTCTGTTTATAGTTTTTAAATGTCTGTACCACTTAGGTGTATCCATATTCAGCCTCCTCAAGAAGTGCCACCAATATAGCAACGAAAGGCTGCCAGCAAACAGTCCCCGTGACGAGGTCCTTTGCAGGCAGCCTTCCCATATCTCTAAGCCGAAAAAGGGACTCGAACCCTCGACCCACGCATTACGAATGCGTTGCTCTACCAACTGAGCTATTTCGGCATCTATAAAAATACTGCCAATGACTGATGTCAGAAACACCATATGCCATATAGCGGTATATTTACCAATCCTTTATCAACGAACATATCATCTGTAGAAATTCTAACTGATGTATTATTGTTGTATCTCTGACGGAATACCCTGGAACTCTGAGCCTTTGTGTGAGGACTCGTCTGCACGTCCACTGGAATTACCTCTCCATCACCCTCATACACAAAATCGACCTTTGCGGTAGCTGATGATATCCAGAAATACAGATCTCCAATGCTCTTGTTCACATACAACTCAGCCATCGCATACTGTTCTGCGATAACTCCGTCCATCATATCCAACACATTGTCCGTGTCTATATCCTGAACAAGTATTCCAGCCATCATCCTGAGCAATCCATGATCCAGATGATATAACTCAAATGACTTTTCATCCCTCTGGTCTGCAAGTGGAAGGATTCCATTTCTCACCCTGTACACCTGTCTTACAACTCCCATTCGGACTATCTGATCAACCGATGCCTCATACTCTCTGGCACGAGCCTTCGGATCAACATATCCATACATGAACTTTTTGTTCTCCTTGGTCAGCTGTGTCGGTATACTTTTCCAGATCGCCATGACCTTTGAAAGATATCTCTTCGGAGTGGAGTTTATCAGATAATCGGTCATTCTGTCAAGTATAGACTTTAATATAACATCCACTCTTCTCAGATCGCCTGTCTTATAATACTCCTCAACAGCCTCAGGCATGCCTCCTGTCACAAAAAAAGTCTCAAGCATCGTCTGTACACTGTCCCGCACCTCATCCGGCATGGATGTAAGTTTCTGATTCTCAATAAAAGCACAAAGCTTTCTTCCTTTACCCGCCTTGAGGAACTCGTCAAAGCTCATTGGCATGAGCTCATACACACAAATGTCATCACGACACTCTTCCTCACCAGGCATCGGTCCACACACGGTTCCGATCACGCATATCCTGCACTCGGTATTGTACTTTGCATACTCAACCAGATTCTGCAGTAAGCCGACGCAATTCTCTGCATTGTCAAATATAAGCAGTTTATCTTTAAAGTCATACTTGTCAAGCGATGTTGTGAGTTTCGCATGGAGTTTTTCCGGTCTCCTCTCCTTAGCAGCATACGCCGCAAATCCAGTCTGCTTATTCATGTCCACAATAATATGATCATCAAAAAAACCCATCGCAAAATCCGTGACAGCCCATGTCTTGCCAACAAACTTACCGCCTCTTACCACGGCAACCTTATCCTGTCCTGTCTCGTACCATGTTGCAAGATCATTCATTATATTCCTAAACAAGCACCTCACCTCGATTCGACCACTTTTTTCTAATCTTTCCAAACATTTATAGCATACCACTAATGATAAGCTGTGTAAACAAAAACACCTGTATATATACTAACACATTTTACTACTCATAGAGGAATTTTTCTCTGAAATATGTCTTGAGCGCAGGTTCATCGATATCCATATACTTCATTACAACCTCATATATAAACTCTTTATAATATTCCCAGTCCTTTCCATTCATATCAACATCCTGCTGATCCTCATAGAATACCTCACCAAGATTGTTCCTGAGTCTTATAGTTGCGCTGTACACATTCTGACCGAAGGCATCTGTCGACTCCGGCTTGACGACATCTATCGTCATTCCACCGTACTTCAGGTGTGCCTCGCTGCGCATCACGCACACATCCCTCTCTATTCTGTCAATACACTTTTCCTCTACCATATCCCTCAGAAAGTACTTACGGTTCTCATACAGATACCTTTTTATCGCCATTAGTATAATCTCATTCTGAGAATACCCCGTACAATCTGAAAGCCTCTCTATATCGCGTGCCATTCTTGAGTCCATTCTGAGTGGCTTGCTTGTCATCTCTTTCCTGTTAAGTCCTGGCATAACTATGCTCCCTTTCCCTTATACCGGATAAAAAACCCGGAGGAGATCTTACATATCCTCCGGGCAAATGATCCGTTATACTTTGATTATATTTATCTTAAGCTCTGATATCCGACTATATCTTCTACTCGCCCTTGCCAATTGAAAGGAATCCGCTCTCATTGGTCTTAAGCAGGAATGCAAGGCCTATATTCTTCTTGCCTTCCTCTGTAGCCTTATAGATCTCACCAGTCTCAACAAGTGACTTGGCTATAGCTATCAGC
This sequence comes from Coprococcus sp., assembly GCA_050874325.1. Taxonomy (GTDB): domain Bacteria; phylum Bacillota; class Clostridia; order Lachnospirales; family Lachnospiraceae; genus Coprococcus. Next base: position 54,108 of record JBNMKK010000008.1, on the reverse strand, counting down.
ACATCCTTGAACTGCATCATCTGTCTTCTGTCCTTAGAACTCAGCTTGAATATATACTGGTTCTTTGAACTGATAAGAAGAATACTGAATGTATGTACATTATCCTTCGAGGCTCTGATGGCAGAACCGATCATTCTTGAATTGGCTATTATGACCTCTGCGTTCTCATCCGGCAGATACTCTGATACAATAAGTTTGTATATCTTGAGATAATCCTGCTCTGCACTTGCATTGACAGGCATCTCGGCAACAGCAAATTCTACAACTGAATCTGCCATCTTTATTGTACCACCCTCATCGTTGATAACCGCATTACACTCCTTAGGAACACACAATCTGAAGAACTTGTTCTCCACAACTTTCTGTCCCTTTGCAGGCTCTCTGAGGATGAGATCTACATAGTTCATCTCAAGCTTATTCATAGCAACTATAGCCGACTCATCACCAGTCTCTGCAAGTTCTATGAGCGCATCATACAGACTCCATATCTGCTGTGTGGTAGTAGGAACAAGTGCGATAAGCTTTTCAATAGCTGGCACATATCCCATACTGGCGTTCTCAATGTAAAGCTTGATAGCCTCATCATTTGAGAGTCCCTTCTCAACTTTATAATTGATGACCTTGAACAGATTCTCCTTATCCCAGTCATCGAAGTTGGCGTTGAACGCCTTCTCAAAGTACTTGATACTCTTGATCTCGCCCTTATAGTTTTCCTGCTTTTCCTGAACCTGATAGATTCTACCAAGCTCATATCCTGCCTGAGCACTTCCAAGTCCCAGAGCCTCAAGATAAGCTTTCTCTATCTCATACGGTGTGGCAATATAGAATATCTGTCTCTGTTTCATCATTGCGATCTTGATAGCAGCGGACTCACTTCCTGCCTGGACTGCACGTTCCCACTTGTCTATGGCTGTCTGCAGATCCTCGCCCTTGAGATCCTCAAGATCCTTGATATATCCTTCTGCCTCCTGTATACCATTCTCTCTGGCCTTCTTGAAATATGACAGAGCCTTCACTCCATCTCTCTTTGTTCTGAGAAGTCCATAGTAGTATATTCTTCCAAGATAGAATGCCACTCTCTTGTGACCAAGTCTCTCGGCATTCTCATACCAGTTGACCGCTTTCACATAATCCTTGAGCTGCTGATCATACACGATTCCGAGAAGGAATGCCAGTTCAGGATCCTTTGTAGCCTCAAACAGCTGCTTTGCGTAGCTGATCGTCTTCTCCACATCACGGTACGGGCTGTCCTCGTCATAGTAAAGCTCAATGAGCAGGTAACTTGCCTTTATGCTACCGAGTTTAAGAGCCTGTTTTGCAGCCCTCATGGCACCCTCATAATCCTCAAGGTAATAACAGTAAATAGCCTCGTTATAATACTGCATATCCTTGCGGTTTGCACTGTGCTCACTGGCAAGTGTAGGATCTACAAATGCAAATGAATTGGCAGTCTCAAATATGATCTCCTCATACTGCTCGATAATCTCCATCGTAGCACATACGAATCGCATACATGCAAGACGTCTTCCATGGTAGAATGCAAAGGAAACGATTCCTTTTTCCATGTCTTTATGATAGTAGGTAGTACATATACCGTCAGCGTACTCTGTAACATAAGCCTTCATCTGAAGATCCTCATCAAAAGCATCGTTACAGTACCTCAGATAATTCTCAAGAGTCATCTTGGTGTCCTTTGGTACACTGTCATAGTAAACATACATCGCAAAATCTTTGTAAGTAAGGCTTGGTGCGTAATACTCTTCACCTGTCGATTCGTTGATGGTCTTGACCCAACCCTTAGGGAGCTTATGGATGAATCCTTCAACCTGATCGTGTACATATGTATACTGATACTGCAGGCGAGATGCCTCTATAACCTTGTATCTAGGCTCCTTGCCCTTGGCTTTTCTGGCCTCAGCTATATCTGTGTACAGCTTGTCCTTCTCCTCGAACTCCAAACTGTCACCATGAGTGCTCATGTATTCAACTCTCTCGTAGGATGCCTTCGCCTTTGCGTCTCCCGTGTCAGCGAGTTTCTTGTACCACATCATTGCCTTATCAAGGTCTATCGGTACAACATAGTCGCTCTTGTTGCCGTATTCGTCAACCCTGTTCAGACCACTCTCATATATGGATCCAAGGCTCATATAAGCTGCTTTGATACCATAATCGTTGGCTGCCTGTTCGTAATACTTTATTGCCTTTGAGAAGTTCTGCACCTCCAAAAGCATCTTTGCAAGTTTGAATATCGTGTCTCCGTCGTGATTCTGATTGACATACTTCTCGTAATACTTTGTAGCCTTGTTCAGATCCACATCTATAACAGCATTGCGATACTTACCCTTTTCAAAGAATTCCGCCAGTGCCAGCAGTGCATCATCCCCATATGACTTGTACTGCGCATCCATTATTCCTATGTCTGCAACCTGCTCCAATATAGTCACTGACTCTTCCGCGTCACCGTTGTCCATAAGGTTCATCGCCTTGTTAAACTGGAGTTCTACATTGTTCACCGGTTCCTTTTTTCTGGAAAACCTGGATACAAATGGTATCCTCTTTAATAATCCGTCAAAAAATCCCATATCCTGTTCCTCCGACAAATGTCCATTGATATATTTATTTTACCACAACACTACAAGTGGTGCAATAAAACATGTCGTATGTTTTGGAACTTTATCTTTTGATCACTCGCGTAACTTTACTGATTATCCTTGCTGAGATATGCAGCGATAGCATCCACAGCCTCTTTCTCGTCCGTTCCGTCTGCAACTATTGTGATCTCACTGCCATTCGCAAAGTTCATACTCATCATTCCCATAATGCTCTTTGCATTTATCTTTTTGTCTCCTGTCACAAGATGGACTCTGCTCTCATACTGGCTAGCAACCTGCACAAGTACAGCGACCGGTCTTTCCTCTGTTTCTCCCATCATTGATACTACAACTGTCTTTTCGATCATTACATCCTCCTTGGGCATTAACAGCCCCGCAATTCTTCTGCGATTTCACTTATTTTTCTTAATCTATGATTAACCCCCGACTTTCCGATCGGAGGAGTCATCATCTCTCCTAACTCCTTAAGAGTGGCATCTTCATTTTCAAGTCTTGCCAGTGCAAGTTCCTGAAGATTTTCAGGAAGGAACTCTATCCCCTTCGTAGAAATTATATAGTTTATATCATTTACCTGTTTTACCGCTGCATTAACCGTCTTGTTGAGGTTTGCCGCCTCACAGTTCACCCTGCGGTTTATAGTGTTTCTGATATCTTTCTTTATGCGGATATTTTCCATATCCATAAGAGATATATGAGCTCCCATCAGTCCGAGCATCTCCACTATCATCTCCCCATCCTTGAGATAGACGACACTGTATTTTTTCCTCTGGATTATCCTGGATGCTATTCCAAATCCATGTATTATCTCCTGGATAAACTCAGCTCTACCCCTGTTATCACTCACTATCTCCATATGATAGCCCTTATTCGGATCACTGATGGATCCTGAAGTCATAAATACGCCCTTTATGTACGCTCTTCGACAGCACTCCCTGCCGACCACCAGCCTGCTGACTTTCATCTTCTGACAATCATTCAGTCCTTGGCACACGTTATCATTTTCAATCTTGAGCGTGGTCATGATGCCGCACACCATATCCGGGTCGGCTATCTCCATTCTGTATATTCTACTGTTAACACCCGTCCTCTTTACACTGGACGCCGGTATATATCTGAATAAGCGCTTTATAAGTGATGCTATCTCCTGGGCTATTACACTTCTCTCTGTCTCTATGACCAGCGCTATAGGTCTGCCCTTCCAGTATCTAACATGCGCCACCATAGATATCATAGCCGCAAGCTCTGCGATCTGGCAGTGTCTGGCACTTGCAACACTACCCGAAATCTCTGTCTTAACATCAGAGGAAAACGACATATTTTCACCTGCAATCTCTGTTACTGTTTCTCTGACTCTTACATCTTCTTGACGATCGAGTCCTTTGCTATATCTCTGTGAACTATCCTAACTGTATACGTTGATTTCTGCAATTTTTCATACACTGCATTTGCAATCGTCACAGATCTATGTTTTCCACCCGTGCATCCCACCGATATCACGAGCTGGTTTTTTCCTTCTTTTATATAATTTGGCACAAGGAACTCCACAAGATCAAGGAACTTATCCAGGAACTCCGGTCCCTCCTTGCAATTCATCACATAATCCTGTACCTCTTTATCATTACCTGTCTTCTCTCTAAGATCAAGATCGTAATATGGATTCGGCAGGAAACGTACATCCTGGACTATATCGGAATCTCTCGGAATACCATACTTAAAGCCAAAAGACATAACTGTTATTATGAAGTTTGAATACTCCTGATTCTGCACAAATATTTTGTCCAGCTCGGCTTTGAATTCCCTTACAAGAAGGTTTGTGGTATCTATTATGTAATCAGCCTCCTCCTTGAGGAAACCTATCAGCTCACGCTCCTTCTTTATTCCATCTATTATTCTGCCGCCTCTCACCGAGAGTGGATGATTGCGCCTTGTCTCCTTGTATCTCTTAACGAGCGTTGCATCAGAGCACTCGACAAACAATATCTCATACTTCATACCCTCACGTTTGATCTCAGCCAGACATGAATTGAGCTGTGAAAGTGCCCTTCCACTTCTTATATCAACACTTATGGCTACGTCATCCACCTGTATCTCTGCATCATACGCGATCTCTGCAAATCGTCTTATCAGCTGTATAGGGAGATTATCCACACAGAAAAAGCCTGCATCTTCAAGTGTTTTTAATGCGGTTGCCTTTCCGGCTCCACTCATTCCAGTAACAATAACAAATCTCACTTTTTCTGTCCTCCTCACTACAGTTTTATATGGGTCAAAACTTCCCCAGCATCTTGACTTCAGGCTCAAGCATTACGCCAAACTTCTCTCTCACTTTACTCTGAACATCTCCGATCAGCCCCACAACATCGCCTGCTGTGGCACCGCCCTTGTTGACAACAAATCCGCAGTGTTTTTCTGCTACCTGTGCGCCCCCGACTGAATATCCTCTGAGTCCGGCATCCATTATCAGCTTTCCAGCAAAATATCCCTCAGGTCTCTTGAATGTGGAGCCTGCAGACGGATACTCAAGAGGCTGCTTTGAACGTCTTGCCTCTGCCAGTTCCTTCATCCTGCCCTCTATCTCTTCCCTGCTGCCTTCAGCAAGTTCAAGCGTCACCTCAAGCACTACCATTTTCCTGTCCTCAACTATACTGTGTCTGTACGAAAAATCCATCTCATCTGAACTGAACTCATATATCTGTCCATTCTCATCCATAGCCTTAACAGTCTTAACCACATCTCTCATCTCGCCGCCATATGCTCCGGCATTCATATAAACCGCCCCGCCTATTGTGCCCGGTATACCCGATGCAAACTCAAGTCCGGTAAGCGAATTGTCGCGGGCTGCAGCACTCACTCTCACAAGCATCGCTCCAGCCTGGGCTGTGACGGTTCTGCCATCTACAGTCACGGTATCCATATTATCCATGATATTGATTATCATGCCCCTGTATCCATCATCAGACACCAGGAGATTACTTCCATTGCCCAGTATAAAATACGGTATATTTCTCTCGCTGCAGAGGAAGATCAGATCTGCCACCTCCGCCGCAGAACGTGGCTTTACAAAACAATCAGCCTTACCGCCTATCCTAAATGTCGTGTGTCTGCTCATCGGCTCATCCGCCAGGACATTCTCCTCCCCAACGATCGCCGTTACATCTTTATATATATTGTATATATCCTTCTCTGACATACATACCTCATACTAATCTTTTATAAGGCTTTCATAAAACAAAATCCTACAAAACACGTATATATCATGCTCTGCAGGTATCCCTGTCTAAAACAAAAGTCTTTAATGTACTATATTATCGGCATATCCGTCTGATAACACCAATAAATTCATCATACATTAAAGACTTTTATAATTCAATATTAAAAATAAATAGAAATTTGCTATCTTTTAATTTTGCTTTGGATAATTTCACAAAAATAACTGTTAAAAATTACCTAAAATACATTTTACAGTTACACCTACTTGAGTATGCTGCGCGCTGCTCCATATATTCCTGCATCGTTTCCAAGCTCTGCAAGAGCAAACTCTGTTCCGCGGCATGCATGGAATGCATACTTTACAAAGTATTCCTTCACGGCATCTGTGAGTATCGCTCCAGCCTTTGATACTCCTCCACCTATAACAAATATCTCAGGATCAACTACACATGCTATCTGTGCAAGAGTTCTTCCGAGGATGTGAGCCTGCTTGTCTACGACCTCCTTAGCAAGGTCATCGCCTGCCTTTGCAAGATCAAATACATCCTTGGCTGTGACTGTATCAAGATCTCTGAGCGCAGACTTCTTATCAGTTGCAGCCATGGCTCTTGCTGCAAGTCTTACCACGCCTGTCGCAGATGTATACTGCTCAAGACAGCCCTTATTGCCACATCCACATGTCTCCTCCTCATTCTCATCAACACAGATGTGTCCGATCTCGCCGCCTGCTCCGTTCACACCGAAAAGCATCTTTCCGTTGAGTATTATTCCTCCGCCAACGCCTGTTCCAAGTGTTACCATTACAACATTGCTGTGACCTTTTCCGCCGCCCTGCCACATCTCTCCAAGGGCTGCAACATTTGCATCGTTACCTGCTTTTACCTCAAATCCAGTGAGTGCCTTGAGTTCATCCTGCACATTCAGTATGCCCCAGCCAAGATTTACGCATTTTAAAACTGTTCCGTCCTCCTTCACTGGACCAGGAACTCCGATTCCCACACCTTCTATATCCTCATTTGAAAGTTTCTTGTCAGCGATCTTATCCTTTATGGAATCTGCAATATCCGGGAGGACATTCTTGCCGCCATCCTCTGTGCGAGTCTTGATCTCCCATTTGTCGAGGAGTTCTCCCTCAACTGTAAAAAGTCCCATCTTTACTGTAGTACCTCCGACATCCACTCCAAATACATACTTTGACATTGTTTTTCTCCTTCCACTTCTGTTTATTTTATCCGCATACACTTATTTGTCTGAGCCACCACCGTTGCCCTTCATGATATTCTGTGTGACTCTGTTATAAAGTTCCTGTGCAGCATTGTAACCCATCTTCTTCTGTCTGTGATTGACCGCTGCCGACTCAACTATGATAGCTATATTACGACCCGGTCTGATAGGTATGTTGTGTGAAACCACCTTGTTGCCCAAGAACTCCATATAGTTGTCCTCAAGTCCGAGTCTGTCGTACTCTGTATCCTTGCTCCACTCCTCCAGATTGATGACAAGATCGATATTCTGATCTATCTTTACACACTCTACACCGAACAGAGACTTTACATCTATTATTCCGATACCTCTGAGCTCGATGAAATGTCTGGTTATATCCGGAGCACGTCCGACAAGTGTAGCATCACTGACCTTTTTGATCTCAACCACATCGTCCGCAACAAGTCTGTGTCCTCTCTTTAAAAGCTCAAGAGCTGCCTCAGATTTACCGATACCGCTCTCACCCATTATAAGCACACCCTCGCCGTATACATCGACAAGAACAGCATGTACCGATATCCTTGGTGCAAGTTCCACATGCAGCCATCTATCCACCTCATGTACAAATGCTGATGTGACCGCATCGGATGTGAGAACCGGAACTCCATGTTTCTTTGCCATCTCGATTATGAACGGATACGGCTCAAGACCACGGCAGAATATAAGACATGGCGGCTTGTATGAAAAGAACTCGTCCATGATCTTCTTGTTCTCCTCCTCCGTATGCATAGCCGCAACATACGCATGCTCTACATTTCCACATATCTGTATCCTTCCGGCATCAAAATGCTCGAAGAATCCGCCGAACTGTACCGCAGGTCTGTTCATACCTGGATCCTGGATCAGGATCTTATCGGTGTCTATCTCCGGTGTATGATTCTTCAGATCCATCTTTTCTATCAGCTGTGTGACTGTAACACTATATACCATATACACCCCAACCGATGTCTGTATCTGACATCTTTTCCTTTCATTTTATTGTATTGCCATTGTATTGCTGCTCTATTTGTTCTCAGCCTTAATCTTATTAATTATACTTATCTACGAACACTATTGTCAAGAATACACGGCTATTTTGGCGTGCATTTTACAGATGACATATGCGTGCTCACAGTGATATACTTATCTATATTTTTTGAGGTGAATGATATGTTTGATTTTGAAGAAGAACTGAAAAAACTCCCCCATGTACCGGGTGTGTATCTGATGCACGATGCAGGGGATCATATAATATATGTAGGAAAAGCCATAGATCTGTACAACAGGGTACACCAGTATTTTCAGACCGGCTACAAAAAATCCCCAAAGATCCAGAAAATGGTGTCACATATAGCATGGTTTGAGTATATCGTATGCGGATCAGAGCTTGAGGCTCTGGTTCTTGAATGCAACCTCATCAAGGAACACAGACCGCATTACAACACCATGCTGACGGACGACAAGGGATATCCATACATCCGTATCACTGTTGAGGAGGATTATCCCAGGATACTGTACAGCCATCAGATGAAACGTGACCATTCCAAATACTTCGGTCCATACACCAACTCAAAGGCTGTCAAAGATATCATAGAACTTCTGAAGAAACTGTATCACATAAGGAGCTGCAACAGAAATCTTCCCAAAGATATAGGGCTTGAACGCCCATGCCTGTATCACCAGATCAAACAGTGTGACGCACCATGTCAGGGATATATCTCAAAGGAAGATTACAACGAAAATATACAGCAGGCGATAAGTTTTCTAAATGGCAACCATGGACATGTCGTGCGTGATCTGGAAAAGCAGATGAGGGATCTGGCTGCCGAGACGGAATTTGAACAGGCTGGAGAGATCAGGGATCTCATAAAAAGCATAAAACATATCGAAACGACTCAGCGCGTGGGTGACACAAGCTCTGACGACAGAGACGTCATCGCCATGGCTACAGATCTTGGAAACGAGTGCGTCATCTCCATTTTCTTTGTGCGCTCCGGCAAACTGATCGGACGTGAGCACTATCACATGAGCGGAGTGAATGCAGAAAAATACAGTACCATCATGGAATCCTTCCTGAAACAGTACTACGCATCCACACCATATCTTCCAAAGGAGATAATAATCGAGCAGCCAATCGACGATTCCGCCCTGATAGAGGAATACCTGAGTGCAAGAAGAGGAAGTCAGGTACACATCGTTATACCGCAAAAGGGAGACAAGCAAAAATTGTTGAGGCTTGCCAAGGACAACGCTTTTCTTGTAATGAACCAGGATGCCGATAAGCTGAAACGTGAACAGGAAAGAACCGAAGGTGCTGCAAAGGAACTTGCTCAATTGATCGGAGTGCCGTCCGCCAGAAGGCTTGAGGCGTTCGATATATCACATATAAGTGGCTACCACTCTGTGGCATCTATGGTCGTATTTGAAAATGGCCGCGCCAAGAAAAATGACTATCGAAAGTTTAAGCTCCGTACCATTGACGGTCCAGATGACTACGCCAGCATGAGGGAAGTTCTCACAAGGAGATTTACCGACGAAAAGTTCAACATATATCCAGATATCCTCATGATGGATGGAGGCCGAGGTCAGGTGAACATCGCACTGGAAGTTCTGCAAAATCTCGGGCTAAACATCCCTGTATGCGGCATGGTCAAGGACGATCATCACCGTACAAGAGGACTGTACTACAACAACAAAGAGATAGAATTTCCTGCCGGAACACAGGCTTTCAACATGATCACAAGGCTCCAGGACGAGGCTCACAGATTTGCCATCGAGTACCACAGAAGTCTCCGCAGCAAGTCACAGATACACTCCGTGCTGGACGACATTGAAGGCATCGGACCAGCCAGAAGGAAGGCACTTCTGGCATATTTCAAAGATATAGACAACATAAAAAAAGCTACCATAGCTGATCTTGAGATTCCAACTGGTATGACTAGATCCGCAGCAGCGGCAGTCTACGATTTCTTCCACGCAGGAGATAACGTATCCGAAAAAAAGGACAGCTAGTATCATAAGCTGTACTACAGTCCGTATCAATTTTATCAAATGTGAGGTGTTTATTTATGGAATACAATTTTTTTGCACTTATTTCGAGAATGAAATACATTGACAGATGGGCGCTCATGCGAAACAGCCGTGAGGAAAATCTATGTGAACACTGCCTTGAGGTCAGCATGATCGCGCACGCTCTCGCCACCATAGGCAACGTGCGTTATGGCAGATCTTTAAGCGCCGAGAGGGCCGCTCTCATAGGGCTGTACCATGATGCATCCGAGATCATCACAGGGGACATGCCCACCCCGGTAAAATACTACAACAGTGACATCAAAAACGCATTCAAAGATGTGGAGGATATCGCCTGCCATACCCTTCTCGACAAACTCCCGGCCGATCTGAAGGATGCCTATACGCCGATCTTTTTCAAAGATGAACAGGACGAGAACGATGTATATATCTGGAAACTTGTAAAGGCTGCGGACAAGCTCTCAGCACTCATAAAGTGTATGGAAGAGACAGGTTCCGGCAACACAGAATTCTCCAGCGCCATGAGCACTATAATGTCATCTGTATCATCAATGGCTGAGAAGTATCCTGAGGTAAACGATTTCGTCTGTGAGTTTTTACCAGCCTATGGCAAGACTCTCGACGAATTGCAGTCTGACCAGTAAACACGTATTTGCCCGTTTACCAAAAATGCGCCTTGATCTGATGATCTTCAGATCAAGGCGCATTTTTAATATTATATCTGAGCTGTCTCTATAGAATTATCTGTCACATCACCCGCGGTATTCTCAACGCGGTTAAATATTTCCATAAATTCTTTTCCGGTTATTGACTCCTTCTCTATCAGGAATCTGGCTATCTCGTCCAAAGTAGCCATATGATCTGCCAGCAGCTCCTTTGCCTTTTTATAGGAATCCTTCAGTACATCTCTTATCTCCTCATCCACCTGTGCCGCAGTCTCATCAGAACACTGGAGCACAGAATTTCTGTCGAGGTATTTTCCCTGTACCGACTCAAGCTGCATAAGGCCAAATCTGTCTGACATACCATACATCGTTATCATCGCCCTGACGGTCTTTGTCGCCTGCTCTATATCATTTGCCGCCCCCGTTGTGACTGAGTCAAATTTCAATTCCTCAGCAGCACGTCCACCTAGAGTGGTTATGATGTTTGCCTCAAGCTCAGCCTTGGTCTCCATGTATTTCTCTTCCTCCGGAACCTGCCATACATAACCAAGGGATCCCATCGTCCTAGGGACTATAGTTATCCTCTGCACAGGTTCTGTATGCTTTTGCAGTGCCACGAGAAGTGCATGTCCCACCTCATGGTATGCCACAACTTTCTTCTCCTCCTCGCCTAGAAGTTTCCCCTTCTTTTCCTTTCCTGCAAATACCAGTTCCACCGCGCCTATCAGATCAGCCTGGGAAACCATCGTTCTTCCTGAGCGGACCGCAGTCAGTGCAGCCTCGTTTATAATGTTGGCAAGATCTGCTCCGACAGCCCCCGCAGTGGCTAGAGCCAGTTCTCTGAGATCTACGCTCTCGTCCATCTTTACATTTCTTGAATGAACCTTGAGGGTGTCTATTCTTCCCTGCAGATCTGGTTTTTCTACTATGACTCTCCTGTCAAATCTTCCAGGTCTGAGAAGTGCCTTGTCAAGTGTCTCAGGTCTGTTGGTCGCAGCAAGTATGACTATTCCCTTTGATGTGTCAAATCCATCCATCTCCGCAAGGAGCTGGTTTAATGTCTGCTCCCTCTCTGAATCGCCGCCTCTCACGCTGTCTCTGCTCTGACCTATCGCATCTATCTCATCTATAAATATGATACACGGCGCCATGTCCGCAGCCTGCTTGAACAGATCTCTCACTCTGGACGCTCCAACGCCCACATACATCTCCACAAAGCTGGACCCCGACATCGAAAAGAAAGGCACATTAGCCTCACCGGCAACCGCCTTTGCAAGAAGTGTCTTTCCGGTTCCCGGAGGACCGACAAGCAGCGCACCCTTTGGCAGCTTTGCGCCAATCTCAAGATATCTCTTTGGATTATGAAGGAAGTCCACCATCTCCGTCAGTGATTCTTTTGCCTCATCTTCTCCTGCCACATCTGCAAATGTCACTCCTGTCTTCTTCTCCATATACACCTTGGCATTGGACTTTCCAAATCCCATCATACCCCCACGCTTTGTTATGAGTGACAAAAACAGGTAAAACGCACCTATCATGACTACATATGAGAGTATCGTACCGATCATAGCCGATCCACTCTCATCCTTGCCATTGTATGTTGTCGCATATTTTTCGTGGGCTTTGCTCAGCTTATCCGCAAGACTGTCATCACTGATCCTCACTGTTATATATGTGTTCTTGTCTACATTGCCATCGGTGTCCCTTGTTGTGAACTTGATCTTTTTTGAATATATATCCGCGTTCTCAACCTGTCCATCATCCAGCATCTCTATAAATCCACTGTATGGTATCTCTTTCTTTGTTCCATTTGTTATCTTGTCATATGCCCGCCAGCACAGCAAAGTTAATATGACTGAGATGGCCAGCAGAACTATGACATTCCTGTTTTTCCCTTTTCCGCCGTCACCTCTGTCATTTTTCTTGTTGTCATTGTCGTTCTGAATATTGTTATCCAAGTCATTTCTCCTTCTGTTCATCCTTTTTATTATGATGCAAGCTATGATCGTGCCTACTCAAATTCCATGTTCAATTTGATCAAATCTATGTTCTCTTCCTCGTATCTGACCGCCAACATCCAGTCTCCAACATAGGCAAACTTGTCGTTTCGATTTGCCCATCTCCAGCCTTTTTTTTCTCCAAGCCTTGTGTATGATGCCATGTACTGCTCTATCACGTCATGTCCACACTCATTGAGATCATTATCATTTAACAGATCAAGCATTGTGTCTATGGCGATCCACATGTCTGAATCTTCATCCCTTAGCTGTGTGTCAAAATATTTCTTATCTCCATAATCCGATATGACATTTATACTGCGTATGGAATCATCGCCGAGATCCCATTCTATCTCCACACGGCTGTTTGTGTCCAGCGACAGCAAAAATACAGATGTCAGATCATACTTACCCTCATCAATGCTCACATCAGCTCTCCCCTTCTCTGACGCATACATGATATCCACTCCCTTTGCCTTACATCTGGTGTAGAATTCGTCCATAAGAGTCCTTGCATCGACCTTGGAATAGTGGCCATATTTATCACACGCCTTTCCCGCCGACTCTATAGCACTTATCTCCTCCTCAGAAACGCCATAAAAATCAAGCTGTTTTTCCCCATAGCCAAACAGATGTCCATCAGATCTCTGCACCGGCTCTGACTCGATACCATAATACCATATCTTGTCTTCCCGTTCCTCATCAGACAACTTTTCTGGCACATATTTAAATCCGTTCACTGCATAGTGTAACCATTTCTGCACATCATGTATTCTCGTTCCACTGGTACGGCCATACATGAACAATAATATGCAAAATTCCCAGATCAAGCAGAATATCAGTGCTTTGATCCTTTTTATACGCAGCTTGCGCTTATCCCGTTTCTCTCGTTCTTTACCGCTCATTATCACTTTATTCTCTTTTTTCATTTCTTCCCCCGATCGTATATTTGTATAAAATACTACAAATACGACTTTAATTCCATTTATTTTAGAAGTCAAGTAAACTGTTATTATAATTTTATAAACTGATCATACCATATATCTTGACACTTACATTTTCCCGGGAGTAAACTTTGGCTGAAACACATTTTCGAAACTGACAGGAGGTCTTAGCCATGCCGGGATACATGATGCACCTGTGCGAGGGGTGCTGCATACTCAATCAAATACTCCGCTCTGACAGCAAGGTGCCTGACACCATTCTTTCAAAGCTTATATCAGCCCACGTTTCATCCCCGGATTTTGCAAATGAATTTCTGCTTGGAACGGTCATACCGGACGCGGTGTCAGATAAATCCTTGACACATTTCAGGCCCAAATGGCAGGACGATCTCATAACAAAATATCCTGATATTTCTCTGCTTATAAGCAGTCATACACCTGAAAGTCTGACCGCAGCTGACCTTGGCATCCTTGCCCATCTCCATATGGATGCACTCTATGTCGAAAACTTCTGGCCTGAATATTTCAGGTTTGAGGATGTCCAGAACAAACCTACATGCGTGTCAGATGATATAGATCATGTGAGGATGAGAGGCATCAGCATGCAGCCCCAGGACACCCTGATACCACTTACCGTTTTTTTCTCGGACAGGTATTTTTACGGAGACTACAATATCACAAATCCTCTGTTCCAGAGAGATTTTTCACCCACCATTCCACGGATCGTCCCTGTAGCTCTGACCATAGACGAATGTACTGCATTTTCATATGAATGCCTAAGCGAGGATCTGTCACATTTTATAGATTCAGAACCTCCGGCAGATGGCGGTAACACAAATGTATTTCCCTATGATGATCTAAGGGATTTTATCACCAGCTGTGCGGACACTTTCCTTCATTTATATTAAATAACTATGTATACAAAAAGGCGCCCTGCCGGCTGCTTTCGCAGCCAGGCAGGACGCCCTATTTTTGTCACTTTATATGACTTATTTGATCTTTACAGGCTTTTTTGTTGAGTAAGCACTGTAGTTCTTCTTGCCATCAGGTCCCTTTTTGAATGCCCTGACACACACATAATATGTCTTGTTCTTTACAAGTCCGCTCTTGGTATACTTTTTCACAGTCTTGCCAAGTGTTGCAACCTTCGTAAGCTTACCAGTCTTCGTTGTGCTTATGTATACTTCATATCCGTCAGCTCCACTCACACTATTCCATGCCAGCGTAGCCTTTCCCTTTCCAGCCTGTACCGTGACAACCGGTGTGACTGGAAGTGTAACTGCACTCACCGTGGTACCGGCATTTACTATAGTACTCTTACCTGATACCTTGTAAGCTACAACTTTGTATTTGTACAATGTTCCAGCCTTAAGCTTTGAACTTACAAATGTGGTTGTCTTGTTGCTCCTAATGCGTCCTATAGAAACATATTTCTTGCCGCTCAATCTGTAGACAATATATCCATCAGCGCTTGATACGCCACTCCAACTGAGCTTGATACTTGATGTGCCGCCAGTTACCGCCTTAAGCCCCTTGACAGCAGCAGGTGTTGTCATGATCGTCGCAGCGTTTTCTTCGCCCCAGAGGATCTTTGATCCAAGCTGCTTGTATGCAATAACTTTGATCTTGTAAGCTGTACTTGCCTTAAGCCCCTTGACAGTTACAGAATTGGTCTTCACAACTCCGACAGTTACATACTTCCTGCCTGCGTTGTCCCACTTATATACCTTGTATCCTGTAGCTCCTGAAACTGCTTTCCATGTTGCCTTTATGGCTGTATCAGTTCTCGCTGAGCACGTTATTCCTGTAACCTTTCCCGGCTTGGTCGCTGTATCAACTACACTGCCAGCTGAGAGAAGTGACTTCGTATCTGTTATCTTGACATATGCACATACCTTAACCCTGTATGTCTGTCCGCTTGCAAGTTTTGATATCGTGTAGCTTGTATTGGTTGTAGTTCCAACTTTCACATAGCTCTTTCCGCCATCCTTGCTGTAGTATACAACATATCCTGCTGCATATTTCACTGCGTTCCATTTAACACCTACACTTGTATCTTTGGATGCGGAGAAAGTAAGTTTAGCTACCTTTGCCGGCAGGATGTTAAATGTTACCTTCTTTGTACCATAGAAGTTGTTCAGTCCTGTTATTGTAACTGTTGCAACTCCCGGCTTTACGTTATTGCTGTACTTGACCTCATATTCCTTAGACTTTATCACGGTGCTGCCTATCTTTACCACTACGGCTGGGGTCTGAGCCTTACCTGTGTAAGTCACATCCTTTATCGCAGATACGGTAGCCTTTGATATGTCAAATGCTTTGATCCTGAACTGCTTTGTAACCTTACCCTTGTAATCTCCGATAAAGCTTATCGTACATGACGCCTTGCTTGTGCGTGTCATGGTGATTTCACTGTTATTCTTGTATGAGATCGTATAATCCTTGCCCTCTTTGAGAACAATTCCGCTCCATGTGATCTTCACATTCTTGAACTTGAATTCTGTTCCGTTGTACGTTGCCTCTGGTTCGATTCCTGTTATTACAGCTGTGTCGCTCACATCAACTCTGTTTATCACGAAGTTCCTCTTTACAGAATCTGTGTAATTACCTGCGCCTGTGATCGTCACAGTTGCAGTTCCCACATGAATATTATTCGTATATTTCACTGTGTAATCAGTTCCCTGAACAAGTTTCTCACCGTCCAGCTTAACCTCAATATTCTGTGTTATTGCATTTCCTGTAAATTCCTTGTCTGTCACTCCACTGATAACCGCCTTTGATATGCTCTTCTTGGTTATCGCAAAGTATCTTGTAACTGAATCCTTATAGTTGCCCTTTCCTGTGATGACAACCTTTGCCTTGCTTGTGACATCCGTATTCAGATCATAGCTAAGTATGTAATCCACACCCTCGACAAGAACCTGCGCGCCGTTCTTTACAGTTACCACTGGAACGATCTGGCCGCCTGTGTATTCCGTAGAGCCAGAAACTGTTATGCTGCAGTTCTTTATGCTCCTTGGTGTTATTGTGAATGTTCCATATTCCGTTCCGGTGTAATTGCCCTTTCCGGTCACTATGATGTCTGCCGTTCCGACCTCTGTATTGTTTCTGTACTCAACAGAATAGTCGTCCGATGTCAGGACCACTCCGTTCTTTGTAACTGTGACTGCTGGAGTTACAGCCTTTCCTGTGTACTCCATGGTCTCTGCCGTCACAGCAGCGCCATCTATCTGAGCTGGATTTATCACAAACTCAGCTGTCACACTGCCAGAGTAATTGGAATCACTTCCGGCTGTAGCTGTAACCTTTGCGGTTCCAGCGTTTACATTTGCTGAATACTTGATAACAAATCCGTCAAGCTCCTCGTCGTCGATGACAAATGAGCCACTCCTGTCTGTGATCGATATCACATCCGGTGTTATAGCCTTTCCAGTGTATGTGACAACTGTCTGTGCAAGTGATGCCACATATCCTGTGATGTCTCTCTTCACAATGTTGAATGTTACTCTCTTCGAACCTACATAATTGCCGTATCCCGTAATATATACCGTTGCTGTACCTACTTTGTAGTTGTTTGAGTATGATACCTTATAATCCGTACCCTCAACAAGCTTGTTTCCAGCGTACGTCACACTCACCTCAGGGGTGATATATGCCTTTGCAAACTCCTGATCCGCTATAACGCTGATCTTGGCTCCGCTTATGTTTACAGGTTCCTTTGTTATTGTAAATTCTCTTGTAACAGTTCCGGTGTAACTTCCCTTTCCTGTTATTACCGCCTTTGCAGGTGAATCCTTTGTTGACACTGCTATATTGTTGCTGTATGTGATCTCATAGTCCACATCCTCCACAAGGGTGATGTCTCCGTATGTCACAACAACCTCCGGCTCTATCTCCTTGCCGGTATATATCTGTCCTTCTATCTCACTTACATGGCAGTCACTATCTGCTATGTTCTTTCTTGTGATGGCAAATGTCTTTATCACGGTTCCGGAGTAATTGCCCTTTCCTGTGATCCTGATCTCTGCCTTATCTGTGACATTTCTGTTGCCACTATATGTGACTGTGTAATCTCTTCCAGCCACAAGTGTCTCTCCTGCGTATGTCACCTTGAGTCCTGCAAATGTTATCTCACTTCCTGTGTATGTCACACTGCTCTTAACACCTGTGACAACCGCATCCTTTATGTCTGCTCCAGTTATTGCAAATATCTTGCTCACAGTTCCGGCATAGTTGCCCTTTCCTGTGATACATGCCTCAGCCTCTGCTGTCACATTGATATTGTTTCTGTAGCTTACCACATAGTCTCTGCCTGCCTTGAGTACTGACGCACCATCTGTGATAGTAAGCTCAGGTGTTACAGGATTGCCTGTATACGCCTGATTCTCTATATCCTTTATATCGACAAGGGATATATCTCTTGGTGTTATGTCAAATTCCTCTGTGACACTTCCTGTGTAGTTGCCCTTTCCTGTGATCTTCACCGATGCCTTTGTATCATCATCTGTAACATTTACATTATCACTGTAATCAACTGTGAAATCCACATCCTGTACAAGCGCCGTCGTTCCTATCATTACCTTGACAGCAGGTGTGAGTTCCTGTCCTGTATATCTCGCGGCTGCAACTGTGACATCTGCATCCGTGATCTTTCTTGGACTTATCGTGAATCTGACCGTCTTGGTTCCACTGTAGTTGTTTATACCTGTCACAGTGAGCACCGCATTGTCTGTGGCATTTACATTGTTGCTGAAATCAGCTCTGAAGTCCTTACCCTCAACGAGTGTTCTGCCTCCCAATGTCACAACATATGCAGGCTTTATCTCCTCTCCGGTGTAAACTCCATTCTCAACTCTCACCACTGCATTCTCCACCGATGCACCCACGATTGCAAATGTCTTGCTGACACTTCCTGTGAATCCCTCACCTTCAAGTGCTGTGATCGTAACCTTTCCTGTTCCAACATTTGAGTTTGATGAGTATGTTATATCCAGATTTGTGAAATCTGTAACCTTCACTGTCTTGCCAAGTCTCTTTACTGTAAATGAGCTGATGACCGGCTTAACAGCTGTTCCTGTGTAGAGATATGACGCTGCGTCAAGTGCTATGACACCATCGCTTATATCCACAGGCTTTATGTTGAATTTTGCTGTCACAGCTCCGGTATTTGAATTGATACCCTTTGCCATGACTGTTGCTGTACCCTCATCTGTGTTGTCCACATATACAAGAGCGTAATCCGTACCATTTACAAGCTCCTTGCCATTCAGTGTCACCTTCACATCAGGTGTGAGTGGCTGTCCGAAGTTGTAATACTGATCAGCTATCTTCGATATCACCGCCTTAGATATATCCGTAAGTTTCTTTGATATCGCAAATGTCACTGTCGCCTTTCCTGTGTAGTTGCCCTTTCCTGTGACTGTTATAACAGCCATGTTGTCTGATGTGGTAACCTCCACGTTATTGCTGTATGTAACTGTATAATCCTTATCCAGAACAAGTACCTCTGCACCGTCTCTCACAGTCACATCAGGTGTTATAGCCTTTCCTGTATAGATCTGACCGCTGACCGCATCAACACTGCAGCTGTCAATATTCTTTGGTGTTATCGCAAATATCCTTGTGATCACTCCGCTGTAGTTTCCTATACCTGTTATAACCACCTTTGCAGCAGTTGTTACGTCCTTATTGTCCTCGTAACTTACTGTGTAATCCACATCCTCAGAGAGAGTCTTACCTGAAACTGTGACCATTATATCGTCAAATGTTATATCCTTTCCTGTGTATACAACACTCTCCTCTATTCCCGTCACCATTGCATCGTCAATCTTTACATTTTGTATCGCAAATTTCTTTGAGATAGTTCCTGTGTAATTGCCTCTACCTGTAACGATGACCTCAGCATCCTCTGAGGCTGCTATATTGTTATCGTATGAAACAGAGTAATCTGTTCCCGCTATGAGCACCTTACCGTCAAGACTTACAGAAACCTCAGGTGTAACCTCTTTTCCGGTGTAACTCTGAGCCTCTATATCACCTATGACTGCGTCTGATATATCCTTTGGAGCTATATCAAATGTACCTGTAACACTTCCGGTATAATTGCCGGTTCCCTTTACAACCACTGCAGCCTTTGTCTTGTCTGTAGTTGCGTTTACATTGTTGCTGTACGATATTGTGTAATCGATTCCCGCGTTGAGTATCTCGCCATCCAAAGTTACCGTAACATCCGGGGTAGCCGGCTTTCCGGTATATGTCGCATTTGCCGCCTTGACATCTGCGCTGCTTATGTTTCTGGCGGTTATCTCAAAGTAAGCAACAGCCTTTCCAGTATAATTGCCTGAGCCTGTCACTGTGAGCATTGCCCGCTTTCCAACATTTACATTGTTGCTGAGACTTACCTTGTAGTCCTCTCCTTCTGTGAGAACCTTTCCGCCTAAAGTAACTGTATACTGTGGGGTTATTGCTTTTCCTGTGTATACATAGCTGCCGGTTATCTCAACTAATGCATCCGACATGTCAACTCCGGTTATCTCAAATGTTCTGACTGTCTTGCCAGTGAATCCACTGCCCTTTACCGCAGTCACTGTAACATTTGCTGTGCCTACATTAATATTGCTGTCATATGTAACATTGAATCCATCAAGGGATGTGACAGCCTCTGTCTTTCCTGATCTGTTTACAGTGATCATTCTGACTGCCGGCTTTATCTCCTTGCCAGTGTATTCATATTCCTCATTCTCAAGTGTCACGACCGCATCCGAAATATCTATTGGAAGAATCTCAAATGTCGTGCTCACTGATCCTGTGTTGGTGTTGATTCCATTGGCCTGGATAGTTGCAGTTCCCTCTTTTGTATTGTTTATATATACAAGTTCATAGTCGACATCTCTTGCGAGCTGTTTTCCATTGTATGTCAGTGTAACCTCAGGCTTTATCTGCTTTCCGAAATCATAGTACTGATCATCCGGCTTGCTGATAACGGCCTTTGAGATATCTATGATCTCTTTTGCAATGGTAAATACTGTGCTTGTCACACCCTTATAGTTACCCTTACCTGTGACAGTCACCTCTGCGCTCTCCGTCACGTCTGTATTGTTGCTGTATGATACCGTGTAATCCTTATCCTTCTCAAGGATTATCGCACCATCTCTCACCACGACATCAGGTGTCACCGGTGAGCCTGTGTATGTCTGACCGCCAATCGGATCAATACTACATCTTGCAATATTTCTGGCTGTGATGGCAAATGTCCTGCTCACCTCACCGCCATAATTGCCCTTACCTGTGATAGTCACGTAAGCCGGTGACTCGTCCGTTGTAACATCATGGTTATTCTTGTAGGTCACTGTGTAATCAGTTCCGTTTACAAGCTGTACTCCATTTACAGTTACCTTTATATCTGAGAACTCTATGTCCTCTCCGCTGTATACGACCGTATCAGCGATTCCTGATATCTCCGCGCCTTCAATGCTGAACGCTGTGATCGCAAATGTCTTTGTGACAGAACCTTTATAATTACCCTTACCTGTGATCACTGCCTTTGCAGACTTTGTGACAGCATCATTATTCTGGTACTCAACTGAGTAATCTACGCCGGCTGTGAGTGCCACATCACCGTTTCTGATGATGATCTCCGGTCTCACTGCCTGTCCTGCGTATACCTGATCTGGTATATCCTCTATGCTCAGCTTTGATACGTCCATAGGAGTTATTGCAAATTCGCCTGTAACTGTTCCCATGTAATTGCCCTTACCTGTTATAGTGACTGACGCTTTCGCATTGCCCGTGGTGACATTCACATTGTCACTGTAATCAGCCGTGTAATCTACATCAGCTGTGAGTGTCTTTCCGTCAAGTACCACTGTAAGTTCAGGCTGTAATGCTTTTCCTGTGTACTCTGCTGAATCTACAGAAACCTCTGCCTCCGAGATCCTCTTCGGTGTTATGCTGAAGTATCCTGTAGCCTTGCCTGTGTAATTTCCCTTTCCTGTTATTGTCACTACCGCTTTGTCTGTGACATTTATATTGTTAGATGCCACAACCGTGTAATCAGTTCCAGGAACAAGTGTCTTTCCAGCCAGTGTGACTCTGCATACAGGAGTGATCTTTTCACCCGTATACACTGCACTGTCTGCACTTATCTCAGCGCTTTCTATGGATGCCGCCGTGATATTGTATGTTGCTGTTGCTGTATTTGCAAAGCCCCTTCCATCCTCTGCTGTGAGTGTCAGGAGTGCCTGGCCCACATTCACATTGCCACTGCATGAATATGTGAGTCCTGTGAGATCTGTAAGTGTCTTTGCTGTTCCATTTCTCTTCACTGTAACCTTGCTGATCTCAGCATTTATGGCATTTCCTGTGTAAGCAAATGTATCCTTTACAAGGGTTATATCCGCATCTGTGATATCTATAGGGAGTATCTTAAATGTACTGCTGACTTCTCCCTTATTCTGATCTATGCCCATCACTGTCACTGTCGCTGTTCCAGGCTTTACATTGTCTCTGTATGCTACTTCATAATCAACGCCCTTCTTGAGCGTTTTTCCATTTAATGTTACCACAACGTTCGGTGTGAGTTCCTCACCGAAATTGTAGTACTCATCGGCAATCTTGCCTACAGTTGCTGCCGATATATCCAGTACTTCCTTTGATATTGAGAATTCTGCCTCTATCACGCCTGCATAGTTGCCTTTACCCTTGATCACTGCCTTTGCAGACTTTGTTATCTCAATGTTGTTCTCATATGTGACCGTGTAATCAACATCCTTCTCAAGCAAGACTTTGCCATCTCTTACCGTGACGTCAGGTGTTATCTCACTTCCTGTATATATCTGTCCGTTTATGGCATCAACCTTGCATCCGCTGATATCCTTTGGAGTTATATCGAATGCCACCTTGAGCTGTCCGCCATAATTGTCGATACCCTTTATAACCACATATGCCTTAGCATCATCTGTGGTCACATTCACGTTGTTCTCATAGTTTACAGTGTAATCAGAACCGTAAACCATTGTCTTGCCATTCAGCTGAACCTGTATGTCGCCAAATGTGATGCTCTCTCCTGTATATACCACACTCTCAGGGATTCCTGTCACAACCGCTGATGCAATGCTTGTCGCACATATCTCAAATGTCTTTGTGACTACCCCTCTGTAATTGCCCTTACCTGTGATCACTGCCTTTGCAGACTTTGTCTTGTCCACATTGTCACTGTATGTCACATCATAATCGCGGCCTTCCACAAGGATGATTGTTCCGTTCTTGACTGTCACCGCTGGCTCTATAGCACTTCCTGTGTACTCCTGCGCCTCAATATCCGATACGTCAGCCGGAAGGATAGTCTTTGCTGTGATGTCAAACGGTATTGTCAGTTTTCCGGTATAGTTGCCCATAGCCGTAATAACTGCCTCCGCCTTGCGCTGTTCTGTGGTAACATCCCTGTTGTAGGCATAAGATACAGTGTAATCTCTGCCTGATACAAGGATCTTTCCATCAAGTTTCAGTGTGATATCAGGTGTGATATCTGATCCTGTGTATACCTGTGCAGGTATCTCGCACTCTCCATCTGCAATGCTCTTTGGCATTATCTCAAATGACCTGCTTATCACTCCGGTATAATTTCCCTTACCTGTGATCGTGAACGATGCCTTATCACCAGATTCGATATTATCCTTATATGAGACATCATAATCAGCACCATTTTCAAGGATCTTCTCTCCCATTCTCACAGTTATATCCGGTGTCACCGCATCTCCTGTGTACTCTGGTGAAGTTGCTTCCACAACTGCATCTGTTATAGATGCTCTGCCTATCTGGAAAGTCTTCTTTGCTGTGCCGGTATAGTTTGTTCCACTCTTGGCTGTGAGTGTCACTACCGCCTGTCCTGCATTTACATTGTCTGTATATTTCACATCAAATGAGGTGAGATCTGCTATGATCTCCGTGCTGTCACCAACTGTAAGTGTAAGTCTTGTGACCGCCGGAGTGATCTCCTCTCCTGTATATACAAATGTTGTTCCCTTTAATGTGAGTTCACCATCTGATATATCTGCTGCCTTTATGACAAATGTCCTTGAAACCGACTTGTTGTATCCGCCGATTCCGGTGATGTTTACCGTTGCTGTTCCTGCGTTTATGTTGTCTGTGTAATCAAGCTTGTAATCAACATTCTTTGTGAGTACCTTGCCGTCATACTTGATGACAACGTCAGGTGTTATCTCTCTTCCAAAGTCATATGTCTGTGCCGGAATCGCTGCAATCTCCGCTTTTGATATATCCGTAAGTATTCTTGCTATTATGAATTCTCTCGTGATAGTACCGGTGTAGTTGCCCTTTCCTGTTATTACAGCCGATGCCTTGGAGGTATCTGTTGTTTCATTTATATTGTTCTTGTAAGTTACATCGTAATCCGTACCACTCACAAGAAGTGAAGAACCGTTTCTTATTGTTACGGAAGGTTCTATCGCCTTTCCTGTCCATACCTGGCTCTCTATCGCCTGCACATCACAATCCTTGAGATTCTTTCTCGTGATAGTGAAATGTATGTCCTTTGTACCAGTGTAGTTGCCCTTTCCTGATACTGTGAAATATGTTCCCTCATCTGTTGTAACTGACTTGTTTCCTGTGTAGCTTATCGTGTAATCAACGCCCGCTGTGAGCACATCTGCACCATCAGCCACAACTATATTGGCAAATTCCACGCCCACGCCTGTGTATGCCACCGACTCACTGTAACCACTCACATCTGCGCCCTCAATGTTCTTTGGAACGATTGCAAATGTAACTTTTACAGTTCCCGTGTAGTTGCCCTTTCCTGAGATTACAGCCTGTGCCGGTGCATCCTCTGTTGTCACATTCACATTGCCTGTGTATGTAACACTATAGTCACCCCCAGCAGCAAGTACCTCTCCTGCAACAGATGTCACTGTGACCTCCGGCTTGATCTCGTCTCCTGTATATACCTGATCCTCGATCTTTGATACCTCAGCCTTTCCGATATCTGCCCCAGCTATCTTAAATGATTTCTTCACACTGTCCTTGTAATTGCCGATACCAGTGATTATCACATTCGCTGTTCCGACATTTACATTCTTCTCATATGTAACTGTATAGTCCACATCCTGAGTGAGTGTCTTTCCTGAAAGTGTCACAACCGGCTTTGGTGTGAGTGCCTTTCCTGTGTATACCTGATCTTCAACCGTAACATCAGCTCCGGTCAAAGCTCTCTGTGTTATGTTGAATGTAACTGTGAGCTGACCCTTGTAATTGCCTGTACCCTTTATAAGAGCCTCGCCCTTTCCTACATTTACATTGTTGCTGTATGAAACCTCATAATCTCTGCCCTCTGTGAGTACCGCTCCGCTAAATGTAACCTTCACTGAAGGTGCCAGTGCAATGCCCTGATATACAACATCCTCTGCGGATGCCATGGCAGATGAGATATCTGCAGCTGTTATTTCAAACTCCGCTGTCACACTGCCCTTGAAGTTTGTATTGTCCTTGGCTGTGAGTGTGACTGACGCAGTTCCCACGTTTGTATTATCCTTGCAAGCCATATCAAATGAACTGATATCTGTTATCTTGATATCGCCCATCTCTATACCTGCGACAACAGGTGTCTGAGCCTTTCCGTTGTAAACAA
The DNA here is from genome assembly GCA_050874325.1 of Coprococcus sp. GTDB lineage: Bacteria > Bacillota > Clostridia > Lachnospirales > Lachnospiraceae > Coprococcus. The sequence continues at coordinate 28,764 of JBNMKK010000008.1, read as the reverse complement.
ATGTATCTGGCTCAAGGATTGCTTTGCCCTCGCTCACATCGAGTGGCTCGATCACAAAGCTGACTGTCTTTGATCCTGAATAATATCCACTTCCAGTGATCACTACCTCAGCTGTTCCCGCGTTAATGTTGTTCTCATATGAAACGGTATAATCCTTACCCTCGGCAAGCTCCATTCCATCATATACTACGTTCACTGCAGGTTTTATCTCTGCGCCCATAGCATATGTCTGTGCAGGGATAGCTGACACAGTCGCTGTGCTTATGCTCACAACACTTCTCGATATTGAGAAGTAAACTGTTGTACTGCCTGTATAATTGCCCTGTCCTGTTATCTTTACCTCAGCCTTGTCTGTAACGTCTATATTGCTCGCGTACTCAACTGTGTAATCTGTTCCCTTTACCAGCAGTACACTGCCATTTTTAACTGTGACTTCCGGTGTGATCTCTCTGCCTGTCCACTTCTGTCCAGGTATCGGTGTCACCTGACAATCTGCAATATCCTTCTGCACTATCTCAAATGTGACTTCCCTGCTGCCCTCAAAGTTGCCTGCACCGGTAAATGTCACTGTGGCTGTTCCCACTTCTTTATTGTTCTTGTATGAAACTGTGTAATCCTTGTCCTCTGTGAGTTTGACACCAAATGCAGTGACCTCATATCCTGTCAGGACTATGCTGCCTCCTGTATACGCCTCACTCTCAGGTATTCCTGTTATAACCACATCGGCAAATACCGCTCTGGTTATGTTAAAGCTGACCACCTTCTGTCCTGTGTAATTTCCATGACCCGTGATGGTTATCTCTGCCTTCTTGCCCGTTGTTGATACCTCTGTATTGTTGTTGTATACAGCCTCATAATCAACGCCGTTCTTAAGCTCCACATCTCCGTTCTTTACTGTGATCTCTGGAGTCTGTGCCTTTCCGTTATAAACTACATCAGCAACCTCTGAGACATCACACTCCGAGATATTCTTTGCAAGTATCTTAAATGTTCCAGTCTTACTTCCGGTATAGTTATGCTTTCCTGTTACTGTGATCGTTGCTGTTCCCTTATTGACATTTGATGTATATTTCACATCATACTCTGTATCAGCGATCTTCTTACCGTCAAGTGTCACCGTTACATCCGGTGTCAGTTCTCTTCCTGTGTATGTCTGATCCGCAGCCGTCACAACCGCAAGGCTGAGCGACTTTGCTGTGATCTTAAACTGAGTCTCAACAGTTCCGGTATAATTTCCAATACCCTTTACTGTCACTGTCGCTGTTCCGGCATCAGTGTTGTCTGTGTAATCAACTGTGTAATCTGTGCCCTCTGTGAGTTTCTTAGTTCCGAGGATCACTGTGACATCCGGCTTTACAGGCTGTCCTGTATATGCCGCATCTGGAACTGTCACATTTGCATTTGCTATGTCTGCAGCACCTATCTTGAACGATGCACTTACAGTTCCCTTGTAATTTGTATTTGCTCTGGCTGTGAGTGTTACTGATCCTGTTCCCTTATCCTTGTTATCACTATATGTAATATCAAAATCTGAACCAGGAGCAATCTCTCTGCCTTCTATGGCAATATTCTTCACCGCAGGCTTTATCTCACTTCCAGTGTACTCGTAGCTATCGCTTTCAAGTACCAGACTTGCCGAGCCTATGTCATACTGCTCAATGACAAATGTTGTTCCGGTCTGTCCCTTGTAATCGCCTGTTCCTGTGACTGTTATGCTTGCCTTTCCGGCATTTACATTGTCTGTATAGCTGACTGTATACGCATCATCAGCAAGCACCTTGTCTCCAAGCGTTACTGATACCTTTGGCTCTATCTTGTCTCCAAAACTGTAGACAAATGGCCCCTTATCTGTGATCGTCACTACCGCCTGGCTTATATCTATTATCTCTTTTGCGATAGAGAATGTCTTCTCTACCTCTCCTGTGTAATTGCCCTTACCTGTTATCTTTGCAATGGCAAGTCCACCAGCCTCTGTTGTTACATTTGTATTGTTTGAGTACTCTATATCGTAATCTGTACCCTTGACAAGAGTCTTAGCTCCATCTCTTACTTCCACATCCGGTGTCACCGGTTTTCCTGTGTATATCTGTCCCTCGATGTCGCTTATGTCGCAGTTTGCGAGATTTCTTGCTGTTATCACAAATGTTCTCGTCACGCTGCCTGTATAATTGCCGTCTGCAGCAGCCTTAACTGTAACCTTTGCCAAATTTGTGTCTGTTGTTACGTTTATGTTGTCTGCATAGCTGACTGTGTAATCAGTTCCCACTGTGAGCTTTCTTCCAGCCACTGTCACTGTGAGACCGCCAAATACGATCGCTGCACCTGTGTATTCCACAGAATCGGCAATTCCTTCGATCTCGGCACCCTCCATACTTATCTTGCCTATGGAGAATTCTATCTTTCGAACAGTAGTGCTGTCATAGTTGCCCTTTCCTCTTATTACAACTGCAGCCTTAGAATCTGCTGTGGATGTCTTGATATTGTTCTCATATGTAACTGTATAATCGACACCCTCTTTAAGGACAGTGTCTCCATCCTTAACTGTGATGTCCTGTAAAACAGCATCACCTGTATAAATCTTATCCTCAACGCCTGTCACTACGATGTCTTCTGAATTTATACTCTTAGGATTTATGTCAAATGTTCCATCCAGCTTGCCTGTGTAGTTGCCCATACCAGTTACGGTGAAGGATCCTGTACCTGCCGCCGTATTTCCATCCTTATCATACTCAACAGTATAATCAGTACCCTCTTTGAGAGTCTTTCCACCAAGTGTCACTGTGATGTCCGTGGTGAGGGACGCTCCTGTATATGTCTTTGCAACAGCTGTGATCTTCGCTCCTGCGATAGACTTCGCTGTGATCACAAACTTAATCTTTGCTGTGCCAGAATAGTTTTCCTTTCCTGTTACTGTTACATAAGCCGCATCTCCTGCATTTATATTATCACTGTATGCGAGAGTGTAATCAGTTCCGGCCTTGAGGACTGTCTTTCCATTCTTCACAACAGGCTCTGGCTTTATCTCACTGCCCGTGTACTCATATGAGAGCTGATCCAGCGAAACATTTGCCTCACCGATCACTGCCGGTGTGATGACTGCTGCTATGTCAAAACTTCCAGTAAAGTTTGTTCCCGCTTTAGCGGTAACTGTGATAGTTCCCTTTCCGGCATTCGTGAGATTCTTCTGTGTTACAGTAAAATCCTTCATATCTGTGATCTTATATGTCTTGCCATCCAGAGTCAGACTGAAACTCTCAACTGAGAATGTCACACCATCCACACTGTAGCCCGCTGTGTACTCCTTATCCGGTACTGCTGCTGCGATTGAAAGTGGATTTATGGTAAATGTCTTCTCAACGGTTCCAACATATTCCTGAAGACCTGTGACTGTCACCTTTGCCGTTCCTGCATTGATGTTGTTGTCATATGTCACTGTGTAACATTCTGGATCAAGCTTTGTTCCTGCCACAGTAACCGTCACTTCAGGTTTTATCTCATCACCCATATGATAGGTCTGATCCGGTATATCTGCCACATTGTCATCTGTAAGCTTGACAGTCTGCTTTGCTATATCGAACTTAACCTGTATCTCACCTGTATAGTTGCCCATACCGGTTATCTTTGCAACAGCCTTTGACTGTGCTGTAGTTACATTTGTGTTGTTGCTGTAAGCAACAGTGTAATCTGTTCCCTTCTCAAGTACCTTTGAGCCATCACTGACTGTCACATCAGGTGTGAGTGCCTTGCCTGTGTAGATCTGTGTATCCAGAGGGAGTACCGTACACTCTTCAAGACTCTTTGCCTCTATAGCGAACTCAATGATTATCTCACCTGTGTAGTTGCCCATAGCTGTTATCGTAAGTTTTGCCGGACTGCTCTCTGTGGTGACATTGATATTGTTGCTGTATGCAACCTTGTAATCCGCCGCGGTGAGCACCCTGCTGCCAACCTTCACGACAAGCTGACTGAATGTTATCTTTGAACCTGTGTATACAACGTTCTTCTCATATCCGGATACGACCGCATTCTCTATTGATGCAGGCACGATATTAAACTCCGCACTGCATGTTCCTGAGTAAATGCCCTTACCCTTTATTGTCACAACAGCCTTTTTACCAGCAGTTGTCACTGACTCATTATTGTCGTAGGAATCAACCAAATAGTCCTCTCCCTCGACAAGAAGTTTGTCTCCATACTTTACCTCAAGATCAGGACATATCTCTGATCCGGTATAAGTCTGATCCTCGATCTTTGTTATAACTGCCTTGCTCAGGTCAATGGCCAGGATCTTAAATGTTGTCTTTGTCGTTCCTGTGTAATTGCTGTCGGCAGCTGCAGTCACGATTACTGTCGCCGTTCCTATGTCCTTGTTGTCCTGATATGCAACGGTGTAATCATCCGCTGAAAGCACATTTCCATTTGCAAGTTTAACAACTATCTCAGGAGTCTGTGCCTCACCTGTGTAAGTAACATCGTCCACTGATATCGCTGCCGATGAAATATCCTGCTTTCTTATTGTAAATGTCTTTGTGAGGGAACCAGTATAATTGCCGGTTGCTCCCGCTGTCACAGTAACCTTTCCGGTTCCTGCATTGATATTGTTGCCATAGTCTATCTTAAATCCATCAAATGAATTGATCCTGCTCACGCCATCTATCTGTATAGCAGCCGGAGCCGGTTTGATCGCCTGTCCTGTGTATTCCACATTGTCTGTATCAAGCACGAGGACATCATTTGAAATATCGTACTTTTGTATTTTAAATGTATACTCTCTGCTGCCAACATACTTGCCTACACCAGTTATAGTGAGCGTTGCTGTTCCGGCATTGATATTGTCTGAAAATTCGTATGTATAGTCTGTTCTCACAGCCATACCCGAACCGTCATATTTCAGTGTGAAATCAGGAGTGAGTGCCTTACCAAAAGCGTATACCTGATCTGCCAGACCTGTTATGGTAAGTTTCTCATTATCCTCAAGGTTTATAAATTCCTTTACTATCTTAAACTGCTTTCGGACAGTTCCTGTATAGTTGGCTCCTGCACCGGTTATCACTGCTGTCGCTGTTCCGGCCTCGGTATTATCCTCAAACTTGACAGTGAAGTCTGTTCCAGCCTCGAGTGTGATATCACCGTTGTTTATAACTATATCAGGAGTGATCTCTGATCCTGTGTAGAGCTGATCTCCTATATCCTCCACAACACACTGTGAGAGTTCTCTCTTGACGATACTGAACGTCATACTGATCGTACCGCCAAAGTTGCCTATTCCAGAGATTGTCACAGTCACGGTGTTTCCGACATCAATATTGTTGTCTGAATACTCAACTGTGTAATCTTTGTCCTGTATAAGCGGATAAGTTACATTGTTCTGTGTCCTCTTTATCGTGACTGACGGAGTTATCTCTTTTCCGGTATACTGCTGGTCACTGATACTGCTCATGCTGAAACCATTTCCTGATCTCTGCAGTTTCAGAGGATTGATCGTAAATGTCTTTGTTATCGGATCTCCCGTATAGTTTGAACTCTTAGGCGTTATAGTGAAACTTGCCTCGGTGGTAGCATCCGTATTGTTGTCATAAGTGATGGTGTAGTCCGTGCCAGCCTTCATGGTGACATCACCATTCTTTACAGTGACCGCTGCATTGACCGCCAGACCCATGGCGTAGTCGCGTTCGCTGCTATATGATATAGTACAATCTTCTATAGGTTTTGGAAGGATCTTGAACTTTACGATCTTTTCTCCGCCCTCATAGGTTCCCATACCTGTTATGGTAAGCACTGCGGTTCCCACTTCCACATTGCTTGAACCGGTAACCGTGTAATCCACACCATTTTTGAGAGTGTAATTATCATTTTTAAGTTCAAAATCAGGGATAATCGCCTTACCTGTATAATACTGATCCTCTATCTCAGGATCAGGAAGTGCTGCAATATCACCTGATGGTGCCAGGATGTTGACTCTTAAAGTCTTTGATCCTACATATTTTGTCGTCATTGATGCCACAGCATCTATGTATACAAACTGATCATTTCCCGGATCCTTTGCCCATGTGGTGATCTTATAATCAACACCCTCAACGAGCTGCATTCCGTTATATGTCAGGCTGACCTCAGGAGATATGACATCTCCTGTATATATGTAATCCTTTGTGTATGTACAGATGACATCGTCATCCCTCAGGTTCTTCTCGCTTATCCTGAACGTTACATCCACACTTCCCGCATAATCTCCCATTCCAAGGTATGTGATGGTTGCATCACCCGGAAGGATATTCTCGCCGTATGTCACGGTATAATCCGTTCCCTCGACCAAAGTCTTTCCATCGTATGTCAGCTCCGGTGTTGGTCTTACCTGGGAACCTGTATATACTGTTTTTCCCAGATCACCTATTGTTACCGATGCCATGCTGATCTTCTCAGTCTTGATGGTAAACGTTCCGGTTGCCGTTCCCTTAAAGTTATTGATACCTCTTATGGTTATCTTTGCAGATGATCCTACATTTGTATTGTTTTCGTATCCATCGATCTCATAATCAACGCCCTCTTTTATAGTCGAACCGTTGAACTTAACGACTGATGGCACAGGCGTCACTGGAGATCCCGTGTACTCCACCGGATCAACCGCTATGACTGCCTTTTCTATATCAGCCTGAACGATCTCAAATGTTCCAACCTTGACACCTGTATAGTTGCCCTTACCTCTTATCTCAAATTCATAGACTCCAATATCATACTTTTTTCCTGATGTATATCTTGTGAAATCGAGATAATAATCTGTGGATACTACAAGTGCCTTGTCCCCATCCATCACAGTGACCTTCATTCCAGGAGACATCTGGATACTGTTGTTAGGATTATATACAGACTCTGTAGTCGTGTATGTTGCCTCGTTTATATCTCTTGGAGACACTGTAAATTCTGCCTCTGCATCTCCGGCGTAATCACCGATACCAGATATTCTTACCGTTGCCTTTTTGCTGGATGTGCTGGCATTTATGTTGTTGGAATATGACACGATCTTATAGTCTCTGTCCTTTACAAGAGTCTTGCCCTCATACTTGACTGTCGGCTCAGGTTTCTTTTCTGTGCCATCATACACGTATGTGCCATCCACCGTGACCTCCGCACTAGACAGATCTTTTATGTCTCCCGCTGCCACGATCTGGAAATTCTTTGTGATACTTCCAGTATATCTGTTGTTGCATCCTGTTATTACAACTGTTCCTGTTCCTATGTTGACATTATTTGAGTAACTTACGCTGTACTCATAATCATCCACACCGTTCAGCTCTTTGTTGTTGTCTTTATCTAAAAGATGTATCTCCGGCTTTATCTCCTTTCCAGTGTAAGGAAATCTCTCACCCATCTGCACTGCGACCTTGGATTCATCCGAGATATCAGCCAGCGTTATAGAAAAATACAACATATATTCGCCTGTTGAGCCTATCTTGTAATTACTTCCCGGAACCGAATCTATCCTCACAAAAGGACCATAGCTTTCTTCCACCGGTTCCACGTCTCCTGCACAATCTACATTTATATATGAAACCTTGTAATCAACATTCTTAGTGAGGAATTTTGACGATGCTGTGGTTCCACTCTTTATGTAAACTTCCGGTTCATTGCCTCCTGCCACGTAGGCAAATGATGGATAAGATGAGGTATTATACTTGTGGGCATCATCATTTCCGCCAAGATAGAAACATCCAGCAGCAGAGATAACCTTCTGGGTTATTGTGAACGTCTGTCTCAGCTCTCCTGTATAACCTTTATCTTCTTTTCCTGTAACTATTACCGTCGCTGTTCCAACCTTATCGTTGTTCTCATACGAAACAGAATAATTACTTGATGCCAATGTTGTTCCATCCTTCTGTACCTTTAGGTATCTCGATGTGATAGTGACACCGCCCTCCGTGTACGTCTTGGATTGACTTCTGGCGTCTATGGTGAGTTCATAACCCTCCGCTGCCAGATCGATCAGGTCGGCTGCTATCTGCGCGCTGCTCTGATCATCGGCATCCGTTGCGGTGGCGACCTTGTCTCCTGTCACCGCGGCAAACGCCTTCGCAAATCCTCCGATTGCCATATCACTTTGGAACACTACGGACAACGCCATAATGAACGCCATGAGAAATGCAATCATTCGTTTACCAGTTTCTTTTCTCATAAATCTACTCCCTACCTTTCTTGGTTGTATAAATGCCCTATTTATATGAAATTTTACCAAAAATCAATGTCTTATTCAATGTGTTTTATGAGTTTTTAACTTAACAAATTAAATTTGCATAAAAAAACTTTCAGCCACAGTATGTAATATTCACAATTGATATTACATGCTGCGGCTGAAAGCCTTGTAAGTTAGTTTATGTATTATCTTCTTATCTTCTTATAAGAAACTCCTGCTGCTGCAAGTGCAACACATGCAATAGTTATATACAGCGGAAGTCTGTCGCCGGTCTGTGGCGCCTTTCCTGGATCGGTCTTGCCATCCGCATTCCCATTGTCCTCATCATCGATAACGATATCATCCTTGACAAATATCGCAAGCTGACCCTCCGATGGAAGTTCAACGTTTACTGCACCGTCGATAACATCGAAATCGAGTTTCTCCCAGGCACCGTCTGTCGGAAGAAATCTCACCTGTACGGTCATGTCCGCCGTTATAGATGCACCCTTTATGCTGGTCGTCTCTATCTCTGAGAAATCATAATCGTCCACCGCTGTGACTGAAAATACAGCAAGTGTGGAGAATCCCTTGAGAGAATTGTCACCGACAACCTCTGCCGGATCACTGCCCATGAGCAGAGCATCTATATCCGCTATAGATGTGTCCGGTTCCGTTAACAATATATTGGATGAATCCGTTACAAAATCATTGTTCGGGCTTTCATTTGCCAAGGCGGCAATTCCAGCTCCCGGGAACATTGCGAGCAGCACTGCCAACAGTATAGCAGCAAACGCAGCTCTCTTTCCTGATAAAAATCCTTTGATCGTATGTGTCATAGTCTTACTCACTCCTTCTCCTCCTGCGGCACATCCCAGATGCCACACCATGTTCACATGATACCATCTAAAAAAACCAGCGTCAATTGTGCAAATTAACTTTTTACCGTGGATTTTTATCCTCATCCGTACTGGTTTCGTCTATCTTTACAGCCTGTACCAGCCATCTTTTTCCATCCATTCCACAACATGTTGAAAGCGTCAGCAGAGTGCTGTCTATATCTATATTTTGGTCATTTTTGACAATACCCTCGTCAAAATTTTTGTCTTTTATGTTTTGAATGTAGTTCTCTCTCACTCCATTATCTGAAAAATCATTGTAGGTGAGAATGTGTCTGTCATTTGTCCTGTAAGCTGCAAATACTTCATATCTTATCACCCTGTCAGGCAGGTATATATACACATTTCTGTTCTCATCCCAGAACTCATCATTCTCATAATTGTGAAGTGTCTTAAACATCGTTCCGGTGGACATATTGTGTCCATAGATTATCGTATCGAAATCATCAAATCCATCACCACATCCCGCATCCACAAAAATCGACCCATCAGGACTGTACTGCCCGTATGCATCATGCGAAAGATAAAACGAATTATCAGCTCCTTTTAAGACAGGATAATCGACATCCGTTCCCGGTATATATATCCATGCACATATATCAGGATTCTGCGACTGCAGACCTGTAAAATCTACCTTGAGATCAGGATACCATCTGCCGGAATCCTCAGCCACCTCCACATCCGTACTCTCCGTTGGTGTCTCCGAATTTATATCCACATATGTCTTGAGTTTTTTTTCTGCACGCAGACTACGGTTATGTCCCATCATATATCTGACTATCAGAGATCCGCATATGAGTAAAGCCATCACCGATAGCGCAAATACTATCTTCCAGACTCTTTTGTTATTCTTTTCTCCCGGCAGTTTTCCCGCCTCTGCCGCCTCTGTAATTTTGTCCTGTCCACTGTCAGGTTCCGGGGATATCGTCTGCTGTGTCTTTTTATTGTTTTCATCCACTATAGACTGTGCAAGTGCTATAGCCTCGGAAAGTCTTCTCTCCGCCTCGCTCTGTCCGTGTATGTCCGACATATCCGTCTACTCCGCTTTCTTATAAAATATATCTATCATCATCTCTGTGAGCTTTTCTTCATCCACCACATATTTGTCGTAATAGTTTTCTCTCTCATATGTTCCTGGAACTGTATATATATCCGTTTCCGCAAGCCCCCCTGCACCAAATGTGTTCGCAAGGTAAAGCATGCTATAATCCGTGAGATCAGTGTCAATATATCCTCTCATGGAATCATACATTTCCTTTATCTTGAACGGATTTTTTTTCAGTATACTCTGCACTTCTTTACACCATGCAGATATATACTGTTTTTGTCTGTTCATTCTCCGCTCATTTGTGCCCAGTTCAGATGATGCGCTGTCCCTCTCCGTAACATAATACATAGCCTGTTCATCGTCAAGGGTAAGTGTCTCGCCCTTTTTTATTCCGGCTCTTGGTATATCCTCCAAGGTTTCCAGATTAACTCCGCCTGCCAATTTATTCATCTGCCCTATCCCATCGATGTCAACTGATACACTTCCATGCACTGGCAGATCACACAGAAGTTTTGAGACTGTAGAGCTCTCAAGGCATCTTCCCTCCGCTGGGTTTTTCCCGTACGAATAGGCAAGAGCTATCTGCACATTCTTCGTAACCACCCTTTTCCCCGCTACCCCATATATATCCACGGGGCCGATGCTGTCTCTGTTTATGCACACACATTTCACGCTATCTTTTTCAGGGTTAAACACCAAAATAGCTATCATATCTGCCTGTCCAACATTCTCATCCTCGCCTCTTGCATCTATCCCCATACACAGGATATTTATATTTGATGTGTCGTACTCATACATTTGTCCTTTATACATTACAAGACCGTTCTTTTGAACGCACCCCACTGCATCCCTCATGTCCGGTACCTGTCCAGCCTCTCCACTTTTTAGCTGACTCTCTCCCTTTTTCAATATACCATGTACAACCGTAAGGATGGATACTAAGGCGGCAATGAGTACGCAGACCACCGTGGCAAATATCAATATCTTCTTTTTTGTTTTACTATCTGCCTTTTTCATGCCGTCTCCCGTCTGAAAAGCGGCACGGAAACCCGTGCCGCCAATAATATGTCTTCTATAATTATCATTTGCATTTATATGCTACATATTCTGATCAAGCATATAATGGATACTTCTCAACAATGCTCTTTACAAGAGCCTCTGCTCTCTCCTTGTCATGATCGAGAACCGCTGCCTTTATAGCCTCCGCGATAACCTCCATATCAGCCTCGTCTGCACCTCTTGTTGTCACTGCAGGGGTTCCAAGTCTTATACCACTTGTGACAAATGGTGACTTAGGATCGTTAGGAACTGTGTTCTTGTTGGCTGTGATGTGTACCTCATCAAGAAGTTTCTCAACTTCCTTACCAGTAAGACCCAATCTCTTAAGATCCATGAGCATAAGGTGATTGTCTGTACCACCAGACACTATATCAAATCCTCTTGCCATAAGAGCCTTTGCAAGGGCTGCAGCATTCTTTACTACCTGCTCCTGATATGCCTTGAATTCAGGTGTAAGCGCCTCCTTGAAACATACTGCCTTACCAGCTATGACATGCATAAGAGGACCGCCCTGGATTCCAGGAAATACTGCCTTGTTGAAGTTAAACTTCTCATTGATCTCATTGCTGCACATGATCATTCCGCCACGAGGTCCACGGAGTGTCTTGTGTGTTGTCGTTGTTGTCACATGTGCATATGGGATAGGACTCATATGAAGTCCTGCTGCTACAAGACCTGCGATGTGTGCCATATCCACCATGAGATATGCTCCAACCTCATCTGCGATCTCTCTGAATCTCTTGAAATCTATGGCTCTGGCATATGCTGATGCTCCGGCTACTATAAGCTTTGGCTTGCACTCCTTTGCGATCTCAAGTACCTTGTCATAATCTATAAATCCGTCATCATTTACACCGTAAGGAACACAGTGAAAATACTTTCCAGACATGTTTACAGGTGAACCATGTGTGAGATGTCCGCCATGATCAAGATTCATTCCCATAAATGTATCGCCAGGATTCAGTATAGCAAAAAATACTGCCATATTAGCCTGCGCGCCTGAGTGTGGCTGTACATTTACATACTCGCATCCAAACAACTCTTTTGCTCTCTCTCTTGCAAGATCCTCAACCACATCAACATACTGACATCCACCATAATATCTCTTTCCAGGGTATCCCTCTGCATACTTATTGGTGAGGTGGCTGCCCATGGCTGCCATAACTGCCTTTGATACAATATTCTCAGAAGCGATAAGCTCCAGGTTATTATTCTGTCTGTTAAGCTCGTCTGTCATAGCTGCTGCTATTTCAGGATCTACTTTTGTAATCTCGTCAAAACTGAACATCTATATTACCTCCGTCAAAAAATTTACCATTATTATACGCATAATTCGCGGAGTTTTTCAACTGAATTTCATGTAATCCTGTTTTTGTAAATATAATTCTCATTTATTCCTGATTATGTAAACTTCTATCCTAATGTGTTTTAAATGAAATCCCCTCCTTCCGTTAAAACCCGGCAGGAGGGGATTCCCTATAACATCTTAATATCACTTATTTACATACATTTACAGTGATCACTCGTTCTTTGCAACCAGTTCTGAACCATCATAATCTATCACTATAGCTGACTGTGTGCTCACGCTGCCCGCAAGTATCATCTTTGCAACCAGTGTCTCCACATTCTTCTGCAGATATCTCTTGAGTGGTCTTGCACCATACACCTGATCATATCCCTGATCGATGATGTGCTGCTTTGCGCTCTCCGTAAGCTTGATCGCGATCTCTCTGTCTGCCAGTCTGCTGTTGAGATCTGCCATAAGAAGATCAACGATACCACTGATGTTGTCCTTGGACAGAGCCCTGAATGTGATGATCTCATCGATACGGTTCAAGAACTCAGGTCTGAATCTGCTCTTGAGCTGAGCCATTACGTCATTCTTTAGTTCATCTGTTATCTCTCCTCCGGCAGCTGCTATATCCGCACCGCCGATATTTGATGTCATGATGATGATCGTGTTCTTGAAGTCAACAGTTCTGCCCTGAGAATCCGTGATACGTCCGTCATCAAGCACCTGAAGGAGCACATTGAACACATCCGGATGTGCCTTCTCTATCTCATCAAAGAGAACAACCGAATATGGTTTTCTACGAACAGCCTCCGTGAGCTGACCACCTTCATCATATCCTACATATCCTGGAGGCGCTCCGATAAGTCTTGACACACTGTGTTTCTCCATGTATTCACTCATATCGATACGGACCATGTTCTGTTCATTGTCAAACAACGCCGCTGCAAGACTCTTTGCAAGCTCTGTCTTACCTACACCGGTTGGTCCAAGGAAGATAAATGAACCTATCGGTTTGCTTGGATCCTTTATTCCGGCCTTTGATCTGATGATAGCGTCGCTGACGTAATCAACAGCCTCGTCCTGACCCACAACTCTCTTCTTGAGCTCACTGGCAAGATTAAGAGTTTTGCTCTTCTCGCTCTCCGTAAGCTTTGCAACAGGAATTCCGGTCCACTTGGATACGATCTTCGATATCTCATCCTCGGAAACCACCTCATGTACAAGCTCCCTCTCCTTGTCTGAAGCTGTGGACTCAGCCTCTGCAAGTTCCTTCTGGATTGCCGGAAGCTTGCCATACTGAAGTTCTGCTGCCTTGTTCAGATCATAATTTCTCTGAGCAGCCTGAATATCAGCTTTGACCTGCTCCATCTCTTCCTTGAGAGTTCTTATCTTCTCAACTGCAGCCTTTTCATTCTCCCACTTTGCTTTCAGGGAATTTGCCTGATCCTTGAGTTCAGCCAGTTCGGCCTGAAGGTCTGCCAGTCTCTGCTTTGACAGATTATCCTCCTCCTTCTTAAGGGCTGTCTCCTCGATCTCCAGCTGCATTATCTTACGTGTGATTTCATCCACTTCAACAGGCATTGAGTCAAGTTCTGTCTTGATCATGGCACAAGCCTCATCAACAAGATCTATGGCCTTATCGGGCAGGAATCTGTCTGTTATATATCTGTTTGAAAGAACCGCTGCGCTTACGAGGGCACCATCTGATATCTTAACTCCATGGAACACCTCATATCTCTCCTTGATTCCTCGAAGGATAGATATTGTATCTTCAACTGTTGGTTCATCCACCATAACTGGCTGGAAACGTCTCTCAAGAGCCGCATCCTTCTCTATATACTGTCTGTACTCATTCAGTGTTGTGGCACCTATACAGTGCAGCTCACCTCTTGCAAGCATAGGCTTAAGCATGTTGCCCGCATCCATTGCACCGTCAGTCTTACCTGCTCCGACGATGGTGTGAAGCTCATCTATGAACATGATTACTTCGCCCTCAGACTTCTTCACCTCATCAAGGACATTCTTAAGTCTCTCCTCGAATTCGCCTCTGTACTTGGCACCGGCTACAAGAGCTCCCATATCAAGTGCAAATATCTTCTTGTTCTTAAGTCCCTCTGGTACATCACCTCTGAGTATCCTCTGGGCAAGACCTTCTACAACCGCAGTCTTACCTACACCAGGCTCACCGATGAGCACCGGATTATTCTTTGTCTTCCTCGACAGGATCCTGATCACATTTCGTATCTCAGCGTCACGGCCGATTACAGGATCCAGTTTCTGCTGTCTTGCCCTCTCGACCAGATCATATCCGAACTTCTCCATCGCCTCATATGAGCTCTCCGGATCATCGCTGTCCACCTTGTGATTGCCTCTGATCTCTGCCAACTCTTTGAGGAATTCATTCCTGCTTACTCCCCAGCCTTTGAGAAGTTCCTTGACATCCGAATCAGCCCGGTCCACTGTTCCCAGAAACAAATGCTCAACAGAAACATATGTGTCTCCCATCTGCTTTGCTTCCTTCTCAGCCTGAATGAGAGCCTTTGAAAAGCTATTTCCGGCATACATATTGCCACCGCTGACCTTCGGCAGCCTTGCCAGCTTATCCTCCACCGCATTCACGGCACCAGTAACATTCACGCCCATCTTCTCAAATATCTTGGCTATCAAACTGTCATCTATCTCAAGCAAGCCAGCCAAAAGGTGCATCTGCGTAAGTTCCTGATTGTCGTACTCCAGAGCTTTTTCTTTTGCTTTCTCTACAACTTCCAACGATTTACGTGTGTATTTATCCATCTCCATAGCTGTTTACCTCCTAAACTAAACTTTCAGGGAACTGATACCTTAATATCACTTCCCTGTCTGATGATAATATAACACACTTGTTAGCACTCGTCAATACTGAGTGCTAACATTTTTATTTGTTTTGATGATTTATTTTTTCTTTCTGTAAACTACCACACCAGCAGCACCCAATAAGCATGACATCATGACTATTAGTAACATAGCCACATTTCCTTCATCTCCGGTATTTGGAGCACCTGACTCCGGCTTTGATCCTGCTGCAGTTGTACTCTCTGTTGAAGTCACGACAGTTTTCTCATCGGTTGTCTGTCTTTCTGTTGTAACCTTCTCTGTCGCCTGCTCACCCGACGTTGTTTTTTCTGTTGAAGGTTCGTTTGTTTCCGGTTCATTTGTCGAAGGTTCATTTGTTGTCGGTACATTCCCCTTCTTTACCACTACCTTTGCAGCAGGAGACGCATAATAATTTTTCGTCTCCTTGTATCTCACATAATAATTTCCATCTGCAAGATTCTTAAGTACCGCGCTTTCGCAACCCAGCCAGGTCTTCTTATCAACGCTATATTCCATTGTATTCTTCAGATTAGATATCTGGCCATCGTTTTTTCCATCCATGGTTTCTGCTGTTGCGACCAGGCCTGTTGGTGCTTTCTGCTTTGCCTTTTCTATGATGAACTCTTCCACTATCTGTCCATGCATGGTATTCTCACCCTTGATCGTAACTGTGGCTGTTCCCGCATCAATATTGTCTGCATATACACAAGAATAACTTTTTCCCTCTGTAAGAGTCTTTCCGCCATAGGAAACTGTGACCTCAGATTTCTTCTCTTTTCCATCGTAAACATATGATTTTGGATTTATACTGACAGCGACCTCCGCTGTGTCTGACAGACTGCGGTAACAGAGAACGAAATCCGTAGCCTTTTTTCCTGTCTCATCATCAATTATTGTCGTTCCTTTTACAGAAAGTCCCTCCGGTACAAACTCCTTCACGCCGTCAAACCCATCTGCATTATTCCCATAATTGCCAAGTCCGTTACTGTTCTGTACCGTAAATACACAATCTGTATCCATCTTCAGTTTTTCAAGCCAGCACTGTGAACCGTTGAGAGTCACATTTGAACCATTACTTAGACAGATTCCATCATTTGGCATCCAGTTGATATAATCTGTAATAAATTCTACATTTGAAAAAGTAAGCATCGCATTTGTAAATCCAACGCTCGAATTCGTGATACCGCAATTTAATGTTCCATTTTTCACATATAATGAATAGTCAAAATTCATCGTCTGCAAAGTGACGCTTTTATTGTTGAGATCTATAACGATATGCTTATTGTGTTCACCGTCATTGTATCCTACCGAAGTTGAAGGATCATATATATCACTCATGATACATATTGTGTAGCCATTTTGAGCAGCTGCAAATGCATCAGCCAACGTCTCATATGATCCGATCTCATTACCATTGCTGTCCATCACAACAGCCACATCCCCATCCGCAGCCTGCACCTTTACAGCGCTCCTTCCCCAAATAATCATCACCGACGATATGCATGCCATGATCAACCAAGTTATCAATTTCTTTGATTTCATAATATCCCTTTCCTTTCATATTCTCCTGTTTCATATCTGGCTATCCTGCCTGATATCACCATAACATAACAAACAATTATAATACACTGAACTTTTTAGTAAACTAGTCAAACGGTTAGTTTTTGAAAGCAGAATGGCAAAATACATATTTTTAATATAAAAAGAACCGGCATCTGTATGCCGGTTCCCGCTATTTTTGTATTAGTTTATATTACAGCTCCTCACCATTGGTCTCTATAACATGTTTGTACCAATAGTAAGAATCCTTCTTGTATCTGTTCAGAGTTCCGCTGTTCTCATCCTCTTCCCTGTCCACATACACAAAGCCATATCTCTTCTGGTATCCATTGAGCCAGCTGAGAAGATCTGTGTAAGACCATGTGCAGTATGCCAAAACACGGCATCCATCATCACAAGCCTTCTTAAGCTCCTCTATGTGATGTTTCAGATAATCTATCCTATATGGATCATGGATCTCCCCATCCTCGAACTTGTCAAATGCGCCGAGACCATTCTCAGATATAACTATAGGGAGATCATATCTCGATGTAATCTGTCTGCAACACATACGAAGTCCCATAGGGTCGATGGTCCAATCCCAGTCTGTCGTAGGGAGGAATTCATTTGCAGGATTCTTGTAGAGTCCCGGAACCCCCTGAACCTTTGCAGTACCCTTCTTGCCAGTGGTATTCATCTCATGTGTTGTTCCGACTCCGTTGATCGGATTGTACTCGGCAACACATGTTCTGTAATAATTTACACCCATGAAATCTATAAGTGACGCAGCCTTCTTCAGGATCTCGTCATCTCCATCTTCTATAGCCGGCATCAGATCCTTGCTCTCAAGGTACGCCTTTGCAGCTCTTGGATAACGGCCATATGCATACATATCCATCCAGTAGAAGTTCTCAAGATCATCGTAATCCATTTTCGCCATGGCATTCTCTGGCTTTCTGTCAAATGCATATACTGGAGTAAATGCGAATGATGAACCCACCTTGGCATCAGGGCAGATCTCCTTGAGTGCTATAACACTCTTGGCATGTGCCATAAATGCATGGTGGTTTACCTGATAAAACATCTTCTGATCGTCAACCTTTCCTGGTGGATGCATTCCCGCATTCCAGCCAAGACCAGTGAAAACATTCTGCTCATTCATGATTATCCAGTGCTTTACCCGGTCACTGTATCTCTCAAACAGAACCTTTGCGTATCTGACGAAATCATCTACTATACGTCTGCTCTCCCATCCGTGATACTGCTCCTCAAGCGCTTGCGGCATATCCCAATGGTATACGGTCACCATAGGAACTATATTGTTCTTCACAAGTTCGTTGATAAGGTCATCATAGAACTGAAGACCCTTCTCATTTATCTCACCGTTGCCGTCAGGTATTATTCTCGGCCAGGATATTGAGAATCTGTATGTCTTTAAGCCCATCTCCGCCATGAGAGCCACATCTTCCTTATATCTGTGGTAATGATCCACAGCCTTATCTCCTGTAGTTGCCTTGAATGTCTTGCCTGGGATCCTCACGAACTCATCCCAGTTGGACGGACCCTTTCCATCCTCATTCCACGCTCCCTCAACCTGATATGCGGCAGATGCACTGCCCCACAGGAAATCCTTCGGGAAACCTTTTGATTTCTCAAAATACATAAATCACCCTCCATATCGTATTTATATCAGACATGCCTTCTCCATGCCTTTTTATCATTCTTACAGACTGCCAAGCACATCTCCAATCTTATCCGCAATGAGAAGATCTGCATTTGCATCTGTCTGTGTCGGAGACATATTGATAACTACCAGTTTTCTGCCCCTGAAGTATCTTATAAGTCCTGCTGCCGGATATACCACCAGAGATGTACCACCTATTATGAGTGTGTCTGCCTCCGATATATAATTGAGAGCTCTGGACATATTCTCATCATTCAAAGCCTCCTCGTACAGCACAACATCTGGCTTTACCGTGCCTCCGCATTTTTCACACTTCGGAACACCGTTTGAATTCACTATATAATCGAGATCATAAAACGTATGGCAGCGCTCGCAGTAATTCCTGTGAACTGAGCCGTGCAGTTCTATGACATTTTTACTGCCTGCCATCTGATGGAGGCCATCAATGTTCTGTGTGATGACAACCTTAAGTTTGCCCTCTCTCTCAAGCTCCGCAAGTTTCAGATGTGCCTTATTAGGTTTCGCATTCTTAAATATCATCTTATCCTTATAAAATCTATAGAATTCCTCCGGATTTCTCAGATAAAAACTGTGGCTGATTATTGTCTCTGGTGGATATTTGTACTTTTGATTATACAACCCGTCCACACTTCTAAAGTCTGGAATACCACTCTCCGTGGATACTCCGGCACCTCCAAAGAATACAATGTTATCAGATTCATCAACTATCTTCCTGAGTTCATCTATCTTCTCATTTCTGTCACTCACGACAACCGCCCCCTTATGTGATATATGTTATCCTATGTCATCGTTGTACCATCTACTGTCCTGACGATACCTTGACCGTAACCGTACAAGAACTCTCCACTGTATAATTGCTGCCATCTGGTATATCGAGAGTTATGGTGTTGTCCCCGTAGGAAAGTTCCGATGCATCTATAGCCAGATTAAAACTCTTTGCTGTAATCTTGGATACGGCACTGGATATTCCCTTTATCGCAACACTGTTCTCCTTCATAACCAGCTCATAGCTGTAACCACTCTGTTTATTGTTAAGTTTTATGTCCGATGTCTTGACCGTGATATTTCTTGTCACCGTCTTTTCTATGGCAACCTTCACATTCACGTATGCACTTTCCTTTGTGACCACCACGCCATCCGGAAGGTATTTTGATATGTCGAGTGTGGTCTCCACATCCTCTGTACATCCACTCACATCCACATCATTTATCTCCAGTTGCTGTATATCCTTGGTAACCGCAGCGTCACCTCCGATATCTATCGTCTCTGGGACAAATGTTATCTGGGACACGGCATAACCATCAGCCGGCTCGCCTGTCACCGATATCTTAATAGGAATGTTCTTTGTCTTGTATACTGGCACAGTCACCGCAATTGACACTTCGTCATAAGTCAATGTGTCATCCGATACCTTTTCTCCATCCGATGTCACAAGTGTAGGAGTGCAATTTGTTGTTATATCATCCTTTGCATCCTTTATATCAACTGTTACCTCTGCTCTATCTATGCTTGAAACTACGCTGGACGGTCCCTTGACTGTGATAAGGTTAGGTGCCGCAACACTGTTGCCGGCTGTATATCCCTTTGCAACATCACCTGTGGTCACAACCTTTACAGGAACGGAAACCGATTTCTCCGCCTCAAGCTCTACAGATAATACGTTGTCCACAACCGTTATACTTATCTTCTTTGCAATACTGTTACTGTTGGCCGCAACTGTTATAGGCACGGCATTTGTTATAGATATCTTGGACATATCGGCTGTAGCCTTGAAATCTGATGCGTCAAGATTGCTTATGACCGACTTTCTTCCCTTTACCACTATATCTACAGTGTCACCTGACGTTATAGTGAACAACTGATTCTGACTGGTTATCGCATCCGTATTTACCAGTGTCACAGGTATATTACTTATCGTCTTTGTCACCGCCGAATCATCAATATTGAGAACCAGCAGCCACACGAGAAATCCCAACACAACCGACAACAATTTCAAACCAAGATTCGAGTATATCTTCGGTTTTTTCTTTTTTATGTCTACATTATTCTCTGCATTATCTCTCATCGCCGTCAGCCTCCTTTCCGGAAGACTTATTCTTGTTCTCTATCACAACCCTTTTTCTTCTCTTCTTTACAGGGCGCACTCCAGACGATCTGTGATACCTCTTTCCATTGTACTCCTTGCACAGCGTCTGCAAATGTCTTCTTACACCCTCACTGTCAAGATTTCTGAAAAGTTCGCCTCCCTGAGCTATAGATATCGAACCGGTCTCCTCAGAGACTATCAACGTCATACTGTCTGAAACCTCACTGATACCGATACCGGCCCTGTGTCTGGTTCCCAGCTCCTTATTGATAGAGTCATTTGCTGAGAGCGGCAGATAACATGTCGCAGATACAACACGGTTTTTTCTGATTATGACTGCGCCATCGTGCAGCGGCGTGTTGTGCTCAAATATGTTGAGGAGCAGCTGATTTGTGACCACCGCATCTATTGGTATACCTGTGTCTATATACTCTCCAAGTGCCACCTCATTCTCTATAACTATGAGCGCACCTGTTCTGTTTGCAGACAGAACCTGCACTGTCTTTACAAGCTCATATATCGTCTTTTCGGATAATATTCCATCATCCTCTCCATCTCTGATAATGTAATTGATCAGTTTCTTTCTTCCAAGCTGTTCAAGACCTCTTCTAAACTCAGGCTGGAACAATATGACAACAGCTATGATACCCACACTGAAAGCATTTTTTAAAAGATATAATATCGTATTAAACTGGAAAACAGCTGCAATCGCCGTGAACAGGACGATCATGACTATTCCCTTTAAAAGTGTCCACGCCCTGCTCGTCTTGAACCAGAGCATGATCCTGTAGATAAAGAACGACAAAATGAGAATCTCTATTATGTCCACAGTGCCCGGAACTGTTATATAGAACCAGTCAAAATATGTTGAAATAAAAGTAGATATCTTTTCCATTTTATCCTCCTTTCCTGATAATATTTATTCTCGTATAATCAATGTGACCTGACAATCGTCAGGTCACATGTTATCCAGCGTCTATATGATCTATCTTGTAGTTCCTGTAGTTGATTCGCCTCTCTGGGACGATACAGTGCTGCGTCTCTGCGCACTTGAGGATGTCTGTTTACGAACTGCCTCCTGCTTTCCAGCCGCAGGCTTTGAACTCTTCTGTCTGCCGCTCACAACCTTTGGAACAGCCTTTACATAATAATAGTATTCATCGTCCTCAAACTGTGTATTCTCAACACTCGAGTAATCCACCACTGTCTTGAAAAACTGCACTATGATGGCAACCAGGATCGCCAGTATACATCCAAGCAAAGCTCCGCTCAGTGATATCTCAGTCTCTATTGAAAGTGTTCCCACCAGGAATAAAACTATCTGAACTATTCCACCTGTCACTATCGCAACATACCAAGAATATGCAAATGACATCCTATATATAATGTATGTCAGCACTATTACAACTGCAAATACTATGATCGTGAGAAGAAGTGTCTTATCCTGCACAAGATGTTCAAATATGTACTTGTAACCTTCTACTATATTGTCTGCAGGTGCGGTCGATGCAAGCTGCATATAATCACCTGTATACTTCATAAAGAAATAGAACACACATCCAAATGCTGCAGGTATCATTCCAGCAACACCCAGGAGCATTCCAGCAAGTATCGGCATAAAATATGCGAACTTGATTATATAGAAAAACGGCATGAACATGATCACCCATGATGCCTTAGGGAAAAATCTTATGTACACGCAATACATGATCACGAATATGATCACAAATGTGATTCCTAGCTCAATGCTCGCACTGGCTATCTGAGCACATGCATACAGACCACCTATCGCAAGTGTGAGTGAATCTGAAAGGAACGCACACACAAATGATGCTGCCAAGACAACAACAAAATTGCTCAGCATGCTGTTGTATCCTGTAAGATGTGCTATAGACCAGAACATCACTATCGCAAGTATGAACTTACAAAGTGGTGATACAAGCTTATCATATTTACTACAAAAATTCTTTACTCCATCTCGAAATGACAAAAGTGTTGCCATAATTATTTAGCCCTCCTCTTTCTTCTTTCAGAACCCTTTGTCTTCTCTTCGTTCTCATAAAATTCAATCAGTTTCTTCAGGTTCTGATTATACTTGATGAGTTTTGGCTTTGCCTTCATGTATCTGTATGTATATAATATCCAGGCAAACAATGCAAATCCCAGACATACTACAGCATAACTTCCTATAAGCTCACCTGCAACGCTCAGGTAATCAAGCTCCGTCAACTGCTCGACGATGGAACCTATATTGTAATAAATATATGAGACCGCAACCACTACAAATAAAACTGTTGATGAAACAATAGTCTTTAGACAATTAAGTTTCACATAATCGCTCTGAAAGTACTTTCCTTTTTCAAGGTCATCCCTTCCAAGGGATTCCTTATACATGGCGATCTTCGTCATCAATATGACTTTTTCCTCATTAATCATCGCTTTTTTCTTTCTCCTTATATTGTCCACAAGCCATAAATGCCCATAACTAGCAGTATTATACCCCGATGAATACCAATTCGCAAGTTATATATTTATATTTAATTACAGTTAAGCATCACCACGTCTGCCCGTCATAAAAACTATACCCATCTTTGTACGTCTCGTAAGTATCCATCTCACTGTTTCTCTGTTTAAGGCTGTCGCCCTGGATCTCCTGAAGTTTTTCCTTTATCTTCTTCTCATCATCTGAGACTCCGCTTTCATCCTTCCCATCATCATCCTTGCTTGTATCCGGCTGATCCTTTTTACCTGATCCACCATTTTTCTGCTGGTCTGAGACTGTCTGTTTCAGCTGTTCCTCAAAAGCATCTATCTCATCTTTTAAAGTCTGGGCGTCCTTATTATGCCCATCTTCGTCATCCCTGTGTGCACAACCATTTTCCACAAGTATATCCCGGGCATCATCAAGAAGTTTCAACGTATCATCAAGATTATCCTCTGTGATATTTTCAACATCTACCTGCTTTACTATCGACAATGCCAGATTTATCCTGGTCATACAGTCGCGGTCTCCTCCCGGATGACGTTTAAGTGCAGATCTGTACTCCTCCTCCGCGCCCTCATAATCCCCATTATTATAATAGATATTTCCCTGATTATAATGATATACATAAGGCTGCGTAAATCCGAGTATCTCGTTCACATCACTGTTCTCATATATTCCTTTGTCATAGTTACTTATAACCTGTCTGTTACATATATAATTGACCGACAACAGCACCAGACAAATAAAGCCCGCTATGCCAAGTCCTGTAACTATTTTTTTGATCATCTCTGTATCTCTATTCCTTTCGCTGTGAAAACTCTCTAGTTTTTCTTCTGATGTCCACAAAATCAAGTACCAACAAGACTGCAAGCATTGCCACAAATATATAATATATATCAACGAATCCCTTCACTTTTCCGGTCTTGCTATCACCTGTGGCCTCCCTCTGTATCTTTTTTATCACGGGATCTACATTTGTTGAATCATTCATATTTATATATGAGATTCCCAAGTCATCAGCTATACTCTTTAGGTTTTTCTCATCAATTTTGGATACAGCCGGTTTTCTAGGGTATCCTGATGTATCCTCAAGCAATTCCTCCTGATCGGTGTAATACGACTTTACATACATATTGCCGCCGTCCTTTGTTCCATATCCAAGAACAGCTCCTCCATCCACATATTTGGCAGCCGATTTGAATGATTCAAGCTTGTCTCCATTGGTGATCTCTCCATCACTTATAAAGAACACAACCACACTTCCATCAGCTTTCTCCCTTGCCCTTTTCAATGTATCTGTCATGACATCGATACACACATTCATGGAAGTGCCCCTTGCATACAATGAATCAAGGGGATATAAGGAATCTATCACATCATTTGCATACTCCGAATTGTCCGTGTAGGGTGCCACCAGATTAGCATTGTTGTTAAAGCTTATCACCGCAAATTTTGCACCGTCCAACTGTTCTATTATATGACTGCAGTCCTTCTTAACTGCCGTAAGTCTTTCCGTATCTCCATCATAGTCCCTTGCGAGCATACTTATTGTGTCATCCACAACAAATAGCACATAAGTATCAAGTGTCTGTGTATTGGTGCTGACATTTGCACTTGGAACCATTATCCTGAGATTTATTAGGAATATAAGGACCACTGCTATTATCTGTCTGATGTAGGCCCTCATGTTTCTCCTCTTGAGAAAAAGCATACCTACACACAATATCGCCATCAGCCAGATTGGTATTATTGGATTGATTCTCATTTCTTCTACCTGTTCCTATACGTTTATACCTGTATTCTTGTTCATCATAACTTTATCACTTTACCTATACCCAGCATTGCTGAAAATGCTATGAGCATAGCTATAAACGGAATCTCAACCTTTGGAGTTTCCTCAACGATAGTCTTTGTCTTCACGAGATTCTTGCTTATCTTCTCTATCGAATTTATGATCTGGTCAAATGTACCTGATTCCTCCTCAAGGAAAAACTGTCCTCCCGTGCTCTCAACTGCCTTTTTCATCGATGATCTGTTCTCCGCAGTCATCTCCTTCGTTCCAACACCATACACAGTCACCCCGTTATTCTTGCATATAGACGCAGCCTCATCCAGTGTGGCTACCGGATTGCCCTGAATATCATTGTCCGTCGAGAATATGACTATCTTGGTTCTATCCTCGTCTTTATCAGAGAAATCACAGGCTGCTGCCGCAAGTCCATCCCCTATAAGAGAACTTCCCCTCTCTTCATTTCCAACCAATGTTCCTGATGTTATATAGCTGTCATAGTACAGCCACTCATACATATCGCTCATACCGTCTGAAAACATATCGTCACCATTCTCGGAATTTCTGTATTTAAGACATTTAGCGATCATATCAAGTTCTTCCTTGATATACTCATAATCATCGGTGAGTGGGGAAAGCAGTATCGGACTTGTATTGAAAAGAACTATTCCGAATCTCTCTCCATGCAGCTGATCCACAGTACCCTTCAGCTCCTCCAGAAGATTTTCATTCAGATAATCCACCGATGTTGATATGTCGATGCACAGTATTATATCTCTACAATATCTCTCGTCCTGGACACGCTCTTTTTTATATGGTCTTGCCATCATAAAAAACGAAAAGATCAAAGACAAAATACATGTAACAATTATCATGGCAAGACACGCCCTGTACATGTTGACCTTTCTTTTAAAATAATCTTCATCTCTGCTGTATATAGGTCCTGCGATCTTCTTGCCGCCATCGTAGTCCCTTTTCCTCTTTCTATGCCCGACAAACAAGCTGACGATCATGGCTACAACAACAGCGATCCCCAGCCATATAACCCATCTGTATTTTAAATCCATCTCTCTATCATACTCCTTGTCCTCGCCAGAGAGTTTTTGACATCTCCCTCTGATCTTCTTGCAAATTCCGGCGCATAGTACTCTGCCACAAGGGAATAAAGAGCAGGGATGCCCAATGGACCTATATCCTGCAATGTGTAGTTCTGAACCTTTATGCCCGTCATCTCATTTACAAATCGTCTTATGCACATGCTCATCTTTTGATATGCATGTCGTATATCCAGCCTTCCACTGTCAAAATCTGAGCCTATATTATCCAACTCCGCCATATATTTTCTCTTTATCCGTTCCCTGTCATCCGGACTCAAAACTCTGATCACCGGCTTTTCAGGGGCATTTGCACGCTTTTTACGGATCAATATCACCGCCCAGAATATCAGTGCAGCAAGCACCACCGCACCGGCAGCCGCCAACGGCCACACCGCATATGTAAACGGATCTTGAAGGCTAACCGAACTCTCCATATGTTATCTCCTTTATATGCTATCTGTAGACAGCCGTACTCTCCTGTCTGTGTCTGTTTAACAGCCCGGCTATCTTTTCATCCATGTCATCTGCAGAATCAACAGTCTGATAAGTTATTCCCACCGACTTCATCTTATCCGCACATTCCTCCGCTATCCTCTGCCTACGTTTTCTCTCGTTCCCGGCTATTTTCCTATCCTCTGAGATAAAATCCGGCAGATAGGCTCCGGTCGTCATATCGTACACCCTTTTGCCTTTTATATCTGCATCGTCAACGCATATCAGCAAAATGTCATGCATGACCTTGAGCTGTCTGAGCAGCCTGTCTGAGAGCCTATGCATTCCCTCCAGATCAGTCACGATCAGCATTATCATCTTTCTTTTTATATTTCTGGATATAAACTCAAGCGCAGTGCCCAGCTCTGATCCATTGTCCATTGATGAATCCCGGTCATACGCAGCCATTATATTTTCCACATTTATAAGCCCTGTTTTAAAAGGAAAGTGCTGGATAGACGATGCATCAGAGTATGTTGCGCTTACATAATCACCATTTGCACTCACCATACATGCAAGCGTTCCTGCCGCCATAAGCGCTATATCCTTCTTCTCCTGGGTCTCATTCGCATTTGCAAGCATCCTTCTGTTGGTGTCCATCACCAGCATTATATTGTGTTTCTTCTCAGCTATATACTGTCTTATCAAGACCTTCTGACTTCTCGCAGATGCCTTCCAATCCACATCCTTTATATCATCACCCACAACGTACTCCCTGAGGTCGTCAAAATTCATACTTCTTCCCTTGTATATGGAATTGTATGAACCATCTATGATCCTGGATGTTGCCCTGGTCGTGTAGATCGTCTTTAACCCTTTCATGTTGCCCTGTATTCGAGGGACATATGTCATCTTCATATATCTTATACCTACTCCCTGTATGAGCAAATTTTATATTGATATCCGCCAAATGTTACCATGTCGTTACGGAGTCTTGACTGCACCTATGATGGCATCGATAATATTCTCAATCTTCACATCATCCGCCACCGCGGCAAATGTCAGCATGATTCTATGTCTGAGCACTGAATATCTAAGCGCCTTTACATCGTCAGGCACGCAGTATCGTCTGCCGTTTATGAGTGCCACCGCTTTCGCAGTCTCCATAAACGCTATGGCTGCTCTCGTACTTGCACCCATGGCAACATACTGTGAAAGTTTCGGATCCATAAATTTGTCAGTATTTCTTGATGCCTGCACTATGTCTACAATATACTTTTTAATGGCAGGATCTATATACACCCTCTTGCAGAGACTCTGCAGATAAAGCACATCCTCTATAGACGCAACCGCCGCATTATCTGTAAATACATCCGCCTCAACTCTATTGAGTATCTCCATCTCCTCAGCAGGGCCAGGATATGTAAGAGTCTCCTTCAGGAGGAATCTGTCGAGCTGCGCCTCAGAAAGCACGTAAGTTCCCTCTGACTCTATCGGATTTTGAGTTGCGATAACCACAAACACGTCCGGCAGCTTGTAAGTCTTTCCGCCTATACTTACCTCTCTCTCCTGCATTGCCTCAAGCATGGCACTCTGAGTCTTTGCACTGGATCTGTTTATCTCATCCAAAAGCACAAAATTTGAGTGTACCGGACCGATCTTATCCTCAAATGTGTTCGTTGCCATATTGTACATCTGAGTACCGATAATATCGCTAGGTATCAGATCTGGCGTGCACTGTATCCTTGAAAAAGAACCATTTACCGCCTCCGTCATAACCCTGGCTGCTGTAGTCTTTGCAAGTCCCGGAACAGACTCAAGCAGCACATGTCCATTTGTCATCATAGCCACAAGTAGTGAATAGCCAAGACTAGGCTGTCCCACCACCTTACTGTTGTAGTAGCCCAGAAGTCTGTTGATTATCCCCGCAGCCCTCTGAACCTCCTCATTGGTAATCTCTTTACTTATCTCCCTGTTATCCTGCATATCTACTCTCTTTCCTTTTAGTTTATTATATTTATTGTATGCCTATCGCTAGATTTTAGATGGTGGATACTTTATGCACATAGTCCCCATCCAATATAGAATATATCATAATACATCTCATCTCAAATTAACAAATATAAAGTGATCTGTTATCTGACCGTAATACCTTCATAAATGCCTGTTAAACAGTCGCCGCCACCCCTAAAAGGGGTGGCTCGACGTGCTGGCTATAAGCCCTTAACACCGGACAGCGTCTCAAGGCGCTCCAGACTTTCTCTCCGTTCAAGTCACTATTGCACTTGACGCGTTGCTAATACCCCTGAAGGGG